>CADCVR010000032.1 GCA_902806205.1 uncultured Solirubrobacteraceae bacterium | reverse complement strand
CCACCCCACCCACCAACATCGACATCCCGACCGAGGCGGCCGCTACGCTCGCGCCCGTCACCTGACCACCGGATCGCCACCGCGAAGTTCCACGGCAAACGGGACAACCTCCGAAAGGGCGTCAGTGGGCGCTCTCAACGCCACGTGGATGGCCGCTCTCGACTTGTGGCTCTTCTCCTACGAGGTGGACTCCTCTGGTCTGGGCTCCCGCGCGTACGGTCGTTGATCGGCCTTGACGACACCGAGGCGAGCGTAGGTGGCACGCGCCTCGTTCAGGCTCATGTGATTCGGGCCGCTGTGAGCGTCCGGGCCGTGACGCCTACTGTCCGGGTCGTCCTCCCAGCGGCAGACCGGGCAGATGTCGTAATCGTCGGCGTTGAGAAGGGTTCGGTAGTGGCAGCACGGACAGACGTACCGTGGAGCTTCGTCCAACTCGCGTACGACGCTTTGTGACCATTGCCGCACTTGAGGCGGTAGCTGATCGTTACTCACCCCTAAGTACTGGGCGATTACTTCAGCAGGTGTGGTCCCCCTGAATGGGTTGCGCCTGGCGGGAATGAAGGCATGCCAGCCGTGGTTCTCTCCACCATATCCCAGGCGAATAACATGATCGTCACCGAGCTTCAAGACGCGCACCCTGTTGAACACGCGGCGAAGATTAGCCGGGCACCCGAGACCGCCTCCGCTTGACAACAGCAGTCTAGCCTGCCGATTGTGGGTCACGCTAACTTCGACCCTCTGGAGCAGCTAACGCACGTGTCCGGGAACCCCCGCTTCGAGGCAGAAGCGGCGTCTACGGCAGGGGAGTCTCAATGACGTCGGTGAGCGCGTCGCGAAGGCGCACAACTTCATCGACGCTGAGCGTCACTCCGAATCCAAGCCGGGCTCACGGTCTGCACTGAACCCGATTTCGATCAAGTCCTCGTCTGGCGACATGCTCCCGCGGTCATCTTCGACGTGGATCGTCACGTCAGGCGCAACTTCGGGCACCAGTTCGAATCGTCGTGGGTCCATCACCGAGAAGCTACTACTCCGGCGTAGTAAATAGCGGGCGTTTGGTGTAGGGTTCTGGGGGTGAAGCGGGATGCTCGTTCGTTGCCGCAGATCGCTCAGGAGGAGCTGCGCCGGACGGCCATTCGGCTCGTGGAGGAGGGCGCCACGCAGGAGCAGGCCGCAAGCGTGGTCGGGGTGCGTCGTCAGGCCGTGGGACGGTGGGTCAAGGCCCATCGTGCGGGCGGCGATCAGGCGCTGGCGGCGCGGCGGCGTGGGCGGCGCGGCGGGCACACGAAGTTGACCGAGGCCCAGCAGCTCAAGATCGCTGGCCTGGTCGCGGGCAAGAACCCCGACCAGCTCTCGCTGCCCGGCTTCTTGTGGACGCGCGCGCTGGTCGCCTTGTTGATCGAGCAGACCTTCGACCTGCGTGTCGGTGAGGAGACCGCAGGGCGCTACCTGCGTGCGTGGGGCATGAGCCCGCAGAAGCCGATGCGCCGCGCCTATGAGCAGTCCGATGAGGCGGTGCGCCGCTGGCTTGAAGAGCGCTACCCCGAGATCGAAGCCGCCGCGCGGCGCGAGAACGCCGAGATCCTGTGGGCCGATGAGATGGGCATGCGCTTCGATCACACCGCCGGCAGGACGTGGGCGCCGGTCGGCAAGACCCCGGTCGTCAAGGGCACCGGCAAGCGCTTCAAGACCAACATGATCGCCGCAATCTCCAACAAGGGCACGCTGCGCTTCCGCGTCTTCGAAGAGCGCTTCACCGGCCCCGTCTTTCTCGACTTCATCAAGCGCCTGATCGCCGGCAACCACGGCCGCAAGGTCGTGCTGATCGTCGACGGCCACCCCGCCCACCGCGCCCGGATCGTTCGCGAGTTCGTCGAGGCGCACCCCGAGCAGATCGAATTGCACTTCCTGCCCGGCTACAGCCCCGAGCTCAACCCCGCCGAGTGCCTCAACAACGACGTCAAAGCCAACGCCCTGGGCCGCAAGCGCCCCACCACCCTGACCGAACTCGTCGCAGACATCCGCGCGCTGCTGCGCTCCCGCCAGAAGCAGCCCTGGCGCGTCGCGCGCTACTTCCGAGAACGCCACGTCACCTACGCCCAAGCGTGACCGCTATATGACCCGTCGGAGTAGTATCTGCGCGTTTCCTGCGCTTCCGCTTTGAGGCACACGAGCGGCAGCGCCCCCTCCAGGCGAAAGCAGAACTTTGGTCTTGCCCTCGCTACTCACCGAGGCAGGCCCGGTAGCCAGAGCAGCAGCGGCGCCCCGGCAGTCGTTGGGCTATCGGATGCGAGTGTGGCGTACGCGGCTGCCTTCGCGCCAGCGCAGGACGCGGCCGCTGTCGCTGAACCGCAACCCGCGCGCTCGAATGCTCGGGCTCCTCGCCAGGATCCGGACCGGCCCGCCGAGCGGCTCGAGCATGACTCGCCGCAGTCCCCGGCTCGCGCACGGCTCGTCGCGACGGTTCGCCGGGCAGGTGATCCAGGCGACGGTGCCGTCGCCCAGCAGCGCAAGACTTGCCACCTCGCGGGCGGAATAAGACTGCACGGGCACCTCGACCACGCGCAGGATCTTGCGCCGGCGAAGGCTGGGCACGTAGATCGCCAGCGAGTCCACCTCGTCGATGCCGTCGCCCTTGTAGGAGACGCCCGGGTACGCGGCCAGCGAACCGTGCAGCGTGCCGGTGGTGTACGCCGAGATGTCCTCGATCCGGCCGTCGGCGATGACGCAGGCCGCGAGTTGCCCGCGGCGCAGGAACAGCCGAGCCGTCGTACTGCGGGCGACGGTCCGTGTCCTGGGCGGGGTGCACGCGGGCTCGCGGGACGCCGCGCGCGCGGTGGGCTCAGCGAGCGACGCCCCGACGACGACCGCGCCCGCAAAGAGGACGGCCACCAAAACGAGGAGTGGTCGACATGGCATACCGGTCTCAACACCCGGGCCAAGGCCGCGATGCGCTCGTGCGCCCAAGACCACGCGACCTAACGCCCCGACGCCCGCGTCGGGACGCGCCCCCTACGGCGGGGTGGATCGCCGTCCAGCGCATCGCACTCTGCGCTTCGAGGCAGAAGCGGAGTGCCCGCTCTCAGGCGAAAGCAGCAGCTCCCGCTCATCCATCGCCGTGCCGAGTTCGCCGACGAAGGCGCCTGTTCACGGGCGGGCCATGCCGCGGTAAGCTCGCGCCAGGCGACTGCAGGAGGGCAACGATGGCGCTTGAGCGCTCAGCAAAGACGGACTGGCAAGGCGATCTCGACCGCGGGTCCGGCGTGACCGTCGGCTTGCGCAGCACGCGCTCGCCCGCCGGCTTGCCTGTTCGCGCGCTGCTCCTCCCGCTCGCCATCACGGTGGCGCTGGCGTTCGCGCCCGTGGCCTCCGCGCAGACCCAGCCGGCCACCGGCCCCTCGACGTCCACGGGAACCGGCGGCGCCGCCGCGACCGTCGACCGGCTCGCGACGAGCGCGGCGATGGCGACGCTGACGCGAGGCGGCAACGCCGTCGACGCAGCAGTCACCGCGGCCGCGGTGCTCGGCGTCACGGAGCCGTTCTCGTGCGGCATCGGCGGCGGCGGCTTCCTGCTCTCCTACGACGCGCGCAAGCAGCGGGCCACGACGATCGATCATCGCGAGACCGCGCCCGCCGCGATGGGCCCGGCGTCGTTCATGGAGGGCGGCGCCCCGCTGCCGTTCCCCGCGGCCCGCTACAGCGGCCTGTCGGTCGGCGTTCCGGGGACCGTCGAGGGCTGGGCGCAGGCGCTCAAGCGCCACGGCACGATCTCGCTCGCCAGGGCGCTGGCTCCCGCGATCCGCATCGCGCGCGAGGGCTTCGTCGTCGACGCGACGTTCGCGGCGCAGACGCGGGAGAACCTCGACTTTTTCGACGACGCGCCGGCCACCAAGGCGCTGTTCCTCGATCCCGACGGCACGCCGCGCGACGTCGGCACGGTCTTCCGCAACCCCGATCTCGCGCGCACGCTGACGCAGATCGCGTGGCGCGGCACGAAGGCCTTCTACCGCGGCGATATCGCGGACGCGATCGTCGAGACCGTGCGTCGGCCGCCCGTGAGCCCGACGGCGAATCACACGTGGCGGCCGGGCGTCATGGACGAGCGTGACCTGCGCAAGTACGACGCCGAGCGCCGCGAGCCGACCCGCAGCGGCTACCGCGGCCTCGAGATCCTCGGCATGGGCCCGCCCTCCAGCGGCGGATCGACCGTCGGCGAGGCGCTGAACATCCTCGAGGGCTATCCCCTCGGTTCGCTGCCGCGCACGGAGGCGCTCCACCGCCGGCTGGAGGCGTCGCGCTTGGCGTTCGCCGACCGGAACGCGTACCTTGCCGACCCGGCGTACTTCGACGTCCCGCTGGCGGGCCTGCTGTCGGACGGCTTCGCCGCCACGCGGCGCGCGCTGATCGGCGACAGCGCCGCCACCAGTCCCATCGCGCCCGGCGATCCTTACCCGTTCGACGACGAGCGGCCCGGCCGCCGCCAGGGCCAGATGTCGGCCACGACCGAGCGCGCGGGCTCGACGACGCACATCTCCGTCACCGACCGCGCCGGCAACGTCGTCTCCTACACGTTCACGATCGAGTCCACCGGCGGCTCCGGCCTCGTCGTGCCGGGCTACGGCTTCCTGCTCAACAACGAGCTGACGGACTTCAACTACGACTCGCTGACCCACCCCAACCGCGTCGAGGCGGGCAAGCGGCCGCGCAGCTCCATGAGCCCGACGATCGTGCTGCGCTCGGGGCGGCCGTGGCTGACCCTCGGCACGCCCGGGGGCTCGACGATCATCACCACGGTCCTGCAGCTGCTCAACGATCGCATCGACCACGGGATGACGCTGCCGGAGGCGATCGCCGCGCCGCGGACCGCGCAGCGCAACACCGCCACGACGCAGGCGGAGCCGGCGTTCCTGCAGACGCCGGAAGCGGCCGCGCTGCAGGCGAAGGGTCACCGCTTCACCTCGACGGCCGAGATCGGCGCCGCCACGGGGATCGAGCTCCTCGAGGGCGGCGGCGTAGTGGCCGCAGCCGAGCCGGTCCGCCGGGGCGGCGGGAGCGCGATGGTCGAGCGGCCCTCGCCGTAGCCGGTGCTATTCGCGGCGATCGCCGGGCGCCGCCGCGACGGGGTCCGTGCCGGCTCGCCGGAGGGCCAGCAGGCAGCTGTCGTCCGCGTGAGCCGGTTCGAAAGGGCACGCAGGACGGCGCGGATCAAGGCGGACGGGGCGAGCCCACGGTGCCGCGACGCTTCGTCGGCGAGCCGGGTCAGGCCGTCGGTCAGCGTGTGCGAACGTCGCTCGATCAGGCCGTCGGTGTTGAGCACCAGCCTGGCGCCCCGCGGGAGGCCACTGGGTCCCTTCCGCGCGGCTCATGACCTCGTGGCGGCAGTCGAGTCCGCCCCACGCGTGACACGGCCGAGCACCGGGGCTGGTCATCAGCGGCGGGGGTGTCCGGCGCACGCGTATCGCAGCAGCGCCCCGAGCAGACGTCCAGTCGGCGTACACCAGCGTGGTCATCTCGCCGACGCTATGACGCCGCACGTAGCTGCCCAGCGCATCGAGCAGCGGGCCAGGCGGGAGTCCTGTCGCCGCCAGGGCGCGCACCGCACTTGGGCCCTTCGGACCCGGGTGCTCGGGGCGCATCTACGAAACGTAGGCCTGCCTTCGTGTCGCCACGATGCCATCGAAGCACAAGCCCTCGGCGATCAGCACCCGCTTGACGCGGCCGACCGCGTGGCCGAAACGATCGACGACCGACGTTCCGCGCTCGAGCGTCAGATACGAAGCCGGCACCGACTGCCAGCCGGCTAGTAGCGGCCCGAGATGAGGTCCCACGCGCGACGCAGCTTCTGCACGAGCTCGCTCTCGAAATCCTCGGCACCGCCGTGCTGGACGACCGCGGGGTTCGCGCTGGGCGTAGGCAGCTCATCGACGACGGCTGCCGGTAACGCCAGCAGAACCGCGCGCTCACGGAACTCGAGCACCTCGGGCGCATCGACGAGGCGATGCCCGCCCGGACCTCTCGCGACGTCAATCACGACGCCGTCGAAGATCGCCGCCTGCTCGTCGACAAGTACGTGCTCGAGCTTTCCGACGCGCTCACCATCTGCGCTGACGACGTCAACACCCGGGCCGATCTGCAAGAACGAACTCGGAGCGCCGTGATCCATGCGACGACATACCCCCGCCCGCGCCGGGCGCAACCACCGCGACGCCGCCAGACGCCGAGCAACGGCGCTGCTTTGAGGCCTCGATGCAGCAGCCGTCGCTACTCGCAAGCCGGCCACTCCTCGGGTGCGACCTCCTCGACGTCGGCGAAACCGCTCGACAGCCCGTCCGATCAGCCCGGCAGGCCTCCCGAGGGACCGATACGAACTGTCGAGGGGCGCCGTCGCCAGCTGCGGGCTTCGTTGAAACGGGCAGCGACCGGACCGCTCGGGAGGTCGCGGCACGCTGGTCCTCTGAGGCATGACCGAGGTTTCCAGCGTGCGGGGGTTTGTTCGCCGAAGGACGCCTGGGACACGCGCTCGAGAGGCGGAGCGCCGCGGGCCGCGCGTCGCGCGTGGCTTTTCAGCATGACGCCGGCGGATCGGTAGGCACGTCCATGGCGCGCCGGGGCCGGCGGCTGACTGATCTGGGGTCAGTCGTAGAGCAGGAAGGCCTTTCGCGCGCGTCGCCAGGCGGCGACGCCGCCACGCTGCGAGGCGACGATCGCCGCCACAGATGCGTCCCGGTCAAGCGCTCGTCGTAGCCGTCGGGTGCCTAGGAGTGTGTCGATCGACGCGCCGCCAAGGAGCCACTCGAAGCCCGGCTGCGAGCGCAGCGCCCGCAGCAGTCGCAGGCCGAGCTCGAAGGTGTCGACGCCGTCGCCGGTCACCTCGAGCGCGATGCCGCGGCAGCGCTGGCCGTTGAACTTCGGGCGCGGTCCCGTCGGCGTCGGGTGAGGCGTGAAGCTGCTTCGCACCGCTTCGACGCCCGGCACGTCCGCGGCCCTCAGCAACCGACCGACCCGCGCCCACGGTGCGCCGAGCTTGCGAAACGCCATGCCCGTGCCACGACCGTCGGAGGCATTTGTCCCCTCGAGCAGCGCGATCCCCGGATACAGCAGTGCCGCCTGCGCGGAGCGCAGACTCGGCGACGGCGCCACCCAACGACGCCCGGTGTCCTTCCACGTCATGTCGCGCCGCCAGCCTTCCATCGGCACGACGACGAGGCGCCCGCGAGGGCTGCTGCGTTCCCGGACGAGCCGCGCCATCTCCCCCGGCGTCAAGCCGTGCACGAGCGGTCCCGGCGCAACGCTGAGGATCGTGTCGGGGAGATCTGCGACGGGCCCGGCGACCATCTCGCCTCCGAGCGGGTTGGGACGGTCGAGCACGACGAACGTCACGCCCGCGGCTGCCGCCGCGCGCTGGGCATAGATCATCGTGCTGATGTACGTGAAGAAGCGCACTCCGGCGTCCTGCATGTCATAGACGAGAGCGTCGAGACCGCGCAGATCGGCCCGCGTCGGCTTGCGATGGCCGGGCTCGTAGAGGCTCACGACGTCAGCGCGGCCCTTGACGCGCTCGCCGCCCGCGAGCCGTCCGGACAAGCCGTGCTCGGGCGCGAACAGCCGCACGACGCGGATGCCCTGAGCGCGCAGAGCTGCCGCGGAGGGCGTTGCATCGGACGTCACCGACGCCCCGTTGGCGATGAGGCCAACGCGCTTGCCCTTCAGCACGCTGGCCTCCGGTCCGTTGAGCCGCTCGAGGCCGATCGTGACTACGGCCTCAGAAGCGCGCGCCGGCGCTGCGTTGACGGCTCGGTCGGAGGCAGGCAGCGGGTCGGCTTCGACTGTGCTCGATGGCGCGTTGCCGCCGCCGCAGCCCGCGGCGAAGCATGCGAGGATCGAGAACGTTCGAAGCAGAGCACCACGCATTCGCGGGCGAGCCTACGCAGATGGCAGCCGTCGCGTAGCTCGTTCGCTCGCGGCCGCGCGCGGCCCCGCAACCTCGTCCTCGAGGCAGTCCTTGTCGCGGCCCTCGGCAGACCGAGCAACTCCGGCGCCCCGACCCGCGTAAGGGGTCAGGTTTCGACCGGCCCCGTTTCGGGCGACGTCGCAGTCTTCGAGGCGCCCGCGGTCGCCTTCGCGCGAGGACCTCGCTTGCCGCCATCTGGCCCCCCAAGCTCCCGGGCCTACGCCGCGCGCCGCACCGACGCGCTCCAGGCGAACCCGAGCGCGCCCTTGGCGATGTCTTGTTGACATCGGTGTACGCACGATAGGCCCGTCAACTGGCGCGGCGCCCTGTCTCCGGCACGCGGCTCCCGTATCGCGGTCAGGGACCCCGCGTCACACTCGCTCAACGGCCGAATTCCCGCCGTCGGCGTGCAGCCCGTAGAGCGCAGTAATCGTGTACCTCGTCCGCGGCTACCGGGCACCTTCAATCGCCGGGCCAAGCACAAGGCCCCGTGGTCGGAGACCAGCGACAACTGGCCCGGCAACACCGGAGGCGGTTACGGCAGCAGAGGACCAACGCTTGTCGTCCAAGCGGGGGGACTTGTGGCCGGCGTAGCGCTCCGTTGGACCAGCGACGCGCGGCCTGTCCCCCGGCGCGTATAGCGACTCGCCCGTCCTCGGCCTGACCCGGTAAGTCGTTTGACGAGAACCGTGTCGCGGCGCCCGATACGGTCGACCGCGTGTTGGAGATCGACCATACCCAATAGCCGCAGCCGTCGCCCGCGCCGCCGGTCAGAGCAGCGGCCGCAAGTGATGAGGATTGGCAACTAGCGCGCCCACGTGGAGCGCACGCCGCTGAGTGATACCGGGTGCCCGAGTCGTCGCGCACGTGCGGCAACGGCCGAGGAGGTCGATCCAGAGCAGCGGAGTGGAGGGCGCGCTGCTTGCCGCAGCGCCTCCGCGGCGCTGTTCGACCGCCTCTTACACCAACCCTAGGGACGTGACGGTGACTGACGCCACCACGCGAGAGCTCCGCTGCCGCGCATCATGGGTGCGGTCTTTCATGCGTTGTGAGGTTTCCGCGGCACGGGTAGCAAGCGATACGCCGCTTCAGCCGAAGCCGCTCTGACCCAGGAGGAGATTCGCATGTCCAGCTCAGCCGGAACCGCTCGAACCGATGCCAAGAGCACCGAGGGCGACAAGACGCCCGCTCAGTTGTTCGCATACGTCGCCGGCGCGGTGCTCGTCCTCGCCGGACTGATCGGCTTCGTGGCCGACAGCTCGTTCAACACGGGGAGCGACATCGACGGCGACAAGCTGCTCGGCATCCTGGAGGTCAACGGCATCCACAACATCGTGCACCTCGCTTCAGGACTGCTGCTTCTGGCGGTCGCGCCGAAGCGGGCCACGGCCCGGCTTGGCGTCCTGGCCTTCGGCGCCGTGTATGCGATCGTGACGCTGATCGGCTTGATCGACGGCAACGACGTGCTCGGCCTGATTCCCGTCAACCCGGCCGACAACGTGCTGCACATCGCGCTGACCGTGGCGGCGCTGGCGGCCGGTGCCGTCTCGTCGGACAAGGACGCCCGCCCGGCGGGGAACGGCGGCCGGACCGCCCGCTAGGAGACTGTCGGGATTCGCGGGCGACGCTGCTTCCGGCGCCCACACGGCGATACATGGAGAGCCTCCAAGTTCCCAAGCAGGCGCGCCCGGCCCGCAGATCGCGCGGTGCGCCCGCCCGTGAGAGGTTCGTCGACCCGACGCGTCAGGACCGGGCGGACGCGATCCTGGAGGGCCCGTCGTAGCCGTCGGGGTGCAGGACGAACGTCTCCGTGGACAGGCCGCCGACTTCGGTGTCGATGCCGCTCAAGAAGGACCGGACCTTGCGGCCGGTGAGCCGCTCGATCGGCTCGCAGAACTCGGCGACGGTGGAGTACTGAAAGAACATGCGGATGTCGCGGAGCCGCTGGTGCTCGCCCATCCTGACCAGATTGCGCTCGGCCGGGCTGAGCGTATCTTCGAGTAGTACGACGATCACGTCCGGGCCCGCCCACTCGCTGCGGACCTTCGTGGGCCCACGGCCGAACTGCTCCTTGTAGAGCTGGGTCATCTCCCGGGAGATGGCGACCATGAGTCCGAACGGCGCCTCACGCTCGTTGCTGCGCTGCTCGTCTTGCTGCGTCCCGTCAGCCATCTGTTGCTCCCGCGTGGGCTGCTCGAAGGGCGAACCGGCGCAACGCGAAGGCGGCGTGGCTGACCGAGCGGGTAGCAGTGAATGAGTCCAGATCGATCCAGCCTTGCCACCGCCGGATTCGTCGGCCCCACCCCTTCCCCTCGGAGAGACGTGGTTCACCGGAACCCATTGACGTCGTGGCGGGCTGCGCCGACCTTGAGCGGTCAGCTTAGCGCGCCTCGCCCGCGACACGAGGGAACTCGCGCGCGCGACGACGCCACGTCGTCCCTCAGAGGACGTGCCCGAAGACCGCCTCGACGACCCGAGCCGATGCTCGACCGTCGTCGCGGTCGCAGAACCTCTGAGAGAAGCGCTCGTACGCGTCGCGGTAGGTGTCGGTGACGAGGGGAAGGTCGTGAAGGGCCTGGGCGACGTCCGCGGTGGTGCGCAGAAGCGGGCCGGGTGCTTCGCGTTCGAAGTCGAAGTAGAACCCGCGAAGGCGGTCGCGGTAGTCCTCGAGGTCGTAGGTGAAGAACAGCTGGGGCTTCGTCGTGATGGCGAAGTCGAACATCGCCGAGGAGTAGTCGGTGAGCAGCACATCGGCGGCGAGGTACAGCTCGGCGATGTCCGGCCACCGCGTCACGTCCCGCCGGCCCGGCCCGGCGGTGAGTACCGCGTTGTCAGCCGTGAGGCCGTGCGCTCTGACCAGGACGACGACCTCATCCCCCAGCGAGGCGTGCAGCTGCCGCAGGTCGAGTTCCAGCGTCATCTCGAAGCTCTCGCGCCACGTGGGCGCGTACAGGACGACGCAGGCGTCGTCGCCGAGGGCCAGCGCCGCGCGTACGCGCGTCCGGACCGCGTCACGTGTCGCCGCGAGGAGCGCGTCGTTGCGGGGATATCCGCTCTCGAGCATCCGGCCGTCGAAGCGGAAGGCCTGCCGGAGGATCTTCGTGCTGTAGGTGTTCGGCGACAGCAGGATGTCCCAGCGGGCGACATCTCGCGCGAGCTCGACGGCGTAGTGATGCTCGTGGCCGGGGAACTGCGGATCGATGACGTCGTAGCCGATCCGCTTCAGTGGCGTGCCGTGCCAGGTCTGGACGTACACGGCATCGTCACGCTTGACGAAGTCGAGCGGAAGCACGTCGTTGGAGACGATGTACCGCGCGGCTTCCAGCGCGCTGCGTGCCTCGGGGCTTCCCGGCGCGAGGCACTCGACGTCACGCGGCCTCTCCCCGGCGCCCGGGGCCAGAATCCACTGCTGGCGCACCGGGGCCCCGGTCCGCTCCAGGTGCTCGGAGATCGCCCGCGGGCTGTCGGACCAGCGCCCGTTCCAGCTCGAGAAGACGACGGTCTCGGCCGTCACGACCGCGCCGTCCCCACGGCCGCCTCTTCGCCCTCGTCCTCGATGCCGAGCGCCTCGTCCTTGAGCGCCTGCATCCGGTCGGCGATCGTGTCCCAGTGGTGGAGCTTCAGCAGCGGTGCCACCCGGGTCTCCCGGTCTTCCAGGCGGTCCCGAAGCACCCTGTCGCAGGCCGTCGCGAACCCCTCGGCGTCGTCTTCGAAGGCGACGACCCCGCGGTAGTCGGCCACGACGTCCGCGACGCGCGTGGAGATCACCGGGAGGCCGGCCGCGAGGTACTCCAGGGTCTTGGTGGGGCTGATCGAACGTGTGGCCTCGTTGAGCGCGAAGGGCATCAGTGCGACGTCGAAGCCGGCCATGATCTCCGGGAGCCGCTCGTAGGGCTGCATACCGAGGTAGTGCAGGTTCGGGGCCCGGGGCAGGTCCGCGGGCGAGACCTTGAAGACGGGGCCGACCATCTGGATGTCCCAGCCGGGCAGCTGCTCTGCCAGCCCCGCGACGATGTCGAGGTCGATGCGCTCGTCGATGACCCCGACGTAGCCGGCGACGGGACGACTGCGATCGCGGCGCTGCGTGTGCGCCGCCGCGTAGTGCTCTGGCTCTACTCCGGACGGGAAGAGGTGGACCGGACAGCCGGCGCGGTCCTTCACGCCGGCGTGAATCGTGCGCCCGCCGGTGAAGACGAGGTCGCTCTCGGCCAGCAGCCGATCCTGGTTGTCGCGCATCGTGGGCGCTGCGAACGCGAACGACGCCAGGTCGTCCATGCAGTCGTAGACCAGGAGAGAGCGGTCCAGCTTCGCGATCAGCGGCAGGGCCATCGGGGTGTACGTCCACACCGTCCGGTCGGGGCGGGAGCCCAGGAGCTGAGCGATGGCGTCCGGGTAGTCCCCGGCCGCCGAGTCGTCGAAGCCTGCCAGTCGCTGCGGACCGGGCACCTCGAGCCAGACGCGCTGCACCGGCCCGCTGGCCTCGACGCACAGACGTGGCACCTCGATGTCCTCGACGACGCGACACTCCTCGACGAACCAGGTCCTGCGCCCCACCGCCAAACGCGAGATGAGGTGCTGGGGCCGCTGGAAGACGAAGTTCCACGGCAGGTGGGAGAAGACGACCAGCTCGGGGCGGACGCTCATGCCGGTTGCTCCTGCAGCTCGACGGCGACTCTTTTTGCGCCCTGGTGGAAGACGTCGACCTCGTCCTGCGGTGGAACCGACCAGTCGAAGTGCGCCATGAGCGGCGCGAGGTGCTGCGTCCACTCGGCGACCCTGGGAGTCAGCCGGTAGGCCGGCAGGTCAGCCGACGATGCGCCGGAGGCCGCGAGCGCCCAGGCCCGCGACATGGTCGATTCGTGACGCTCGAGGCGCTCGTCGAGGCGGATGACGCCGACGGGGTCGATCTCGCGGTCGCAGCGGGCCAGCAGTGAGCTCCAGTCCAGCGAGTCCAGGAAGCCGAACCAGCAGTAGCCGTCGATCGGGACGCCGGCGGCCCGCGCGACCTCGGTCTGCTCGAGCGTGTGCTTCAGCCAGGTCGCACGGTCCGAGGTGGCTCCCTGGATGTTGGTCTCGCCGAGCATCATCGGGAGCGCCAGGTGGTCGTGGTACTCGATGGCGAGCGCCGCGAGGCCGCGCGGTCGCAACGAGGGCACCAGTCCTTCGACGGCCTCCTCCTGCGGGTGGCCGGGGCCGAGGGGATGGCGGGAGCCGCTCGAGACCTCGACGGGCAGGGCGACGGTCCTGCCGCGGTAGCTCCACTCATGGTGGGCGTAGTAGTCCAGCCCGACGATGTCGACGACCCCGGGTTCCATCTCGAGGAGGTCGCTGCCGCCGGCTTCCACGACGGCGGCCACGAACGGCCGGCTCGTGTCCGAGGCCCTCCCGAGGAACGCGTCGATCGCGAAGAAGCGTCGATCGTCGCAGTACTCGGAGAAGGCCTTCGCCGGCTCGTCGAGGGCGGTGTGACCCTCGCAGGAGTCGGTCCACACGTGGCGGGCACCGGGCAGGAGCTCGCGGTAGCGGCGACTGGCGGCGGCGACCGCCGGCAGCACGCTTCGCATCAGTCCCACCAGGCCTTCGACGCCGTGGTGGTACGGCGGCCAGACGGCATCGTGCCCGGACAGGAAGAGCGTCGCGAACGGCTCGTTGAACAGCGTGTACTCCTCGATCCACCCGTAGCGTCTTGCGAACGCCTCGGCGTACGCGAGGAACGCGGGGCCGAAGCGCGGGTCGGCGAAGCCGGCCTCGAGCCATCGCGGGTAGCTCGTGTGGTGCACGAGGTCGACGATCGGCCGCAGGCCCGCGCTGCGCATGAACGCCATCACCTCGTCGGTGTGCGCCCAGTCGTACTGCCCGGCGACCGGCTCGACGCGGTGCCACCGGATGGGGTACCGGAGCCGCGACACCCCCATCGAGCTCATGAGCTCGAGGTCGGCCCGCCAGCGGCGGTCGTGCCCCGATGTCTCGACGATGTCGACGTCGTGGACCGGAAGGTAGGTGCTCTCGAACGCGCCGAGCAGCTCGAGGGGCGCAGTGCTGTGCTGGTCGCTTGCCAAGTGATCTCCTGGTCGGTGCAAGAAGTTCCGTCCGGCGGGGCGCGGCGATCAGACTTGCGATGGGAAGTGGACCTACCCGTTTGCGGGGAGTGCACACCGTCCCCATGTCGCACGCAGAGGACACAGACCCACGCGGTCGGCGGCTTGGCCCGAATCGCGTCGCCTGGTAACCCCCTCGGTGTCGCGCCCGTCAGTGGGCCGCGACCATCTGCCCCGAGAGGGTACCGTGCCGCTCCGCGCTGTGGCGGTTGTGCGCAGGTAACACCGCGGATCGGCTTCCCCAGCGGGCAGCGCCACCGTACCGGGAGCCGCAGAACCGGGCATGCTGAGAAGTCGATGGCCACCGATCCCCGCCGCGACGCGCTCCGCGCCCTCGCCGACACCGGCCTGCGCCTCGCGCGCGGCACCACCACCGCCCGTCTCGCCCTGGCCGGACTGCGCGACGTGGTCGACCCCGCGACGCTGTCGCCCGAGTTCCGCGGGCGCGCCGTCGAACAGATGGAGCGCGCGCACGCCGAGGCGACGCAGGAGCTCTCGTTCGACGAGGTCGAGAAGGCACTGAGCGACGCCTGGGGGGAGCCTTCGGGAGAGGTCCTCGACGAGCTCGACCCCGAGCCCGTCGCCCGCACCCCGGCCGCGCAGGTGCACCGCGGCGTGCACGAGGGCGCCGACGTCGCGGTCAAGGTGCTGCGGCCCGGGCTTCCCGACCAGGTGCGTTCTGATCTCAACCTGCTCGAGACGCTCATCCGGCCACTCGGCGCGGTCTTCCCCTCCATGGCCGCGGGACTGCTGCTGCGGGAGGTCCGCGAGCGGGTCCTCGACGAGCTCGATCTCGAGCACGTGGCCTCCACCCAGCGGGCGTTCGCCCGCGCGCTCCGACGCCACGAGCAACTCCACGTTCCCGCGCCGGTGAGCTCGCTCTGCCACGAGCGGGTGCTCGTGAGCGCCTGGATCGACGGAACGCCCGTCGGCGAGCTCACCGACCCCGGACAGCGAGCGGCGGCGGCGCGCGCGCTCGTGCTCTTCCACGTCGGCTCGGCGCGCTTTGGCACCGTCCACGCCGACCCGCATCCCGCTGACGCGGTGCGGATGGCCGACGGCCGCTTCGCCTTTCTCGACTTCGGCGCGACGCGCCAGATGTCGGCCACGCGCGTCGACGAGGGGCTGATCGCGCTCGACGCGTTCCTCGCTCAGGACGCCGAGACGCTCGGCGCCTCGCTCGAGCTGCTCGGGTGGCTCCCCGCCGAGGTCGGCGCCACGACACTCGTCCTCGGTCAGGACATCCTCGCGGGCCGCCTCGACGGTCCCTCGCGGATGGACGCCTCCGCCCTCGTGGAGACCGGGAAGCGCGCCGCCGCCCACGCCGAGGCGCTCTGGCCGCTGGCCCAGGTGACCTCCGTGCCGCCCGAGGACCTCTGGCCGCTGCGCATGCTGGTGGGCCTCGCCACGCTCTTGGCCCGCCTGGACGTCGAGGAGGACTGGCCGGCGCTCTACGGCCAGGCCGCGCAGGACGGGTGGTGAGGAGCACCGGGACGGTGCCCAGGACGCCAGAATCGAGAATATGGGTAGGAGCCCGTCCATGCCCACTTCCCCGAGTGCCTCGCTGACTGTCCATTTCCCCTCGCGATCCGAGCTGGCCCTGAGTCAGGACGAGGAGTGGTGCGAGGTGCAGCAGCACGGCGCCCGCCGCCGGATCCGCTTCCACGACTACGACGAGATCTTCGCCGTCGAAGGGCTCTACGAGCACCTGTTCTACGAGCGCCTGGAGTGCCAGTCGCCCACGGTCGTGACCGATCTGCTGGCCGAGCAGGTGACCGGCGCGGGACAGGATCCGGCGTCCATGAGCGTGCTGGACCTCGGCGCGGGCAACGGCATGGTCGGCGAGGAGCTTCGCCGGCGCGGGTTCGGGCAGGTCGTGGGCGTGGACATCGTGCCCGCGGCGGGCGAGGCCACCGAACGAGATCGCCCCGGCGTCTACGCCGACTACTTCGTCTGCGACCTGCTGTCCCCGCCCGCGGACGTCCGCGCGGAGCTGGAGGTCGCGGACTTCGCCGCGATGACGTCCGTGGCGGCGCTCGGCTTCGGCGATGTCCCGCCCGAGGTGTTCGGGGCCGCGTTCGACTGTGTGCGCCCCGGCGGCTGGATCGCCTTCACCATCAAGGAGGACTTCCTCGAGACCACGGACGCCTCCGGCTTCTCCGCCCACATCCTGCGGCTCCTCGGCGAGGGACAGCTCCAGGAGCGCGCCCGCCGGCGCTACCAGCACCGGCTCGACGTCCGCGGCGAGCCGCTGCACTACATCGCGATGGTCGGTGTCAAGCGCTGACGGTCAGCGGGGACCCCGTCACGCTGCCTGGCGCAGCGCTCCGATCTCGCGGTTGACCGAGAGGCGTTCGAGCGCCCGGCGCTCGACCTCGCGTACGCGGTCTGCGGAGATCCCCAGGCGCCGGCCCGTCTCGGTCAGCGGGTGCGGGCCGTCGCCTCCCGCGATGCCGTAGCGCAGCCGCAGCACGTTGCGCTCGACGTCGGGCAGGCCCTCCAGCGCGCGTCTTATCGCGTCCTCCTGCAGACCGACGATCACTTCCTCCTCGGTCGAGGCGCCTCTGGCGGGCAGCAGCTCGCCGAGGGCGGACTCGTCGCTCTCGCCCACGGGTTTGTCGAGTGACGTCACGGTCCGGGCGAGGTCGCGGACGTCAGCGAGCTGGTTGAGGGAGAGCTCGGCGGCTTGAGCGACCTCCTCGTCGGCCGGCGGGCGGCCGAGCTTGATCGCCAGCTCTCGCTCCACACGGGCGACGCGCCGCTCGCGCTGGGAGACGTTGACGGGAATGCGGATCGTGCGTGCCTTGTTCTCGATGCCGCGCTGGATGGCCTGCCGGATCCAGAACGTCGCGTAGGTCGAGAACTTGAAGTCCTTGCGCCAGTCGAACTTCTCCACGGCGCGGATCAGCCCGAAGATCCCCTCCTGGATGAGGTCGAGCAGCGGCAGGTCGTGGCCCTGGTACCGGCGGGCGAGCGACACGACCAGGCGCAGGTTCGCGTTGATCATCTGCTCCTTGGCAGCCTCGTCGCCGTCCTCCACGCGCTTGGCCAAGGCCTGCTCCTGGGACTTGGTCAGCAGGGGATGGCGGCCGATCTCGTTGAGGAACAGCTGGAGCGCATCGGTGGTGCTGCCCGCCCACCCGCGGTAGCCGACCTTCGTCCCGCGGCCGGCGCCCGGAGGCAGGGCGGGAAGCTCGACGCGCGCGCAGTCATCGGACACGTCGAAGCCGACCGATTCGACATAGTCGTGCACGATGTGCGCCTGCTCGTCGTCGAGCTCGAGATCCTCAGCGATCTCGGCGAGCTGCGAGAGGCTGACGCACTCCTGAGCGTCGGCGCCGACGACGAGCGCGTCGATGCGCGAGCGAACCTCAGGGTCCAGGGCGGTCACATCCGGGGAAGCCATGAGGGGTGCGTTCCCGCGCACGCGAGGCAATTAACGAGACGAACGTGTTTAACCGGTGACAAGACGATCGGCGGATCAGTCGATCAGCCGCTTCTGCATCCGGTTGATCGCGGTGCGCCACATGACGAGGGCGAAGAGCGCAAGCGCGAGCAGCCGCAGGGCGTCGGTTCCCGGCTTCAAGCCGAACACGCAGTCGCGCACGAGCTCGACACAGTGGTGCAGCGGGTTGAGCTCCGCGGCGACCTGCGCCCACTGCGGGAGCCCTTCGATCGGAAAGAACGTCCCCGCCACCAGGAACAGCGGGGTGAGCACCGCGCTGACGATGTAGTTGAAGTTCTCGATCGCCGACACGACCGCGGCGACGAAGATCCCGAAGCAGGCGAAGCCGAGGCCGGTGACGAAGCCGACGAACGGCACGAGGAGCATCCCGGGCGACGGGTCCAGGCCGAAGAGGATCGCGACGAGCATCGGCGTGCACCCGTAGACGCCGGCGCGCACCGCGATCCACAGCGCCTCGGCGGTGACGAGCTCCTCGACGTCGACGGGCGCGGCGAGGATCGCGTCGTAGGTGCGCTGGAAGCGGTGCTTGACGAAGGTCCCGAACATCGCAGGAAACGCGCTGGAGAACAGCACCGCCGTCGCGACTGTGCCCGTGCCGACGAAGTCGACGTAGTCGAAGCCGCCGACCTCGGAGACCAGCGTGCCGAAGCCGAAGCCGAACGCGAGGAGGTAGATCGTCGGTTCTACGGTCGAGGAGAACGTCGTCGCCTTCCAGTAGGAGCCGAAGTTCACGACCTCCCGGAAGACGACGCCGCCGATCGCGGCGCGCTCGAGGCGGCGCAGGCGCCGCGCGGGAGCCGGGGTGGCCATCAGGCGATCTCCTCCCCGGTGAGGTGGACGAAGACGTCTTCGAGGTTCGCTGCGCGGCGGTGGCCTTCAGGGAAGGTTCCGTTGGTCGCGTCTGACCGGGCCGCCTCGACGCCCAGGATCGCCACGCTGGTACCGGTTCGCCGCGTGGCGTGTCCGCGCGCCTGCGCGTCGGCCTCGACGGAGCGCAGCCGGTCGGGCGGGCCGTAGACCTCGAGCACCTCCCGGCCGGCGTGCTCGGCGATCAGTGCGCCGGGCTCGCCGACGGAGACCGCCTTGCCGTGGCTCATGATCGTCACCGAGTCGGCCAGCCGTTCGGCCTCGTCGATGTAATGCGTGCTCATCAGGATCGACGTCCCCTCGCTGCGGAGGCGGGCGATGAGCGCCCAGAGCTCCTGGCGGACCTGTGGGTCCAGGCCGACGGTCGGCTCGTCCATGAGCACGAGCCGCGGCCGGTGCACGAGCGCGCGGGCGATCAGCAGCCGCCGCCGCATGCCTCCGCTGAGCTTGTCCGCGCGTTCGTCGGCACGATCGGTGAGCGTCGCGAGCTCGAGCGCGCCGCGCACCGCCGCCTCGCGCTCGCCCTTCGCCACCCGGTAGAGCCTGGCGAAGACCCGCAGGTTGTCGCGGACGCTGAGCGTGGTGTCGAGGTTGTCGAGCTGCGGCACGACGCCCATCTGGGCACGCGCCTGCTTGCTCTCGCCCGGCAGCACGCAGCCCAGGACCACGAGCTCGCCCGCGTCCGCGATCGCCTGGGCGGTCAGGAGCTTCATGGTGGTCGACTTGCCCGCCCCGTTGGGCCCGAGCAGGCCGACGCAGCTGCCCTCGGGCACGTCGAGGTCGAGCCCGTCGACGGCGCGCAGGTCGCCGTAGCGCTTCACGACGCCGCGTAGGGAGATGGCCGAACCCACGCGCCGATTCTCGCAGGCACGTCGGCGCGCAAGCACTCGCGAGGACCCGCTCAGCGGGCCGCGACGAAGAGCGTCTGCTGTGCGAATCCGATCGGGCCGCGCTCGTCGTAGAGGACGGAACTCGAGGAGCCGATGCCTCCGGGGCGATCCGGGTCCGCACGTCGAGCAGCACCCATGAACCCTCGGGGTCGCGCAGGAGCGTGACGGTGAGGTCCGTGTTGACGAACAGATGCGTCCGGAAGTCCAGGACGTGCGAGATGCCGTTGCCGAAGTCCGCCGCGGCGACCACGCGGCCCGCCGGGCTCGTCTCCTCGCCGGCGACGAGCGGGCCCGCGGGACTCAAACCAGCCCAGGGAGCGACCGCCGCCGAAGCGGGTTCCGCCGCCGAAGCGAATCTCCATGCCCGTCAGGTGAAAGCCCTCGTCGCCGGGGTTTGGGGGCCAGCCCGGCGGGTGCGCCACCGTGCAACTGGCCCGGGTCCCAGGGCCCGACGGCGTGCGCGGTCGGGACGAAGCGCTCGCCGTGGCGGGTGAAGATCGCGAGATCGCTCATCGCGGGAGAACAGTAGGCCGGGCGGCGGCGCGGGTCACTCCCGCGCCGCCGCCAGGACGGATCGCGTCGATCGGCCCGCTTGACCTTCGAGGGGGCCGGGCCGGCCGTCGTGAGCCTCCCGTGAGCCACCGCCCTGTTACAGCGGGAACCGCAGATCGGTGGCGGGCCGAGAGGGCTTGACGACGCCCGGCGGGCCGAAGGGGTTCCCTACGGGACTGCCTCGGAGCTCGATCAGTGATTCCATGTCGAGAAGCTCCGACCGGCTCCGCTCACCAGGTGAAGGGCCACGACAGGCGCGGCCCACGACACCAGGAGACCACCATGCCGAAGTACCTGCTCCTCAAGCACTACCGCGGCGGCCCGGAGCCGCACCATCCCTTCCCCCCGATGGTCGAGTGGGCGCCCGAGGACGTGGAGGCGCACATGGCCTTCCTGCGGCACGTCGGCGAGCTGCTCGAGGAGCGCGGCGAGCTCGTCGGGGTGCAGGCGCTCACGCCGGCGCAGACGTGGGTGCGCTACGGCGGCCCGGACGCCGCGCCGGTGACCACCGACGGTCCGCTGCCCGAGACCAGCGACCTGGTCGCGGGCGGGTACATGATCGACGTCGAGTCGCACGAGCGCGCGGTCGAGGTCGCGGCCTACATCTCCTCCGAGCCCGGCCCGGGCGGCGGGCCGCTGTACGAGTGGATTGACGTCCGGGAAGTCATGTCGGGGTCGCCGTCGGACGATTGACGTGAGCGCGCTCGACGAATCGGCGCGACGGCTGGACGAGGGCGCGTTACGCGCCCTCGTCCCGCGGGTGCTCGCAGGGCTGGTCCGGCGGGGCGAGGACTTCGACGCCGCCGAGGACGCGCTCCAGGAGGCGCTGCTGGAGGCGCTGCGGGCGTGGCCCGAGCATCCGCCGCGCGACGGGCAAGCGTGGCTGGCCACGGTCGCGACCCGGCGGCTCGTCGACGCCCGCCGCAGCGAGGTCGCCCGTCACCGCCGCGAGGAGCAGACGTACGCGGAGCCGCGGCCCGCCGCCACGGAGGCGGGCGACGACACCCTCTTCCTGCTCTTCTGCTGCTGCCACCCGGCGCTCGCGCCCGCCTCCCAGGTGGCGTTGACCCTGCGCGCCGTCGGCGGCCTCACCACCCGGGAGATCGCCGACGCCTTCTACGTGCCGGAGGCGACGATGGCGCAGCGGATCAGCCGGGCCAAGCGCGCCCTGCAGGGGCGCCGCCTGGACCAGCCCGGCGACCTCGCCGTCGTGCTGCGGGTGCTCTACCTCGCCTACACGGCCGGTCACGCGGGCCGGATGGACCTGGCCGGCGAGGCGATCCGGCTGGCCCGCCAGCTCACCCTCGCCACCGAAGAGCCGGAGGCGGGGGGGCTGCTCGCGCTGATGCTCCTCAACCACGCGCGCCTGCCGGCGCGGCTCGACCGCGAGGGCCGGATCGTCACGCTCGACCGGCAGGACCGCGGCCTGTGGGACAGGCGCGAGACCGCCGAGGGTGTGCGCGTCCTCCAGTCGGCGCTGGCCATGCAGTCGGAGGAACGGCGCCCCGGGCGCTACCAGGTCGAGGCCGCCATCGCCGCCCTGCACGACGACGCGGCAAGCGCCGAGGAGACCGACTGGCCGCAGATCCTCGCTTGGTACGACGACCTGGTCGCCCTCACCGACGACCCGGTGCGCCAGGATCCCGCCGCCGTGCTCGGGCGCGCGGTCGCGGTCGGCCACGTTCTCGGCGCCGCCGCCGGGCTGCGCGAGACCGACCGGCTGCGCGACCCGATCGGCGAACGGCACCGCTGGCACGCCGTTCGCGGCCACCTGCACGAGCTGGGCGGCGACCTGCCCGCCGCCGCCACGGCCTACGCCGAGGCCGCCCGCCGGGCCACGAACGTCGCCGAGCGCGACCACCTGGTCCGCCAGGCCGCCCGCGCGCGGGCCGCCGAGCGCTCGAGGACTGCCGCCACCTACCGCTGAAGGTCACACGCCGGCGGGCCGGCACCTGCGCTCGGCGCCGGTCATCACGCGCAGCTACGGAGCATGTCTGCTGACGGCTGGGTTCGAGCAGCGTGCCGCGAGCTGACGGTGACCCGAGCCGCCTGCTCCTTTGAGTTCCTCAGGCCGCCCACGCCCGGTCTGCGAGCTGTGCGATGACCCGCGACAGCCGGCCGCCCTGCCAGGCCAGCGGGCTCTCACCCTCGTCCTCGACGACGAGCGACGCACCGTCGATCAGCTCGGCGTACGCCTCGCCGATCCACAGCGGGTGGCCGGGATCGGCCTCGTCGCGGTCGGCGACCACCACGGTCGGGCAGGCGATCGAGCGCAGCTCGTCGAGGGCGTGCGGCTGCGAGCGCGGAACCTGCTGCAGCGCGTCCGCGACGGCCTCCGGGTGCTCGTGCTCGCCCAGGCGCTGCCGTAGCACCCTCTCCGTCGTCGGACGCCACCGCTCGGGAACGGCGTCGAGCCCGTACGCGGCGACGAAGCCTTCGACGCCGCGGGTCCGCAGCCCCTCGGCGAGGCGGTCCCAGCGCTCGAGGCCGGGTGGCGAGCCCGGATGCGCCGCGGGCGTGATCACCACGAGGCCCGCGACGCGCCCGGGTGCGTCGAGCGCGAGCCGCAGCGCGGTGTGCGCGCCCATCGAGGCGCCCGCGAGCACCGCCCGCTCCAGGCCATGACGGTCGAGCAGGTCGCGCAGGTCGGCGGCCAGCTCGGGATAGGCGTAGACGTCGGCCGGGGCGCTCGCGCCGTGCCCGCGGGCGTCGTAGGCGATGACGCGGTGGCCCGCACGCGCGAGCGCCTTGGAGCCCATCACGACGTAGCGATGGCTCGCGGTCAACCCGTGGAGCAGGACGATGGGCGGGCCGTCGCCGGCGTCGGCCACGAAGAGGTCGGGAGCGGCCACGGCGACCTCGTACCCTACGCGGCCCATGACCGTGATCGACGTCTCCGAAGCGACCTTCCAGGCCGAGGTCCTCGACCGCTCTGCCACCACCCCCGTGGTCGTGGACTTCTGGGCAGCGTGGTGCGGGCCGTGCCGCCAGCTCACCCCGCTGCTCGAGAAGCAAGCCGCCAAGTTCGAGGGCCAGGTCGTGCTGGCCAAGGTCGATACGGACGCCAACCCGGGCCTCTCGGCGCGCTTCGGCATCTCGGGCATCCCGGCCGTCAAGGCGTTCGACCGCGGTGAGGTCGTCGACGAGTTCGTCGGCGCGGTCTCCCCGGTGGTGGCCGAGCGCTTCTTCGCCGGCCTCGTGCCGAGCGAGGCGGACGGGCTGGTCGCCACAGGCGACGAAGCGTCGTTGCGCCGCGCGCTCGAGCTCGAGCCGGGGCGCCCCGACGCGACCGTGGCGCTCGCGAAGCTCCTCGTCGCCCGCGGTGAGCGCGATGAGGCGCTGACGCTCCTCAGCCGCGTCCGTGGCTCCTTCCAGGCCGACGGCCTCGCGGCGCGCCTGCGGCTGGCCGACGCCGGAGAGGTGGACGTGACGGACGCGCTCGCGGCACTCGACGCCGGCGACACCGAGCGTGGGCTCGACGGCCTGCTCACGGCGATTCCCGCATCGAACGGCAGTCGGGACGACTTGCGCGCCGCCGTCGTCGGCGTCCTCGACGAGCTCGGCGTCGACCATCCGCTCGCGCGCGACGCGCGCCGCCGCCTCGCCGCCGCGCTGTTCTAGGAGCCTCGCTCACCAGAGCAGCGAAGCCGTCGCGTTCACCAGGGCAGCGCGAGCTGGCCGCCCGGCGGCCGAGGTGCGTCCTCTGCCTCGTCGGCGAAGGTCGCCATCCGCACGCCGAGCAACCTGACGGGCCGCGACGGGGCGTATTCGCACAGCAGCCCGCGCGCGACGTCGTAGACGACTTCGACGTCGTTCGTCGGCTGCTCCACCGTGCGGGCACGGGTGACCGTCGTCCAGTCGTCGAGGCGCACCTTGATCGCGATCGTCCGGCCCGAGCGGCGGTGCCGGGCGAGGCCGTCGCAGAGATTCTCGCTCAACCGCCGCAATGCCGCCGCGAGCTCTTCGCCGTCGGTGACGTCGATGTCGAAGGTCGTCTCCCGCGACTCGCTGACGGCCACCCGAACGGGCGTGATCTGATCGGAGGCCTCGAAGCGCGCGCGTGAGCGCAGCCACGGCCCCTGGCGGCCACCGAAGTGCTGCGCGAGCACCTCCCCGGGAGTCGCCGCGAGCTGCTGCAGGGTGGTGATGCCCAGGCGCTCTAGCTTCTCGGCGGTCTTCGCCCCGATGCCCGGCACGAGCGAGGGCGAGGCGTGGGCGAACCGCAGGCAGGCCTCCTCGCGCGTGAGCACGACGAACCCTCGCGGCTTCTCCGCGTCGGAGGCGACCTTCGCCACCAGCGTGTTCGGCCCGATGCCGACCGAGGCGCTCATGCCGGTCTGCTCACGGATCTGGGTGACGAGGCGGCGCATCGCGGCCTTGGGCGAGTGCATGCCGCTCAAGTCGAGGTAGGCCTCGTCGAGTCCGAGCACCTCCACGACGTCCACCGTGCCGCGCACGAGGGTCATGACCTTCTGTGACACGGCGCGGTAGGCCTCGAAGTCCGGCGGCACGAGCACCGCGTCAGGGCACAGGCGCAGCGCACGCGAGGTCGGCATCGCCGAGCCGACGCCGAACCTGCGCGCCTCGTAGGACGCGGTGGTCACCACGGCGCGCGGACCGCTGCCCGAGACGATGACGGGCAGTCCGCGCAACTCGGGCCGGCGTTGCAGCTCGACCGTCGCGTAGAACGCGTCGAGGTCCAGGTGGGCGATCAACCGGGCCACGCTCCGCGGAGGCTACGTGGCCCGGCGGATGATCGCCTTGGGTTCCTGACCTACTTGGTGCTGAGGACCGTGCCCGTGCCCGCGAACCCGAGCCGGTTGCGCGTCGCGCTCGTGAGGTCGAACTCGCGCGAGCCGACATACGGGCCGCGGTCGACCACCGCCACACGGACACTCCGCCCCTGGTGGCGCAGAGTGAGCTTCGTGCCGCACGGCAGCGCCTTGTGGGCGACACCGAGCGTTCCCGGGGAGAGGCGCCCCCCGCAGGCCAGCCGGCCACCGTAGAGGCCCGGACCGTACCAGGACGCCAGCGCCCGGCGGAAGACGTTCACGGTTCCGAGACTGCGGGCGACGGCTCGGGTCCGCGCATCGCCGGCGAAGGCGACGCGGGTGCGCGACGCGCTCGGGCGATCCGCGGTGTACCGCAGTCGCCACGCACCGCGCCGGTCGGTGACGTCGCGCGCCACCGTCTTCCACGTGTCGCCGGCCCGGACCTGCAACTGGACACGGCGACCGGCCCTCGCGGGCCGCAGCGACCCCTTGACCAGCGTCCGGTCGCCGAGCGTGACGTTGCGCCGGGCCGAGCGGATCGAGAACCAACCGCGGTTCTTGGTGGACTTGGTGGGTCTTGCGGGCTTGGTGGCCATGAGGCCCGGGGCGCCGGAACGGGGATCCCCCGGCGCCTCGGCGCCGCCCTTGCCGGTGGCCACTCGGGCCGGGTCGCCGGCGGGTCGCTGCGCGGCCGTCTGCGCCATGGCGGGAGCCACGGCGGCGATGCTGACTGCGCCCGCGGCGGCAAGCGCGCCGCGAGTGTGGTTCATCGGCCCCATATCGAGGTCGACCTCCTTCTCAGGTCTCTGCCGCCTACGGGGTTAGCTGTCGGGCTCGCAGCCGGTCGTACGCCGCGTGGGCGACGGCGATCCGGACGCTACGCCGGCTCGTGGCCGGCGATTCGCCCCATCCAGGTCCGGCGGTTCGCCTCCTGGCAATGGGTCCCCCGCTCGTGCCCACGGGTGTGGGTACGACTCGGCGATCGAACGTACGCGCGCACAGTAGCCGCTGCGCCGGCGGACGCTGTGCGACGCGTCACACCGGACGGGCGGGGACGCCGGCTTCCGGGGTGCCGCAGAGCGCCTGGGCGACCAGGGCGCCCGCCAGCACCGCGAGGGGGTCGCCCGGCACCCGGGCGGCGTGGGCCTGCGTCCGTCCGAGCACGTCGTCGGCCGCCGCGAGCAACGCGGCGTTCGGCTCCCCGCTCGCGGTCTGGCAGGCGAGGCGGGCGAGCGCGAGCGCCTCCGTCGGATCGCCGTCGCGGAAGGCGACCGACGCCGCCGCCGACGCGTGGACGACGACGCGCTCGAGCGCCGGCTCACGAGGAGCGAGTGCCGCGGTGCCCCGGGCGGGCCCGAGGTCGAGCGGTGCCTCCCCGGCGACCAGGCGCCCGAGCTGCCCGCCCGCCATCGCGCGCACCGCCTCCGGTGTGTGGCCGGCGGCGCGCGCCGTGCGCAGCAGCAGCAAGGCGGTGAAGCGCCCTGGCCCATAGGGCATGTCACTGGCGTACAGGATCCGACCGGGCGGGACGCTGGTCATCAGCGCGAGCATGTCGGCGACCTGCCACCACGCCGTGTCGAAGAACAGGTTGGGCAGTGCGGCGGCCTCGTTGCGCAGCAGCCCGAGGTCGGAGATCCCCGCGTGGGCGAGCACGATCGCCGCGTCGGCGTGCTTGCGCGCGAGGGCGGCCGCGGCCAGGCCGAGTACGGGGATGCCCCGGCCGGCGTGGAAGAGCACGAGGGCGCGGCGCTCCCCCGCCAGCGCGACGAGTTCGTCGACGACGGGGTGCGGTAGGCCGAAGCGGTCCGAGCGGGGGTGCAGCTTGATCCCGCGCGCGCCCGCGTCGAGGCCGCGACGCGCTTCGGTAACGGCTCCCGCGGCGTTGGGGTCCACTCGGACCAGCGCCACGAACCGACCGCCGGAAGCCGCGCACGCCTCGAGCACCACGTCGTTCGCTTCCGGATAGCCCCCGGGCTCCTGCATCGCGAACAGCAGCGCGCGCCGGTGGCCCGCAGCGTCGAGCCCGGCCAGGATCTCCGCCGGGGTGCCGCGTACGCCATCGGGGTCGTTGGCGCCGATGTGCGTGTGGGCGTCGAACCAATCGGCCGGCCCCAGCCACGCGCGTCCGTCGACGTAGAACCTCCCGAGGTCGTCGACGGGCGCTTCTCCCCGGATCGGCACGCGGGGGAACCTAGCGTCAGGAGCCGTGATGAACAGCCGTGTGGTCTAGGAGCCTGTTGAAGTATTCGCGCGCCCGCTCCAAACCACCTCGCGCGCACCATCCGCCACCCGACGACTCGCAGATCCGATCAGGATCTGCCACGTCATCACGCGACGCCTGGCACGGGCGATGCGGCTCTGAGCGACCACACGGCGATACATCAACAGACTCCTAGCGCCCGTAGCGCTTGACCGCGAGCACGAGCTGCTCGGGAAGCGTGACGCGCGGGGGCGGCGAGGGGTCGGCGAGCACGGAGACGGTCGCCGCGACGGAGGGGGTCACTTCGGCGCGCGTCCCGTCGGCCCCCTCGACCACGACCGCCTCGCCGTCCCGGGACGCGAGCGTGCCGTGCATGCCGGGCTCGAGACCGGAGGACTTCAGGACGTGGAGCAGATCCTCCGCCTCGTTCTCGAAGCGCAGGACTTGCACCGTCGCGCCGATCTCGACGTCCGCGAGCGGGACCCCCTCGATGCGCGTGCCGAGCTCGATGGGGTGGCCGTGCGGGCAGGTCTTCGCGTCACCGATCGCCTCGCGCATGTACTTCTCGAAGCGCGGGGACATGGCGTGCTCGAGGTTCTCGGCCTCCTCGTGCACGTCGTCCCAGGGCACGCCGACGACATCGGTGAGGTAGCGCTCGATCAGCCGGTGGCGCGACACGATGCCGCGCGCGTGCTCGGCCCCGGACGGGGTGAAGGAGATCGTCTTGTCGCCCGCGCGCGTGATGTACGCGTCGTTCTCCAGCCGGCGGACCATCTCGTGGACGGTCGGCGCGGAGAGCTGCATCGCCCGCGCGAGGTTCGCCCCCGTCATCGGCAGCCCCGCCTCCTGCAGCCAGAACAACGTCTGCAGATACTCCTCTTCGGCGACCGTGGCGGTGGACATGACGACCGATCCTATCCCGCACGGCGCCCACTCAGGCCACATCGGGCAGCCGCGACCGCGGCGGCTTCGCGTCGAGCTCGGCCGCCAGCGCGCGCAGCCGCGCCTCGGCCACGGCGAGGAACTCGCGGGATGCCGGCGAGATCCGCGCGTCCCGGCGCTGGATGAAGGCGAACGTGTCGTAGACCGGCTCGGCGAACGGCACCCAGCCGAGGCGCCTGGGCATCCGGCGCCCCATGGAGTGGATGATCCCGCGGGAGACGAGGGTGTCGCCGAGCCCGCGCGCCGCGAGCTCGATCGCCATCTCGACGTCCTCCACGTCGATCTGCGGCTCCAGCGCGACGCCGGCCGCCTGCGCGAGCGCCGCGAGCTGGCGGCGCGTCGGGTCCTCGGCGGCGTAGGAGGCGTCGAACATCACCAGGGGCGCGGCGGCGACGTCGAGGATCGTCTTCGGCTCGCGGAGCATCGCGGGATCGGCGCTGGCGTAGACGAGCTCGTCGCGCATGATGGGCTGGACGTCGAGCCCGCGGTCGTCGATCGGCAGGGCGACCATGCCGACCTCCAGCTCCCCTTCGCGCACCGCCTCGGCGACGTCCGCGGAGTTCAGCCCGAGCAGGCGCAGTCGCACCTTCGGGAACTTTCGCCGGAAGTCGGCCACGATCTGGGTCCCGGGGTAGAAGCGCGCGGCGCCCCAGGTGCCGAACGTCGCGGTGCCGCCGCGCAGCTCGCGGGTCTCCGCGACGGCCTCGCGCGCGACCTCCACGTCGTCGAGCACGCGCTGCGCGTGATCGCGCAGCGAGCGGCCGGCCTCGGTCGGCACGAGGCCCCGGCCGCCGCGCTGGAAGAGCCGGACGCCGAGCTCGGCCTCGAGCCGGCGGACCTGTTCGGAGAGGGAGGGCTGGGCCATGTGCAGCGCTTCCGCAGCGGCGGAGAAGGAGCCGTGGTCGAGGGCCGCGAGGAAGTACGTGAGCTGCTGGATGGTCATGGTGCGGCGGTCACGGTTGGTATAGGGAAAACCTTTCGGTGCTCTAGCCAATCAAGGCTACCGCGATACCGCACAAGGGACCATCATGGCGCTCATGGTCACGCTTCTCCTCACCGCGGCAGGCATCGCCGCCTTCGAGATCGCCGCCGTCAAGTACGGCACCGACTCGCGCGTCGACACCCCGGACGGTGCCTGCGGCACGCCGAGGGGTAGCCGCAGCCGTCGCTGGATCTGACCGTCGAACCCCACCCCTTCGGTCATGCCGCACCCGGCCCGCCCCGACCCCCGCGGCGTCGCGCTCTGCCTCGCGTCCGCCGTCGGCTTCGGCGCCATGGCGATCTTCGCCAAGGCGGCCTACGCCGGCGGAGCGAGCATCCCGACGCTCCTCGCGGTCCGCTTCACCCTCGCGGCGGCGGTGCTCTGGGCGCTGCTCCTGAGGCCTCGCTCCGGTTTCCTCCGGCGGACCGGGCGGGCGGCGGGGCGGCCCTCGAGCCTGGTTCCCGGCCTCGCCCTCGGCGTCCTGTACGCCGTGGAAGCAAGCGCCTGGTTCGTCGCGCTCAGCCGCATCGACGCCGCCCTGGCCGAGCTGCTGCTCTACGCCTACCCCGCCCTCGTCGTCGTCGGCGCCGCGCTCCTCGGGCGCGAGCGACTGACCCGCGGACGCGTGCAGGCGCTCGGCCTGTCGACGGTCGGCATCGTGCTCGTGCTGCTCGCGGGCGACCTCTCCACGGTCGACCTGCTCGGCGTCGTGGCGGCGGTCGCGAGCGCCTGCCTCTACGCGGGCTACGTCCTGGTCTCCGACCGGGTGGTCGCCGACCGCGACCCCCTCATGGTCTCGGCGCAGGTCGTCACGGGTGCCGCGCTCTGCTTCGTGGGCTACGGCGTCGCCACGCGCTCGATCGACATGGCGCTGAGCGCCGAGGCGTGGGTCGCCACGCTCTCGCTGGCCATCCTCTCCACCGTCGTGCCGATCCTCGCGTTCCTGAAGGGCATGCAGCTCGTCGGCGTCGGCACCGCGACCCTCCTCTCCACGGCCGAGCCCGTGGTCACCGTCGGCCTGGCCCTGGTCGTCCTCGGGGAGCGCCTCGCGCCCGTGCAGTTCGTCGGCGGCGCGCTGGTCCTCGCCGCGCTGGCCCTGCTCGCCGGGCCCCGCGGTGCGCGGCACACCGCAGTGCCGCCCCGAGACGAGCTCGGGTCGCCTAGGGTCCCAGCTGCCCATGAGCCTGCCGCTGTCGCCGCCCGTCCTGCCCCAGCTCGCGAAGTCGGCGAGCCAGCTCCCGTCGGGTGAGACGTGGGCCTACGAGCCCAAGTGGGACGGGTTCCGCGCCGTCGCGTTCGTCGACGGAGGCACCGTCCACCTGCAGTCACGCAACGGCAAGGAGCTGACCCGTTACTTCCCCGAGATCGCGTTCCCGCCCGGGCGCTACGTCCTCGACGGCGAGCTGATCGCCTCCTCGTTCGACACGCTGAGCCAGCGCATCCACCCGGCGGCCTCACGGGTCGAGCGCCTCGCGGCCGAGACCCCGGCGACGTTCATGGCGTTCGACCTGCTCGCCGAGGACGACGAGGTCCTGCTCGAACTGCCGTTCCTCGAGCGGCGCGCCCGCCTGGAGGCACGGGACCTCGGCGCGGCCAGGCTCACGCCGATGGCCCGGACCCCCGAGGAGGCCGAGGTCTGGCTGCGCGAGGAGGAGGGGGTGATCGCCAAGCAGGCGGGCGCGCCGTACCTGCCGGGGGAGCGCGTCGGCATGGTGAAGGTCAAGCGCGTCCGGACGATCGACGCCGTCGTTCTGGGCTGGCGGCCCGGCAAGGAGGACGACACGGTCGGCTCGATCATCCTGGGGCTCTACGACCAGGCCGGTTCGCTTCGCGAGGTCGGCCACTCCAGCGGCTTCAAGGCGCGCGAGAAGCGCGAGCTCGTGCAGAGCCTCGCGCCCTACGCGACCGGGGAGCGCGGCACGGGCGAGCCGTCGCGCTGGAACAACGCGCGTGATCTGGCCTGGGTCAAGCTGCGACCGGAGCTCGTCGTCGAGGTCACCTTCGACCACGTCTCCGACGGCCGCATCCGCCACGGCGCGAAGGTCCAGCGGTGGCGCGAGGACAAGCCGCCGGCCGAGTGCACGCTGGATCAGCTGCAGTCCTAGGACTCTGTTGATGTATCGCCGTGTGGTCGCTCAGAGCCGCATCGCCCGTGCCAGGCGCCGCGCGATGACGTGGCACATCCTGGTTGGATCTGCGAGTCGTCGGGTGGCGGATGGTGCGCGCGAGGTGGTTTCCGGCGGGCGCGCGAATACTTCAACAGGCTCCTCGCTCAGGAGCCGAGCAGCTCGCGGATCGGCTCGGCCAGCTCCTGCTCGAAGAAGTCGAAGAACCCGTCGACGTCCGTGCCCGCGTTTACGAGCGCGACGCGGTCGAAGCCCGCGTCGACGAACTCCCGGGTGACCTCGACGAAGCGCTCGACGTCACGCCCGCACGCGAACTCGTCGCGCATGTGGTCCGGGGTGACGAGCGCGGTGGCGGCGTCGTAGCCCGCCACGTTCGGCAGGTCGGCCTGCACCTTCCAGCCGAGGACGCCGAACCGGAACAGCCGATGGGCGGACTCGGCGCCCGTCCGCTCGTCGCGCGCGAAGGCCAGGGGAACCTCGGCGTACCTCGCTCCGGTGCCCCCCGCGTCGGCGTAGGCCTGCGTGAGCTCCGGCTTGGGCTCCGTGGCGAAGATCGCGTCCCCGAGCTCGGCGGCGATCCGCGCGCTCTTGGGCCCGGAGATCGCCACCGCGATCTCCGGCGGGACCTCCGGGAGGTCGTAGAGGCGGGCGTCCTCGAGCGTGAGGTGCTTGCCCGCGTAGCTCTGCGAGCCGCCCTGCCACAGCAGCCGGATGATCTCGAGCGCCTCCCGGAGCATCTCGTGGCGCACGCGGACCGAGGGCCAGCCGCCCCCGACGACGTGCTCGTTGAGACGCTCGCCGGCGCCGACGCCGAGCGAGAAGCGTCCGTCGGCGAGCACCGCGGTGGTCGCGGCGGCCTGGGCGACGATCGCGGGGTGGTAGCGCATGAACGGGCAGGTGACGCCCGTGGCGAGGCCGATCCGCTCCGTCCGCATGGCCGCTGCCGCCAGGACCGACCAGGCGAAGGGCGAGTGGCCGTGCTCGGGAAGCCAGGGAAGGAAGTGGTCGGAGACCTCGACGAAGTCGAAGCCGGCCTCCTCGGCGCGCACGGCTTGGCGCACCAGCTCCCGGGGGTCGTACGCCTCCGCCAGGAGCTTGTAGCCGATCGCCATGGGGGTCCGGTTGCCCGGTCGACGCCCGCGCGGAACCCGCGGCGGCCGGGCCGCGGCCCGGCCGCGCCTGACGGGCGCGGCGGTCCGAGGCGGAGGCTAGGAGTCTGTTGATGTATCGCCGTGTGGTCGCCGGGAGCCGCGTCGCCCGTGCCAGGCGTCGCGCGATGACGTGGCAGATCCTGGTTGGATCTGCGAGTCGTCGTGTGGCGGATGGTGCGCGCGAGG
>CADCVR010000031.1 GCA_902806205.1 uncultured Solirubrobacteraceae bacterium | reverse complement strand
GAGCCTGCGATCGCTTTGGCCGATCGTGACGGGCGCGCGGCGATCGACGTCGACGCCGACGCTCCCGGGGTGCGGGCGCTGATCGACCTGGCCGACCGCTTGACCGGCATCGCCGCACCCGCCTGAGCCCCCCGAACATCCGCCACCCGACCGTCGGTCCGAACCGTTGGCGTACACGATCACCCAATTGCGCAGCTTTCTCGCCGTGGTCCACGGCGGATCGATCACCTCCGCGGCCGACGCGCTGGTGGTGACGCAGCCGTCGGTCTCTGCGGCGCTCGCCGCGCTGAACCGCGAGGTGGGGGTCGAGTTGTTCGAACGGCACGGTCGCGGCGTGCGGTTGAGCGCTGCCGGTGAGGCGTTCGCTCCCTATGCAGCGGACGTGATCGGGCTGCTGGAGACCGGCAGGACCGCTGCTCACGAGGCCGCTGCGGGCGCCGCGCGAACCCTGCGGCTGGCGGCGGTGACGACCGCGGCGGAATCGTTCGTGCTGCCGCTCATGCAGGCCTTCGCGGTAGAGCACCCCGAGTTCGATCTCATCCTCGACGTCGGCAACCGCGGCGCCGTCATCGACGCCGTCCTGAGCCATCGCGCCGACGTGGCCATCGGGGGGCACCCGCCCGAGAACGAGCGGGTCACGGCGGTCCCGCTGATGGACAACAAGATCATCCTGGTGGCGCCCGCGGACGATCCGCTCGCCGGCGGCACGCCCGTCGAGCCGGAGGCACTGCGCGGGCGGACATGGCTGCTGCGGGAGGAAGGCTCGGGGACGCGCGCGCTCAACGAACGGTTCCTGGAGACGACGGGCCTCCATCCGCAGACGCTGACGCTCGGCTCGAACGGGGCGATCAAGCAGGCCGTTCGCGCAGGGCTCGGCGTGTCGCTGATCTCACAGGCGGCGGCCCAGATGGAGCTCGACTCAGGGCTGCTCGCCGTGATCGCGCTGACGCACCCGCCCGCGGCGCGGCGCTGGTGGGCGCTGCGCTCCGCCGTCGGGCCGGTCCGGCAGCCCGTCGCCGACTTCATGGCCTTCGCCGTGACGGTCGACGGTGCGGCCGGCTGAGAAGCGCTCTCTGAGAACAGCTTTGAGGCTGATCAGGCCGCCGCCGTCACGGGAGCGGGGGCCTCGACGTGCGTGACCGGGAGCCCCGAGGCGCGCGCCTTGCTGACGAGGTCGATGTGCAGCCAGCGGGAGACGCGCGCCGGCAGCGTGGAGATCAAGATCTCGTCGACGGGCTGTTGGTGCACGGCGTCCTCGATCGCGGACAGCGGACTGGCGTCGCCGACGTGCCCCTCGACCGGGCTGCCGGCGGCATCGGAGAGCAGTGGCAGCGCCAGCTCGAGGTTCCGGGCCGCGACGTCCTTGCCGCTGTCCTCGGGATCCACGAGGCGGTGCAGCCCCTTCGGGGTCGCCGGGACCACGAGGTAGAAGCGGCACGGCGAGGCCTCAGCGCGCGCTCTGACCGCCGCGAGCAGGGCCGGCGTGGCGGCGGTGCGGTTGGCGACGACGAGTACGTGCTTGACGGGCGTCATGAAGGGCTCCTGTTCGTGGCTATCGGCACAAACATACGCTGGTGTCAGCCCGGGTTACATCGAGATTCCGAGCGCCCACTTAGAGGCACGTCGATAGCTCTAGGAGCCGGTCGAGGCGTCGGGCACGTCACAGGAGGCCCCGTCCTGCGTCCAGCAGCGCACGATGTCCCGCATGGAGAGGATTCCGACGACGTCAGAACCCTCGATGACGATGACGTGGCGGAACCCCCCGCGCGTCATCTCGTGTGCGGCTTGCTCCAGCGACCAGTCCGCTTCGGCGTACACAAGTCCCGTCGTGAGGTGATCGGCCACCTTCTCGGCGTCGAGATCCTCACCGCGGCCGCTGGCGCCGAGCAGGTCGCGCTCGGTGATGATGCCGGGACCGGGCTGGTCGCTGTCGAACACCACGGCTGCGCCGACCCCGCGCTCATGCATGCGGCGCGCCGCCTCATGCAGGCTGTGCGCCGGGCCGACTGACACGACGATCTCGTTCATGCCGTCTCGAACGAGCACGGGGCGGTCCTCCTGCAGCAGTGGGACTCGGGGGCCGACGGTCGCCGGCCCCTGGACAACAACACGTCGCGATCACGCGTGCAACGGTGCGTAGGCTACTCCGCTCGCTCGAGCAGGGAAGGACAGACCCTCAGCTTCCGGCCGCCCCCGCGACGGGCTCGCCGTTACGCTCGGTGGTGACGCGCGAGCCCGTGCTGCCCAGCGCCACCGAAGCCCGGGCAGTCACGAGGTGGTACAGGATCAGCACCTGGACGATGGCGAGTGACTCGGAGCGGTGCAGCTCCGTCCCGACCGTGAACTCGCCCAGCCGCTCGGTGCGCAGATGGTTGGCGAAGTGCATGCGATCCCAGACGGCCTCCTCGATCGCCGCGCCGTGTGCCGGGTCGATGTTGCCGGGAACGTACAAGCACTGATCGTTGCCCTGCGACGTGAGCGTCACGCCGTTGTCGCCGGCTTCGGTGAACGGCGTGAGATCCGGATGTCCGAGGCTGTCGCGCATCGTCAGCTTGGCGTCGAGGTGCTCCGGGTCGCCGTGCTCACCGGGCATGAAGGAGACCACAAGGTCTGCCCGCCGCTCCTGCGGACGGATGAAGTCGGCCGAGTCGGGCTCACGGCGGTCGAGCTCTTCGAGGACCTGGTCAGTCGTGTAGCCGCGCCGCGAGCAGTCGCGTTGTACCTTCCAACGGCGCCGCATGTCCTCCGGCGGGGCAAGGTAGACCCGCACGTCGAACGAGTCGCGCAGCGCCGCGGTGTGGTAGCCCAGCAGCCCTTCGACGAGCGTGAACTGCTTGGGCTTGACGTATACCGGTGGGCCGAAGGTGCCGTCCTTGTGCTGGTAGACGGGCTTGAGGATCGCCTTCCCGGCCTTCAGCTCGGCGAAGTGCGACTCCATGATGTCCATGTAGTTGCAGTCCGGGTGCAGCGGCGTGATCGCTCGCTCGGCCCGCTGCTTGCGGTCGTAGCGGTGGTAGTCGTCGCACGCCACGTGGGTCACGTGCTCCTCGCCGAGCAGGCGGACGATGCCCCGCGTGATCGTCGTCTTGCCGGCCGCCGAGTCACCGACGACGCCGAGGAGGATGGGCCGCGGGCCGTTGATGGTCTCGTTGTTCTCGGTCAACTCATGTCCCCCGATGCAGCGGCCTCGCCGCCGTCGCTGTGGTCGCCGTCGCTGTCGTCGTCGAAGACCGAGCTGGCGCGGATGTCGTCCTCCTCGATGGTCACGAGCTCTTCACGGGTCAGGTTGGCGCGGCGGTCGTAGAGCCGGCTGGCCTGGCGCAGGCGGGAGCGCTCCAGCGCGTTGCGGATGCTGCGCCCGTGGGCGAAGCGCGGTCGCTGCACCCGCAGCTCGACGTACTCGGCGAACGCCTTCTCGGCGTCGGGTGAGAACTCGTAGGCCTGCTGCTTGAGCATCAGCTGAGCGATGGCCAAGAGCTCCTCGACGTTGAAGTCGGGGAAGTGGATGTGGTGGGCCACCCGCGAGCCCATGCCGGGGTTGGACTGGAAGAACGTCTCCATCCGGTCGCGGTAGCCCGCGAGCACGACGACGAGGTCCTCCCGCTCGGACTCCATGACCTGCAGGAGGATCTCGATCGCCTCCTGGCCGTAGTCGCGCTCGTTCTCGGGGCGGTACAGGTAGTAGGCCTCGTCGATGAACAGCACACCGCCCCGGGCCCGCTTGAGCACTTCGCGGGTCTTCGGAGCGGTGTGGCCCACGTACTGGCCCACGAGGTCGTCGCGTGTCACGGAGACGACCTTGGGCTTCTCGATGTACCCCAGGCGATGCAGAACCTCCGCCATCCGCAGGGCGACGGTGGTCTTGCCCGTGCCCGGGTTGCCCGTGAAGCTCATGTGCAGCGTCGGTCGTGCGGACGTCAGTCCCTCCTCGCGGCGCAGCCGGTCGATGACCAGCAGCGCCGCGATCTCGCGGATCCGCGTCTTCACGGGCTCCAGCGCGATGAGCTCCTCGTCGAGCTGGGCGAGCACCGGCTCGATGCTGTCGGCCGCTTCCGCCGCGTCCTCCGGGACCGCCCCGTCGGCGTCCTCGTTCTGCTCGACCGTGGTGCTCACTCGGGGCTGTCCTCGGGCACGGTACCGTCGCTCTCGCCCGCGCCCTCGCCGGCACCGTTCGACGTTGCCTGCTCGCTGCCGGTGGCCCCGTACCGCCGACCGATCGGATCGTTGGTGGCGTAGGCATGCAGCGTGTAGCGGATCTGACGGTCGGCCTTCTCCTGGCGTTCCACCCGGAAGCCGGGCTCGTCGTCGGGCCGGTGGACGATGAACGACAGCGCAGTGGTCTGGCGACCGAGCGAGCGGTCGTAACACACCACCTTGATGTACTCCTTGGGAAACTTCTCACGTGCCGAGCGCACCTCGCGCATGGCGACATCGACCTCGTCCCCGCCGAGATCGAACAGCGGCTGGCCCCACATCTCCCACAGCGAGTTGCGGGGATGCGGATCGTCGGTGTGCTCGACCATGATCGACCACCCCTGACCCAGAGCGTAGAGGATCTGTGCCTCGATCTGCTCGTCGGTGAAATCCGGGAGGAACGAGAACGTTCCTTGGGTGATTCGCATGTCTATGGCTCCTTAGCTCGTGGTCGGGGTTTCGATGACGTCGGCCGTGTCGGTGGACGTGAACTCGAACGTGATGTCCTTCCAGACCTCGAGCGCGGCGTCGAGCTCGGGGCAGCCCTTGGCCGCGTTGACGAGGATGTCGGGACCCTCGCTGTAGTAGTCCTGTCCCTCGTTGCGCGCCTGGATGATCGCCTCGACCGCGACGCGGTTGGCCGTCGCGCCGGCGGCGATGCCCATCGGGTGGCCGATCGTGCCGCCGCCGAACTGCAGAATTACGTCCTCACCGAGGTAGTGCAGCAGCTGGTGCATCTGGCCGGCGTGGATGCCGCCCGAGGCGACCGGCATGACCCCCGGCAGCGAGGCCCAGTCCTGGTCGAAGTAGATCCCCGTCTCGGGGTTGGCCTTGTTGAAGCGCTGGCGGCAGACGTCGTAGTAGCCGCGGATCATGCCCGGGTCTCCCTCGAGCTTGCCGACGACGGTTCCGGCGTGGATGTGGTCGACGCCGAGCATGCGGCACCACTTGGCGATCACGCGGAAGGACACGCCGTGCGTCTTCTGGCGCGTGTAGGTCGCGTGGCCGGCGCGGTGCAGGTGCAGGATCATGCCGTTGGCCCGCGCCCACTTCGACATCGACGACATCGCGGTGTAGCCGACCGTCAGGTCCATCATGATGATGATGCTGCCGATCTCCTTGGCGAACTCCGCGCGCTCGTACATCTCCTCCACCGTCGCGGCGGTGACGTTCATGTAGTGGCCCTTGACCTCGCCGGTGACGGCGCTCGCGCGGTTGACGGCCTCCATCGAGTGCAGGTAGCGGTCGCGCCAGCGCATGAAGGGTTGCGAGTTGATGTTCTCGTCGTCCTTGGTGAAGTCGAGGCCGCCGCGCAGTGCTTCGTAGACGACGCGTCCGTAGTTCTTCGCCGACAGGCCCAGCTTGGGCTTCGTGGTCGCGCCGATCAGCGGCCGCCCGAACTTGTCGAGGTACTCGCGCTCCATGACGATGCCGTGGGGCGGGCCCTGGAACGTCTTCAGGTAGTGCGGCGGGATGCGCATGTCCTCCAGGCGCAGCGCCTTGAGCGCCTTGAACCCGAAGACGTTGCCGATGATCGACGACGTGAGGTTGGCGATCGAGCCCTCCTCGAAGAGGTCGATGTCGTAGGCGATCTTCGCGATGAACTGGCCCGGCGTGCCGGGCACATCCTCCACGCTGTACGCCTTGGCCTGGTAGTGCTCGTGGGGCGTGAGGCGGTCCGTCCAGACCACCGTCCACGTCGCCGTCGAGGACTCGCCCGCGACTGCCGCGGCGGCCTCGATCGAGTCGACGCCCTCCTGCGGGGTGATGCGGAACGCGCACAGGATGTCCGTCGGCTTGGGCTCGTAGTCGGCATCCCAGTAGCCCATCTCGGCGTACGGCGTGACGCCGGACGCCCAGCGATCCTTCTTGGGGGTCTCTTCTTTAGTAGCCATTGGCTCAGTCTCTCCTACGGTCGTATTGACTTCAAGCGAAATGCTCGACAGATTGCATAGAACGAAAGCTTGGGGTTTGATCGCCTGCGGCGGCGATCTCGACGACGCCGTCGCTGGTCTGGCTGACGTACGGCACGACGGCGTGGGCGGACTCCTGCGCGCAGTCGCGGACGTCGTCCTCCAACCCCGCCTGGACGAGGTTCTCGGCGGCCAGGCTGGCGGACAACGCCGACGCCGGGCTGTCGTATCGCTCGACGAGGCACTGGGAGATCCGTGCGCTGTCGGTGCGCGGGCCGTCGAGCATCAGGGCGATCCGACCCGCGACGTACGCGTCGTCCAGGCTGGCCACGCCGTCCGTGCCCGCGCACAAGAGCAGGACGTCAGCGCCGCGCACGAAGCTCACGACGGCGTCGAGGTTCGACATCGCCGCGACGACGACCTGCTCGGCGGCGCCCGCCGCCGCGACGAGCGCCGGGGCGCCGTTCGTGGTGGCCAGGACGACCTCACGACCCTGGGGCTCGACGAACCCCGAGGGCGAGTTGCCGAGATCGAAGCCGGGCGGCGGGAGGCATTCCCGCTCGCCGGCCAGGACCCGGCCCGGCCCGCGGAGTTGCTCGGCGCGCTCGATGGAGTCGCAGCAGAGGACGCGCTCGTAGCCCGATGCGAGAGCTTGGACGACCGACGAGGTCGCTCGGAGCACGTCGATGACGACCACCACCTCGGCCGGTCGCACCTCGGCGCGCGTGAAGGCGACGTCGATCACGCGGCGGGTATCGGGACGCCGTACCGTTTGGTCATCTCCTCCAGGGACGCCGGGGAGTAGTCCCCGGCGTGTCCGGCGGTTCCGAACTGGACCATGCGCTCGGCCACGACCTCGCGCATCGCCTGACGCGTGGCCTTCAAGAAGTGACGGGGGTCGAACTCCGCGGGGTCGTCGCGGAACGCCTCGCGCGCCCCTGCCGTCATCGCCAGGCGCCCGTCGGTGTCGACGTTGACCTTCCGGACGCCGTGGCGGATCCCCTGCTGGATCTCTTCGACCGGGACACCGAACGCCGGCTTCATCGAACCGCCGGCGGCGTTGATGCGGTCGATGAGCGACGCAGGGACGCTGGAGGATCCGTGCATGACCAGATGGGTGTCCGGCAGACGCCGGTGGATCTCCTCGATGACGTCCATGGCCAGAACCTCCTTGTCCGGCGCGCGTGAGAACTTGTAGGCCCCGTGGCTCGTGCCGATGGCCACGGCGAGCGCGTCGACGCCCGTGCGCGCAACGAAGTCCTCGGCCTGCTCGGGGTCGGTGAGGTTGACTTCGCCGGAGCCCACGCCGTCCTCGATGCCGCCGAGCGTGCCGAGTTCGCCTTCGACGCTGACGCCGCGCGCATGGGCGAAGTCGACGACTTCGCGGGTCACGGCGACGTTCTCCTCGTAGGTGCTGATCGTCTTGCCGTCCTCGCGCAGCGAGCCGTCCATCATCACGCTCGTGAAGCCGAGCTCGATCGCGGTGGCGCACGTCTCCGGAGAGTTGCCGTGATCCTGATGCAAGACCACCGGAACATCCGGCCAAGTCTCGGTGGCGGCGACCATCAGTGCGTACAGGAATCGGTCGCCGGCGTACTTCCGCGCGCCGCGCGAGGCCTGGACGATCACCGGAGACGCGGTCTCGGCCGCGGCCTCCATTATGCCCTGGAGCTGCTCCATGTTGTTGATGTTGAAGGCACCGACGCCGTAACCGCCCGTGGCGGCCTCGTCGAGCAGCTGACGCAGGGACACGAGGGCCATGTCAGTCCTCCTGTGGCCCAGGACGGGGAACGGTGGTGACGCCACGCCGGGCCTCGCCGGCGATCACCAGGAGCGTGTGCACGAGGACCCCGTCGGACTGGGAGCGCGGGGCGGGGAGCAGGTCCCCGCCGGTGACGCCGGCCGCGGCGAACAACGCCGGGCCGCTGATCAAGTCGTCGAGTTCGAGGATGGCGTCGAGTTCCACGTCGGCGGCGGCGAGCGCCGCCGCCTCGTCCGCGAGCTGGGGGGCAAGGCGCGCCTGCATGCCGCCCCCGAGCGCGCGCACGGCGCAGGCGGTGATGATGCCCTCGGGCGTGCCGCCGACGCCCATGAGCACGTCGGCGGCGCCCTCGTCGAGCACTGCCGCCAGCGCGCCGGCGACGTCCCCGGCGCTGGGAGTCATCACCCGGGCGCCGGCCGCACGCAGGTCGCCCACCAGCTCGGCGTGCCGCGGCTTGTCGAGCACGACGACGCGCAGCTCGGACAGCGGCACGTCGAGCGCCGCGGCGATCGCTCGCGCGTTCTCGATCGGGCCCCGCTCGAAGTCGAGTGCGTCTCGCGCGGCCGGTCCGACCACGAGCTTGTCCATGTAGAACGCCGGTCCGGGCGAGCGCATGGCGCCCCGGGCCGCCATGCTGATCGTCGTCAACGCTCCCGGCAGGCCCGCGGCGCACAGCGACGTGCATTCCAGGGGATCGACCGCGATGTCGTAGGCCGGGCCGTCGCCGCCGAGCTGCTCGTCGGGCTCGAGCATCGGCGCGTCGTCCTTCTCGCCCTCGCCGATCACGACCGTGCCGACCGCATCCTCCCCCTCCAGCGCGGCGCGCATCGCGTTCGTCGCCGCGGCGTCGGCAGCCGGGCCGTCCCCCCGGCCGGCCCACTGTCCGGCCGCCACCGCCGCCGGGCACACCGCACGCAGCGCGACGGGCTCGAGGAGCCGGAGGAGCCGATGGTCGGCCTCGGGGTCGGCGGACCCTGCCAAGCCGGACCGCGAGATGTGAGATCCGCCCATTGGGGCAACCGTACTGAGTTGGCGCCGCACGGTGCATTGATCCTTCGCGTGGCGCCGCCGGCGTGGCGACGCCGGCGGCTTCGAGCGGTTGGCGGATGGCCCGAGAAGGAGTACTGTCGAGGTATGAAGATTGTTGTGGCTGGTAAGGGTGGGGTGGGCAAGACCACGGTTTCGGGGACGGTGGCGCGGGCGTTGGCGCGTGGGGGTCATCGCGTGTTGGCGTTGGATGCGGATACCA
>CADCVR010000030.1 GCA_902806205.1 uncultured Solirubrobacteraceae bacterium | reverse complement strand
AGCGCGGCGGCCGCGCTCGAGATCGCCTCGAGCACCTCGGCCTCCGAGGCGCCCGCGGCCTTCGCCTGCGCCCCGGCCGCGCGCGTCACGAACTTTTCCTCACGGGCGCGGGCCTCGCGTGCCTCGGCCTCGGCGGCCTGCGCGGCCAGGACGGCGGTCTCGTCGCGCGGCGCCCCCGGCGTGACCTGTCCGCCGTGGACGGAGCCCTTCTTCCTGCGGCGGTTACGGCGCCCGCGGCCCTTGGGGAAGTTGCGCAGAAGTTCCCGTGACAGCGAGCTGGGCTTACGCGCCATCCGCGTCCGGGCGCCGCGGACGACCTCCATCGCCTCCGGGCTGTGCGCGACGGCGGCAGCGAGGATCGCGGCGCTGAGGCGACGGTCCTGCTTGCGCGAGGCGTGCACGAGGCGCCGCGCGTTGCGCGCATGGGCGCCGCCGCTCGAGTTCACGAGCAGGCCGAGCAGGCGCTTGGTCTCCGGCCAGCGCTGCACCGCGTACTCCTCGTGGACGTCGCGGGTCATGTCCGCGAGATCCCAGATCCACTGGTTGGCCTGGTCGCGGCGGCCGATGCGGCGCTCGGCCAGGCCCTGCAGAAGGAGCTTGACGCCCTCGCGACGCTCGTCGCGCGACCACGTCGAGATGATGTCGACCGCCTGCTGGAAGGGCTCGGGATCCTTGCCGCCGGCGATCTCCTGCAGGGCGCGCATGCGCAGCTGGGTGTTCTTGTTGCGCTCCAGCGCTGTGATCAGGAAGCGGCTCTTGAGCTCGCCCGACTTGTCGAAGTGGAGCATCGCCCGCGCGCGGCGCCAGCCCGACGGCACGACGCGTGCCCCCGCCAGAGCCGCCCACATGTGCTGCTCGCCCCAGTCGAGGAACTCGACGGCGATGCGCCAGAGCTCGCGCTCGAAGACCTCGTGGCGGCGCTCCTCCTCCGCGCACACCGGCACCACGCGGCGCTCGACGCGGACGCGCCGGCCCCGACCGCGCCGCACGGGCCCGACGACGATCGCCCCGCCGCGGTATACGTCGCGGTCGAGCAGCGAGTGGAGGGTGATGACCGGGTCGTCGTTCTTCGTCGCGGGGTGGACGAAGTCGACCACGACGCCCGCCTCCTTGCCCGGATGGCGGCGCGTGACGCGGCCCACGCGCTGCTGGTAGATGCGCTTGGACGCCGTGGGGGCCAGGTGCATGCAGACGGTCGCACGGGGGGAGTTCCAGCCCTCCGCGAGCAGCTGTGCGTTGACGAGCACGTCGATGTCGCCCCGCTCGTAGGCGGCCAGGCTCGACGCGAGCTCGCGCTTCGGAGTCTCGCCCGAGACCGCCTGGGCCTTGATCCCCGCCTCGCGCAGCGCCTCGGCGACGTTGTAGGCGTGCCGGACGCCTGCTGCGTACAGCACTCCCGGAACGCCGTTGAACCGCGTCTTGTAGAGGTCGGCGATCGCCATGTTGAACGGCGCCTGGTCGAGCAGCTCGGCCAGCATCTCCTGGTCGAACTCGACGTCGACCTCGCCGCGGCGCAGCGGCACCTTCGCGATCGAGCGCACCCCCTGGCCCGGCGGGATGCGGATGCCGCGCAGGGGCGCGATGACGCCGCGGCGCGCGGCCTGGGCGAGGTCGAAGCGCGACGTCTGCGTCGGGAAGAGGTCGGTGACGTGCCGCGCGATGAGCGCCCCCGTCGCCGTCATGCCGACGAAGATCGGGCCCGTCCACTCGCGGATCGCCGCGCTCGTCTTCTCGCCGAGCGCGGTGTGCGCCTCGTCGCAGATGACCACGGTGTACACCGCGGAGATCTCCCCCGCGTTCCGGACGAACCACTGGTAGGTCTCGACGGTGACGGGGCCGTCGGCGCGGAGGTTGTCCTTCGCGCCGAGCAGTGGCGGCGAGATGCGGTCGCCGTAGCCGCGCGTGGTGAGCTCGTCGTTGAACTGGTCGACGAGGTTGCGACGGTGGGTGAGGATGAGCACGCCGCCGGTGCGCGACGCCTCGACGAAGCCCATCGCCGCGACGGTCTTGCCCGCGCCCGTCGCGTGCTCGAACCAGAAGCGCTTGCCCGCGTTGGGATCCTCGAGGGCGCCGTCGTCGATGTCCTCGTCGACGTCGCCGTAGCCGCCCGGGTCGTCGTCCTCGTAGGAGTCCGACTCATCCTCGGGCTCCTCGTCCTCTCCCGCCGAGGACGACAGAGGTTCGTCCTCCTCCTCGTCGTCGTCCTCCTCCTCCGGCGCCGCGGCGACGACCTCGTTCTCACCGTCCTCGGCAAGGTCGAGGTCCTCCTCCTCGTCGTCCTCGTCCTCGTCGGACTCAGGCTCTTCGTCGGCCTCCACCCGGACAGCGGGACGCTGCGCGTCGGGAACCGGGGCGTAGGCCGTCGTCTCGTCGACAGCCAGCACGGGCGCGGCCGACGACGGCGCGACGGCGCTGCCGTTGCCCTGTTCGCGGGTGAGCAGCGCGGTGAGCGTGCCCGACAGCGCGTCGACTTGGTGCGGGTTCAGCGGCGTGCCGTCGGCGAGCACGACCTCCTGGTCGGAGAGCACCCGCTCGAGGCCGAGCATGAGCGAGTAGCGCCGGCGCCATTTCGTGGAGGGGACGGTCAGGCCCTCCTCCAGCTCCGCGAGCGCACGGTCCAGCGCCCGGCGGCGGGGACCGCCGGGGGCGAGCGCCGCAGCGGGCTCCTCCCCGGGGTACAGGAAGAGCTCGCGCGTGAAGCGCTCGGCCTGAGCGATCTGCTCAGGAGTGGGAAGGGCGGCGGGCGCCGCCACGCTCGTGGACTCGGCCATGAAGCTCTGGCAACTCAATGGGCTGAGCGGAAACGCTTCCGCGCCAGCCAGGACCCGGGAACCACCCCGGGAACTGCTTGGAGGAGGGACCTCCCATCGACGTCGCCTCCTGACTGTGGCCAGGATACCGCACCCGCGGGCGAACACGCCGCAAGCCGTACCCTGGATGACGATGCGCCGCCGTCCCCTCCTGCTGCTCGTGGTCATCGCGCTCGGCGCGATCGTCACGGTGGGGCTGTTGGAGAGCCCGGAGGCGGAGCGGCCCTCGAGCGACGGGACGCCCAGCCCCGCGGAGGTACGCGAGCGCCTCGCGGGCGCCCCGGCACCCCTCGCGCGGCTTCACGCCCGCGGCAACCAACTGCTTCCCGCGGCCACGGCCAAACGCGAGCTCGCGGCGCTCGAGGGCCACCCGGTCGTCGTGAACAAGTGGGCGTCGTGGTGTGGGCCGTGCCGCGCGGAGTTCCCGGCCTTTCAACGCGTGAGCGCCGACCTCGGCAAGCAGGTCGCCTTCCTCGGCGTCGACGCGGGAGACGGCCCGGGGCCGGCGGCGAAGTTCCTCGCGGAGTTCCCGACGAGCTTCCCCCACATCTCCGATCCCAAGCTCGAAGCCGTCGAGGCGCTGGGTATCGCCGGCTCCTTCTGGCCGACGACCGCGTTCTTCGACGCCGACGGCAGGCAGACCCACGTCCGCCAGGGCCCCTATCTCTCCGCGGACGACCTGCGGGCCGACATCGAGAAGTACGCCGCACCGGCGCGATGACGCCGCGCCTGCGGACCCGATGCCCGCGTGCCGTGCCCCCCGGGAACTGAGATGGGCGAAATCCGGGTCGACCCGCTCAGCGGTCTACGCGTGGTCTTCGTGCCGGCGCGGGCCGGCCGCCCCGGCGCGTTCCCCCCGCTGCCTCCTGCCGTCGAGATCGACCCGGACGGCGATCCGTTCGCGCCGGGCCACGAGGACCGGACGCCACCCGAGCGCGCGCGGGCGGTCGCCGCCGGCGGCGGCTGGTCGGCGCGCGCATTCGAGAATCGGTATCCCGCGTTCACGCCCGACGCGCCGGACCCGCCGCGGGAGGCCGCGCTCGACCTGTTCACGAGCGCCGGGGCGCGCGGGCACCACGAGGTCATCGTGAACGCCCCGCGGCGCGTGGCCACGCTCGGCGCGCTGACCCGGGAGGAGCTCGTGCTGGCCATGGGGCTCTGGCGTGAGCGGATGGCCGCCTACGCCGAGGCGCCCCACGTGCACCTGCACGTCAGCGAGGGCGCCGACGGCGGCGCGTCGCAACCCCACTCCCACGCGCAGCTGTGGGCACTCGACTTCGTGCCGGCGGCGGTCGCGCGCGAGCGCGAGCGGTGCGGCGCCTACGCGACGCGAACCCAGGGCTCCGACCTGCTCGGCGACCTCGTGCAGGCCGAGGTCCGCCTGCGCGAGCGCCTGGTGGGCTACGACGACGAGGCGGTCATGCTCGCTCCCTACGCCTCGCGGGTCCCCTACCAGCTCATGATCGTGCCGCGGACGCCCACGCCGCGCTTCGAGGCGCCCGGGGTGCTCGGTGCCGCGCTCCTGCACCGCGCGGTTCACGCGCTGGAGGCCCGCCTCGGGGCGCCACCGCCGCTGACGCTCTGGGTGCGCACGGCGCCTCGCGGCGCGGAGCGCTTCTGCTGGCGGATCGACGTGCTGCCGCGCCTGTTCGCCCCAGGTGGCCTCGAGCTCGGCACGGGCGTGCACCTCAACCCGGTGTTGCCCGAGCGCGCGGCAGCCGAGCTGCGCCCGCTGGCCACGTGCTCCGATTCGTAGGGTCCGCCGCAGGGCCCGGGACGGATCGGCGCGCCGTGGCGTCCGACGACGGACCGGCGAAGGCGCCCGGATGCTGCCACGGAACGTCGGAAACGGAGCACTGAGCCCGACCCGTGCTGTGGGTCGTCCTGGCGGTGGTCGGCTCGGCCTGGGCGGGGGTCGCGACGGAGCGGCGCTGGGGCGCGCGGGCCCGATCGGCGACGGGACGCGCGCTGGAGATCCTGCTCTACACGCTCTTCCCGCTGATCACGTTCTGCGGCGTCAACCGGCTCGAGCTCAGCACGGGGGTCGGGATCGGGCTCGCGCTGGGCTACGTCGCGCTCGGAGTGGCGACCCTCGGAGCCTGGGTGCTCGGGCGCCGCGTGCTGCGCCTCGACCGGCCGGCGCTGGGCGCGGTGCTCTGCGCGGCGCTGGTCGCCAACACGGGCTACCTCGGCCTGCCGCTGTCGGCCGCCGTGCTCGGAACCGACCAGCTCGGGCCGGCGATCGCCTACGACGCGCTCGTCTCCGCCCCGGCGGTCCTGCTGTTCGGTTTCGGGGTCGGCGCGGCGTTCGGCACGAAGGCCGGCGAGGGCTTCCGCGAACGTGCGCGCAGCTTCGTCCTGCGCAACCCCCCCGGGCTGGCGCTGGTGGTGGCGCTGATCGTCCCGGACAGCGCGGTCCCGGACGCGGTCATCGACGCCGGCCGCGTTGCCGCGCTCGGCCTCGCCCCGATCGGTTTCTTCATCCTCGGCGTCCACTTGCGCCACGAGGCGGCCGACGGGACCTTCTCGTTCCCGCCGCCGCTCACGCGGCCGGTCGCGGCGGCCGTCGGCGTCCGCCTGACGCTGGCGCCCGCGGTGATGCTGCTGGCCGACGCGGTGCTGCTCGACCTCCCGCCGTCGTACCTGCTGCAGGCCGCGATGCCGTGCGGGATCAACTGCCTGGTGGTCGCCCACGTGTACGGACTCGACCTGAAGCTCGCGGCCGCCGCCGTCGCGTGGAGCTCCGCGCTCGTGGTGGGCGTCGCGAGCGTCGTGGCGCTGGTCTGACCCGTCGCGGTGTGTGACCCTGCGGGGGATGCGCGCGCTCGTCCAGCGGGTCTCGGAGGCGTCGGTCAGCGTCGATGGCCAGCCCGTCGCCGCGATCGGGGCGGGGCTGCTCGTCCTGCTCGGGATCACCCACGAGGACGATGCGGCGACGGCCGACCGCGTCGCCCGGAAGATCGGCGGCCTGCGGCTGTTCCCCGACGCCCAGGGCCGGATGAACGAGCCGCTCGGCGCCCGGGAGGTCCTGGTCATCTCGCAGTTCACGCTGTACGGGGACGTCGGGAAGGGAAACCGGCCGAGCTACGTCGCGGCCGCGCGGCCCGGGCACGCCGAGCCGCTCTACGAGCGGGTGGCCGACGCGCTCCGGGCGCAGCGCGGCCGCTTCGGCGCGCACATGGAGGTCGCGCTGGTCAACGACGGGCCCGTCACGGTGCTCGTCGAGCTGTGAAGCGCTCGCCGTAGAATCGATCGGATGCCGCCGACCGACCGCTTCGTCACCGCCTTCGCCGCCGAGCCGCCCCAGGACGAGCTGCCCTACGGCCGCTGGGCCGATCGCCTGCGGGTGGAGTTCCTGGCCGCGTGCCTGCGGATCGACGAGGAGGGCGAGGATCTCGGCCAGGCCGGCGACATCGTGTGGTACCCCGATCGCACCTACGGCGGGCGCACGTACGTCCCCGCCACGTGCCGCACCTCGACGGGCTATGAGCTCTACGGCCACGTCTCGTTCGTCCCGGGCGCCGACGGCGCCGAGGCGACGGACCTGGACGCCACCGCCGAGTTCACCGCCGAGGTGGCCGAGCAGAATCCCGGCTGGAAGCTCGACCTCTGCGAGGACGTCATCGGCCGGTGGCGCGGCGAGCGCGGAAAGGTCGCCCACATGACGCTCGTCTGGGGTCGGCCGCTGACCCGCGGCGGGAAGCTCGTCACCGCGGAGCTCGCCGGCCTCGCGGTCGACCAGTGCGCGATCCTCGACGACCGCTTCACGCTCATCGCTCCGGACGACTATCGCGGTGACGTCCTCGACATCAAGCTCTGGGGCACCGCCAACCGCGAGCTCGCGTCGGAGTCGCTCTACGAGGACGACGAGGAGGACACCCTTCCTCCTTCGTCGGCGGGCGCAGGCGAGGCGGCCTAGTGGTTCCTCTCGTAGGTCATCGTGCGAGGACTTGCAGGAGGGGCCACTAGTGGAGCTCGGGGAGGCCGTCCGCTCCCGGCGCACCCACAAGGCCTACGGTCGCGAGCCCGTCGCCCGCGAGATCCTCGAGGAGCTCTTCGCGCTCGCCACCTGGGCGCCGAACCACCACCTGACCAACCCCTGGCGCTTCCGCGTGGTCGGGCCCGCGTCGCTCGAGCGCCTGCGGGCGGCCTCCGACGCGCTCCAGCCGGGGTCGGGCGCCAAGCTCGACCGCGCGCCGACCCTCGTCGCCGTCTCGGCCCTCCAGACGGGCGACCCCGTCGCCGACGAGGAGGATCTGTGCTCGAGCGCCGTCGCGGCCTACCTCGTGCTGCTCGGCGCTCACGACCGCGGCCTAGCGGGATACTGGCGCACTCCGGCCGTGCTGCGCGACCCCGCCGGCCGGGCGGCGCTGGGGATCCCCGACGACGAGCGCACCCTGGGCCTGCTGCACCTGGGGCCGCCGCGGCAGGCGGAGCGCACGCCGGAGCGCGCGCCCGTCGCCGAGGTCGCCAGCTTCCTGGACTGAGTGCTCTGATTCGTACGTTCCTGATGCTGCCATGGAACTTCGGAATCGGAGCACTGAGCTTCGACGCGCGCGGGCGCTCAGCGCGCGACGACGATCCGCAGCACCGCCCGGCCGGCCGTCGACGGGCCGCGGAGCGTCGCGACGCCCGGGCGACGCGGCCGCAGGGTGAAGCGCGCGACCTGACCCGGGCCGACCTGGAAGGCGAGGCCCAAACCGTCCAGCGAGAGCTCGTCGCGACGGTCCGAGCGCACCGCGACCGCGAGCCGCTCGCCGACCCGGCCCCGGAGCGTCCGGACCCCCCCGACGGGCCGACCGCCGCGCAGCTGGACGAGCCCGGCGACCGGGGCCACGCGCGCGCCCGACGGACCCGCCGCGGTGAGCGCCGCCTCGGAGAGCCGCTGCCCCGGAGCGGCCGCCCCGCACGCGGCCCGGGCCGAGCGCGCGTCGCCCGTGTGCACCGTGAGCGCCCAGCGCGCGTCGGCGACCGGCGCCTCGCCTCGCGCCGCGAAGCGCCCGAAGGCGACGCCATCCTCGTCGGCGTGCAGCGCGGGCAGCCGCAGGCGCGGGTCGGAGGGCAACCGCCGGCAGGAGGCGCCCGTCGGGCCGAGGTGCGCCGCGTGGCTCGAACCGGGCCGCAGCCCCCACACGGCCACCCAGCCACGGACCGCCTTCCCGTCCTGCTCGAGGTGGGCGACGCCGAGCGGTCCGCCGTCCTCGAAGGGCGCAAGCTCGAAGCTCGCCGTCCGGACCTCGCCCGCGCCGCAACCCGTCAGGACCAGCGGGAGAATGGCGAGCGCGGCACGACGCATCCTCGGCTACGGCGCGGCGGTCGGCACCCGCGCCGCGATCTCCGTGTCGGAGAGCGGGAAGTGGCAGGCCGCGAGGTTGCCGCCCGCCTTCGCCGCGAGCTCGGGATCGTCGACGTCGCACGTTCCCGCGACCGCCTTGGGGCAGCGCGTGTGGAAGCGGCAGGCCTGCGGCGGGTTCGTCGGCGACGGCACGTCCCCGCCCAGCACCTGGCGCACCTTCATCTTCGCCAGGCGGGGATCGGGGACGGGGACGGCGGAGAGCAGCGCGCCCGTGTACGGGTGGCGGGGATGGCCGTAGAGCTCGTCGGCGCTCGCGAGCTCCGCGATCCGCCCGAGGTACATCACCGCGATGCGGTCGCACATGTGGCGGACGACGGACAGGTCGTGCGCGATGAAGACGATCGTCAGGCCCAGGTCGCGCTGGAGGGTTCGCAGCAGATTCAGGATCTGCGCTTGGATGGAGACGTCGAGCGCGGAGACGGGCTCGTCGGCCACGATGAGCTTGGGCTTCAGGGCGATCGCCCGCGCCACGCCGATGCGCTGGCGCTGGCCCCCGGAGAACTCGTGCGGCAGGCGGTTGAAATGCTCAGGGTTGAGCCCCACTTGTTCCATGAGCTCCTGGACGCGCCGCTTGCGCTCCTTCGGGTCGGGCGCGACCGCGTGGATGACGAACGGCTCGGCGATGATCGAGCCGACGGTCTTGCGCGGGTTCAGCGACGAGTACGGGTCCTGGAAGATCATCTGCATGTCGCGCCGCAGCGGCTTGAGCTCCTCGTGCGACATGAACGCGATGTCGCGTCCCTCGAAGGAGATCGTCCCGGAGGTCGGGTCGAGCAGTCGCGTCAGCAGCCGCGCGGTCGTCGACTTCCCGCAGCCCGACTCCCCGACGAGCCCGAGCGTCTCCCCCTCCACGATGTCGAACGAGATCCCGTCGACGGCCCGCACCGCGCCGACTTGCCTGCTGAGGATCAGGCCCTTCTTGATCGGGAAGTGCTTGACCAGGTCGCGGACCTCGACGAGCGGGTTGCCTGCGGCCATCAGGACCCCTCCTCCTCGAGACGGCCGGGCCCCGCCGCGGCGGCGGGCGTCGCCGCGGCCTTCGCGGCCTCCGGGTCGGCGCCCGAGGCCAGCTCGGCCCACAGCGCCTGGCGGGTCTCCCCGGTCAGCAGGCACGCCACCGCGTGCTCCCGGGCGCCCGGCACGGGCTCCAAGGCGGGGTCGACGCGGGTGTGCGCCTCCCGGACGTAAGGGCAGCGCGGGTGGAACGAGCAGCCCGAGGGCGGGTTGATGAGCGACGGCGGGCGACCCGGGATCGGCACGAGCTCCTCGTCGCGCGGCGAGTCCAGGCGCGGGATCGAGCGCAGCAGGCCCCAGGTGTACGGATGCTCGGGCGCGGCGAAGATCGCGCCCTTCGGCGCCTTCTCGACGATCCGCCCCGCGTACATGACCGCGATGTCGTCCGTGACCTCCGCGACGACGCCGAGGTCGTGCGTGATCAGCACGATCGCCGTGTCGAGCTCGCGCTTGAGCCGCTCGAGCAGGTCCAGGATCTGCGCCTGCACCGTGACGTCGAGGGCGGTGGTCGGCTCGTCGGCGATGAGGAGCTTCGGGTCGTTGCAGAGCGCCATCGCGATCATCACGCGCTGGCGCATGCCGCCGGAGAACTCGTGGGGATAGGAGTCCACGCGCCGGCGCGGCTCGGGAAGCCCGACCAGGCCGAGCATCTCGACTGCGCGGTCGAGCGCCCTGGCCTTCGAGACGTCCTGGTGGGTCCGGACGGCTTCCACGAGCTGCTTGCCGATCTTGTACATCGGATGCAGCGAGCTCAGCGGGTCCTGGAAGATCATCGAGACCGGCCCGCCCCGCACCCGGCGCAGCTCGTCCTCGGTGGCGGTCAGCAGCTCCTTGCCGTCGAAGACGATCGAGCCGGAGATCTGCGCGTTCTTCGCGCGGGTGAGCCCCATCACGGTCATCGAGCTCACGGACTTGCCCGAGCCGGACTCCCCGACGATCCCCAGCGTCTGCCCGGCGTCGACGGAGTAGGAGATCCCGTCGACGGCCTTCACGATGCCGTCGTCGGTGTGGAAGTGGACGCGGAGGTCGGTGACCTGGAGCAGGGGAGCCATCGCCTCAGAACCTCACGCGAGGGTCGAGGAACGCGTAGAGGACGTCGACCAGCAGGCTCATCAGACAGACGCCGAGCGCGAGGAAGAGCGTCGTACCCTGGACGATGTCGATGTCGTTGCGGTTGATCGCGTCGAAGGACAGGCGTCCGATGCCGGGAATCCCGAAGACGGATTCCGTCAGGATCGCGCCGCCCATCAGGATGCCGATGTCCAGGCCGAGCACCGTGATGATCGGCGTGATCGCCGAGCGCAGGCCGTGACGGAAGATGACCCGGCGCTCCTTGAGACCCTTCGCGCGGGCCGTGCGGATGTAGTCCTCGCTCATGACTTCCAGGAGGTTCGAGCGCAGCAGCCGGGCGTAGATCGCCGCGAACGCCGCGGCGAGGACGAGCCACGGGAGGAAGAGTGAGGAGATGTTCGTGAAGATGCCGTCGGCGGCGTCGTAGGTGCCGGCCGCCGGGAAGAGGCCGAGGACCCCCAGGTCGCTCGAGAAGAGGTAGAGGGCGACGAGGCCGAGCCAGTACACGGGCGCGGAGATCGCGACCAGGGCCGTCGTCATCGCCACCCGATCGATGATCGTGCCGCGGCGCACGGCGGAGATCGTGCCGATCACGACGCCGGAGGCGAACCACACGAAGGCGGCGCCCAGGACGAGCATCAGCGTGTTCGGCAGTGCCTCGAAGATCAGGGGGCGGACCGGCTCGTCGTTGAGGACCGACGTCCCGAAATCGAAGCGGAAGAGGAGGTCGCCGAGGTAGCTGAAGAACCGGACGAGGAACGGGTCGTCGAGGTTGAGCTGCTCGCGGATGGCCGCGACCGTCTCGGGCGTCTGGTTGCGACCCGCGCGAAGCTTGGCGGGATCGGCGGTCGGGAGGACGTTGAAGATCAGGAACGTGAGCGCGCTCACGAAGAACAGCAGCAGAGCGGTCCAGATCAGGCGTCGGAAGATGTAGGTGCCCATGGGGGCGTTCGAGTCGTTGTTCTGCGAAAGAGAAGGACGGCCGACCCCCGCCGCCCGAGAAGGGCGGCGGGGCACGGATCGTGGTGGTACCCGGCTACTTCAGCGACGTGAAGTTGAAGTCGAGCAGCACGCCGTAGTCGTTGGCGGCGCCGGCGACGTTCTTCGACCAGATGTTCGTCTGCTTGTCCCAGACGAACGGGACGGCCGGGGCCTGCTCGACGATCATCTTGTCGATCTCGCCGTAGGCCTTCAGCCGCTCCTCGCCCTGGAGTGTCGCGGCCTTGTCCATCGCCGCGTCGATCTTCGGGTCGTCGAGCTGCGGCAGGTTGTTGTTGCCGCCATCCAGCGTGATGTTCTCGCCCTTGAACGTCGGCTCGAGCATCGACTGCGGGTCCTGGAAGTCCTTGAACCAGCCCGCGCCGCCGCAGACGGCCACCTTCTTCTTCGGAACCTGGCAGTACTCCGTGTAGACCGCGTCCTGCGGCACGAGCCGCAGCTTGATCTTGAAGCCGAGCTTCTCGAGCTGGGCCTTGGCGACCTCCGACTGCGCCTTCACCGGATCGGCGGTGGCGCCGATCATCAGCAGCTCCTCGTCGCCCTCGTACTTGCCGGACTTGAAGCCCGCGGCCTTCATGTACTTCGCGGCCACCGCCATGTCACCGCGCGGGTTGGCCAGGAAATCCACGCCGGCGCCCTCGGCGCCACCGGCCTCCTCGAAGCCGGGGAATCCCGGCGGAAGGAAGTGGTTGGCGATGTCGCCGGTGAACTTGCCGCCGCGCGCCTTGAGGGCCGCCTCGCGGTCGAACCCGGCCAGGACGGCCTTGCGCACGTTCAAGTCGTCGAACGGCTTGATCGTCGTGTTCAGCGGGAAGTAGCGGTACCCACCCGACGGCACCTGCACGAACTGATCCTTGAACTGCGTCACGGCGAGCTTCAGCTCGGCGGCCGGCGGGTTCGTGTCGAGCGCCATCCCCTGGCCCTTGAGGACCTGCTGCGCGGCGACGGACGCGTCGGCGACGTTGGTCTTCATGTTGATCTCGTCGAGGTAGGCCGGCTTGAAGTCCGTGGCCTTGTCCCAGTTCGGGTTGCGGACGAGCTTGATCGACTTGCCCGCCTTGTAGCCGGTCAGGTTGCCCTCGGCGTCGTTGGCCACCATGTACGGGCCGGAGGCGACGACGTGCTTGTTGTAGGTCGACGGGCTCTTGGCGTCGAACTCCTTGGCGTACTCCTCGGGCACCGGCATCGTGATCGGCATCACGAGGGCGGCGGCGACGCCCGGGGCCTCAGGACTCGTGAGCTTGAACACGAGGGTCTGGTCGTCGGGCGTCGTGATGCCCGAGATGCTCTTGACGCCCTTGGTCAGCTTTTTCGGCGCACCCTCGATGGACGAGAAGAACGCGGTGGCGTACTGGCCGCCGACGTTGACCGAGAACGCGCGATCGAAGGCGTACTTGACGTCCTTGGAGGTGATCTCGCGGTTCACCGGCGGCGCGAACTTCACGCCCTTGCGGAGCTTGACGGTGATCGACTTGTTGTCGGCGCCGATCTCCGGCGCGGCGACGGCGAGGTCCGGCTGCGGCTCCGGAGTGCCTGGCTTGAAGCCGTACAGCCCCCGGTGGGTGGCGTAGGCGACCTGGTAGCCGCCCTGGTAGTAGGTGTGGCCGGGGTCGAGGTAGTCGACGTCGGCCGCACCGAGTTGCTGGAGCGCCCCGCCCTGCTTGCCTTCGGCGGGAGCCTCGGCCTTGGGTGCGCCGCCCGAGCTCTGCGAGGAGCTCGATCCGCTGTCGTCGCTCCCGCAGGCGACGACGAACAGCGAGGACGCGGCAGCGGCGCCCAGAGCGAGCGCGCGCAGCGAATTGGTCATACGTGATCCTTTCGTATTCGGGGTCTGGAAGTCCCCAGGAGGTGCTGATGGACAAGCAGGCTTGATCATTTGGCGGTGCGGGGGTTGAGGGCGTCCTGCAGCCCGTCACCGACGAGGTTGAAGGCGAGGACGGTCACGAGGAGCGCGATGCCGGGGAAGGTCATGTACCACCAGGCCTCGCGGAAGATCGAGGCGGCGTCGGCGATCATCGCCCCCCAGCTGGGAGTGCCCGCCTCGACGCCGATGCCGAGGAAGGAGAGCGCCGCCTCGAACAGGATGTTCTGGGGGATGAGGATCGTCGAGTAGACGATGATCGGCGCCACGAGGTTCGGCAGGATCTCCTTGAAGATGATCCGGCGGTCGGAGGCGCCGAGCGACCGGGAGGCCTCGACGAACTCCTTCTCGCGCAGGGACAGCACCTGGCCGCGAACGATCCGCGCCATGTACGGCCACGTCGCGAGCGAGATGACGAAGATGACGACCGCCAGCCCGGGCTTGATCGCGCCGCCCAGGCAGCCGCCGGTACCCGAGCAGGCGACGCCGATGCCGATCGCGAGCACGAGCACCGGGAAGGCGAGCATGACGTCCATGGCCCGGGTGAGCAGGGTGTCGACCCAGCCGCGGTAGTAGCCCGCCAGCAGCCCGAGGGTGACCCCGACCAGCACGGTGATGGCCGTGGCGATGAAGGCCACGAGCAGTGAGATGCGGCTGCCGTAGATCGTGCGGGAGAAGACATCGCGCCCGAGCTTGTCCGATCCGAACGGGCCGGCCTGGGCGACCGTGCCGTCCGACGAGGGCGATGACGCCATGGCGTTCGGGCCGAGCGGCTCACCGAAGTCGCCCGTGAGGTCCGCGTTCGTCGCCCGGGGTGCGGCGGTACCCGCCACGTCGACGATGACCGGTGCCAGGATCGCGGTGAGGACGATCAGAACCACCACGCCGAGCGCGCCGAGCGCAAGCCAGTCGCTCTTCAGGCGGCGCCAGAAGAGCTGCAGCGGCGAACGCGCGGTGATCTCCGACGCCACGCCGCCGCGCGGCGTCAGCTCGACTCCAGGCTCCTGGAGGCGCTCCGTGGCGGTGGTGCTCACACCGGGCGTCCGGCGGTGGCTGGCGGCAAGGCGGTGATGGGGCACATCTCCTGTGAAGATCCTGCTACTCCGGCGTCCGCTGAGCGGCGCCGGAACCGTCCGCGTCGTGCGGACGGTGGGCGACTATAGGGCTGTCGCGCCGCGTACCCGGAGTCGATAATGCAGGCACAACATGCGATGCAGCATTTGCTGCGGGGAGTGTGGCCACCGAGCTTCGATCAGGAGCCGCGGTCACGACGGCTGACCATAGCGGCCAGAGCGGTTGACCGTGACACACGCCGAACGTCCACGCCCGCCGCCGGCACGTGCCCGGGAACTTGATCCTGCCTGCGTCCGGCCATGCCCCCGGCAGGAATCGAACCTGCATCTAGCGCTTAGGAGGCGCTCGTTCTATCCGTTGAACTACGAGGGCGCTCGGGCGAGTCTAGATGGGTCGTTTCCCGGGTCCCCTCCCGGACCGCCTGGTGGAACGACCCGACGAACCTGCTCCTAGGGCCGGTCCGGGCGCTCCGGATACACGTCGTCGATCGTGGTCAGCGCGACGTAAGGCGCTCCGCCGGCCGCGACGGTGATCGCCTCCGAGCCGCCCGCGAGGCGGTCGAGCACACTGATGACCCCGATCACCTCACGGCCCTCTTGCCCGAGCGCCTCGATGGCCCTGACCGTGGAACCGCCCGTCGAGACCACGTCCTCGAGGACGACGCAGCGATCCTGCCCGGTGAGCCCCGGGCCCTCGATGCGGCGGGAGAGGCCGTGCGGCTTGACGTCCTTGCGCACGAAGAACGCCTTGCCCGCGAAGCCGCCGGCCAGCGCTGCACACGCGACCGGGTCGGCGCCCATCGTCAGGCCGCCGACGGCCGTGGCGCCCCACGCGCGGGCGTGGTGGGCGACGAGCTCGCCGAGCGCGGTGAAGCCGGCCGGCAGGAGGATGGCCCGTTTGGCATCCACGTAGTACTGCGCGGTCTGGCCCGAGCTGAGCACGACCTCGCCGATCACGAGCGCGTGCGTCCGCAGTTCGTCCACCAGGCGCTGCTGGGCATCCATCGGCGCCGTAGCCTACTGCCGTGCTCGAGTCCCTCCTTCGTGGCTTCGCGGTCCTGGCCAGCCTCGTCGTCGTCGCGGGATGGGCGCTGTTCGCGATCGACGAGGCGCGCAGCGCCTCCGACCGCACCACCACGGAGATCGAGGGGCGCCGCGCGTCACGCTCCCCCGACCCCTCGACGGAGCAGGAGCGCGCCCGCGAACGCGCCCACTCCGGCGCGCGGGAAGTCGTCGACGACGCCAACGACGCGCTGCTCTCCCCCTTCGCGCCCGTCTTCGAGGACGCGAGCAGCCGCTGGCTGCGCCGCACCGGGCCCGCCGCCCTCGCGCTCCTGCTCTACGGCCTGGGCGGCGGCTTCCTCGCCCGGTTCGCCGCCGGCCGCTGAGGCCCTGGGTGCTCCGATTCGTAAGTTCCGTCGCAGGACCCGGGATGGATCGGCGCGCCGTGGCGTTCGGCGACGGCCCTGCTCGTACTGGGCGTACTTGCGGGGCCGTCGCCGGGCGGCACGGCCCGGCGAGGCGCCCGGATGCTGCCATGGAACTTCGGAATCGGAGCACTTAGCCTGGATCCACCGATCATCGGGGACGAATCCCTGTCGTGGGCCCGGTCAGATGCCCGTTCGGGGCGCACCCTCAGGGTGAGCCCTTTGGGAAGCCCCGAACGGGCATATGGCCTCGGCCACGGCGGGGATTCGCCGCGAGAATCGGTGGATCCAGGCTTAGGTTCAGCGGTACGTATCCACCCGGGTGCCGTGGCGCACCCAGCGGAAGAGGCTCAGCGCGTCGCCGATCGGCACCCGCAGGCAGCCGTGGCTCGCCCCGTAGGTCGGCACGGAGCGGAAGCCGTGGAGCGCGTAGCCCCGGATGAAGTACGCCGCGTGGACCATCCCGAGCGCGTTGGTCCCGAAGTCCTTGCGGTAGATCCGGAAGGAACCGAGGATCGTCGGGGTCGAGGGCGCTCCGGACGAGGTGGGAAGGATCCGCTCGACCTTCCCGCCCGCCCCGATCAGGGCGACGACCTGCCGCGAGATGTCGGCTTCGACGTGGCGCCCATGGCGGGGAAACCTCACGCGGAAGGCGCCCCGGCCGCGCGCGAGGCGGCTGAGGACGGCGCGGTCGGCGGCGGAGGTCCGCGCCATTCCGGTGACCTTGCGGAACGCCAGGACGGCGCGGCCGGTCCGCGCGTCGAAGCGCCCGCGGCGCCCGACGACGTAGCCGAGCCGCGCGAGGCGCTGCTGGAGCATGCGCACGGCAAGACCCTTCGCGCCCGCCCGCACACGGAGCGGCAGCACGTCGACGGACGTCGGCCGCGCGACGGCGGTGGCCAGTTCCGGCGTGGCCGGGTGCGAAGCGCGCACCACCACGGGACCCGGACGGGTGGTGCGGAAGCCGACGACGAACGCCCCGGTGTTTCCGGTGCTCGGAAGCAGCGTGACCCGCTTCACGCCGAGCTTGCGGCTCCCGCGGAGGAAGCGCACGGTGACCTGCTGGCCGGGGACGTAGGGGGTGAGGCTCCCGCGGACGCGCCAGCGCGCGCCGGCCAGGACCGTGCGGCCGCGTCCGACGCGCTCGGCCCGGATCGCCAGCACGCCCGCGACCGGAGCCGGAGCCGGAGCGGCCGCCGGGGGTGGCGCGGGCGTCGTGGCGGGGGGCTTCGGCGTGAGAAGGCTTTGGCCTTGGGCGACCGCCGGAAGGCCCAGAGGCAGCAGGACGCAGAGAATCGGGGTGGCCGCGCGCATGGGAGGGCAATCCTATTCCCCGGCGCACCGCCTGCGCATCACCTGTCCGGCGCGTCCGCTGAGGTGACGGCGCCGGCGCTCCGCGGCGCCTCGCGGTCACGCACCAGCCGGCTTCACGCCTGCTCGAAGGCGGCGGGCGCCGGACCGCCGAGACGGCGTACGACGAGCGCGAGCAGCACGATCGCCCCGAGCGAGCCCGCCAGCAGGACGGCGTACTCCCAGCTCCATCCGTCACGGGCACCGCCGAAGGCGATGGAGTTGTTGATCGCGTGAAGCGCGATGCAGGGGTACAGCGACCGGGTCCTGGCGTAGAGCAGGCAGAGGACGAAGCCGAAGACCGCCAGCAGCGGGAGGTACAGCGGATCGGGCGCCGAGCCGGCGTGGATGGCGCCGAAGAGCAGCCCGGTGAGCAGTGCCCCGATCCACATGCCCTTCCAGTTGCGCAGCGCCCCGAAGATGTAGCCGCGGAAGAAGAACTCCTCCGCGACGGGCGCCACGACCGTGACCAGGAACGCCGCGGCACACAGGGCGAGGGTCCCGCTGTCGGCTCCGAGCTGATCCGGCAGCTCTTCCTGGGAACCGATGTTCAGGAGCTCTGAGTAGAGCGCCCCGAACGCGGCGAACGCGACGAACGCCGCGATCGTCCAGCCGACGAACGCGCCCACCCGCGTGCCCCGCAGGCCGAACTGCCAGGGCGCCGGCCGCGCCACCCTGCTCGCGACGAACAGCGCGGCGATGACGAACGCGGCGTCCTGGACGATCGTGAGCGCGATGTTCACGCCGGGTGGGAAGTTGTCGGCTTCGGCTCCGAGCGCGACGGCGACGGACCCGAGCACCAGCACCCCGATGAGGGTCCCGGCCAGCCCGAGCGCGAAGGCGACGAAGACCCCCGAGGGGTGCCAGCGCGGCTCGACCGGCGTGAGCTCGGCACCGTCCGGAAGCTCTGGGCGCGCGGGCGGCGGCGGGGTGAGCGCGAGCTCGTTCGTCGGGGGCGCGGACGACATCGGGGGGCTACCGACGGTAGCGGACGAGCTCGGGCAGTCCGGCGAGTCCCGGCAGGGTCGGCACGCCCGCAGGGGCACGCGGGCCGGCGCCGAAGGAGCCGAGGCCCTCGCCCGCGGCGCGCGCTACGAGCACCGGGGCGATCCCCAGGGCCTGCGCGCCGGCGATGTCGGTCGCCACCGAGTCGCCGACCATGAACGCGTCCTCGGCACTCCCGCCCACCAGTGCCAGCGCGGCGACGAGGATCGCCGGATCGGGTTTCGCGGCTCCTGCCTCGGCGGAGGAGATGGCGCCGTCGAGCAGCCCGCTCAGGCCGGACTGCGCGAGCACGGTATGCAGGGACACGTCCCAGTTGGACACCACGACGAGCTGCGCTCCGTCCTCGCGGAGCTGCTCGAGCGCCGGCGCGACGTCGGAGTAGGCGACGAAGCGCACCGCCGCCAGCAGCGCGGCCTCGACGTCCTCGATCGCCGTGTGCGCCGCCGCCGGCCCGAGGTGCTCGAGGACGACCCCTGCGCACTCCCGGCGCAGCCGCGCCAGGCCGTCCGCGTCGGCGGCGCGGTGGTGCTCGGCACGGTAGAAGGCCATCTCGGCGAGCATCGCCTCACGGGCCAGCTCCTCGGTGACGCGGGTTCCGCGTTCCCCGAGCTCTCGCACGAGGTGCGGCCAGGGCTGCTCGAGCTCGAGGATCGTCCCGAGTGCGTCCAGGAGGACGACGGTCAGGCCACCCACCTCCAGGTCGTGAACTGCCCCGTGAAGACGACCAGACCGAGCGTCGAGGCGGCGCCGACGGCGACCCGGGTTCGTCGCCCGCGACGCGCGATCCACCACCCGCCCCACATGAACAGGGGGAAGAGCACCGCGACGAAGCGCGGCAGCGACATCAGGGGCTGCGCCTGGACGGGAGTCGAGAGCGGCAGCGCGAGTGCGGCGAGCGCGTAGGCGGCGTAGGCCGGTGGCAGGCATCGTGCAGCGCCCACGAGCGCCGTCAGCCCGAGGACCAGGAACCCGTAGAGCTGCAAGTTCACCCGCGCGACCTCGGACGGCTGACCGCCGGCGTGCTCGAAGAAGATCCGCTCCGAGGAGCCCCAGAGCAGCTGGCGTGCGCCGTCCCAGGCCGCCGTCGTGCCCTCCCACAGGCCGGCGAAGGGCACCGAGAGCTCGCGGTACCACTCGGCCTGCGCGTCGAACGGCGCCCGCGGATCCGCGCCCCGGAGCGCGAGCCAGCCGCAGAACGCCGCGGCGCCCAGCGGCACGAGCCCCACCCACGCCGCGCGCCGCCAGAGCCCGGAAGCGCGGCGGTCCCACAGCAGCAGTGCCAAGGGCACGAGCAGGACGATCCCCGCGCTGCGGGTCCCGGTCGCCAGAAGCCCGAGCGTGCCCGCCCAGGCCCAGCGATCGGTCCGCGCGGCGTACACGCAACCCACGCTGAGCGCGAGGAAGAGCGCCTCGCTGTAGACCGCGGAGAAGAAGAACGCCACGGGAAACGCCGCCGTCAGCCAGACCGTCGCCCGCGCCGCGTCTGCTCCGAGCTCGAGCTCGGTCAGCCGCCGCAGGAGGTAGAGCGCAACCCCGAAGGAGACGAGCGAGACGAGGATCCCGCCGACCAGCGCCGAGCCGGTCACCACCCCCGCCCCGCGCGCCAGGAGCGGGTAGAGCGGGAAGAACGCCGGCCGCGCCGCGTCGAGCCCGTAGCCACGCTCGGCGATCGTCACGAACCAGACGGCGTCCCAGCGCGCCGCGGGGGCGACGAGCGCGTCGCCGAGCGCGCCGAAGGGCACCGTGACGCGCTCCGGATCGAAACCCGGGCCGACGCCGGGCCGCTCCCCGACCAGCGCGAGGGCCGCCAGGCCCGCGGCCAGCACGACGAGCCGCGTGAGCACGAGCGCGCGCGCCGCGTCGGCGATCGCGGCACCACGTTCGGCGTTCAGCCGCCGCGGGGTCAGGGCGGCCGGCGGCGGCCTCCGCGCGAAGATCAGCCGCGATCTCGGCGCCCGGGCGCCGGGATCCGGGCCATCGGGCTCGGAGGCGGACGCCGGGGGGCGGGCCGGCACGGGAAGCGTGGAGGTACCGTCATGCGCCATGCCGTCGGCCATCCTCGCTGCCGAGAGCTTCCTCCCGCGTCACCGGGACGAGCTCACCGCCCTCGGGGTGCTCGTCCTGACCGGGCTCGCGCTCGTCGTCATCCACCGCGGCGTCGCGCGCCGGGGACGGCGGCTGGCCCGGGCCGTGGCCGGCGGCGAGCTGCGCCCGGAGCTCGACACGCGCCTGCGCTTCCTCCAGCGCCTCGTGGACGTGGTGGTCGTCGTGATCGGGGTCTCCCTGGCCCTGCGGCAGTTCGCCGGGGTCGGCGACGTCGCGAGCACGATCCTCACGTCGGGCGCGATCGCGGCCGCCGTCGTCGGCTTCGCGGCGCGCCAGACCCTGGCCAACGCGATCGCCGGGGTGCTCCTGGCCGTCACGCAGCCCCTGCGGATCGGGGACGTCGTGGCCTTCGAGGGAGATTCCGGGACGGTGGAGGACGTGCGGCTCATCAACACGTGGCTGCGTACCCCGGGAGGGACACGGGTGATCGTTCCCAACGAGCGCCTCGCGGCGGGCGTCCTGCGCAACGACTCGATCATCAGCGCTGCCGTGGCCGTCGAGCCGTCGGTCTGGCTCCGAGGCGACATCGATCCGCTCGAGGCGATCGACGCCCTGCGCGCCGCCCTCGGGGACGTCGGCGTCCGCCTTGCCGAGACCACCGCGGACGGCACCCGGCTGCTGCTCATCGGCGCCCAGGCGCCGCCGCACGAACGTGCGGGCCTCGAGCACGCCCTGCGCGAGCAGGCGCTGCGTGCCCTCCGTAATGCCGGGGTAGGCGTGAGGGGGAGTTCCGCGGGGAACGTCGAAGACGACGCCCCAGCCCAGCAATAGGCCCGCGGGCGTACGGCTACCATTGACGACCTGCCGGAACGCAAGAACGCGCCGCCGGCGACTTCTCCCACCCCGACTCGAAGCGACGATTTCTCTTGTCCCGCCGCGAACGCCAACAACGCCGCCACCGCAGCCGGGGTGGACCCTCGCGGATCATCTTCCTGTCCCTGGCGGTGCTGACCGCGACGCTGGCGATCGCCGGGCTGAGCGCCGTGGGCTACGTCGTGTCGATCGCGTCGAGCGCCCCGAGCCTCGAGTCGCTGAAGGCCAAGGACCAGGGCCAGAACTCGATCATCTTCGCCGCCGACGGCGCCAAGCTCGGGGTCATCCAGTCCGACGTCCTGCGCCGCGAGATTCCCTCGACGGCGATCTCCCAGGACATGAAGGACGCGACGGTGGCCATCGAGGACAAGCGCTTCTATCAGCACAAGGGCGTCGACTTCGAGGGCGTCGTGCGCGCCGCGATGAAGAACGCCGAGAGCGGCGACGCCGTCCAGGGCGGCTCCACCCTGACGATGCAGCTCATCAAGAACATCTACTCCCAGGACCGCGCGCGGGACTACAAGCGCAAGATCCGTGAGGCCAAGCTCGCCGAGGACCTCGAGAACAAGCACCCGGGCGCCGAGGGAAAGCAGTGGATCCTGGTCAAGTACCTCAACAACGTGCCCTACGGGAACTCGCCGAGCGGCCAGGAGGCGATCGGCGTGTGGGCCGCCGCCCGCGTCTTCTACAACAAGAGTCCCGCCGAGCTGACGCTCGCCGAGAGCGCGATGCTCGCCGGGCTGCCGCAGGCGCCGACGGCGTACAACCCACGCTTGAACCCCGACTCCGCGCTGCGCCGCCGCAACGACGTCCTGGCCCAGATGCGCAGCGCGGGCTACATCACCACCACCCAGGAGGCCGAGGCCGCCGCCGAGCCGCTCGGACTCGAGGACACGGAGTACTACACCACCCGTCGCGAGAACTACTTCTTCGACTACGTCCGCGGGGAGCTCATCAAGACCTACGGCGCCGCCAAGGTGCGCGCGGGCGGCCTACGGGTGTACACGACGATCGACCTGCGCCTGCAGAAGCTCGCACGCGCCGTGATCAAGAAGAACCTCAAGGCCCCCGGCTCGCCGTCCTCCGCGCTGGCCACGATCGACCCGCAGACGGGCCATATCAAGGCGATGGCGTCCTCGTCGAACTACGGGGACTCGAAGTTCAACCTCGCCGCCCAGGGGCGTCGCCAGCCCGGCTCGACGTTCAAGGTCATGGTGATGATGGCCGCGCTGCGCGAGGGCGTGGACATCAACAAGACGAGCTACGTCTCCAAGAGGCTCAAGTTCTTCCACAAGCCGACGGGCACCAAGATCGACGTCGACAACTCCGACGGGGCGACCTCGGGGAAGTCGAAGTCGGTGTTCCAGGGCGTCGTCTCGTCCGACAACACGGTCATGCAGCAGCTCGACCTCGACGTCGGCCCGAAGAAGGTCACGCGGGCCGCCTACGACATGGGCATCACGACGAAGCTCGGCTCCTATCCGTCCGAGGCACTCGGCGGGCTGACGACCGGGGTCTCGCCCCTGGAGATGGCCCGCGCGTTCGCGACGATCAACAACGGCGGCTCGCGCGTGAAGCCGATCGCCGTGACCCGGGTGAAGTTCCCGAACGGGACGGTCGGGCGCAAGATGGGCAAGGTCCGCAAGGTCAAGGAGTTCACCGACGGCGTGACCTACGAGGCCATCCAGGCCATGAAGGGCAACGTCAACTCGGGCACGGGCACCAAGGCCCGGCTGAACAAGTGCGTCGCGGCGGGCAAGACCGGCACCACGAGCGGCTTCAAGGACGCCTGGTTCGCCGGCATGACCCGCGGCCTGAACACCGCCGTGTGGGTCGGCTATCCCGGCTCGGAGGGCAGGGTCATGGACAACGTCCCGTTCTGGGGCCGGATGTTCGGGGGGACGGCGCCCGCGGCGATCTGGAAGGACTTCATGCAGACGGCGACGAAGGGCACGAACTGCAAGGACTGGCCCAAGCCGAAGGAGCCGTTCGTCGCCAAGCGCGTCCGCCTGCCGCTGGCGGGACTGGGAGGAGGCAGCTTCACGCCGTCGACGGGGCGAGGCCAGAGCCAACCCTACGCTCCCCCGGGCGTTGCGCCGCCGGCCCAGCCCCCGACGCCCGCACCGGCACCCGCACCCGACGGCGGCACGGCGCCGCCGCCCGGGAGCGACCAGTTCCCGCCCGGGCAGTACGAAGCGCCGCCGGCGCCGGCGCCGGCCCCCGCGCCGCCCGTCGACCCCGACGCGGACGATGACGCGGCCGACGCGATCGCCGGCGCCGGATAGGCGGCCTGTGCGCGCCGACGAGTAGCCTGTGGCTCAATGGCCAAGGAAGAAAAGGTTGAGTTCGAGGGTGAGGTCGTCGAGGCGCTCCCCAACGCGATGTTCCGCGTCAAGCTCGACAACGACCACGAGGTGCTCGGCCACGTCGCCGGCAAGATGCGCCGGTTTCGCATCCGCATCCTCCCGGGGGACCGGGTCCGGTGCGAGCTCTCGCCGTACGACTTGAGCCGCGCCCGCATCGTCTACCGCCACCGGTAGGCGCCCAACTGCCCCGCCCGCCCGGTGAGCGCTCGCTGATCGCCGCGCTCCAGGAGCTCCTGGAGGTCCGCTCGGCGCGCATGGTGCGCTGGTCGGGCGACGACGCCGCCGTCGTGCGGTCGCGACCGTTGTGCGTCACGAGCGTCGACGCGATGGTCGACGGCGTGCACTTCCGGCGTGCGCACCCGCGCGTGTCGGCGCGGGACATCGGCTGGCGCGCCCTGGCCGGCGCCGTCTCCGATCTCGCGGCGATGGGCGACGTCGAGCCCGGGGAGGCCTACGTCGTCCTCGGCCTGCCGGAGGGCCTCGAGCGGGAGGAGGCGCTCGACATCGCCCGTGGCATGGAGGCCCTCGCCGCGCTCGCGGGCCTGACGGTCACCGGCGGTGACGTCACCCGTGCCCCGGCGCTGCTGCTCGCGGTGACGGTCGTGGGCTGGGCGGAGCGCGAGGAGGATCTCGTCGGCCGCGACGGTGCCCGTCCGGGGGACGCGGTCGGGGTGAGCGGCGCGCTCGGCGCATCGGGCGCGGGCCTCGCCCTGCTCGAGGATCGGGTGCCCTGGACGACGACGACGCACGCCGAGGCGCTCGTGGAGCGGTACCTGCGGCCGCAGCCGCGGCTGGCCGCCGGTGCCGCGCTCGCGCGTGCCGGCGCCCGGGCACTCATCGACCTCTCCGACGGCCTGGCCTCCGACGCGCAGCACCTCGCTGCGGCCGGCGACGTCACCCTCGCCATCGACCTCGAGACGCTCCCGCTCGCGCCCGGCGTGGCCGAGGTTGCCGCCGCCCTCGGGATCGATCCGCTCGAGCTCGCCGCGACCGCGGGCGAGGACTACGAGCTGTGCGCCTGCGGGCCGCGGGCCGCGCTCGAAGCGTGCGGGCTGACGCTCGTCGGGCGCGTCGCGGCCGGGCCGGCGCGCGTCAGCCTGACCGACGCGCGGGGTCCGCGCGAGCTGACGGGCTACGAGCACCGCCTGAGCTGAACGGGAGCAGCCGCAGGCCGTCGCGCCGCAGGACGGCTTCCGCGACGAGGTGCGGTTCCACCACGTAGGCACTGGCGTCGATGCGGAGCTTGAGATCGAGAAGGCACATTTGGCGGGAGACGGGTTGACGGCGGGAGTCGTTCATGGTGTGTGGGCGCCGCGCGGGCGTCGCGCGGCAAGCTCTCCATCGGCTGCCGTCCGATGCCGGCTTGAGCAGCGGCGCCCGGCGCTGGACACCCGGCTTTCAGCCGGTCAGGCTCCCGGCGGGGACGGTGCGCTCCCGGCGCGCCAGCACCACGATGCGCTGCGCCGCGCTGTAGAGCGGGTGGCAGGCGCTGAGCACGAGCCGGTCGTAGCGGCGGCGGGCCAGCACGGAGAGGTCGGCGGCGCTCACGATCCGCGTCCGCTCGACGCGATAGGTGAACGTCGCGTACGGCATGGCGATCACGATCGCATCGCCGGGGCGCAGCCGGTCGATGCGGCGGAAGGGCGCGCCGTAGGTCGTCCGGTGCCCGGCGATCGCCGCGGTGCCGGGCACCCCGGGCAAGCCGATGCCGTCGTAGGTGCCCGGGGCCTTGCGCAGGGCACCCGGGCTCGAGCCCTTCACGAGCACCAGGCGCTCGTCCACCCGCGGAAGGCGGAGCTCCCCGATCGCGCTGCCCGGCGCGGAGGAGCGGTCGAGCGAGCGCGCCAGGAAGGCGACGCGCTCCCGGGTGCCGCGCAGTCCGGCCAGGGCGCGCCGCTCGACGCGGGTCGGCGGCTCGGCCCGCAAGGCCCGGAGGTCTCCGCCGAGCGCCGCCTGATGGCGGAGGGTCAAGAAGTGGGTGACGGGCTCCTCCCAGGCGAGGGTGGCGGTCGCGTCGCCGGCGAGGAACCCTCCCGCCGCGATCAACACCGTCGAGACCGAGCGAAGCCTGCCGCCCGGCCGGGAGCGGAGCCGCGGACGCCGCCGCGACGCCCCCGGGGCGGCGAGCCGGTCACGGTCCGCGCGGCGCGCGTGTCGCTCTCCCGGCGTCGAGACCCGTTCGGGGGAAGCCTCCACGAGCGGGCTTCGCGACCTCATCGCCGCAGCGCCGAGTCCGTGCCGCCGAGCGACCCTGGTCCCGCGTAGGTCCGCGGGCCGCGTACCGCCGCGCCGCGGGCGGCCACGGGGACCCGGTCGCCCTGGGCGGGTGGGCGGCGCATGGCGAGCACGCCCACGGAGACCGCGGCGCCCGCCACCACGGACCACACGAGCCAGACCAGCGGCCCGATGTGCCCACCCGACACCATCAGCACGAGGTTCCACGCCGCCTCTCCCGGGCCGTACCCGAGTTGCCGGGCGAGGCTCCAGGCCACGAGCGCCACGGGAACGAGGGCGAGGATGCCGACCACCCCCGCGGCGATCCGCGGCAACCGCACCTCGGGTGCGACGGCCAGCAGCCACAGGTGTGCCGGAAGCACGAGCAGCCCCGCCGCGAACGGGTTGGCCAGCCACACGACGAAGGAGGCCGACGCGAGCACCCCGAGCGCCGCGGCGCCGTGCGCGTCGCCCAGTGGCGTGCGCGCCGCGGCCGCTCCGCAGGCGACCGGCCGCAGCCCGATCCAGCCGAGCGCGAACACGAGGAGCAGCGCCACGACGACTCCCGCCGCCGTGGAGTCCGCGGGGACCGCGCCGGCGGGGACGGGCGCGCCCGGCAGCTCCCCGATCAGGCCCGTCAGGCCGAGCACGACCGCGAACACCGCCGCCAGGGCGAAGGGAAGCGACGAGGCGAGCACCCAGCGCAGTCCGGCACCGACGGGCAGCTTACGGCGTCGCACCCGGGCGAGCCCGTCGAGCACCGCCAGCCAGACGGGGAACAACGCCGCCCCGACGAGGAGCACGACCGCCCAGTACGGGAGCACCTTGCGCTGGGTGACCAGCAGCTCCTTGGGGCCCGAAGCGATGTCGGGACCGTTGTCCAGCGCGAAGATCGTCCGCAGGGCCGCACGGCCGAAGACCGTCATCCGGCGCTCGTCGACCGGCGCGCCGGCCTCGGGCGGCAGCTCGCCGGTGGCCGACAGCAGCACGCTGGCCTCCCCCGCCTCGCCGAAGGCGCCCTGCTCGGAGACGGTCATCGGGAAAGCGAGGCGCGCCCACTGCGCGGGGGCGCGGGGCCCCCCCGCATCCTGGCCGGTCTCGGCGCGCACGGCCGCTTCGAGGGTGCGGCGCAGCCGCAGCGGCGCGCTGCCGCCTCCGTTCGACCAGCTCACGACCCATGGTTTGTGGATCGTCCGCGACGCAAGGTCCCCGAGGACCAGGACGGCGTTGATCGGCTGCGGGAGGCGCTCGATCGCCTCCTGCGCTCCCGCGAGGCCTCCGCTGCCGCCACTCGTCGAGACGAAGCTCACCGTGCGGCGCAGGCGCCCGGCGGCCGCCACCCGCGCGAGCTCGGTCAGCGCGGCGGTGCCCGAGAGCTCCGCCTTCGCGGGGGTGCCGGCCGCGTCGCGGTGCGCGACCACGACGAGGCCGGGCCCCGGCCGCCCCGGGCGGCTGGCCACGACCGTCATGAGCTCCTGTTCTCCGTCGATCGTCTGCCCCTCGGCGCGGAACGTCCGCACCGTCCCGCGCCCCAGCACGGAGAGGTCGCGTGCGACCCGCTCGGCCAGCCGCGTGTCGTCACGGCCCCCCGGACGCCGTGCCGGGAAGCGCTCGGCGTACGTCCCCAGGGTCGCGAAGGCCACGCTTCCGTCGAAGGCATCGGGGGCCAGGGTCGTGCCGATCCCCCGCGGCCGGGCTTCGAGCGAGAAGGCGACCACGAGGACCGCCAGGAACACCGGCAGGAAGGCGGCACGGTAGATGCGCGGGTCCAGCACGCGTCCGAGGGTACGTCGTGCCGGGCTACCCTGGAGGCACCGCGACAGTTCGACCCCATGTCCGATCGCCCCCCGCGCATCCTGCTGGCCGACGACGAGCAGGCCATCCAGACGCTGCTGAGCTATCCGCTGCAGAAGGACGGCTACGAAGTCGTGCGCGCCTCGGACGGCCGTGAGGCGCTCGCGCGCTTCGGCGAGCAGACCTTCGATCTGGTCGTGCTCGACGTGATGATGCCCCGGATGGACGGCCTGGAGGTCTGCCGCAAGCTGCGCGCCCGCAGCTCGGTGCCGATCATCATGCTCACCGCCAAGGCGGACGAGATCGACAAGGTGCTGGGCCTCGAGCTCGGCGCCGACGACTACATCACCAAGCCCTTCTCCATGCGCGAGTTCCGCTCGCGGGTGAAGGCGGCCCTGCGCCGCGCGGGCATGTCGCAGCCCGCCGAGGACGGAGACGACGACGCGGTCGTGGCCACGCACGAGCTGCGCATCGACCCCGCCAAGCGCGCCGTGGAGGTCCGCGGGGCCACGATCACGCTGACGTTCGTCGAGTTCGAGATCCTGCTCGCCCTCGCGCGGTCGCCCGGCCGCGTGTTCACGCGCGACATGCTCCTCACGCGCATCTGGGGCGACTCGGCCTACCGCGACCCCCGCACGATCGACGTGCACATCCGTCACCTGCGCGAGAAGCTCGAGACCGAAGCCAAGGAGCCCGAGTACCTGTTCACCGTGCGCGGGGTGGGCTACCGCTTTCGCGACACCTCCGATCAGTAGAGGCTCCGATCAGCTCCCTGCGCGCCCGCCTGACGCTCGGCTTCTTCGCCCTCGCGGTCGCGGCGGTCGGACTGGTGTCGATCGCGGTGCTGCCGGGTCTGGAGAAGCGCCTGGTCGACGCGAAGCTCGCCGACCTCGCCGGCATCTCGCGCCAGTACCGGCCGCTGCTGCGGCGCGCGGTCGGCACGAGCCTGCCCCAGGCGGCGCTCAAGGACCTCGTGCGGCGCACCGCCGACACCGTCGGGGTGCGGGTGACCGTGCTGCTCGTGGTCAGCAACCGCGACGAGGGGATCACCGTGGAGCCCGGTACGGACTCCGCCTCCGAGCGCGACATCAGCCTCGATTTCCCCGTGGCCGTCGACGCCGCACGCACCGGACGTACCGAGCGCGGGACGGAGGCGGGACCCAACGGACGCATCGGGGAGGTCGCCGAGCCCTTCGCCTTCCGCAACCCCGAGACGGGGCGGCGCCGGGTCGGGCACGTCGTGGTCTTCTCGACACCGCTGCGCGACGTGGAGGCGAGCGTGGCGGTCGTCGAGCGCCGCGTGCTGGTGGCCGGCGGCGTGGCGAGCGGACTGGCGCTCCTCGCGGGCTTCCTCGTCGCGCAGGGCCTCACGCGCCGGGTGCGCGGCGTCGAGGCGGGAGCGCGGCGGGTGGCCGCGGGCGACTTCAGCGCACGCTTCCCCGTCGATCGCCCCGACGAGCTCGGCGAGCTTGCGCGCACCCTCGACGACATGCGCCGCCAGCTTGCCGAGCTCGACTCCGCGCGTAAGCGCTTCATTGCAACCGCGTCGCACGAGTTGCGTACGCCGATCTTCTCGCTCGGCGGGTTCCTCGAGCTGCTCGCCGACGAGGACCTCGACTCCGAGACGCGGCAGGAGTTCCTCGGCCAGGTGCGCGAGCAGGTCGCGCGTCTCAGCCGGTTGGCCGTGGACCTGCTGGACCTCTCCAAGCTCGAGGCGGGCGCGCTCGAGCTGCGCCCCGAGCGCACCGACATCACGCTGCTGGCGCGGCGCGTCGCCCAGGAGTTCATCCCGGCGCTGGTCGGGCACGACTCCCGGCTCGAGCTGCGGGTGCCGGGCAGCCCGGTCGAGGCGATATGCGACCCTGAGCGCGTCGCCCAGGTCATGCGCATCCTCATCGACAACGCCATCACCCACACACCCGACGGCACCGACATGGTCGTGAGCGCCTCCCGCCGCGACGGCTTCGTCCGCTTCGGCGTCGGCGACTTCGGACCGGGTATCCGGCGCACGATGCTGCCCCACATCTTCGAGCCCTTCATCACCTCCGACGACGCGCTGGGCTCGGGCCTCGGCCTCGCCATCGCCCACGAGCTGGCCGAGCGGATGGAGGGGGAGCTCGTGGTCGAGAGCCAGCCCGGCCGGACCACCTTCACCCTGGAGCTTCCCGCATGACGCAGCCCGTCCGCGCCGTCCTCGCCGCCGCGGCCCTCGCCCTCGCCGCGTGCGGGAGGGCGGACGACGCCCCGGAGCCCACCGCCGCCTCCCCGGCGCAACTTCCGACGCGGACGAGCACCGTGGAGCGCACGACGCGCGTCGAGGTGATCAAGCGCCTCGACGCCGACGGGCGCCCGGTCGGCCGCGAGGGCTTCGACCCGACGGGGATCTACGAGCGCGAGTCGCCGGGAATCGTCACCGTGCTCTCCACGGGGCTCCCGGGTCGCGCGGGCGGCGCGGGGCTCGGGTCGGGCTTCGTGATCTCCGCCGAAGGCGAGGTGGCCACCAACGCGCACGTCATCACGTCGGGCGAGGGCAAGGCGATCACGCGGGCCAGACGCGTCTACGTGAAGTTCTCCGACGGCAACCAGGTGCCCGCCCAGGTCAGGGGCTTCGATCCCTTCGCCGACGTGGCGCTGCTCAAGGTCGATCCCCAAGGGCTGAAGCTGCGCCCGCTGCCGCTCGGCTCGACCAAGGATCTCGTCGTCGGCGCCCCCGTCGCGGCGATCGGCTCGCCGTTCGGGGAGGAGCAGTCGCTCTCGGTCGGGGTCATCTCGGCCACCGGGCGCTCCATCCGGTCGCTGACCGGCTTTGCGACCTCCGGAGCGATCCAGACCGACGCGGCGATCAACCAGGGCAACTCGGGCGGGCCGCTGCTGGCCGCCGACGGGACCGTGCTGGGGATGAACTCGCAGATCCGCACGGAATCCGGGGACGGCACGGGCGTGGGCTTCGCGGTCGGGGTCGACACGGTGAAGCGCTCGCTCGACCAGCTCCGCGCCACGGGGAGGGTCCGCTACGCCTACCTCGGCATCTCCTCTTCGGGGCTCTTCCCGCAGCTCGTGGAGCGGTTCGACCTCGGGACGCAGCGCGGCTCCTGGGTGCAGACGGTGACCGAGGGGGGCCCCGCCGACAAGGCGGGGATCCGGGCGGGCGACGAGCGCAGGGTCTTCCAGGACCAGCCGTACCAGACCGGCGGGGACGTCATCGTCGCCGTCGACGGGAGGGCGATCCGCGAGGAGGAGGACCTCTCCGACGCGCTCGCGGACAAGCGGCCCGGCGACCTCGCGCAGATCACGGTGGTCCGCGACGGCCGGCGCCGGGTCCTCGCGGTCAAGCTCGGCGAGCGCCCGCTCCAGGTGCCGTCGCGCCCGTGACCCGTCTTGGCGCGACGGACGTCGCCCGCTAACGTCCGGCCCCGAATGAGCGATAGCAGCAGCAGGCTCGTCCTCGTCTCCAACCGGGGTCCGGTGACCTTCCAGGACGACGGCACGGTCAGCCGCGGCACGGGCGGTCTGGTGACCGCGCTCACGGGCCTGGCCTCCCACCGCGAGGCGACCTGGATCGCTTCGGCGATGACCGACGCCGACATCGCGCGCGCCGAGGAGGCCGACGGACAGCCCATCGAGGTGCAGTCGCCGGCGGGCGGCGAGTACCAGGTCAAGCTCGTGGCCTCGGACCCCGACGCCTACGACCGCTTCTACAAGATCTTCGCCAACCCGATCCTCTGGTTCATCCAGCACTACCTGTGGGACCTGTCGAACGCCCCGGACATCAGGCGCAACGAGGTCGAGGCCTTCGAGTTCGGCTACAACGTCGTCAACGAGGATCTCGCCCAGGCGGTCCTCGAGGAGATCGAGGGCGTCGAGCAGCCCGTGGTGATGGTCCACGACTACCACCTCTACACGCTTCCGGCGCTCGTGCGGCGCGCCCGCCCCGACGCGTTCCTGCACCACTTCATCCACATCCCGTGGACACAGTCGGACGCCTGGCGCGTGCTGCCGCGGCCCATCCTCGAAGGGATCTACCACGGGGTGCTCGCGAACGACATCGTCGGCCTCCACACCTCGGCCTACCGCCGCAACTTCCTGCAGTGCTGCGACGACCTCTTCGAGGAGTTCGAGGTCGACCACGAGCGCGGGATCGTGCTCGTGGGCGACCGGGAAGTGTGGGTGCGCCACTACCCGTTGCCGATCGACGCGCGGGCCACCAAGGCACTCGGCGAGCGTGAGGCGGTGCGCAAGTTCGAGGCGGTGCTGCTGGCCCGCCGCCGCGAGCACCTCATCCTCCGCGTCGACCGCGCGGACCTCTCCAAGAACGTGCTGCGGGGGTTCTCCGGCTTCGACCTGTTCCTCGAGCAGCACCCCGAGTTCTCCGAGCGGGTGACGTTCATCGCGCAGCTCATGCCGTCGAGGACCGACGTGCCGGAGTACGCGGAGTACCTCGAGCGGATCGAGGCGCTCGTCGCGGTGGTCAACCACCGCCACGGCACGCCGGACTGGATGCCGATCCAGCTCAAGCTCCGCGACGACCTCGAGGAGGCCGTCGCGGCCTACAAGAACTACGACGTGCTGCTGATCAACGCGATGTTCGACGGGATGAACCTCGTCGCCAAGGAGGGCCCCCTGCTCAACGAGCGCGGCGGCGTGTCGATCCTGGGCGAGAACACGGGGGCCCACGAGGAGCTCGGGGAGTTCGCCCTGAGCGTCAATCCGTTCGACATCCAGGAGCTCGCCGACGCGATCCACGGGGCGCTGACGATGGCGCCCGACCGACGCGAGGAGCGCCTTCGAGGGCTCAAGAAGATCGTCACCGCCCGGGACCCGGGCGACTGGATCGACGACCAACTCGCCGACATCCGCGAGAAGGCCGACACGCGGGTCTAGGAGGCTGTTGACGGATCGCCCGCGCGAGCGGGCGCGCGAATGTTGGCCGATCTCCTGGAAGACCGGCTCTCACAGAGCGGCCGGGCTTGCGCTGAGACGGTGTCCCGCGCGGGCTCACGGGCGCCGCGGAAACTCCGAGCGGGCGGGGCCGAACTCGCGCTGGGCCTGGTGCGGGGGGACCCGCGGCGGCGGGGTTGGTGGCGGCCCGGCGCGAGGCGCGGGCGGCGGGGCGGCCCGAGGCGGGGGCGACGG
>CADCVR010000029.1 GCA_902806205.1 uncultured Solirubrobacteraceae bacterium | reverse complement strand
CCGAGCGCGCGCTCACCGCCGCGGAGCAGCGCGCCGCCGCCGCGGAGGGCCGCCTGGCCGCCCGCCGTGAGCAGGCGCAGGAGGCCGCGCCGGCCGCTGCTGCCCCGGACGCGCAGATCATCGCGCTGCAGGACGAGCTCGACGCCGTCCGCGCCCACCGCGAGGAGTTGCTCACCCAGGTCGAGGAGCTGCGCGAGGCGGGCACCCGTGACCAGCGGACGATCACGCGGCTGTCGACCCACCTGGCCGAGGCAGGCGCCGCCCCCGACGCCTCGCCGCCCGATGCCGACACGCCGCCCGGGACCGTCCGCGAGGCCGTCGAGCGCGCCGCCGCCCGGAGTGCGCACCTCGTCTTCACCGACGCGGCGACCGCGTCGGCCGCCGACTCGCCGTACCGCCGTCCCGGCGAGATCCTCGATGCGCTCGAGAAGCTCGACGTGATCGCCGGCCGCTACGCCGGCGGGGAGATGGGGGTCTCGCTCACCCAGGCCGCGACGGAGGCCGGCCTGACCTACAAGGGCAACGTGTCCGAGCTCGCCCGCTCGCGCAGCCCCCACGACTACGCCGTCACCCACGACGGCCACCGGCTCGACCTCGGCCCGCACCTCGCGTTGGGCTCGGGCTCGGGCGCCGGCTTGATCGCGCGCATCTACCTGCACGTCGCGGACGGCTCGGGCCCCGTCGCCCGCGGCATCTACGTCGGGCACGTCGGCCGTCACCTGCCGGACACGACAACCTGACCGATGGCTGCCCGGCCGTTCAACCGTCGTCCGCCCGGCCACACGGGCCTGAGCGTCGAGGAGGATCGCGGTGGCTACGCCCGCTTCTCGCCGGGCGGACCGGCGGGCGTCCGGCGAGTTCGTCGGTCGACGGTGAGCCGGCCTCCCACCGCCCCCGCCGGTCTTCGGCCACGCCGAGCCCGTGCCGATCGTGTCCGACGACGGCGACGAGCGGTGACAGCTCATCCGCACCGGCGACGACGGCCGGACGCAACGATCTCGCACCTTCGCCACTTCGGCGACGCGGTCCCCATGCCGGCCGCGGCTCTCGGGCTTCGATCCGGCGAGCAAGCCGTCCGCGCGGCCGTCGGCGGCGCCCGGACCCGGTTCACCGACATGCGAAGCTCGCGCTGATGACCACCGTCGTCTTCGACCTCAACGGAACGCTCACCGACACCGCTGCACTCACGGCGGCGTGGGGCGGCGCCGCCCCCGCGCGTTTCGGCCCCGAGGTCCTCGACGAGGCGATCGCCATGAGCATGGTCGACACGCTCACGGGAACGTTCCGCCGCTTCCCCGACCTGCTGCGCGGCGCGCTCACGCGCCGCGCGATCCTCGCCGGCCTGCCGCTCGAACCCGTCGAGCAGGCCGTCGAGGTCGCCGCGGCGCTGCCGGCCCGGCCGGAGGCGGCGGCGGCGCTGGACCACCTGCGCAGGCACGGCCACAGCGTCGCGGTGCTCACGAACTCCGCCGCGGTCGCCGGGCGCCACACCCTGGACGCAGCAGGGCTGCTGGTGCGCGTAGATCGCATCGACGGCGCCGACGCCGTGCGAGCCTACAAGCCCGATCCGCGGGTCTACGCGCTGACGGTGGCGCCCGAGAACGCCTGGTTCGTCGCCGCACACTGGTGGGACGTCACGGGCGCCGCGCGCGCCGGGTTCCGCACGGCGTGGATCAGCGCCGACGACGGCGTGCTGCCCGAGACCGCCGGCGCACCCGAGATCCTCGCGCCCGACCTCCTGACGGCCGTGCGCGAGATCACCGACCGCTAGGGCCGTTCCACCGAGGCGAATCCGTCGAGCGACTCATCCAGGAACGCCCGGCCGCAGCAGGCGGGTCAGCCGCACGTCCGGGGCGATCTCCTCCTCTCCGGTCACCCGGAAGCCACGCCGCGCGTAGAGCGCGAGGGCGGGGGCGTTCGCCGAACCGGTCGCGACGCTCACCGGCCGCGGGCCGACGAGCTCGTCGAAGGCGTCCAAGAGCGCCGTCGCGTGCCCCCGGCGCCACTCGGAGGGCGCGACGACGAGGCGCAGCAGATCGATCCCCGCGGCGCCGGCCTCCTCCCACGCAAGGCCGCCCACCAGAGTGGAGCCCTCGAAGCGACCGAGCCAGCGCTGACGCTCGAGCTCGAGGAGCTCCTCGAGCCGCTCGTGCAGCGGCGGGATCCCGTCGCAGCCCATGAGCTCGGCCTCGGCGGCGTAGGCGGCCCGTTGGACCGCCAGGAGCCGCTCGGCCTTGGCTGGCTCCGCCCGCAGCACGAGGGGGCTGACGTCGAGCCGTTTCTCCCCCCAGAAGCTGGCCGCGTAGTTGTCGTTGTAGGCCGCGATCGAGCGGTAGCCCGCGCTCTCGTAGAGCGCCCGGGCGAACGGCTGCCTGGGGCCCGTGTCGAGCCGCAGGCGCGTGTGGCCAAGCGCTCGCGCCGCGTCCTCCAGGGCGCTCAGCAGCCACCGTGCGTACCCGTGGCCGCGCGCGGGCTCGGTGACGAACATGCGCTTGACCTCGGCAACTCCGGGCTTCAGGGCCTTCAGGCCGCCGCCCGCGACGGGCTCGCCGCCCGCGAACACGACGAGGTAGGTGCCGTGCGGTGCCCACAGCTCGTCGGGGTTGGCACTCGGCGCGTCGCGCAACTCGAGCGCTCCGTAGAGCTGGCGCAGCTCGGCGACCATCGCGGCGACGAGGGCATCGGCGGGAGGCTGGTCGGAGCGCACCGGGCGGATCTGGATCACGGCCTGGGTAGGTTGGCAGCCCATGACCCGAGACTGGCAGGACCTCTTCATCACCGGCGAGGGTGGACGGGACGGCAGCCCCGGTGATTCCGGCGCCGGTACGGAGGATCGCGAGCAGCCCGAGAAGAAGCAGCGCTTCTTCCGCCGGCTGCGCGACAACATGGCCAAGACGCGCGTGGCGCTCGCGGCAGAGGTGCAGGCGACCCTCTTCGAGGGTGACGTCGACGAGGAGACCTGGGAGCGCCTGGAGGAGGCGTTGATCATGGCCGACGTCGGCGCGGCGACGACCGCCCGGGTCGTCGCCGAGCTCGAGCAGGAGGCCGAAGACGGCTCCCTGGTGGGCGGTGAACAGCTCTCCGAGCGCCTCGCGGAGCTCCTGGCCGAGCTCGCCCGCACAGGCGAGGGCCGCATCGACATGCGCCACGAGCCCACGGTCATCATGGCCGTCGGGGTCAACGGCACGGGCAAGACGACGACGATCGGCAAGCTCGCCTTCCACCTCCACGCAGAGCTCGGCCTGACCGTGGTGCTCGGGGCCGCGGACACCTTCCGAGCGGCTGCCGTGGAGCAGCTGGCGGGCTGGGCGCAGCGCGCGGGGTGCGAGATCGTCCGCGGCCCGGAGGGCTCGGACCCGGGGTCGGTGGCCTTCGAGGCCGTCAAACGCGGCCGCGAGCTGGGCGCCGACGTCATCATCATCGACACGGCGGGGCGCCTGCACAACCAGGATCACCTCATGGGAGAGCTCGCCAAGATCCGTCGCGTCATCTCCAAGCAGCTCGCCGACGCGCCGCACGAGACGCTGCTGACCGTCGACGCCACCACGGGTCAGAACGGGCTGCGGCAGGCCAAGCTGTTCTCCGAGGCCGTCCGGGTCGACGGCATCGTCCTCACCAAGCTCGACGGCACCGCCAAGGGCGGTATCGCGCTCGCGATCGCCGGCGAGCTCGGGATCCCGGTCAAGCTCATCGGGGTGGGGGAGGCCCTCGAGGATCTGCGGCCCTTCGACGCCGAGGACTTCGCCCGCGCGCTGCTCGGCCGCTGAAGAGTTCTTCGCGGCCGGCAAGTGCAGGAGTAGCCTCCGCGCCAATGGAACTGTGGGTGATCTGGATCGTCGTGGCGGTCGCCTTCGCCGTGGGAGAGATCCTCTCGCTCGGCTTCTTCCTGGCCCCCTTCGCGGGCGGGGCGCTGCTGGCAGCGGTGGTGGACGCGGCGGGCGCACCGGACGTCGCCTCCGTCGCGGTCTTCCTCGTCGCTTCGGCGGCGCTCTTCGGCGGCCTGCGGCCCATCGCGCGGCGACACACCAAGATGCCGCCGGCCATCCGCACCGGGACCCAGCGCCTCCTCGGACAGACCGTCGTGGTGCTCGAGGACATCGACAACGACCGCGACCGGGGAACCGTCAAGCTCGCCGGGGAGATCTGGACCGCACGCAGCTACCTCGACGACCAGGCGATCCCCGCGGGTACCCGCGTGGAAGTCGTCGAGATCAGGGGCGCCACGGCGCTCGTCACCGAGTGAAAGGGCTCCACCCATGACCGGTCTCATCGTCGCCCTCGTGCTGTTCGTGTTTCTGCTGTTCGTCGCCGCACGGACCGTGCGGATCATCCCGCAGGCCCGAGCGGGCATCGTGGAGCGCCTCGGGCGCTACTCGAGGACCCTCACGCCCGGACTGACGATCGTCATCCCGTTCGTCGACCGGGTCAAGCCGCTGATCGACCTGCGCGAGCAGGTCGTCGCGTTCCCGCCGCAGCCCGTCATCACGCAGGACAACGTCTCCATCGGCGTCGACACCGTCCTGTACTTCACGATCACCGAACCCAAGGACGCGACCTACGAGATCGCCAACCCGCTGCAGGCGATCGAGCAGCTCACGGTGACCACCCTGCGCAACGTCATCGGCGGGCTCACGCTCGAGGAGACGCTCACCTCCCGCGACAACATCAACTCGCAGCTGCGCGTCGTGCTCGACGAGGCGACGGGCAAGTGGGGGATCCGCATCAACCGCGTCGAGATCAAGTCGGTCGACCCGCCCGCCTCGATCCAGGAGGCGATGGAGAAGCAGATGCGCGCCGAGCGCGACCGCCGCGCGTCGATCCTGACCGCCGAGGGGGTCAAGACCTCCTCGATCCTCACCGCCGAGGGCGAGAAGCAGTCCGCCGTGCTGCGCGCGGAGGGCGCCAAGACTTCGGCGATCCTGCGCGCGCAGGGGGAGGCCGAGGCCATCGACACGGTGTTCAGCGCCATCCACGCCGGCGAACCCGACGAGGCGCTGCTCTCCTACCAGTACCTCCAGATGCTTCCTCAGCTGGCTCGCGGGGAGGCGAACAAGCTCTTCATCATCCCGTCGGAGTTCTCGACCGCGCTCGGCAACCTCGGCGGGGCGCTCGGCGGCGCGCTCGGCGGTGCCGGTCGCTCCCCCGTACCGCCGCGCGGACCCAAGCCCCCCGACTCGCCGAAGCAGGGCGCGCTCGGCGCCGGGCAGGCGGCGGATACGGCCGCCGCGGACGCCGTGGCCGCGGCCGCGGAGGCCTCCGCCGCCGCGGCGGCTGCCGCGCAGGACGCGGCCCCCCCGGGGACCAACTCGCTTCCGGGCGACAGCGGACCCGCGGTGGCGCCGGAGGATCCGCCGGCCAAGCCGCCGCCCGGACCGCCCTCGGGGTAGCGCGTGGACGCAGCGTACGCGAGCGGCACACGATTGCCGCGCCGGCACCCGGGACGAGCCTCACCAGAACTCGCACGACATCCATGGGCCCGGGCGGTGATGATGGATCACGGCCTGGGGCGGCCATGAGTTCATTCGCGTGAGTGGTTGATGGAGCCCCGACCCGTTGCACGGACGAACTAGCATTCGCGGCGCTCCGACCGAGCCGTAGGAGGGCGGCCACCGGATTTGAGACCTACACCGGGAAGTCCCATGTCACGAGCTTCGGCGGGGACCGCCAGCAGGCGCTGCGCGTCGCCCAGGCACTGACGGGACCGGCCAGGCCGAGCGATCCCGCAGCCCCGCGGACTCACCGTGGCCGACGACACGCTGCGCGGCGGTGGGGTCCTCAACCCGGCGCGTCACCCTCGTCCGCCGCGCCTGAGCGCCTGAGCCTACACTGGGCCGCCCGTGTTCGACGCCCTCTCCGAAAAGCTCCAGGCCACCCTCTCAGACGTCCGCGGCCACGGCACGCTCACCGAGGACGACATCAAGAAGGCCATGCGTGAGATCCGCCTGGCGCTGCTCGAGGCCGACGTGAACTTCAAGGTGGTCAAGGAGTTCACGGCCACGGTCCGCGAGCGCTCGACGGGGGCCGACGTCATCGGCCAGCTCAACCCGGGTCAGCAGGTCGTCAAGATCGTCAACGAGGAGCTCGCGGCGCTCATGGGCGGCGCGAGCGCGGGCATCTCCTTCTCGCCCCGGCCGCCCACGGTCGTCCTGATGGCCGGTCTGCAGGGATCCGGCAAGACGACGGCCACGGCCAAGCTCGCCAGGCACCTGGCCTCCGAGCACGGTTCCTCTGTCGCGGTCGCCGCCTGCGACGTCTACCGTCCCGCCGCGGTCGACCAGCTCGTGAAGGTCGCCGGCCAGGCCGGCGCGACCGTCTACGAGAAGGGCACGGACGCCGACCCGGTCGAGATCGCGCGCTGGGCGCTCGACCAGGCCAAGATGGACGGCAAGGACGTGCTGATCGTCGACACCGCGGGTCGGCTGCACGTCGACGCGTCGCTCATGGACGAGCTCGTGAAGATCCGCGGGGCGGTCAAACCGCACACGATCCTGCTCGTGGTCGACGCGATGACCGGCCAGGACGCGGTGAACGTCGCGCAGCAGTTCGGCGAGGCGGTCGCCTTCGACGGCGTCGTCATGACCAAGATGGACGGCGACGCGAGAGGTGGCGCCGCGCTGTCGGTCAAGGCCGTCACGGGCAAGCCGATCCTGTTCTCCTCCACGGGGGAGAAGCTCGACCAGTTCGAGCGCTTTCACCCTGACCGGGTCGCCCAGCGGATCCTCGGCATGGGCGATGTGCTCTCGTTCATCGAGAAGGCCGAGCAGCAGTTCGACTCAGACCAGGCCAAGGAGCTCGAGCGCAAGCTGCGCAAGAACGAGTTCACCCTGGAGGACTTCCTCGCCCAGCTCAAGCAGATCCGCAAGATGGGCCCGCTGACCACCCTGCTCGGGATGATCCCGGGCTTCGCCGGTCAGCAGCTCAAGGGGCTCAAGGTCGACGAGAAGGAGATGGACCGCATCGAGGCGATCATCCTGTCGATGACCCCACAGGAGCGCCGGCGCCCCGAGCTCATCAAGGGCTCCCGGCGGCTGCGGATCGCGAAGGGCTCGGGGGTCTCGGTGCAGCAGGTCAACCAGCTCGTCAAGCAGTTCGCCCAGATGCGCAAGATGATGAAGTCGCTCGGCAGCGGGCGCATGCCCGACATGCAGCAGCTGATGAAGTAGTCCCGGGAGCCGCCCGGCCGCTACCCTTCCCGGGCCGTACCCCAAGAACGCTTCGAGAGGACCCCCAGTGGCAGTACGACTCCGGCTCACCCGCGTGGGTGGCCGCAAGGATCCGGTGTGGCGCGTCGTCGTCGCCGACCAGCGCTCGCCGCGCGACGGTCGCGTCATCGAGACGGTCGGCCAGTACAACGCGCAGACCGAGCCGTCCACGATCGTCCTCAAGGAGGACCGCATCGAGGAGTGGCTGTCCAAGGGCGCCCAGCCGACCGCCCAGGTCAAGCGGCTCATGCAGGCGCACGCCAAGGCGAAGGCTGCCGACGTCGCGGCAAGCTAGCGCCGAAGGCGCCCCGGGCGTGCGTGAGTTGCTCGAGTACCTCGCGCGCCTCCTCGTGGAGGCGCCCGACGACGTTCGCGTCGAGCAGTTCGAAGAGGACGACGGCACCGTCATCCTCGAACTCGCCGTCGCCTCGGAGGACTACGGTCGCATCATCGGCCGTGGCGGGCGAACCGCCAACGCGCTGCGCACCGTCGTCAAGGCAGCCGCGGTCAAGGAGGACCGCCGCGTGCTCGTGGACATCGTCGACTAGGAGCTGTGATGTACCGCGCGAATATTCCGACGGTCGACTACTAGCGGCCATGACCTGCGCCGCCCAAGCGACGACGCGCGGCGCCGGGACGCGTCCCATCGCCGCCACCCGCAGGGTCTGATCGTCTGTGCCCGCGCCGAACTGGCTCGCTGCCGGGCGCGTCGGTCGTCCCCACGGGCTCGACGGGTCCTTCCACGTCACGGGGGCGCGCCCGGGGCTGCTGGCCCTCGGCAACGCCGTCCGCGTCGGGGACCGCGAGACCGAGATCGAGCGGCTCGCGGGGACGGGCGACCGGCCGATCGTACGCGTGACGCTGGCCGGGACGCGCGAGGCGATCGAGGCGCTCCGCGGGCACGACATGCTCGTCCCGCGGGCGGTCGCCCCGCCACTCGAGGCGGACGAGTGGTACGCCACCGAGCTCGAGGGCCTGCGCGTCGTCGACGGCGCCAGGGACGTCGGATGGGTCAGCCGGCTGCGGGCGTTGCCCTCCTGCGAGGCGCTGGAGGTCACGCGCGCCGACGGGCGCGAGCTTCTGGTCCCGCTCGTCCGCGACGCCGTGCGGAGCGTCGACCTCGGCGCGGGCACCGTCGACGTCGACCTCGTGTTCCTCGGTGAGGAGGGCTGAGTGCAGCTCGACGTCGTGACGCTCTTCCCGCAGTGGTTCGACTGGTTTCTCACCCAGCGCCACGTCGCCAACGCGCTGGCCGACGGCCACGCCTTCCGCAGGCTCAATCCGCGCGACCATACGCCGCTCTCGGGCGCGCAGGTCGACGACACGCCTTTCGGCGGCGGCGCCGGGATGGTGCTGCGCGTCGACGTCATGGACGTGGCGCTGCAGGCGTTCTATGAGACCGATCCCGTGAAGCTGCGTTCCGAGCGCCGGGTCATCGCGCTGATCCCGGGCGGCCGGGTGCTCAACGACGCCTACGTCGACGAGCTCGCCGCGGAGCCCGCGCTCACGCTGTTGTGCGGGCGCTACGAGGGCTTCGACGAGCGCATCGTCCAGCACTTCGCCTCCGACACCCTGAGCGTCGGGCGCTACGTCCTCTCGGGTGGCGAGCTCGCGGCCATGGTCGTCGCCGACGCGATCCTCCGCAAGCTCCCGGGGGCCCTGGGCCACGTGGAGTCCGCGGTGGAGGAGAGCTTCTCGGCGGCGCTCGGAGGCAACCCGGAATACCCGCACTACACGCGCCCGGCGGAGTACCGCGGATGGGCGGTGCCCGAGGTCCTGCTCTCGGGCCACCACGCCGAGATCCGCAATTGGCGCCGCGCGCGCAGCCGGGAGCGCGGCGGTTCTTGAGCGGATCGGGGCGCCCGTGCCTGCCGTCCGCGGCGCCGGTCGGCCGCGGGAGGCGACGCCGGACGTCGGGCTGGTTCGCTACCATCAAGCGCCGCACGCGCCGCACCCACGTTTGTTCGGTGCAGCCTTCCTCCCGCGCGCGACCCTCTTCTCATGAGCACCGTCATCGCATCCCTCGAGCGCGCGCAGCTGCGCCGCGTCCCGTCCTTCCAGGCCGGCGACAAGGTCAAGGTCCACTTCCAGGTCGTCGAGGGCACGCGCCGCCGTACGCAGGTCTTCGAGGGCATCGTGATCAAGCGCCAGGGTCACGGCGCGCGCGAGACCTTCACCGTGCGCAAGCAGTCCTTCGGCGTCGGCGTGGAGCGCACGTTCCCCGTGCACTCGCCGAAGATCGAGCGCATCGAGGTCTCAGCCCGCGGTGACGTGCGCCGGGCCAAGCTCTACTACCTGCGTGATCGCGTCGGCAAGCGCGCCCGCGTCCGCGAACGTCGCTACACGGGTCCGGAAGAGGTCGTCCAGGCCGGCCTGCTCCACGACCCTGCCGCCGAGGCCGCCGCGGCCGAGGCCGAGCGCGAGGCCGCCGCGGTTGCCGGCGGTGACGCCACGCCCCCGGCGGATGGGGCTGCCGCCGAAGCCGCCACCGACGAGGTCGTCGCCGCGGAGGACCAGGTCGTCGAGGCCACCGACGCGCCCGCGATCGCCTCCGACGCCACCGTGGTGGAGACCGCCGAGACCGGCACCACCGGCGAGGCCGAGGCGGCCGATGATGCTCCGGGCGCCACGGGCGACGTCCGGGCCGCTGAGTAGCGCCCGCGCCGGAACCACCCGGGTGAGCGCGAAGAAGGAGAAGTCTCCTGCGGGCTCCCTGGTGGAGCTCGTGGCCATCGTGGCCGTAGCGCTCGGCCTCGCGCTGGGCATCCAGGCACTGCTGGTCAAGCCGTACCAGATCCCGAGCAAGTCGATGGTGCCGACGCTCATCGTCGGCCAGCGCGTGCTCGTCAACCGCATCGGCGAGCGATTCAGCGAGCCGCAAATCGGTGACGTCATCGTCTTCCACCCGCCGGCTGCGGCCACCGACGACCAGCCCGGCTTCAGCGGCGACTCGAAGTGCGGCGTGGAGCCGCAGGAGGGCGCCGCCTGCCCCCAGCCGGTCTCCCGGCGCTCGAACGACAACTTCATCAAGCGCGTGGTCGCCGGCCCCGGGGACACGCTTGCCGTGGTCGACGGGCACGTCGTGCGCAACGGCAAGCGCCGAGCCGAGCCGTTCGTCCAGGAGCGCTGCGAAGGAGGCCTTTCGGCGAACTTCCCCGAACCCATCCGGATTCCGGCGGGCCACTGGTTCATGATGGGCGACAACCGCGAATGCTCGGAGGACTCGCGGTTCTGGGGTCCCGTGCCGGCCAAATGGATCATCGGCGGCGCCTTCGCGACCTACTGGCCGCCCAAGCGCGTGGGACTGCTGTAGTCCGCCGCATGGCCAGCGCCCAGAAGTCTTCCGCCGGGTCGTTCGTCGAGCTCGTCGTCATCCTGATCGTGGCCATCGGCATGGCCCTCGCGATCCAGGCGTTCCTCGTCAAGCCGTTCAAGATCCCGAGCGTGTCGATGGTGCCGACCCTCACCGTCGGCCAGCGGGTACTGACCAACCGCATCGGTACGCGGTTCGGCGAACCGGAGATCGGCGACGTGATGGTGTTCCACCCGCCCGCCGGAGCCACCGACGACCAGCTCGTCGACGGCGGCAACTCCATGTGCGGTGCGCCGCAGCAGGAGGGCGAGCCCTGCGGGCGCCCCACGCGGGGGGAGTCGGAGGAGAACTTCATCAAGCGCGTGGTCGCCGGGCCGGACGACACGATCGCCGTCGTCGACGGGCAGGTCGTGCTCAACGGCAGGCGCCAGACCGAGCCGTTCGTCCAAACCACCTGCGAGGACGGAACCGACCAGGACTTCCCCGAGCCGATCCGGGTGCCCGCGGGACACTGGTTCATGATGGGCGACAACCGCCAGTGCTCGCAGGACTCCCGGTACTGGGGACCCGTGCCGGAGGCCTCGCTCATCGGCGAGGCCTTCGCGACGTACTGGCCGCCGAAGCGCATCGGCCCGCTGTAGCTTCCCGAGGCGCCGCCCCTCCCTCGGGCCGCGTCCGCGCGCTGCGTCATCATCCGACACCCGGTGCCCACTTCCTCCACGACTCGGCCCGGCGCCAAGAACCGCAGGAAGCCCACGGGCCGGCGTCTCTTCCAACACGACCGCCGGCTCGGCGTCCGCTGGGTCGCCGGCGCGGACGAGGTGGGGCGCGGCTGCCTGGCCGGCCCGCTCGTCGCCGCGGCGGTCCTCTTCGACCTCGATGCGCTCGGCCCGCGCGAGGTTCGCGCGCTCTCCGCGCTCAACGACTCCAAGCAGCACTCGGTCGCCACGCGGGAGCTCCTCTACCCGGTCGTCATCCGGACGGCCTTCAAGGCCTGTGTCGTCTCGCGCTGCGCGCAGAGCATCGACGATCGCGGGCTGCACCGGACGAACCTTCACGCGTTGCGCGACGCGCTCCGGCGCGTCACCGCCGGTCACCCCGGCGAGGTGCTGTGCCTGGTCGACGGCTTCCGGGTGCCGCCGTTCGAACGCGAGCAGCGCGCGATCGTCGACGGCGATGCCACCAGCGCGGCGATCGCCGCCGCCTCGATCCTCGCCAAGGTCTCCCGCGACCGCTTCATGCACCGGGCCGACGAGCGCCACCCGGGCTGGCAGTTCGCCGCGCACGTCGGCTACTCGACCCCCGAGCACCGCGACGCCATACAGCGTCAGGGGGTCTCGCCGCTCCACCGCCTGTCCTTCGCCTCGATGGCCTACGGCCAGCTTTCGTCGTGAGGGCATTCAGAAGGCCCCCTCGAGGTGCTCGAGGCCGGCGAGCTCCCCGTCGGCGCCGAGGATCACGCCGATGGCGTCGAAGCGCAGCGTCCTGCCCCGCGGGCGCTCCGGCACCTGGTTGAGATACGCCGCGGCCATGCGCCGGACCTGCGCGCGCTTCTTGAGATGCAGGCTCTCCCACGGGCTTCCGCCGCCCTTGCGCCGCGTCTTGACCTCGGCGAACACAAGGACCGTGCCGTCGAACGCGACGAGGTCGAGCTCGCCGTGACGGGTGCGGTGGTTCCGCGCGACGATCGTGAAGCCCAGGCGCTCGAAGTGCTGGGCGGCGAGCTGCTCGCCGTGGCGGCCGAGCTGGTGGCGCGGGTCGGTCCTCGGGGTGGCCATGGCTCGATGTTGGCTTCTCCTCGTCTCACCGGACAACACCGCTTCGTCACAATTCAGCGGCGCCTTCGTCACCGGCGTGTGTCGACTCCGTGCAGAAAGTGCGCGGCCGGCCGACGAGGCGGTTGAGTTCGTCTTCTGCGCGTCTTTCGTTGCAAAGACGTCTTCTCTCGTGACGCAAGGCGCATCTAGCGTCGGCGCCGTGATCGCCCACGTCAGCACCTTCACCCTCGCCGGCCTCGAGCCGCGCCGCGTCACCGTCGAAGTTGACCTGCGCAACGGCCTGCCGTCGTTCACGATCGTCGGCCTCGGCGACCGCGCCGTGCGCGAGTCGCGTGAGCGGGTGCGCGCGGCGATCCTCAACTCGGGATTCGCCTTCCCCGACAAGCGGGTCACGGTCAATTTGGCGCCCGCGCACCTACGCAAGTCCGGCCCGGGCTTCGACCTCGCGATCGCCTGCGGCGTGCTGGCGGCCAGCGGGCAGATCCCGCTTGATCGTCTGGAGCGCTTCGCCGTCTTCGGGGAGCTCGCGCTCGGCGGGACGATCCGGCCCGGCCGTGGCGTCCTGGCCGTGGCGGAGGGCGTCCGTGAGGTCGGGTTGGAAGGCCTGGTCGTCGCCTCCGAACGGGTCGACGAGGCGGCGCTGGTGGACGCGGTCGCCGTCCACGGCGCCGCCAGCCTCGAGGAGGCTGCGGCGGTGCTCCGGGGCCTGCCCGTCGACGCCCCGCCCGCTGCGGCGGCCGGGCCGCGAGCGCGCGAGGACCAGCCGGCGGCGTCCACCGCGTCGGCCGTCGACCTCGCCGACGTCCGTGGGCACGCGTCGGTCCTCGGCTCGCTGACGATCGCCGCCGCCGGCGGGCACAACGTGCTGTTCACGGGGCCGCCCGGCACCGGGAAGACGATGCTCGCCCGGCGCCTGCCGAGCATCCTGCCGCCGCTGAGCAGAGCCGAGGCGCTGGAAGTGACCCGCATCCAGAGCGTCGTCGGCCTGCGCTGCGCGGCCACGCTGCTCGTCGACCGGCCGTTTCGCGCGCCGCATCACCACATCTCCGCATCCGGTCTTGTCGGGGGCGGCGCCGTTCCCGTACCGGGCGAGGCGACGCTCGCGCACCACGGCGTCCTCTTCCTCGACGAGCTGTCGGAGTTCTCGCGCGACGCGCTCGAGGCCCTGCGCCAGCCCTTGGAGGACGGGCGGGTGGCAATCGTCCGCGGGCAGCGAACCGCCATCTACCCGACGCGCATCATGCTCGTCGCCGCGACGAACCCCTGCCCCTGCGGATACCTCGGGTCGGATCGCTGCCAGTGCTCTGAGCCCGAGCTCGCGCGGCACCGGCGGCGGCTGAGCGGCCCCCTGCTGGATCGCATCGACCTGCAGGTCCACGTCGCCCGCCCCACCGCGGAGGAGCTGCGCCGTCCGGCGCACTGCACCTCGACAAGCGAGCGCGAGCGCGTGATCGCCGCGCGAGAGCGGCAGCTCGCCCGCCTGGACGGCTCGCGGGCGACGTGCAACGCCCACATGGACGCCGCGCAGGTCCGCCGGCTCGTCCGTCTCGAGCCGGACGCCGAGCGAGAGCTGTGGCGCGACTACGACAGGGGGGTCCTCAGCGCCCGCGGGCATCAGCGCGTGATGCGCGTCGCACGGACGGTCGCCGACCTCGCCGGCAGTGACACCGTCGGCCGGGCGCACGTGCTGCACGCGCTGGGCCTCCGGCGCGACGGCGTGGCCGAGGCGGAGTCGGCGTGAGCGACCTGATCGGCGCAACGGCCACGTGTGCGGACTGCCTGCGGCGCAGCTGGCTGCTGGCCGCCCTCGCGCCGAACCTCGACCTGGTCTGGAAACAGCGAAGGCCGCTGCGCGACGTTCTCGCCCTCGACGACGTGGCGCTCGTCGAGACGCTCGGCGGGAAGGACCGCCTCGAGCTGGTCGCGCGCAGCGAGGCCTTCGACGCGGCGGCGGCACTCCGAACCTGCGAGCGGGCGGGGGTCGAGCCCGTGTGCGTGCACGACCCGCGCTTCCCCCGCCGGCTGCGGACGGGACCCGGTGGTCCGCGGCTGCTCCATGTCGCGGGCGGGCTCGGACGGCTCGGCATGCTCGCCGGCGCAGGCGCCGGCGCGACGGACCTGGAGACCGTCCCCGCCGTGGCGATCGTCGGGACCCGCAACGCATCCCCGGAAGGGCTCGAGATGGCGCGGGCCCTGGGGCGCGGGCTCGCGCGCGCCGGAGTGACCGTCGTCAGCGGCATGGCCCTCGGCATCGACAGCGCGGCGCACGTCGGGGCGCTGGAGGGCGGCGGTGCGACGGTGGCGGTGCTGGCGGGTGCAGCGGAGGTCGCGTACCCGCGCAGCAAGGCTGGGCTCCACGAGCAGATCCTGGCCCGGGCTTGTGCGGTGTCCGAGCTGCCTCCGGGCTTCGAGCCGTTTCGCTGGTGCTTCCCGGCGCGCAACCGCATCATCGCCGGCCTGGCCGAGCTCACGCTCGTCGTCGAGGGGGCCGAGAAGTCCGGATCGCTGATCACCGCGGACTTCGCGAGCGCGCTCGGCCGGGAGGTCGCCGCGGTGCCGGGGCGGGCGACGAGCCCGCGCACGCGGGGCAGCAACGGCCTGATCCGTGACGGGGCGACGGTGATCCTCGGGGTCGACGACGTGCTCGATGCGGTGCTCGGGTTCGAGCGGGCGTCGGAACCAGCCCGAAGCGCGGCGGCCACCGCGGCGCTCGCCCCGGGCCTCGCCGTGCTCCTCGACGCGGTGGCCGCCGGCCGCGACACCGTCGCGGCGCTGGCGCTGACGCCGGCCGAAGCCGATGCGGCGCTCCTCGGCCTGTCCGAGCTCGAAGGGCATGGCCTGGTCCGCCGGTCCGGCGGAGGGCGCTACGTGGTGGTGTCCCGCTGAGCTCCCGGCGTCAGGGCGTCGAGACGGGTTGTGCCACGGGGCGATCGCGGCGATCGGTGGTCGCGGGTGCCGGCCGGGACGTCGATCGCCCGGCCGCGAATCCGTGGAGCGACTCATCTAGCCTCCCGGCGGTGTCCCGCGCCCGCCGCCCGCCCGTCTGCCTCACGATCGCCGGATCGGATTCCGGCGGCGGAGCGGGCGTCCAGGCCGACCTCAAGGCGTTCGCCGCCTGCGGCGCCCACGGAGCGAGTGCCTTGACGGCGCTCACGGCGCAGAGCACCGTCGCGGTGACGGGAGTTCACGCCGTTCCGCCGGCGTTCATCGTCGAGCAGGTGCGCGCCGTCGTCGACGACCTCGGCGTCGATGCGGTCAAGCTCGGGATGCTCGGCGATGTGGTCACCATCGCCGCCGTCGCCGAGGCGCTCGATCTGGTGCCTGCGGACGTGCCCGTGGTGCTCGACCCCGTGATGGTCGCCGAGTCGGGTGCCCGGCTGCTCGACCGCGACGCCGTCCGGGCCCTCGTGGAGCGTCTGCTGCCCCGCGCGACGGTCGTGACGCCGAATCTGCCCGAGGCGCGGGTCCTGGCCGGAGCCGGTGCGCCGACCGACGGGGCGGGTGGCCGAACCGGGGCGCGACCGCCCGCCGCGGAAGCGGTGGAGGCGCTCGCCCGGGCGATACACGGGCTCGGTCCTCACGCGGTGGTCGTGACGGGCGGACACCGCGACCACGCCGTCGACCTGCTCTTCGACGGCACGTCCACGACCGAGATCGCCGGCCCGCGGCACGCTGACGGCGCCGCGCACGGCTCCGGATGCACGCACGCCAGCGCGCTGGCCGCCCACCTCGCACACGGCTTCTCCCTGCATGAGGCGGCCTTCGCCGCGCGAGCCATCGCGGGGGAGGCCGTGCGCCGCGGCCTGCGGGAAATCGGGGCCGGAGCCGGGCCCGTCGACGTGCTCGGTGTCGTCGACCGGACGCCGTTGCGCCACCGAACGTGACGCGGTGTCCGGGCCCGGCCCCGGCCTGCAAGCCCTTTGTCATACTTCCCCGCAGATGAAGTTCCTGCGCATGAAGCCGGGGCACGGCGAAGTCCTTCTGACCGAAGGGGACCCTGCTGTGCGCGAGGACGAGGAGCGCCTCGTCGCCGCGTTCCGCGAGCAGCTCGAGGCGGGCATGTGGGCCGCGGTGCCCGAGGCCGGCCCGAGTGGCCGGCGCCGGGCCAAGATGGTGAAGGACTTCTCCGAGATCCCCACGGGCGCCGAGCGCGTCATCTTCTTTCCCCGCGCCGCGGGCGGCTGCTAGCCCCGAGGAGCCGACATGCTGCTCGCGCTCTGCGCCACCGCCATCGTCATCGTCGCGCTCATGTGGGAGGTGTGCCTGCCGCGGATCGAGGAGGAGCTCGACAAGCGCCGCGCGCGGCGGGCCTACGTCGAGGGCGTCGGCTTCGACCCGGGCCGCGAGCGCCGCGCCGAGCAACGGGCGCGCCAGCTGCTCAAGTCGTGCGTGAACGACGAGGAGTGGGCGATGTATCGCGATCTCGGGTTCGTCCGGATCTGGGGCCGCAACGCCGACGGACCGCAGCAGGGCGGAACCGACCGGACGCTCGGGGGCGCGCCGTACGCCTACCTCGTCTACCCGCACAAGCCGATCGTCTCCTTCCTGCCGCAGACCCGCCAGCTGCTCAGCGAGTACTGCGTCGAGTTCCCCGATGAGACGCGGCCTTACGGCTCCGCGCGCCTCCCGGACTCCGACGACGTGCTGGCCAAGTGGATGGCACTGACGGGCGACGAGCGTCGCCTCATCGCCACGGCGAACATGCACCTCCCGGGGCGGCAGGTCGATCCCAAGCAGGTCCGTCGCGATCTCTGGCGCCTCTCGGAGTGGGAGCGCGCACGCCTGTCCAAGGATCGCCGCTCGGCCAGCGGCGCGCAGGCCTGAAACGACGCGCCTGCCACTAGGCTTGCGCGCGTGAGCACCGCCACCGAGTTCGACGTCAAGCACAAGTCGCGCACGCTGACCGAGGGGCCGCAGCGCGCGGCCGCGCGCTCGTACTTCCAGGCCATCGGCTTCGACGACGAAGCCATGAGCAGGCCGATCGTCGGGGTGGCCTCGACGTGGATCGAGACCATGCCGTGCAACTACCACCTGCGCGCGCTGGCCAAGCAGGTCAAGGACGGCATCCGTGCCGCCGGCGGCACTCCCATGGAGTTCAACACCGTCGCGATCTCCGACGGGATCACGATGGGCACGAGCGGCATGAAGATGTCACTCGTCTCCCGCGAGGTCATCGCCGACTCCATCGAGCTCACCGCCCGCGGCTACCTCTTCGACGCGGTCGTCTGCCTCAGCGGCTGCGACAAGACGCTTCCGGGCACGGTCATGGCGCTGGCGCGCCTCGACGTCCCGGGCCTCATGCTCTACGGCGGCTCGATCCTGCCGGGTCGTCACAACGGCCGCGACGTGACGATCCTCGACGTCTTCGAGGCCGTCGGCGCCCACGCCGCGGGGAGGATCGACGACGCCGAGCTCAAGGCGATCGAGATCGCCGCAAGCCCCGGCCCCGGCGCCTGCGGCGGGCAGTTCACCGCGAACACCATGGCGATGGCGCTCGAGGTGCTCGGCATCTCTCCGATCGGCGCCGCGATGGTCCCGGCCGTCGACGCGACCAAGGCCGAGGTCGCCTTCGAGGCGGGCCGATTGGTCGTCGACGTTCTCAGACGCGGGCTGACCCCGCGGCAGATCATCACCCGGGAGGCGCTGGAGAACGCGATCGCCGCCGTGGCGACGTCCGGCGGCTCGACGAACGCCGTGCTCCACCTGCTCGCCATCGCCAACGAGGCCGGCGTCGACCTCGAGATCGACGACTTCGACCGCATCGCGCGTTCCACGCCGCTGACCTGCGATCTGTCGCCCGGCGGGCGCTTCAACGCGGTCGACCTGCACAACGCCGGCGGCATCGAGCTGATCCTCGCGCGCCTGAAGCAGGGCGGGTTCCTGCACGACGACGCGCTCACCGTGTCGGGCAGGACGATCGGTACCCACGCGAGCACGGAGCACGAGGCGGCAGGCCAGCAGGTCGTCCGGCCCCTGTCGGACCCCGTCAAGCCGGAGGGCGGCATCGCGATCCTGCGCGGCAACCTCGCGCCGGAAGGCTGCGTCGTCAAGCTCGCGGGCCACGGGCGGCGGCTCCACGCGGGTCCCGCGCGCGTCTTCGAGGGCGAGGAGGAGGCGATGGTCGCCGTCACCGCCGGCCAGATCGCCCCGGGTGACGTCCTCGTCATCCGCAACGAGGGCCCCGTCGGCGGTCCCGGGATGCGCGAGATGCTCGCGGTGACCGCCGCGGTCAACGGCGCCGGGCTCGGCGACGACGTCGCGCTGATCACCGACGGCCGCTTCTCCGGCGCCACCCACGGCTTCATGTGCGGCCACGTGGCGCCCGAGGCGGTACGCGGCGGTCCGATCGCGGCCGTCGTCGGCGGGGACACCGTGACCCTCGACGTCGATGGCGGCCGCCTCGACGTCGACCTCGACGACGCGACGATCGCCGAGCGCCTCGCGGCCTATGAGCCCCCGCCCGCGCCGGACTGCACCGGCGTGCTGGCGAAGTACGCGAGGCTCGTCGGCTCCGCGGCCCAGGGCGCGGTCACGACGGTCTGAGTTGAGCGCTCGAGCGCCGGTGAGCGCCCGGGGGGTGGGCACCATCCGACTCGGCTCGGGAGGCGGTGCGCGCGCCGGCGCTCGCGACGCAGCGCTCAGTCGACCTCGGGCTGATCGACGTCCTCGTGGGGGTCCTCCTCGATGAAGGCGCGCACCAGCGCGTTGAACGCCTCCGGCCGCTCGAGCTGCGGCACGTGTCCCGTGTCCGGGTAGATGACCTTGCGCGAGTCGGGGATCAGCCGCTCGAACTCGTGGGCGTCCTTCACGGGCACGAGGTGGTCCTTGGTGCCCCAGACGATCAGCACGGGGCAGCCGATCTCCGGCAGGCGCTCGCGGATCGGGTAGGTGGTGAGCGCCTCCACGGCAGGGATGAACCCCGGCTTGCCCGATCCGCGCAGGTTCTCCTCGACCAGCAGCGCGCACAGCCTCTCGGGGTGCGCGGCGACGATCGCGAAGGCCGCGCGGCGGAGGCGCTCGCGCCGCGCGACGCCATCAGACCTCGAGGCGACCCAGCCCACGCAGGCGCCCAGAAGGTAGTCGAGTCGGCGCAGCAGGGCCATCCCCATGTCGTTGCGGAGGTCCTCGACGCTCAGCCCGGCGGCGGAGACGAGCACGAGCCGCTCGACGCGCTCGGGGAAGCGGATCGCGAGCTCGGCGGCGATGAAGCCGCCCATGGAATTGCCGACGATCGACGCGGCGGAGATATCGAGCTCCTCGAGCAGCTCGTCGACCAGGGTGCCGTAGCCCGAGATCGTGATCTTCTCGCTCGGCATCGGGGAGTGCCCGAAGCCCGGCAGGTCGACCGCGAGGCAGCGGAAGCCCGCTTCGGCGAAGTCCGGGAGGTTCTCGAGCCAGTTCTGCCAGGAGCCCGAGAGGCCGTGGATCCACACGATCGGCTCGCCGTCGGCCGGGCCGATCTCGCAGACGTTGACGGGGCTCCCCGCCACGGTGACCCAGTGCTGGTGCGTGCTCCAGTCGATGTCCAGCCAGGCCGAGCGGCCCTCCAGACCGTAGGTGCCTGGCCCTTCGGCGGTGGCAGCGGGGGCGGAGGCCATGGCGGTCTACGATACCCAGGAGCTCTCATGAAGATCGCCATCGACATCGACTCCACCCTTCACCACTACTGGGACGTCCTCTCCGACGCGGCCCGCGAGCGCTTCGGCATAGACCTTCCCTACGAGGAGCAGTACCAGTGGGGCATCACCCGACTGAAGAGCGAGCAGCTGAAGTGCGTTGTCGACGCCACCCACCGCGAGGCGGCGATCCTCGCCGGGCGCCCCTATCCCGGCGCCGTGGAGACCGTCAACCGCTGGGCGGACGGTGGCCACTTCATCCACATCACCTCCCACCGCGCCGATCAGTGCCGCGCCGCGACCGAGCAGTGGCTCAAGGACATCGGCCTGCGCTTCGACGAGCTCTACTGCTCCGCCGACAAGGTGTCGCGCTGCACGGAGATCGGGATCGACCTGCTGATCGACGACAGCCCGTTGAACATCGCGGCCGCCGTCGAGCGGGGGATCACCGTCGCGACGATCATCCACCCCTGGAACGAGGACGTCGTCGCGGAGGAGGGCGTCATCGGCGCGGCGGACTGGTCCACGCTGGCGCGGGAGCTCGAGGCGTCCCTGCCGCCCCTGCGCCGCACGGGCCGCACCGGCCAGGTCGCCTGATGGCCGAGCCGGCGGTTCGCACGCCGCTGCGCGAGATCGCCGAGACGCCGGACGCGCTCGTGCCGACCACCTCCACCGCCGGCGACGTCTCCGGCGAGGATCACGACCTCCGCGATCTCCTTCCCGGCATCGAGGCCGATCGCCGGATCGACGACTGGGGCCGCTCGGAGCGCTTCGCCGCGCTCTTCGACCGGACCCTCGTCGACTTCTACTACCACCTGTGGTTTCGCTGCACGGTCGAGGGCGTGGAGAACGTCCCCGCCGACGGCCCCGCCCTCCTGGTCTCCAACCACTCGGGGGCACTGCCGCCCGACGCGTTGATGATCATGAAGGCGATCAGCGAGGAGCATCCCCGCCGGCGTGAGGTCCGCGTCCTGGTCGAGCACTTCTTCAAGGGCTTTCCCGGCTTCTCGATGCTGCTGCCGAAGATCGGCGGCGTGGCTGCCCATCCGGCCAACGTCCAGCGGCTGCTCTACGACGAGGGCCAGCTCGTGCTCGTCTTCCCCGAGGGTGTGAAGGGAACCGAGAAGCTCTACAAGGACCGCTACCGCCTGCGCCGTTTCGGCCGCGGCGGCTTCGTGGAGGCGGCGATGCGTGCGCGAGCACCGATCGTGCCGATCGCGGTGGTCGGCGCGGAGGAGAGCCAGCCCGTCTTCGCCCAGCTCGGCCTGCTCAAGAAGCTGACCGGGCTGCCCTATACGCCGCTGACGCCGACGTTCCCGCACTTCGGTCTGCTGGCCACGCTGATGTACCTGCCCGCGAAGTTCACGATCCGCTTCCTGGCGCCGGTCCGCACCGACGAGATGGGCGACAAGCCGTGGGAGGACAAGGGGCTCGTGCAGACCGTCGCGCAGGACATCCGCGCGACGATCCAGGAAGAGCTGTTCGAGATGGTCGGCAAGCGACGGTCCGTCTGGTTGTAGGAGGTGACCTCCAAGCGCATTCTCATCACGGGCCTCTCCACGTACTGGGGCGGCCGCCTCGCTCACGCGCTCGAGCAGGACCCCGCCGTCGAGGCGGTCATCGGCGTGGACAAGCGCCCGCCGAAAGTCGCACTGGAGCGCACGGAGTTCGTGCGCGTGGAGGATCATCACTCGCTCATCCGCCGCATCGTGCAGGCCGCGGAGATCGACACCGTGGTCGACACCCGCCTCGTCGCCGACTCCATCGTCACGAGCCCGAAGCTCGCCCACGAGAACAACGTGATCGGGACGCTGAACGTGCTGGCCGCCTGCGGCGGTCCGGACTCATCGGTCAGGAAGGTGGTCTTCAAGTCGAGCGCGCGCTACTACGGCTCCGAGCAGGACGACCCCGCGTTCTTCACGGAGGCGATGGGCCGCCCGAAGCCCGCCCGCACGCCGATCGAGCGCGACGTCGTCGAGGCCGAGTCATCCGTGCGTGAGTTCGCCGAGGGCAACCCGAACACGATCGTCACCATCCTGCGCTTCGCCAACGGGCTGGGGCCGGCGGTCCGCACCTCCTACACGCGCTACCTCGACCTGCCGGTGATCCCGACGATCCTCGGCTTCGACCCGCGCCATCAGTTCCTGCACGAGGACGACATCGCAGGGGCGCTCGAGCACGCCGTGCGTCATGACCTCGACGGCGTCTTCAACGCGGCCGCCGACGGCGTGCTCGTCCTCTCGGAGGTCGTCGACCTGCTCGGGAAGCTCAGCGCTCCGGTGCTCCCGCCGTTCGGCACGGGCCTGGCCCTGCCGCTGCTCAAGCGCGCGAAGCTCCCGATCTCCGCCGACATGCTGCGGCACCTGCGCTTCGGCCGGGGCCTCGACAACCGCAAGCTCAAGGCGACGGGCTACCGCTACCGGTACACCACGCGCGAGGCCGTCCTCAAGCTCCGTGAGCACCAGCGGCTGGCCCCGCTCACCCGCGGGGCCCGTGAGAGCTATCGCTACGAGCAGGAGGTCGAAGAGTTCCTGCGGCGCTCTCCGAGCGTCCGTCGCGTCGCGCGCCCCGAGCGACGCGCGAACCTCGCGGCCGGCGCGTCTACGGCGCAGTCGTCCCCGCCGAACCCGGCACCCCCGGCGGGCTACGGGGACCTTCAGGCGCGCGAGGTCATCGCCCTGCTGGGCTCGCTCGACGCCGGTGCGCTGAGGGCGCTGCGCGACCACGAGGCCCGCCACGCTGCACGCAAGACCGTCCTCGCGGCGATCGACGCGCATCTGGCGCGCCAGCGCGCTGCCGGGTAGGAGCATCCGGTCGCACGCCGGGTACGTAGCGTCCTTGAGTAGCGCAAAGGCGCTGCTCCGCCTACACTTCCGCGCGCCGAGGCCCCATGCGAACCAAGACGATGATCATCCCTGCCGTTCTGCTGACCCTGACGCTCACCGCGGCCGGCGGTGTGCTCGCCTACGACAGCGCGCGGACCGAGGAGATCGCCGAAGGCATCACCGTCGCCGGCATCGCCGTCGGCGGGATGGAGCGTGATGCTGCGGGCGCCCACCTCGAGCGGGAGCTGGTCGCGGCGCTCGAGAGGCCCGTCGTCGTCCACCACGACAAGAGCACCTGGCTCCTCGGGGCACGCGAGGCCCGGATCACGACGGACGTCGACCGGGTCATCACCCAGGCGGTCAAGCGCTCGGAACAGGGCGGAGCCCTCGGGCGCACGTGGCGCCGGGTCACCGGCGGGACGGTCGACGCCGACCTGCGGCCCGCGGTCACGTTCTCCGACCGCGCCGTCGTGCGGATGATCGACAAGATCCGGAAGGGCGTCGAGCGCCCCGCCAAGGATGCGCAGATCCGCCTCACGGCGACGGGCGTCGACGCCGAGGCGGGCCGGCGCGGGCTCGAGGTCAAGGCCAGCGAGCTGCACAAGTCGATCAACAGCGCTCTGATCTCACCGTCGGCCGAGCGGCGCTTCGTCGCGGAGACGCGCAAGGTCGCGCCGAAGGTCACGCGCGCGGGGCTCGTCAAGCGGAACCCCGTCGTGCTGATCGTCAACCGCTCGAGCTTCCAGCTCAAGGTCTACAAGCGGCTCAAGCTCGCCAAGACCTATCCGATCGCCGTCGGCAAGGCGGGCAACGACACGCCGGCCGGCACCTACGACATCGCGAACAAGGCGGTGAACCCGGCCTGGTCGGTCCCGAACTCCGACTGGGCCGGTGCCCTGGCCGGCAGCGTCATCCCGGGCGGTGCCCCCAACAACCCGCTCAAGTCGCGCTGGCTGGGAATCACCGATGGCGTCGGGATCCACGGCACGAGCGAGCGCGGCTCGATCGGCTCGAACGCCTCGCACGGCTGCCTGCGGATGCTGGTCGAGGACGTCGAGGAGCTCTACCCCCAGGTCCCGGTCGGCGCGAAGGTCCTCATCGTGTAGCGCCTCGGATGGCCGCGTCGCGGCTCCGGCGAGGGGAGTACGAACCGTTCAGGCGGCGGCCGGGGCGCAGATCTCCGAGACGGGGATCTCCTCCCAGCCCTGCTCGAGCAGCAGGGAGTGGTGGGGTGAGTGGCGAAAGACCAGCGTGCCGATGAAGATCCCTCGCTCCCGCTTGCGCATCACGGCGTACCACATCGTGGTCGCGTCGCCCGTGCCCTGGATGCGCAGCCACGGGCGCGGGGGCAGCCCGTCGGCGGGCGAGAGGCCGGCGCCGATGAGCTGCGACTGGGTGGCGACGTGACCCGAGCTGGTGTCGATGAAGAACAACGCCATCCGATCCACGGTACCGCGGGGGTCGCGGCGGACTGGGCCCGAGCGCTGCGGCTCTTCGACGCCGACCTGGCGCGGCGCGGCATGGCGGAGAAGACCCGCCGTGCCTACGGCATCGACCTCGGGCAGTTCTGCGCGTGGTGTCAGGACCGCGACCTCGCGCCCCCTGGCGTCACCGTGCGCGTCCTGCGGCGCTACGCGCAGGGCCTCGGCGAGCGCAAGGCCGGCCCGGCCACCGTCGCGCGGAAGCTCGCGGCCATCCGCGGCTTCTTCGGGGTGCTGCGCGTGCACGGGATCGTGCAGGCCAACCCGGCCGAGCTCGTGGCGTCTCCCAAGCGCGGCTCCAAGCTGCCCAACGTGCTGCGAGCCGGAGAGCTCGCTCGCCTGCTCGACGCGATCCCGGCCTTCACACCGCTCGAGCTGCGCGACCGCGCGCTGTTCGAGCTGGCCTACGCGTGTGGCCTGCGTGCGGCAGAGCTCGTCGACCTCGACGTGGTGGCGATCGACTTCGACGCCGAGCAGGTCCGAGTCGAGGGCAAAGGCGCCAAGACGCGCTTCGTGCCCGCCGGAGAGGCGGCGCTGGCCGCCGTCCAGCGCTACCAGGCCCGTGGCCGGGCGGTGCTCTCCGTCGATCCGGACGAGCGCGCGCTCTTCCTCTCCAAGACCGGTCGCCGCCTCTCGACCTCCGACGTGCGCCGGCGCCTCGCGTTCTGGACCAAGGCCGCAGCAGTGCAGGGCGGGATCTCTCCTCACGCGCTGCGCCACTCCTTCGCCACCCACCTCCTCGACGGGGGCGCGGACCTACGCGCCATTCAGGAGCTGCTCGGGCACGCGAGCATCTCCACCACGCAGATCTACACTCGAGTAGAGTCAGCCCGGCTCAGGTCGGCCTACCAGCAAGCCCACCCGCGGGCCTAGCGACGCAGATCCCGACTGAGAAGGACCCTTCTGGTGGAGACCAACGTCAAGGCGATCGAGCTCAAGGACCTGTGGCGACGCTACAAGTCGTCCGGGGACGAGCGTGCCCGCGAGCGCCTGGTCGTGGCCTACTCGCCCCTGGTGAAGTACGTCTCGGGCCGCATGGCGTCGGGGCTGCCGGCTCACGTCGACGAGGCCGACCTCATCTCCTACGGCCTGGTGGGACTGATCGGCGCGATCTCCCGCTTCGAGCCCGCCCGTGAGATCAAGTTCGAGACCTACGCGATCACGCGGATCAAGGGTGCGATCATCGACGAGCTGCGCTCCCTGGACTGGGTGCCGCGCTCCGTCCGCGCCCGCGCGCGCTCGATCGAGAGAGCGAACGCGAAGCTCGAGCACAAGCTGCAGCGCGCGCCGACCGACGAGGAGATGGCCCTGGAGCTGGGCATGACGGTCCAGGAGTTCCAGGACGCACTGCTGCAGATCTCCAACTCCACGATCGCCGCGCTCGACGAGCTGTGGACGGTCAGTGACGCCAGCGGCGACCAGGTCTCGCTCCTGGACACGTTGCAGGACCCGGACGCGCCGGACCCCGCGGCGGCCATGGACCAGACCGACCTCAAGGACCGCATGGCCGACGCCATCGCGCGGCTGCCCGAGCGCGAAAAGCTCGTCATCGCCCTGTACTACTACGAGAACCTCACCTTGCGGGAGATCGGTGAGGTCCTCGGAGTGACCGAGTCGCGGGTCTCCCAGCTGCACACCAAGGCCGTCCTGCGGCTGCGCGGACGGCTCTCCGACGAGGACTACTGACACCGTCGGGCGGCCCGCCGCGGTGCAGTGCCCGTTGCTAGGCTCGAACGCCTCGTGAACCGGAAGACCATCGCCACGAACATGGCCGTCGTCTCCTGCGACGTCTGTGGTCGGACGTTGTTGCGCGGCGAGGACGCGGACGTCTTCCTGCACGGTGGATCGCGCCGCACGGTCTGCGAGCTGTGCACCTCGCGCGCCAGGCACGAAGGCTGGATCCGCGAGGGAGTCGACGGCGTGATGCCCGGGCGCGTCAACGAGCGCGGCGGGGCCGCCCGCTCCCTGCTGCACCGCCTGCGCCACGGCCGGGAGACGCGCCTGGGTGACCCAGACCGTCCGTACGCACCTTCGCCTCCCGCCGAGTACGCCGACGCTGACGGCTACTACGACGCACCGGCGGACGTCGCCGAGGCGTCCGGCGAGCCGTTCGTCCCGGTCGAGCCCGTCGTGCCCGTCCTGCCCGCGACGCCCATGCCGGCCCAGGTGCCCCTTCCCGAGCCCCCGGCCCTGCCGCGGGAACCGCGCAGCATCCACGCCATCCCGACCAACGCCGAGTTGAAGGTCGCTCGCGCGCTCGAGGTCTTCAACGCGAGCCCGCATCCGCGCACCGTCGCGGGGATCGCACGCTCGCTCGGGGCGCCGATCGTCTCCGCGCGGCCGAGCGCGACGGAGGGCGCGATCGTCACGATCGTCGTCGGGTGGGAGCTGTCGTGGTACCGCTACGAGGTCGATCTGGGCGACGAGGCGGCCGGCGTGCGCGTCTCGGGGCGGGGCGCCGAGCTCTCCGAGCTCGAACCGGCCGACCACGCGCCGAACGCCGCGGCCGACGAGGCCGGCGAGTTGCACCTCGCCGCGGGCGTCGCGTAGGGTCGGCGCGATTCACGTGACCCGGGAGCCCTCTTGATCTACTCCGTCGTGCCCGAGGAGCTCGCCGACGAGCTGCTGCCCAAGCTCGAGGCCTACTACGCCGACGACCCGAACGTGAAGGTCATCGTCGACCGTCGCAAGGCGGAGCGCCGGCGCCGGGGTGAGGAGCCGCCCGAGGACACGCAGCGCGAGGTGCGCGACCGCCGCCGCCCGCGTGTGCCGGGCGAGTTTCCCGAGGTCTAGTGAGTCTGTCGATGTAGCGCCGCGTGGTCGCTCAGCCGCGGGGCTGCCGCGGCGCCGTCCACCGGGGCTCGGTGCGCGAGACCACGCACGACGTCGTGCAACGTTGGGGGCGGGGTCAGGCCCGCTCTAGCGTGGTCCGTCCGCCCGGCTACGGGCGCGTTCGCATGCCCGCTCGCATTCTTCGCCTCCGCACACCGATCCTGCTCGTCGCGCTCGTCGCGGCGCTGACCGGTCGGGCCGACGGCGCCGGGGAGCGCGGCCTGGAGCGTGCCATCGAGTCGCAGCGCCAGCGCGAGCGCTCGCTCTCCTCCGCGGCCGAGCGCGTCGGGCGCCTGGAACGCTCAGCTGCCCGCGCCGTCGCGGTGCTCGAGCGGCGCTTGGCGGCGGTCCAGTCGGACCTGTTCGCCGCCCGGGTCCGCCTTCGACGCACCCAGGACCGCCTCGACGCCGCGCGGCGACGCGCGCGGCGCCTCGAGCGGCGCGTCGGCGAGGTCCAGGACACGCTGGCCCGCCTGCTGCGCGCGCGGTACATGGGCGATCCGCCGGACCTCGTCACCGTCGTCCTGCAGGCCGACGGCTTCAACCGCCTGCTCGAGGACCTCAGCTTCGTCCGTCGCGTGCAGGACCGTGACGCCGATCTGCTCCAGGAGATCCGCGTCGCCCGCCGCGAGGCGCGCCGGGAGCGCGAAGTGCTGGCCGAGCTCGAGCCGCGTCAGCGCCGCGCCGCCTCCGCGGTCGCACGGCGCCGCGACGCGCTCGCGACGATCCGTGCCGCGGCGACCCGGCGGCGCAGCGCGCTGGCCGAAGCGCGCGCAGCGAGGCTCGCGCTGCTCGGGGACGTCCGCGCTGACCGGCGGCGCTCGCAACGTGCACTCGGGCGACTGCGCCGCGAGCGCCGACGGGCGGCGCTGCGCGCACTCGCCCGCTTGGAGCGCCAGCAGGACGCCGCGATCACGAAGGTGGGGCCCGGCGGGCCGTGGGCGATCCCGTACGCGATCGTGGAGTGCGAGTCGGGCGGGCAGAACCTCCCGCCGAACTCCGCGACCGCTTCGGGCTACTACCAGTTCATCGACTCGACCTGGCGCGGTCTGGGGGGCTCGACGCCGAAGGCCTTCCTGGCGTCCAAGGCCGAGCAGGATCGCCTCGCCGCCCGTTTGTGGGACGGCGGGCGCGGCGCGAGCAACTGGGACTGCGCCGTGATCCTCGGCCTCACCTGAGCGCCGCCCGGCGCTCAGCGGCGGCGCCGCACGACGACGCCCCCCGGTGCTCGCGCCACTTCTGCGTACCCGGGCAGGCCGGCGACCCGATCGGCCACGGCGGCCGCGTCGGGCAGCGGGAAGCTTCCCTCAGGATCCGGGTCGGCGGTCGCGGCCACCACCCATGTGGACGTCGGGCGCCCGGAACCGAGCAGGCGCACGTCGTCGCGCCGCGCAAGGTGGGGGACGAGGCGGTTCGTCGCCGCCACCGACGCCCCGGGCGGGATCCGCGCCAGAACCTCCTGGGCGCCGCGGTAGGCGGGGTCGACCCGGTACGTCGCCGGCCGCACGAGGTCGAGCAGCCCGAACACCGGCGCGAGCAGAACCGCGAGCACGAGAAGCCCGACCGGGAGGTGACGTGCACCGCTCTGGCGCGCGAGGACGGCGGGAAGCCGGCGCGGTTCGACGGTTCTCCGCAGCCGGGAAACGGCTCCGAGCGGCTCCAGGTACCGCCCGAGGGCGTCGGCGGCGGCGAGCGCGAGCACCGGGGCAAGCGTGAGCGTGTAGTGGTCTTCGAGCGTCCAGTGCTTGGGCTCGGCGGAGAGCAGGCGCACCCCGACCAGCGGAACCGCCAGCAATGCGACCGGGGAGCGCAACCACACGACGCCGAACGCCACCAGGACGTACACGCCCGTGCGTAGCTTCGTCCCAAGGCCCTCGACCGGCGCCCCGGCCTGGCCGTAGACGTAGCCGGCGCCCTGACTGAAGGCCGGGATCACCACACCGAGGGCGAGCACGAACCAGATGAGGCCTGCCGCGGCGAGCGCCGCGCCCAGCCGCCGGTGGCCGCCCACGGCGAAGAGTGCGCCGAAGGCGACGACCAGCAGCGCCAGATCCTCCTTGATCAACAGCAGGAACAGCACTGCGGCACTCGCCCGCCCGAGCTGTCCGCGATCAGCCCAGAGCACGCCGAGCGCGATGGGGACCGGTGCGAGGGCGACCTCGTGCACGTCGAAGCGGAGCGCCTCCTGCACGCCGCCGAAGAGCAGGTAGGCGCCGGCCAGGGCGAGCGCTCCTCGCTCACCCACGCGCGGCCGGGCGAACGCGGCGATCGGAAACGCCGCCAGGCAGACCAGGAGCGCCTGGGCGGCGATGAGCCCCTCGGGGCCGAGCCACCCCGCCGGCGCGAGGAGCAGCAGCGCGGGGGAGAGGTGATCGCCGAAGATCCAGTCGAGACCCTTCAACGAGCTCGCGGGACGCTCGAGGCGCCCCGCGTGCCACAACACCTGGTCGAACAGCCCGAGATCGAAGCCCGTCGAGCCGAACGTGCGGTGCCGGGCGATCCCGAGCACCGCGTACGCGGCCGTGGCCAGCGCCACGGCCGCCCTCAGCGCGACGCCGCCCTCCGGTACCGCGCGACCGCGAGCGGGGCGGCGACCGCGAAGATCACCGAGCTCCACGCGAAGGCCCCCCACACAGCGTCACCGGCGGGCGCGCCGACCCACAGTGCGCGCATCGCATCGACGGTCACGGTGAACGGGTTGACCTCCGCGACCGTCTGCAGGGCCGAGGGCATCGACTCCACCGGCACGAACGCCGAGGAGATGAACGTCAGTGGGAAGACCGCGATGAAGCCGACGGAGTTTGCCGCCTCCGGGGACGAGACGAGCAGGCCGATCAGCGCGAAGACCCAGGAGAACGCGTAGCCGAACACCAGCAGGAGCAGCACGCCGCCGAGGATCTCGACCACGCTCGCATCGAACGAGAAGCCGATGATGAGCCCTGTCGTGAGCAGCACGATGATCGAGAACAGGTTCGTGACGATGTCCGCGGCGGTGCGCCCGGCGAGCACCGCGGGACGAGCCATGGGCAGGGAGCGGAAGCGGTCGACGAGCCCCTTGTTCATGTCCTCGGCCAAGCCCAGGGCCGTCAAGAAGCCGCCGAAGGCGATGTTCTGGACCACGATCCCCGGCAGCAGGAAGTCCTTGTAGTCGTCGTAGCCGGGCGTGTTGATCGCCCCGCCGAAGACGTAGACGAACAGCAGCACGAACATGACGGGCTGCACGGTGACCGCCAGGAGCAGGTCGGGGGAGCGCGGCAGCCGGATCAGGTTGCGCTCCGCGACGACGAGCGTGTCGTTGATCAGGCGGCTCATGCGTCCTGCTCCTTCTCGACCTCTTCGACCGCGTGGCCGGTGAGCGTCAGGAACACGTCGTCGAGGGTCGGGCGGCGCAGCTCGAGGTCCTCGACCTCCAGCCCGGCCTCCCCGAGGCGCTTGACCGCATCCATGAGCGCCCCGCCACGCCGGCGCACCGTCAAGCGGATCGTCGCTCCCGCGGCGACCGGCGGTTCGTCGGACATCTGCGCGAGGGCCGCGATCGCGGCCTCGGAGGCGCCGCCGTCCGCGAGCGTCACCTCGAGTCGCTCACCGCCCACCCGCGCCTTGAGCTCGTCGGGAGACCCCGCCGCGATCACCCTGCCCCGGTCGATGACCGCGATGCGATCGGCGAGGCGGTCGGCCTCGTCGAGATACTGCGTCGTCAGCAGGACCGTCGTGCCGACGGCGACGAGCGCCTCGACGGTCGCCCAGAGGTCGAGGCGGCTGCGCGGGTCCAGCCCCGTCGTCGGCTCGTCGAGGAACAGCACCGCGGGCTTGGCCACGAGCGCGGCCGCGAGGTCCAGCCGGCGGCGCATGCCGCCCGAGTACGTGCTCGCAGGACGGTCGGCGGCCTCCAGGAGGTCGAACTCCCCGAGCAGTTCCCTGCCGCGCGCCTTGGCTTCTCGGCGGCGCATCCCGTAGAGCCTGCCCACCATCGTGAGGTTCTCATGGCCGGTGAGGTTCTCGTCGACCGCGGCGTACTGGCCGGCCAGGCCGATCTGCGATCGCAGCTCAGTCGCGTCGCGGACCGCGTCCAGCCCCGCGACGCGCACGCTCCCGGCGTCGGCCCTGAGCAGCGTCGTGAGCACGCGGACCGCGGTGGTCTTTCCGGCACCGTTCGGTCCCAGCAGGCCGAGGACGGTGCCCGGAGTGACCTCGAAGTCGATCCCGTCGAGCGCACGGACGTCTCCGAACGATTTCACGAGGCCGCTGACGCTGATCGCGGGCTCGCTCGAGGCGGCGCGGGATTCACGGTGACCGGGATCGGATGCGGTGATCGGCGTGGCCATGCGGCTCCTTCGAAAGGGTGGACGGTGACGGCTGTCTCGTAGACCGGCGGGCGGACGAGAAGTCATCGGGATCATGCACGCCGACTAGGTCAGTAACCGTCCGTAATGCCTGACATCGTTCGCAGCACGATGACGACCTCCGGCCGCCTGCTCAAGCTGCTCTCGCTTCTGCAGGCGCGTCGCGACTGGCCGGGCAGGGAGCTCGCGGGGCGACTCGAGGTCTCGGGGCGCACGATCCGCCGCGACATCGACCGCCTGCGCGACCTGGGCTACCCCGTGGACGCGCTCATGGGCCCTGCCGGCGGATACCGCTTGAAGGCGGGCACGGCGATGCCTCCGCTGCTGCTCGACGACGACGAGGCCGTAGCCATCGCCGTCGGCCTGCGCACCGCCGCCGGTGCGGCGGTCACCGGGATCGAGGAGACGTCGATTCGCGCGCTGGTCAAACTCGAGCAGGTGCTGCCGGGTCACCTGCGCCGGCGGGTCAACGCACTGCAGTCGGTCACCGACACCCTGGCGGCCACCGGGCCGACCGTCGACCCCGGGTGCCTGACGGTGATCGCCGGTGCCTGCCGTGACACCCACAGCCCGGACTCAAGGGGTCGTCGCAACACCGGGTTGTCGGTAGGGCAGCGTAATCGCGATGGCGACTTCAGGTGAGACCCGCGTGGCGGTCGTCGCGGAGGCGCGCCCGTAGGGCGTGCCGTAGCGGCGATCGCCACGCGCGACCCGCGTTGGACGGTCCGGCGGTGTCGACCTGTGGCTTGTCAGGCGGCGGCCAGGTGCTCGTCGAGCACTTCTGCGGGGGTGCGCCATCCGAGCGTCTTGCGGGGGCGGCTGTTGAGCGCGTCGGCGACGGCGGCCAGGTCGTCGGGGCTGTGGCGCGCGAGGTCGGTGCCCTTGGGGAAGTACTGCCTGAGCAGCCCGTTGGTGTTCTCGTTGGTGCCGCGCTGCCAGGGGCTCTGCGGGTCGCAGAAGTACACCTGCAGGCCCAGGTCGATCTTCAGCCTGGCGTGCTGGGCCAGTTCGGCGCCCTGGTCCCAGGTCAGCGAGCGGCGCAGCTGCTCGGGCAGTCCGCCGAGCTGGGCGGCGATCGCGTCGCGCACGGCCTCGGCGCCCGCCCCGGTGACGGCCGGCCCGTTTTTGACGCGCGGGCCGTCGCGGCCGGGCAGCGGCGGCAGGTGCAACAGCATGGTGAAGCGGCTGGCGCGCTCGACCAGGGTGCCGATCGCCGACCGGCCGGTGCCGATGATCAGGTCGCCCTCCCAGTGCCCGGGAACGGCGCGATCGGCGGCCTCGGCGGGCCGCTGGCTGATCATCACCTCCTCAGAGATGAAGCCCTTGCCGCGCGCGCCAACCCGGGCGCGGGGGACGCGCAGCGCCCGGCCGGTGCGCAAGCACGCGGTCAGCTCGCGGGCCAGCGCGCCGCGGCCCTGCACGAACAGCGACTGGTAGATCGCCTCGTGGGAGATCCGCATCGACCGATCATCGGGGAAGTCGATGCGCAGCCGAGCTGAGATCTGCTCCGGGCTCCACGCGGTCGCCCACCGCCGGTCCTGACGACGCGGCTTGTTGCGGCCCTTCCACCCCTTGACGGCCGGACCGGCCACCGCGGTCCCGTCAGGCCGCCGGACCTTGCCGGCCAGGCGGTCTTGGACGTACTCGCGCAAGCGCTCGTCGGCGGCGAGCTTGGCCGCCTTGGGACGGCGGGCCACCAGCTCGGCCTTCCACTGCGCCACCGACGCCCGGTACTCGAGCTTGCCGCCCCGCGTCGCCGCGTTGCGCCGCAGCTCGCGCGAGATCGTCGACGGCGACCGGCCGATCTCACGCGCGATCTCCCTGACGCCCCTGCCCTCGGCCCGCAAAAGCGCGATCTCCTCGCGCTCGGCAAAGCACAGATACCGGCACGAGACCGGGTCGCGCAGGAGTGTCGCCATCCCGCCACGCTCGCGAAACCACCGGACGCCAGCCGCTGACGAGACCCCCACCGCGGCAGCGGCGTCTTCGCTGCTCAGGCCCTTCACGATCTCCCGCCAGAACCACCGCTCG
>CADCVR010000028.1 GCA_902806205.1 uncultured Solirubrobacteraceae bacterium | reverse complement strand
GCCTCCGGCGGAAACGACGCCTCCGGCGGAAACGACGCCTCCGGCGGAAACGACGCCTCCGGCGGAAACGACGCCTCCGGCGGAAACGACGCCTCCGGCGGAAACGACGCCTCCGGCGGAAACGACGGCTCCGGCGGAAACGACGGCTCCGGCGGAAACGACGGCTCCGGCGGCGGCGAGGCGCCAGCCTCCTGGGCCACCGGCGCTTCCGTCGGCGGGATCGCGTTCCCCTGCGATCGCGCCGGGTCGTCCAGGGCAGCCGCCTCCGCGCCGGCCGGAAGGCTCGACGGCGCATCTGTCACTTCGCCGACGGGCGCGGCGTCGAGCTGATCGGCCGGGGCGCCCCCCGCGTCCATCAAGCCCGCGACGTTGTGGGCGAACGTGGCGGTGAGCGCGCCCGCCACGTCCTTGATGACGCCCTGGCCCATCGCGGCCGCCTTACCGCTCATCTTCATGCTGGTGACGATCGAGGCCTGCGTCCCCCCAGGCTCCTCGCTGAGCGACATCACGATCTCCGCGCTCGCCGTTCCCTGCCCGCGCGCCTCCTTCGCCCTGGCCTGCATCGTCGCCCGGTGTGCCTCCCCGTCCTTCTCGACGATCTCGATGTCCCCCTTGTAGTTCAGGGTCATCGGGCCGATCTTGACCTTGACCGCGATCTTGTAGGCGTCCTCGGCGGTCTGCTCGAGGATCTGCGCACCCGGCATGCACGGGGCGATCCGCTCGACGTCGAGCAGCAGCCTCCAGACCTCCTCGACCGGGGCCTGCACCAGGAACGTGTTCTCGAACTCCATGGGGCTCCTTCGCTAGATGGGTCGTTCCACGAGGCGGTCCCGGCGATGAGCGGTCCCGAAGGCAGTTCTGGTGGATCGTCGGGGGATCGGGGGCTTCAGGGTGCCGGCCGGGACGTCGATCGCCACCGGCGAATCCGTGAAACAACCCATCCGGTCGGGACGCCGGGCGGTCATCGCCGGGCCCCGATCTCGTCGATGACCTCGGCCAGGGCGGAGAGGGTGTTGCCTCCGACGAAAGCGTCGCAGGACGGGAGCGCGGCGACCATCCCGCCCGCGCGCGGGACGAAGTCGCGGGCGGCCTTGCGCGGGTTGACCCACACGACGCGGTAGGCGAGACGGCGCAGCCGCTCCATCTCGCGCCGGACGAGCTCCGGGTCGCCGCGCTCCCAGCCGTCGGAGACGATCACCACGACCGCGCCGCGCGCCATGCCGCGCCGGCCGTAGCGGTCGTTGAAGTGCTGCAGGGCGAGGCCGATACGGGTGCCGCCGGACCAGTCGGGCGTCGCGTCGGCGGCCCGGCTGATCGCGACCTGCGGCTGGGCGCCGCGCAGGGCGAGCGTCAGCCGCGTCAAGCGGGTGGCGAACACGAACGCCTCGGCGTCGGCGGCGACGACCGCGCCGTGCAGGAACTGCAGGAACGCCCGCGCGTAGGGTTCCATCGACCCGGAGATGTCGCACAGCACCACGAGCGAGCGGCGCTCGAGGCGGCGGCGGCGGCGCACGCGGCGCACCGGGTCTCCGCCGGTACGGCGGCTGTGGCGAAGCGTCGCTCGCACGTCGAGACGCTCGCCGTGACGATGGCGCCGGGCGCGCCGGGTGCGGCGCAGCGGGGTCGCGACCTCGAGCGTCCGCATCAGGCGGGCGAGCTCCTCCAGCTCCTCGGGACTCAGGGCGCCGAAGTCGTTGTCGGCCAGCCGCTCGTCCCAGCCTGCGACCGGCACGGCGGTCTCGCGCTCGGGTGCGTCGGGGTCCGGGACTCCACCGCCGCTCGACACGCCCCGGCTCGGGCGGTCGGGCTCCGGCTGGGAGCCGTCCAGCGCCGGCGCCCCGGTCTGCGACGCCCTCTGGCGGCGCTCGGCGTCCGCGGACGCCTGTGCGGTGCGGTCGCCCCGCGGCCCGGAGGGATCGACGAGACCGTCGAAGACCATCGCGAACACCCGATCGAACTCGGTGAGGTGCTCGCGCGAGGAGACGAACACCGTGCGTGCGGTCCAGTAGAGACGGTCCCGCGTTCTCGGCTGCGCGAGGCAGAGCGCCTGGGCGAAGCGCACCGAGCGCTCCGGGGAGCACGGCAGACCGGCGTCGTGCACCGCGCGTCCGAAGGCGGCCGCGAGCGCGGGAACCTCGGCGGGCGCGAGTCGGCCGCGCGGCTCAGTCGCCATCGCCGACCGCCAGGTACTCGAGGCCACGCTCGCGGACGAGGTCCTGGTCCTCGCGGTACTTGAGCACGGCGCCGAGCGTGCGCCCCGCCGCGTCGGCGTCGAGGCGCTGCACGCCGAGAAGCCTCAGCGCGGCGACCCAGTCGATCGCCTCGGCGATGCCGGGCGCCTTCTGGATCTCCTCGCGGCGCAGGTTCCGCACCGCGGCCGCGACGTCGGCCGCCAGCTCCGCGGGCGCGCCGGGCACGCGCCGGCGCACGATCTCCGCCTCGCGCTCCGCGCTCGGATAGTCGATCCAGTGGTACAGGCACCGGCGCTTGAGCGCATCGTGCAGGTCGCGGGTGCGGTTGGAGGTGAGGATGACGATCGGCGGGTGCGAGGCGGTGATCGTCCCGAGCTCGGGGATCGTCAGGCTGGCCTCGGCCAGCAGCTCCAGGAGGAAGGCCTCGAAGTCGTCGTCGGCCCGGTCGAGCTCGTCGATGAGCAGCACCGCCGGACGCGGTCCCGGGTGCTCGATCGCGCGCAGCAGCGGCCGGCGGATCAGGTAGTCGTCGCCGAACAGCTGCTCTTCGGCCAGCCCTCCGCGATCGGTCTCGGCCAGGCGGATCCGCAGGAGCTGGCGCGGGTAGTTCCACTCGTAGAGCACCTCGGAGGCGTCGATCCCCTCGTAGCACTGCACGCGGATCAGCGGGGTGTCCAGCAGGGTGGCAAGCGCCTTGGCGGCTTCGGTCTTGCCGACGCCCGCCTCGCCTTCCAGCAGCAGCGGCTGCGGCAGCCCGATCGCGAAGAACAGCGCGGTCGCCAGGCCCTCGTCGGCCAGGTAGTCGGCCTCGCCCAGGCGACGGGTGAGCGTCTCGACGTCGGGGATCCGTTCGCGGACCGCGGCCTCCGCGCCGGGCCGCGCGCCGGAGCTCACGAGACCGGCTCCGGCGCGGGCATCCCGGCCGTCGCCAGCACCGCGGCGTAGTCCTCCCAGGTGTCGACGTCCAGCGGCACCCGTCCCGGGACGGCGACCTCGATCACCTCGCCGGCGTGACGGTCGAGCAGCTTCCAGACCGCCTTGTCGCCCCGGAGCGCCGCCAGCTCCGCGAAGGCCGTCGCGCCGAACGCGAACGGGTGCCCGCGCCCGTCGTCGTAGCGGCAGACCGCCAGCGCGGCGTCGCCGCGGCCGTCCAGCAGCGCGCGGACCGTCGCGACTCCCACGCCCGGCTGATCGCCGAGCAGCAGGACGAGCACCTCGCTGCGCGGGTCGACCGCCGCGACGGCCGCCGCGACCGACGAGGAGCAGCCCGCCCCGAAGTGCGGGTTCTCGACGACCTCGGCGCCGCGCAGGTCGACCCCGGCCCGGACCGCTTCGGCGCTGCCCCCGACCGCGCACAGCAGCTGATCGAAGCCGCACGCCCGCGCGGTGGCCAGGGTGTGGCCCAGCAGCGTTCCCTCCCCGTAGGCGAGCAGCTGCTTGGGCCGGCCGAGCCGCCGCGACCCGCCCGCGGCGAGCACGAGGCCCGTCACGAACGGCGCGCCGCCGCGGTCAGCCGGACCCATGGCCACAGCACCCACCGCCGGAGGCCGAGTCCTCCGTGACCGGCACCGGCACGGGCGCGGACGCCGCGGCCGTCGCGGGGGTCCCGCGCTCCCGCGTGCGTTCCTGGATGATCTCGGCGAGGATCGACAGGGCGATCTCCGCGGGCGTCCGCGCGCCGATGTCCAGCCCGACCGGGGTGCGCAGGCCGCCGCGCAGCGCGTCCGGCACCGCGAGGACCGATCGCACGTGCTCCCCGCGCGTCCGGCTGGCGACAAGGCCCACGTACGGGACGCCCTCGGTCAGGGCGGCCGAGAGCGTCGCCTCCTCGTCGCGCCCGTGGGAGGCGACGACGAGCGCCGCGGCGCCGGCGCCGATCGCGCCCGGGGTGGGCGGGACCGGACCCGGGACCACCTCGAAGCCGACCCGCGGGCCGAGGTCGCACAGCGCCCGCGCCACCGGCGCGTCCCCGACGACGACGAGCCGCGGCGCCGGCAGGCAGGGCTCGAGGAAGATCTCCAGCGCCCCGCCGCTCAGGCACGGGTTGTGCGACACCACGGCCCCTTCCTCCGCCTGCTCGTCGTGGCGGGCGGACGCGCCGGCGTCGGGCAGCAGCTTGAGCAGCAGCGGCTCACCGGTCTCCAGCACGCGCAGCCCGTGAAGTCGCACGGAGCCCTCCGCGCACACGCCGCCCACGAACCCCTCGACGGTGCCGTCACCGAGCACGATCGCGGTGTCTCCGGGGCGCACGCTCGTCGGGCGCTCCACGCGCACCACGGTCGCGTAGGCGAACGCCGAACGAGCGTCGCGCAGCTCCTGAGCCCGCTGGGCCAGCGTGGCGGTGATCATTGCGGGGGCGTCGCGTTGCCCTGCATCGCCTCCCACACCCGTGACGGCGTGCACGGCATGTCGATGCGGTCGACGCCGTGGGTCTCGTGCAGCGCGTCGATGATCGCGTTGACGATCGCCGGCGGCGACCCGACGGTCGGCGACTCGCCGACGCCCTTCGCGCCGATCGGATGGTGCGGTGAGGGGGTGACCGTCGCCCCGAGCTCCCACGCGGGCACCTCGATCGACGTCGGGATGAGGTAGTCCATGAACGACCCGCCGAGGCAGTTGCCCTGCTCGTCGAAGGCGATGAGCTCCATCAGCGCGATGCCGATGCCCTCCGCGAGGCCGCCGTGGATCTGGCCGTCGACGATCATGGGGTTGATCCGCACGCCGCAGTCGTCGACCGCGATGAACCGGCGGACCTGCACCTTCGCGGTCCCCGGGTCGATGTCGACGACGCAGATGTAGGCGCCGAACGGGAACGTCAGGTTGGGCGGGTTGTAGACGCAGGTGTCCTCGAGCATCCCCTCCACGCCCTCGGGCAGGTCGCCCGCGCCGTGGGCGGCCATGGCGATCTCCTGGATCGTCTTGGACTGCTCGGGGTCGCCCTTGACGAACCAGCGGCCCCGCTCCCACTCGAGGTCGTCGGGCGCGGCCTCGAGCATGCCCGCCGCGATCAGGCGCGCGCGCTCGCGCACCTTGCGCGCGACGAGCGCGGTCGCCGCGCCGGAGACCGGGGTCCCCCGGCTGCCGTAGGTGCCCAGGCCGTAGGGGGTGCGGTCGGTGTCGCCGTTGACCACCTCGATGTCCGCCGACGGGAGTCCCAGCTCCTCGGAGACGATCTGGGCGTAGGTCGTCTCGTGTCCCTGCCCCTGGCTCATGGCGCTGATGCCGAGCACCGCCTTGCCCGTCGGGTGCACGCGCAGGTCGGCGCCGTCGTTCATCGCCAGGCCGAGGATGTCCATGTCCTTGCGCGGGCCGGCCCCGACGGTCTCGGTGAAGAACGAGATGCCGATCCCCATGAGCTCCCCACGGGCGCGTTTCTCGGCCTGCTCGGCGCGCAGCTCGTCGTAGCCCGCGATCTCCATCGCCAGGCGCATCGCCTTCTCGTAGTCGCCGGAGTCGTAGACCCAGCCCGTCTTGCTCGGGTAGGGGAACTGCTCGGGCCGGATGAAGTTCTTCAGGCGCAGCTCCGCGGGATCCGTCTTCAGCTCGAGCGCGAGCGCGTCGACCATCCGCTCGACGAGGTAGGCGGCCTCGGTCACCCTGAACGAGCAGCGGTAGGCCACGCCGCCCGGCGCCTTGTTCGTGTAGACGCCGGTGACGTGGCAGTGCGCGGCTTCCAGGTCGTAGGAGCCTGAGAAGATGTGGAAGAAGCCGGCCGGATACTTCGTCGGCTGCGCCGTCGCGTTGAACGCGCCGTGGTCGGCGATGACGTGCACCCGCAGGCCGGTGATCTTGCCGTCCTTGGCACAGATCTGCCCGCGCATGACGTAGTCGCGCGCGAAGCCCGTCGACATCAGGTTCTCCGCGCGGTCCTCCACCCACTTGACCGGCTTGCCGGTGAGGATCGAGCCCACGATCGCGCAGACGTAGCCGGGGTAGACCGGCACCTTGTTGCCGAAGCCGCCGCCGATGTCCCCGGCGATGATCCGGATCTTGTGCTCGGGCAGCCCGGCGACGAGCGCGTACACCGTGCGGTGTGCGTGGGGTGCCTGCGTGGTCGTCCACAACGTGAGCTGCCCCATGACCGGGTCCATCTGCGCGACCGCGCCGCAGGTCTCCAGCGGAGCCGGGTGGCAGCGCGGGTAGATCATGTCGCGCTCGACGATCACGTCGGCGGCGTCGAAGACGCGGTCGGCCTCCGCCGCGTCGCCCGCCTCCCAGTCGAAGATGCGGTTGTCGCTGCGCCCCTCCTGGTCGTCGCGGATGACCGGCACGCCGGCATCCAGCGCCGTGCGCGCGTTGACGACGGCGGGCAGCTCCTCGTACTCGACCTCGATGAGCTCCAGCGCGTCGCGAGCGCTGTAGCGGTCCTCGGCGACGACGAACGCGACCTCCTGGCCCTGGAAGCGCACCTTGTCCGTGGCGAGCACTGCCTGCGTGTCGGCCGACATCGTCGGCATCCAGGCCAGGCCGAGGCCCTCGAGGTCGGCGCCGGTGATGACCGCCTTGACCTTGGGGTGCGCGGCGGCGGCGGTCGTGTCGATCGAGACGATGCGCGCGTGGGCGACCGGGCTGCGCAGCGCGGCGCCGTGCAGCATCCCGGGGAGCTTGAGATCGTCGACGTAGCGGCCCTGACCGCGGACGAAGCGCGGGTCCTCCTTGCGCTTCATCGGGCCATAGCCGATGGTGGGGGGCGGTTCCACGGTCGACATGCTCAAGCTCCCTGGGTTGTGGTCGTGGCCTCGTGCGCGGCGGCCCAGCGGACCGCCCTGATGATGTTGCTGTAACCGGTGCAGCGGCAGATCTGGCCGGCGATCGCTTCGCGGATCTCGACTTCCGACGGGTCGGGGTTGCGGTTCAGCAGCGCCCGGGCGGCCAGCATCATGCCCGGCGTGCAGAACCCGCACTGCAGCCCGTGGCACTCGATGAAGCCCTGCTGCACGGGATCGAGCTCGGCCCCGTCGGCCATGCCCTCCACGGTCGAGATCTCGTGGCCGGCCGCGGTTGCGGCGAGCATCGTGCACGACTTCACCGGCTCGCCGTCGACGAGGACGACGCAGGCGCCGCAGTTCGACGTGTCGCAGCCCCAATGGGTCCCGGTCAGGTCGAGGTCGTCGCGGATGAAGTGGACGAGCAGCGTGCGCGGCTCGACCTCGGCGCTGCGCTCCTCGCCGTTGATGGTCACGGTGACCTGCATCAGGCATCCCCCCTCAGGGCACGGGCGGTGGCGGTTCGGAGGACCCGCAGGGTGAGCTCGCGGGCGAGATGGCGCTTGTACTCGGCCGTTCCGCGCTGGTCGGTGGACGGCGAGCAGTCGCGGGCGGCGAGGTCGGCGGCAACGGCGAAGGACTCCTCGGAGGGGGGCTGGCCCACGAGCGCGTCCTGCGCGGCGATCGACGTCACGTCCGGGCCGACCGCGGTCAGCGCGATGCCGGCCTGCGCGATGGCGCCGCCCTCGAGGCGCACCACGGCGCCAGCGGCCGCCACGGCCCAGTCGCCGTAGCGACGCTCGACCTTCTCGTAGGCGCTGCCGACGCCGGTGTGCAGCGGGATGCGCACCTCGACGAGCATCTCCGCGTCACCGACGGCCGTCTGGTATGGGCCCCGGTGGAACTCCAGCATGTTCACGATCCGCTCGCCGTCCTGGCCGCGGATGACGACGCTGGCGCCGAGCGCGGCGCACACCGCCGAGAGGTCCTCGGCCGGGTCGGCCTGGCAGAGTCCGCCGCCGATCGTCCCACGGTTGCGGACGACCGGGTCGGCGATGACGCGCTCGGCATCGGTGATGATCGTGACGCGCCGCGCGAGAAGATCGCTCTCGAGCAGCTCGCGGTGACGGGTCATCGCGCCGATGCGCAGCTCGCCGTCTTCCTCGCGGATGTATCCCAGCTCGCCGGCCAGGCCGTCGATGTCGATGATGTGCTCGGGCGCGGCGAGGCGCAGCTTCATCATCGGCAGCAGCGAGTGCCCGCCGGCCAGCAGGCGGGCTTCCGGTCCCTTGTCGCGGAGCAGCTCCAGAGCGTGACTGACGCTGGTCGCGCGCTCGTACTCGAAAGATGCCGGGATCTGCATGGGGACGGGACCTCCGGGGTCGACTTCGGTTGACCGGCAGCGCGTCTCGGGACGGTGGGTCGTAGCCAACCTCTCAGGCGCGGGATGGTCACGTCAAGCGTGTCCGACGTGGTGGCCCAAGCCGGGTCGGCGGGAGCGGCCGAGCAAGCTCGAGTCGGAAGACAAGCGCCCCGCTCGCCGGCCTGCGCCGGCGCAGGCCTCTGGGCGCGCACTGCCCGTGCGGGCTCCCCGCGACCACGCGGCTGTTCATCGACACGGCCGGCCCTATGGGCGCCGCCTCTGCGTCCGGGGACGCTCGACCGGCGCGACCGCCTGCTCGAGGTCGCGCACAGTGCGGTCGCCGAGAGCGCCGAGCAACGCGGTGCACGCCTCGACGGTCGCGGGCCCCGCCGCGGCAACGGCCGGACGCACCGTGCCCGTGAGCATCTCGATCAGCACGCCTTCCGTGTCCTCCCCGGGGAACGCATCCTGCGGCGTGATCTCGATGAGATCCGCCATGAGGTCGGTGAGCATCAGCCCCGTCCGGAGCACCTCCACGACGAAGGCGTGGACGGGATCGGCGTGGGTCTCCAAGCGGGCGTAGGTCATGCCCGTACTAGTCCTGCGGACCCCGAGTTCGCCCCCCTCTCTCCAACGAGCCGCCGCGAGACGATCTCGTCACGGCCGCGTCTCCTTGGAGCCGTTCTGAGCGGACGTCCAGGCGGGGGAACCGGGACTCGAACCCGGATTCACGGTTTTGGAGACCGCGCGCATAGCCATTAACTCATTCCCCCGAAGGTGCGGATGATAGGCGTTTGCAGCGGTGTCCGGATCGCCGAAGGCGCCCGTCGCCCCGGCTCGGCCGAGGCGTGACTGGCCGTGAGATCGCGATCGGATCGGACTGACGGACGGACGGATGCGGGCGGAGGGACTCGAACCCCCACGGCTTGCGCCACCAGGACCTAAACCTGACGTGTCTGCCAGTTCCACCACGCCCGCGCGGCGGTGCCCATGATGGCGCACAGTCGCCTGCGTCAGCGTCCGGCGGACCGCGATATGTTCGCTCGCGGCATGGCCGAAGACTTCGTGATCGCACACCCGAACCGCGAGAAGCCTTCGAGCAGGCTCGTCAAGCTCATCGTGGTCGCCTTCCTGATCGCCTCCGCCGTGCTCGTGGCGATCGTGACGGTCGGCGGCTGGGAGGTCCTCGCCGGCGCACGGGCCTTGCAGATCTCCTACATCCTGCTGTACCTGGTGATGGCGATCTTCGTCGCGCGCTGGAACCGGGGGGTGCTGCCCGTCGCGGCGGCGCTCGCGATCATCATGCTGATCTTCGCAGCGGTCTCCGCCCCAGGGTGGTTCGATCGCGCCCAGGAGGGGTTCACCGACCCGGATCTCGACGCGAATCTCCTCGGAACGATCACCCTGCTCCTCGTCCCGGTGCAGGCGTTGCTGATCGCCTTCGCGATGGCGGGCTTCACACAGGGCTGGAACATCGAGGTCGAGCGCCTGACGGACGGCACGACCAGGAAAGCGCCGAGAACCTAGCCGCGGGCACCGCCGACGGTATTCTTCCGTCGCCGGCGGAGGAGGACGGTTCGCCTGCACGCCCGGGTGGCGGAATCTGGTAGACGCAGCGGCCTCAAAAGCCGCCGGCCTCACGGTCATGCGGGTTCGAGTCCCGCCCCGGGTATCGCGTGCCGATCGGCGGTACGGACGCTCCACCACCGGGCTCTCACCAGCTGTCGCGGCCCGATCGGCGCCCGTCAGCGGGTCGGTCTCGGAGTTCGTTCGTGCTCAGCCGGCCAAGCCCTTCCCGCCGGCTGGAGGCGCTTCGACCTCAGTACTGGTCCGTACTGGTTCCCGATGCCACGCAGCACGTAGGCGTCCCGTGCGGAGGAATACCGAAACGCCACGCGGAGGAGTAGCAACGTCGCCGCGCTGACTTCCCGCCTCGGACGTGCTGTGACTCTCATCGCAGGTGACGCTACGCAATCTGGAGAGTCGGCGGGAGATATTTCTGCCGCGCGGACTTCCGAGGCGCTGGGATTCGTATGTTGCGGGCCAGTGCAGTCGCCCCCCACCCGAGGAGTCACCATGTCCCGCACGACGCTCGACGACCGCGACCGCGAGTTGCTGTCCGCGCCGAACTTCTGCCACGTCTCGACCCTACGGGAGGACGGGACGATCCATGCCGTTCCGATCTGGGTGGACGTGGATTCAGACCACGTCGTCTTGAACACCGAGACCCGCCGCGCCTGGCCGAAGAACCTACGGCGCACGGGCGGCGCGACGCTGACGGTGCTCAACATGGAGAACCCGTACGAGTACCTCACGATCACGGGGCACGTTGCCCAGGAGACGCAGGACGGCGCGATGGAGCACATCGACGCGATGGCCAGGAAGTACCTCGGCCAGGACAGCTACCCGTTCCATCAGGACGGCGACGTGCGCGTCATCTTCCGCATCGCCCCCGACCGGGTGCACCGGCACTCCCCGGGCTGAGCGGCAGCTGCGAATCGCGCCGGCGGCCCGACTAGGAGCCGATGAGCGTCAAGAGCTCGTCGGCCAGGCCGGCGGGGGCGGCGAGGATGCCCTGCGGCAGGCCGTCGCCCCCCGCGAGCGGCTCGACGTGAAGGCCCGCGCTCTCGCAGAGCAGCACGCCCGCAGCGATGTCCCACGGCTTGACGCCGTGCTCGTAGTAGGCGTCCAGACGCCCGGCGGCGATCCACGCGAGGTCGAGCGCGGCACTGCCGGCGCGGCGGATGTCACGCACGGCCGGAAGCACCCGCGCGACGATCGCCGCCTGTGCGGCGCGGACGTCGGCGGCGTAGCCGAAGCCCGTCGCGACAAGCGCCGAGCCGAGCTCCTCCACGGTGCTCGCCGGAGGCAGCGGGGCGCCGTTGAGCGTCGGCGCTTGCCCCACCGCCACCGCGAACAGCTCGTCGCGGATCGGGTCGAGGACGACGCCCGCGCGCCCCTCGCAGGCCACGGACACACACCACTGCGGGTGGCCGTAGAGGTAGTCGATCGTCCCGTCGAGCGGGTCGACGACCCAGCGCAGCCCGGTCGTCCCGGGCGTGTCGTCGCCCTCCTCGCCCATGATCGCGTCGTCGGGCCGCTCGCGCTCGAGCAGCGCGCGGATCGTGCGCTCGGCGGCCAGGTCGGCGTCGGAGACGAGGTCGGTGTCGGTCGACTTCGACGTCACGTTGACCGCGCCACGCGCGAAGCGCTCGACGAGCTCCGGCGCCGCGGCACGCGCCGCGGCCACCGCCACCGCGAGCAGTTCGGCGTTGTCCGGCGCGCTCACGAGATCGTCGGGCGATGGTGCGCCCAGGGTCGCGCCTGCTCGAGCTGGGCGGCGAGCTCGAAGCGGGTCGCCTCGTCGTCGGCGCCGCCGGCGATCTGCACCGCGAGCGGGAGGCCGTCGGCGTCGAAGCCGGCGGGGATGCTCGCGCCCGGCTGGCCCGCGACCCTGAAGGCGTTGAGCTGCGGGGTGAGCCGGACGATGCGCTCGACGTGGGTCGCCGTCAGCTCGCGGGCCGAGAGCTCCCCGCTCGTGGCGAGCGGTGCGTGGCGGGCGGCTCCGGCGAGGGCGGGTTCTGCGGCGCCGAGGGTGGTGGTGCTCACGGCTCTCACCCTACGACAGGCCCCGCCGCCGCCATCGGCTCCGGGACGGGCGCTGTGACGTCGCGCGCCCGCCGCGGGCGACCGTATGCTTGCGGGCCCGGAAACCCCGGGCGACCGAAGGAGCCCGCCGTGTCCGCATACCCCGTCGCCCCCGAGGCCCAGTTCATCGCGCTGCGCAGCCGTCCGTCGCTGAACGCCCTCGGAGACCGTCCGCGCGGGCGGGATGCGAGATGAGCGGCGGAAGCGGGGATCTCGCGGGTTACGGACCGCGCGTCGGTGCGACGCTCCTCGACACCTTGCTCGTCATCGTGGCCGCGTCCGCGGCAGCTTCCGTCGCGATCGCCTCGGGCGCCCCGGCCTCGGTTTCGGGCTACGTCGTCTTCGGCGCCATCGGGCTCTCATACCTCTTGTACGCACCGGTCCTCATGTGCCGCTCGGGGTCGCACAACGGGCAGACGCTCGGCAAGCAGGCCCTCTCGATCCGCGTCGTCCGGCAGGACGCCCAGCCCATGACGGCCTCACCGGCGCTGCTGCGCGAGTTCGTCGGCAAGGGCGTGCTCGGGCTGATCCCCTTGTTCACCATCGTCGACTACCTCTTCCCGCTCGGCGACCCGCGCCGCCAGGCGATCCACGACAAGCTCGCGAGCACGTTCGTGGTACGCGCCGACGCGGTGCCCGACCTCGACGACCGCTCCGTGCCTGACGCGTGGAAGCCGCAGCCTGCGGCCGTCCCGTCGGGCTGGGCGCCGCCGGCGACTCCCGCGCCGGCCCCCGTTCGCGAGCCACCTCCCTCGTCCGCGGACTGGACCCGGCCCGCGCCGCCCCGGGCGCCCGCCGACGAGCCGAGCTTCGGCGAGGGCTTCGCGCCACCCGCCGGCCCGCCCGCGCCGCCCGCCCCTCCCCGCGACCGCGACCGCGACGACGACGAGGAGATCCGCGGCCCGTTCGGCCCGAGCACCTCCGAGCCGTCTTAGAACCTGTTTCGGAATCAGGCGCCGTCGTGAGGGAGCCGGATCGTGGATGACCGGCGTCGCGCGATGCCGTGATCAATCCTGTTCGGATTGATGACGGCGTCGGGTGGCGTCGGTTGCCGCGAGACGGTTTCCTCACGGCCGCGCCTTTTCGAAACAGGTTCTCAGGAGTGTCCGAAAACCCCTTGGCCGCGCCGGCGGACGCGGGTGACGTTCTCGTCGCCGTGGTACCCCGCGGTTCCGGCGGCGTCGAGGTGGCTCTGCCCGAGGCGGCGTGTGCCCGGATCAACCTCTGAGGTGGATCAGGGCACACGCCGGTCTGTGCAAGCGTCCCTTCACGACGGCCCGCGCGAGCCGCTTCTCGATCGTCGCGATGCCCGGCCTGCGCGCGCGAGCGCCACGAAGGGCTCGAGGGCGGCCGGATTGGCGAGCGCGTCGCGCGCCGCGGCCTGCTCGGGTGCGACGCCCATGAGGATCCTCTTCACCGGCACCTCGAGCACCTTGCCGCTCAGGGTCCGCGGCACCTCGGCCACGGCGATGACCTGGTCGGGTACGTGGCGCGGCGAGCACGCCGAGCGGATCGCCGCACGCAGCTGCTCCACGAGCCCGTCGTCCAGCGCGACACCCGGCCGCAGCACGACGAAGAGCGGCATCCACGCCTCGGTCCCTTCACGCGGGACGTCGACGACGAGCGCGTCGACGACCGCATCCACGGCGAGCACCGCACGATAGATCTCCGCGGTCCCCATGCGGATGCCCCCGCGGTTGATCGTCGCGTCCGAGCGGCCGTGGATCACCGCGGAACCGCGCGGGGTGATCTCGATCCAGTCGCCATGACGCCAGACGCCGGGATACATCTCGAAGTACGACTCGCGCAGCCGCCGTCCCGACGGGTCGTTCCAGAAGAAGACGGGCATCGAGGGCATCGGCTGCGTGATCACGAGCTCGCCGACTCCGCCGACGAGCTCACGCCCGTCCTCGTCCCAGGCCGCCACCGCGCAGCCCAGCGCGCGGGCCTGGAGCTCCCCGCGGTGGACGGGCAGGATCGGGACCCCGCCGACGAACGCGGTGCAGACGTCGGTGCCGCCGCTGGTCGAGTAGAGCCAGAGGTCCGAGCCGACCTCGTCATAGACCCACTCGAAGCTCTCGGGGGAGAGCGGTGACCCCGTCGAGCCGACCGCGCGCAGCGCGGTGAGATCATGGTCGGCGGCGGGGGTCAGGCCGGCCTTCCGGCACGAGCCCAGGAACGCCGCGCTCGTGCCGAAGGTCGTCGCGCGCGTACGCGCCGCGAGCTCCCACAGCACGTTCAGGTCGGGTGTTCCCGGGCTCCCGTCGTAGAGCACGATCTCCGCGCCGGTGAGCATGGCGCCGATCAGGAAGTTCCACATCATCCAGCCCGTGGTGGTGAACCAGAGCATCCGGTCGCCCGGCCGCGCGTCGGCGTGCAGGCCGAGCTGCTTGAGCTGCTCGAGCAGGATGCCGCCCTGCCCGTGGACGATCGCCTTGGGCAGCCCGGTGGTGCCGCTCGAGTAGAGCACCCAGAGCGGGTGGTCGAAGGCCAGCGGCGTGAAGCTGAGCGTCGGGGACTCGCCGTCCGCGAGCCACGCGTCCCACCCCACGGTGCCCGCGAGCGTGGCGTCCGCGTCGAGGTAGGCCAGGAGCACGCTGCGCCTGAGCGTGGGCATCGCGTCCTGGAGCTCGGTCACGACGTCGCGCCGGTCGAAGTCCTCGCCGCCGTAGCGATAGCCGTCGACGGCCAGGAGCACCGTCGGCTCGATCTGCGCGAAGCGGTCCACGACCGAGCTCACGCCGAAGTCCGGCGAGCAGCTCGACCAGATCGCGCCGATCGAGGCGCAGGCCAGCAGCGCCGCGACGGCTTCGGGGATGTTCGGCAGGTACGCGACGACCCGGTCACCCGGGACGACCCCCTCGCGGCGCAGCGCCGCGGCGATCCGCGCGCTGAGCGCCGCGAGCTGCGCCCAGCTCATGACGCCGAGCTCGCGCAGCTCGGAGGCGTGGTGGAGCGCGACGGCATCCGGGTCGCGGTCGCGGAAGACGTGCTCGGCGTAGGAGACGCGTCCGCCGGGACACCACACCGCACCGGGCATCCGGGCGTCGGCGAGGAAGCGGTCCGGCCTCACGTCCCAGCCGACGGCGAAGAAGTCGCTCACCGCGGTCCAGAAGGCCTCGGGCTCGGCGACCGACCAGCGCCACGCCGCGTCGTAGCTCGAGAAGCCGTGCCCCTGCAGGAAGCGCCACAACATCGTCTGCTCGATGCGCTCTGGCGAGGGCTCCCAGAGGACTGGCGGGGCCGCGGCGCTCATGGGAAGCGACCATATACTCGGCCGCTGTGCCAGACCGCGTCTCGATCATCGGCGGCTCGGGTGCCCTGGGCTTCGGCTTGGCGGTGCGCCTGGGCCGGGCCGGCGTGCCCGTGGTCATCGGCTCGCGCGACGCCGGTCGCGCGGAGGAGGCCGCGGCGCGCGCGGCTGCCGCGGTCCCGGACGGGAGTTTCGAGGGCTTCGACAACGCGTCGGCGGCCGGGCGCGCGGAGCTGCTGGTGCTGTCGGTTCCGTTCCGCTCGCAGTCCGAGACGCTCACGAACCTCAGGGCGCACCTGCGCCCGGGGCAGCTCGTCGTGGACGCGTCGGTCCCGCTGGCCGCGGCGATCTCCGGCAAGGCCACCCGGACGATCGGGATCTGGCAGGGATCCGCCGCCCAGCAGGTCGCCGAGATGGTCCCCGAGGGCGTCGGGGTCGTCTCGGCGCTCCACACGGTGAGCGCGGCGCTGCTCGGTGACCTCGACCACGCGCTGGACGAGGACGTGCTCCTCTGCGGGGACAAGCGAGCCGACAAGGACCGCGTGACGGCGCTCGTCGAGCGGATCGACGGCCTGCGATGCGTGGACTGCGGCAAGCTCGAGATGGCCCGCCTGACCGAGCAGCTCACCCCCCTGCTGATCGGGGTGAACATCCGCTACAAGACCCACGCCGGCATCCGCATCACGGGACTGCCCGAGCGCGCATGAGCACGGTGGTGGTGCTGGCCGGCGGGAGCGGCGGGGCAAAGCTCGCGCGCGGGATGCTCGACGTCGCCGGCTCCGACCTCGTCGTCGTCGCGAACACCGCCGACGACGTCGAGCTCTACGGCGCGCATGTCTCCCCCGACCCCGATCTCTGCGTCTTCTGGCTGGCCGACCGCATAGACGCGCGCGGCTGGGGCCTGGACGGCGACACCTTCCACGTCATGGATGCGCTGCGTGAGCTCGGCGTCGACGTGTGGTTCAACCTCGGTGACCGCGACCTGGCGATCGGCCTGGAGCGCTCCCGGCGGCTGGCCGACGGCGAGCGGCTGACCGAAGCGCTCGCGGCGCTCACCACCGCGCTCGGCGTCCGGGCAAGGGTGCTGCCGATGACCGACGACGTGGTCCGCACCCGCGTGCACGCCGGCGGGCGCTGGTGGCCCTTTCAGGAGTTCATGATCTGCCACCGAGGGCAGGGCCCGGTCGAGGGCGTCGCCTTCGACGGCATCGACGGGGCCGTCGCACCGTCCGAAGCGCTCGACGCGGTCGCCCGGGCCCGTGCCATCGTCATCGGCCCGTCCAACCCCGTGGTCTCCGTCCGCCCCATCCTCGATGTCCCCGGCTTCACCGAGGCACTGTGCGCCTCCCCGGCGCCTGTCGTCGCCGTCTCGCCGGTGGTCGGCGGGAAGGTCGTCAAGGGACCGACGGAGGCGTTCATGGCGTGGGCGGGCTTCGGCCTCGACGCCGCCGGAACCGCGGGCTACTACGGCGACGTGCTCGACGGGATCGTCACCGACGAGACCGCAGGCGGACTGGCGCTCCCGGCCCTGCGGACCGACACGCTCATGTCCGACGCGCCCGCCCGCGCGCGTGTGGCGCGCGAGACGCTCGACTTCGCCCTGGCGCTGACGTGAGCGCGGCGCTGCGGACGGTCGCCGTCGTGCCGGTCAAGCGCTTCGCCGCGGCCAAGCAGCGCCTGGCCGAGGACTTCTCCGCCGGCACCCGCCGCGCGCTCGTCGAGGCGATGATCATCGACGTCCTCGTCGGGCTGCGGCGCTCGACCGAAGTCGACCAGGTACTCGTCGTCACGCGTGATCTCGCGGTCGAGGCGCTCGCCCACGGCTACGACGCCGACACGGTCGCCGACCCGGAGGAACGCTCGCAGTCCGACGCCGCGGTGCTCGGCGTGCGTGAAGCCGTCGCGCGCGGCGCGCGGCGCGTCCTCCTCGTGCCGGGCGACACGCCGGCGCTGGACCCTCTGCAGCTCGACGCGCTCCTGCAGCGCGCCGCGACCGGGCGGGAGCCGACGGTCGTCGTCGTGCCCGACCGCCACGGCAACGGGACCAACGCGCTCGTGCTCACACCGCCGGACGCGATCAGCCCCACGTTCGGCGACGGCTCGCGGCAGCGCCACGTCACCGCCGCCCAGGCGGCGGGAGCGCGTGTGGCCGTCGACGAGGTTCCCTCGCTCGTGATCGACGTGGACACGGCGGACGACCTCGAGGCGCTGCGTCTGGCCCTGGGCGGCGTGCACGGCAACGCGGCACACACGCGCGGGATGCTCAGCCGCCTCGGTCGGCTGTAGCGCCCGCCGTGGCCCGCGTCGAGGTCGTCGCCGTCGAGGGTCTGCCCGAGGTCCGCCCGGGCGACCCCCTCGCCGCGCTGCTCGCGGCGAGAGCCACCTTCGCCGCCGGCGACGTGCTCGTGCTCGCCCACAAGGTCGTCTCCAAGGCGGAGGGCCGTGTGGTCGCGCTCACCGAGGTGGAGCCGTCGCCGCGCGCGGTCGCCCTGGCCGAGCCGTGGGGGAAGGATCCCCGGCAGGTCGAGGTCGTGCTGCGCGAGAGCGCCGAGCTGCTGCGCGCGGAGCGCGGCGTCCTGATCTGCCGAACCCGTCACGGCTTCGTGTGCGCCAACGCGGGGGTCGATGCCTCCAACGCCGGGGCACCCGGAACGCTCGTGCTGCTGCCGCTCGACCCCGACGGCAGCGCCCGCCGCCTGCGCGCCGCCCTGCCGAACCGCCCCGCCGTGGTGATCACCGACTCGTTCGGCCGCCCCTGGCGTCACGGGCAGGTCGACGTCGCGATCGGCGTCGCCGGCCTCGCCCCGCTGGAGGACTGGCGCGGCCGCCCGGACGCCGGCGGGCGGACCATGCGCGCCTCCCGGATGGCGGTCGCCGACGCGGCCGCGGCCGCCGCGGATCTCGTGCGCTCGAAGGACGGCGGGGTCCCCGCGGCGATCGTCCGCGGCCTGAGCCGCCACGTCACCGCGGGTGACGGCCCGGGCGCGGTGGCACTCCTGCGCCCGCCGGGCGAGGACCTGTTCGTCTGAGGCGTCCGGGCCGCCCTGGCCGAGGCGGCGTGTGCCCGGATCCACCCCTGAGGTGGATCAGGGCACACGCCGGTCGGGTCACAGATTCCTAACGGGCGGTCACGGAGTCGGACCTACCGTGCCGCCTCATGCGCCGACTCCTCCCGCTGCCCGCGGTGCTCACCGCCCTGACGCTCGCCGCCCCCGCGAGCGCCGCTTCCCCCGACGTCGTGATCAGCGAGGTCTACGGGGGCGGCGGGAACTCCGGCGCCCCGTTCAACGCCGACTTCGTCGAGCTGTTCAACCGCGGCAGCGCCCCGGTCCCGGTCGCCGGGCGGTCGTTTGCAGTACGCGAGCGCCACTGGGACGGGCACCTTCGGCGCCAACCCCGGGCAGCTCACCGAGCTGCCCGACCGCACGCTGGCCCCCGGCGAGCACCTCCTGGTCAAGGAGGCCACCGGCACGACGGGCGCGGGTCTCCCGGACCCGGACGTCAACGACCCGACGCCGATCAACCTCAGTGGCAGTGCGGGCAAGCTCGCCCTCGCCGAGGGCGTCACCTCGCTGGGCTGCAACGGCGGTTCGGTCGCCTGCTCGACCGAGCAGCGCGCCCGCATCATCGACGTCGTGGGCTACGGAAGCGCGAACTTCTTCGAGGGCACCGCCCCCGCACCCGGTCTGTCGAACACCACGTCGGACTCCCGCGCAGCGGGCGGCTGCCATGACACCGACCAGAACGGCGCCGACTTCACGGCCGGCGCGCCCGCGCCGCAGAACAGCGCGAGCCCGCGGAGCCCCTGCGCCGCGCCGCCCGGCGACGCGGCGCCGACGGTGACCGGCACCACCCCGGACGACGCGGCCACCGAGGTGCCGACGGACACGAACGTCGACGTCACCTTCTCCGAGGAGGTCACGGCCGGCCCCGGCGCCTTCGCGCTGCGCTGCAGCCGCAGCGGCGACGTGGCGGTCACGGTGACGGGCGGCCGGCGCACGTTCACCCTCGACCCCGCGCGCGATCTCGCGGCGGGCGAGCGCTGCACCCTCACGGTCCGGACCGCCTCGGTGTCCGACGCCGACGGCGACGATCCGCCCGACGCGATGAGCGGCGACTTCTCCGCCACCTTCACCACCGTCGGACTGGCCCTGCGCATCCCCGAGATCCAGGGCGCCCGACACCGCTCGCCGTTCGAGGGCGAGGCGGTCTCCCGGGTGCCCGGCGTGGTCATCGCGGTCCGCTCCAACGGCTTCTTCATGCAGGATCCGCAGCCGGACGGCGACGAGCGGACCTCCGAGGGCATCTTCGTGTTCACGGGATCGAAGCCGCCCGCGAGCGCTGCGGTCGGCAGCGCCGTGCTCGTCAGCGGCCGCGTGGTGGAGTTCCGCCCCGGGGGCGCGAGCTCGGACAACCTCACGACCACCGAGATCGCCTCGCCGGTGACCACGCCGGCGGGCACGGGCCAGATCACGCCGACGGTGGTGGGTCCGGACGGGCGGATGCCGCCGACCGAGGTCATCGACGACGACTCGCCCGGCGACGTCGAGGCCACGCTCACGTTCGACCCGGCGCAGGACGGCATCGACTTCTACGAGAGCCTCGAGGGCATGCTCACGCGGGTGCACGACCCGGTGGCCGTCGGCCCGACCAGTCGCTTCGGCGAGGTCCCGACGCTCGCCGCCGGCGGCGCGGGCGCCTCGGTCCGGACCGCGCGCGGCGGGATCGTGATCCGGCCGACCGACTTCAACCCGGAGCGGATCGTCTTCGACGACGCGATCGCGCCGCTGCCCTCCGTGGACGTCCGCGACTCGTTCGCCGGCCCGGTCGACGCGGTCGTCGACTACTCGTTCGGCAACTTCAAGTTCCTCGCCCTGAAGACCCCCGAGGCGGTCGACGGAGGCCTGGAGCGCGAGGTCACCGACGAGCCGCGGAGCGACCAGCTCTCGATCGCGTCCTTCAACGTCGAGAACCTCGACCCGGGCGACCCGGAGGAGAAGTTCCGGCGGCTCGCCCTGACGCTGGTGACCAACCTGCGCTCGCCGGACATCGTCGGCGTCGAGGAGGTCCAGGACAACGACGGCCCGCGCTCCGCCGCGCCGACGGACGCCGACCTGACCTACGGGAAGCTGATCGCGGCGATCGAGGCTGCCGGCGGCCCGCGGTACGAGTACCGGCAGATCAACCCGGCGTCCAACCGGGACGGCGGGGAGCCCAACGGGAACATCCGCGTCGGCTTCCTGTACCGCCCCGACCGCGTGTCGTTCGTCGACCGGCCGGGCGGCACGGCGGTCAACTCCACCGAAGAGGATCCCGACCAGCCAGGGGCCCAGCTCACGCTCAGCCCGGGCCGGATCGATCCGGCCGAGCCCGCCTTCGAGCGGTCGCGCAAGCCGCTGGCCGGTGAGTTCCTCTTCCGCGGGCGCACGGTGATCGCGATCGTCAACCACTTCAACTCCAAGGGCGGGGACGATCCGCTGTTCGGCCGGGTGCAGCCGCCGCAGCGCTCCAGCGAGACCCAGCGCCATCAGCAGGCGGCGATCGTCAACCGGTTCGTGGGTGAGCTGCTCGCGGCCGACAAGAACGCGAGGGTCGTCGTGTTCGGCGACCTCAACGACTTCGAGTTCTCCCGCACCCTGGAGATCCTCGAGGGCGAGGAGCTCTTCAACCTTGCTGAGACGCTCCCGGAGCCCGAGCGCTACTCCTACGTGTTCGAGGGCAACTCACAGGTGCTCGACCAGATCCTGGTCTCCCGCTCCCTGCTCGCCCCGCGGGCCGAGTACGACTCCGTGCACACCAACGCGGAGTTCGCCGACCAGGTCTCCGACCACGACCCGCAGCTCGCGCGTCTGCGGGTGACCGGCGAGCCGGCCGGATAGCAACTACCAGATCGACACGACCCTCAGGCGGCGCACGCCCTTGGGCGTCTGCACCTCGGCGACGTCGCCGACCGACAGCCCCACGACCGCGCGGGCGATCGGGGATTCCGCGGAGAGCTTCTTCTGCTTGATGTCGGCCTCCGTCGGGCCGACGATCGTCCACGTCATGCCCACCCCGCCGTCCTCGTCGACGAGCTCGACGGTCGAGCCGAAGGCGACCGCGTCGCCGCCGTGCGCCGCCTCGACGACGACCGCTGCGCGGAGTCGGGCCTGGAGGCGGAGGATCTTCGTCTCCAGATGGCCCTGGTCCTCCTTGGCGATGTGGTACTCCGCGTTCTCCTTGAGGTCCCCCATCTCCCGGGCCACGTTGATGCGCTTGGCGATGTCGGCACGGGCGGTCGTCTCGAGCTCGTGGAGCTCTGCGCGCAGGGATTTCAGGCCCTCTGCGGTGATGGCTTCGCCGATGCTGTCCTGTGAGCTCATGCCTTGACTGCCTCCCTGAGGTCATGCCGCTTGCGGATGCCGTAGAGCGTCGTGCGCTCCGCGGCAGGCCGGCCGGCCCGGTGGGCGGCGGCGATCAGGTCCTCGGGGTCCAGGCGGGTGCCGTGAGCCGAGCCCGCCATGCGCGAGATGCTCTCCTCCATGAGCGTGCCGCCGAGGTCGTTGACCCCCCAGCGCAAGCTCTCCGTCGCCGCGTCGAGCCCCATCTTGACCCATGAGGCCTGCAGGTTGCGGATCGATCGCCCCAGCGCGAGACGAAACACCGCCGTGTGCTTGAGGTTCTCCTCGCGCCCGAGCTCCTCCAGGCCGTGCGTGCGGCCCAGCAGCGTGTGGAACGGGACGAAGCTCAGCGGCACGAATTCGGTGATGCCGCCCGTGCGCTCCTGCAGCTCGCGCACGACGCGCATGTGCTCCGCGAGCTCCCACGGCTCCTCGACGTGCCCGAACATCACCGTCGAGGTCGAGCGCAGGCCCGCGGCGTGTGAGGCCTCGATCACCTCGACCCATCGGCCCGCCGGGAGCTTGTTCGGTGAGATGCGCTCGCGGACGCCGTCGTGGAGGACCTCGGCGGCGGTTCCCGGCGTCGAGCCGAGCCCGGCGTCGGCCAGCCGGGCGAAGACCTCCTCCAGCGGCAGGCCGGAGATCGTGGTCATGTGGTCGATCTCCATCGGCGAGTACGCGTGGAGGTGGAGCTCGGGCGCCGTCTGCCTGGCCAGCCGCAGCCAGCCCTCGTAGTCCTCGAGCGTCCAGTCGGGATGGATGCCCGACTGAAGGCACAGCTCCGTGGCGCCGTAGGCCAGCGCGTCGACGATCCTCGCCTCGAACTCCGCCTTGTCGTGCTCGTAGGCGTCGGGAGAGCGCTTGCCCTGCCCGAAGCCGCAGAACGCGCAGCCGACGATGCAGACGTTCGAGACGTTGAGGTTCCGGTTGACGACGAACGTCACCGCGTCGCCCGCGAGCTCCGCACGCAGCTCGTCGGCGGCCTGGCGCAGGTCCTCGATCGCCTCCGGGCGGCGCTCGGCGAAGAGCGCGGTGAGCTCGTCCTCGCTCAGGGGCAGCCCGTCACGGCCCTTGGCGATCGCCCGCGGCACGAGGTCGGCGCGGACGGCACGCTCGTCGCGGCGACCCGAGCCGCGCCGCGGGATGAAGCTCCAGTACTTGGACCGGACGCAGTCCAGCACCCCCTGGGCGACCCACTCCGGCTCGAGGTACTGCGGGTAGACGCACAGGCGCTCGGTCAGCGCGTAGCCCAGCGGGGCGAGGACCTTGCGCACCTGATGCGGCCCGGGGAACGGGTGCTCCGGGGAGATGTGGTCGCCGTTTGCGGACAGCCCGCCGAGGTCGGTGGCGCCGGCGGCGACGAGCTCCGGCCACCAGTCGGCGAGATTCGGCGGGATCTGGATGCCGACGCCCGGCAGCAGCTCGCGGGTGACCGCCACGAGGTCACGCAGCTCCCCGAGCGACACCGGCGTCGCCCAAGCCGGCAGGGCGAGCCGCGGCCGCTGCTCCTCCCGCCAGAGCCCCGAGGACCAGGCCCTGCGCGCCGCGGCGTCGGCGATCTCCGCGGGCTCCTCGCCGTAGTAGGAGTCGTGCGGGACGAAGTTCTGAATGATGATCTCCTGCAGGTGGCCGAACTGCGCATGAAGATGCGCGAGCGCCTCGAGGGCGTGCACGCGGTCGGCGGGCGTCTCCCCGATGCCCACGAGGATCCCGCTCGTGAAGGGGATCTTGAGCTCGCCGGCCCAGCGGATCGTCTCCAGGCGGCGGGCGGGGTCCTTCGTCGGGGACCCCCGGTGCGCGACGAGGTCGGCGCGGGTCGACTCGAGCATCAGGCCCTGGGAGGCCGTCACCTCCCGGAGGCGCCCGAGGTCCTCCCGGGACAGGACGCCGAGGTTCGTGTGCGGCAGCAGTCCACGCTCGAGTGCCCGCCCGCACGCCCAGACGACGTAGCTCGTGAAGTCCGCGTGGCCGTACTCCGCGAGCCGCTGGCGCACTCCCGCGTTGACCTCCGGCCGCTCGCCCGTGAGCACGAGCAGCTCCTTCGCGTTGCGCCGCACGGCCTGCTCGATGAACGCATCGACCTCGTCGGGCGCGTAGAGGTGCGCCGTGTGCGTCTTGAACGCGCAGTACTTGCAGAAGCACCGGCAGGTGCGCGAAAGCGACAGCGTGTGGTTGCGCGAGAAGGTGATGCGGCGGCGCATCCGATGCATCCTACGGACGGGCCGAAGCGGACCGGCGCGCTGCCCGGCGACGTTCGAGATCTGCGTGTGCGGGGAGGCTCGGAACTTCACCCCTTCGAAGGAGACGCATCATGAAGCTCGGATCCCTGCTCATCCGCGGGCTGGTCGGCCCGCTGTTCATCGGCCACGGCGGCCAGAAGCTCTTCGGCTGGTTCGGCGGCCCCGGGCTCGAAGGGACGGCCGGTTTCTTCGAGAGCATCGGCCTGCGCCCGGGCCGTAAGCACGCCACCGCCGCCGGGGTCGCCGAGACCGCCGGAGGGGCGATGCTCACCCTCGGCCTGGCCACTCCCGTGGCTGCGGCCATGATCTCCGGCACCATGGCCACCGCCATCCGCAAGGTGCACCTCAAGGCCGGGCCGTGGGTGACCAACGGCGGCTGGGAGTTCCAGGCCGTGGTCATCGCCGCCGTGGCAGGCCTCGCCGACGCCGGCCCCGGCCCGTTGTCGATCGACGCCAAGCGCTTCCCGGACTTCCACGGCCCGGCCCTCGCCGCGCTCGCGGTCGCCGGCGGCGTCGCGAGCTCGTACCTGGCCACCCACCCCAAGCTCAACCCGCCCGGCCCCGCACCCAGCGAGGGTGAGGGCGACGTCGCCGGGGATCCGGCGACGCAGGGCGCGGCGCCGAACTGACCCCGGGGCCGCCGGCGCGACCCGGGCGGCCGGCGGCGGGCGGCGGCGGGAGGCGGCCGCCGCCCGGCGCGTCGTGACGCGACCAGCCCGTCAACTCGGGGTAGGCGGCGCCTAGGCTGCAGGCCCATGAAGAAGCGCTCCGCCGTGCTGGTCGCGGCCCTCGCGTCGGTCGGGCTGGCCGCCTGCGGGACCGCCGCGAGCGACCGCCCCGGCGAGGAGGCACGGCTCCTGCTCGACTCCCCGCCCAACGCCACCCACGCGGGCATCTACGTCGCCACGGCCCGCGGCTTCACCGACGCCGAGGGAGTGGACCTCCGGATCGAGGTCCCCGGCGCCGTGACCGACGCCGTGGACCTCCTGGTCTCCAGCCGCGTGCAGTTTGCGGTCCTCGACCTCCACGACCTCGCCCGCGCCCAGGAGGAGGAGCGCGACCTCGTGGCGGTCATGGCGCTCGCGCAACGCCCGCTGACCGCGGTCCTGGCCGACCCGTCGGTGCGTTCTCCGCGCGACCTTGCCGGCCGGCGCGTCGGCGTGACCGGACGACCCGCCGACGACGCGGTGCTCGACTCGATCGTCTCGGGAGCCGACGGCGACCCGCAGGAGATCCGCCGGACGACGATCGGCTCCGGCGCGGTGCGTGCGCTCCGCTCGGGCACCGTCGACGCCGTGACCGCGGCCTGGAACGTCGCGGGTGTCGCGCTGAAGGCAGAACGGCCGCAGATCAGGGAGTTCCGGGTCGACGAGTTCGGGGCCCCGCCGTACCCGGGGCTCGTGCTGGTCGCCAGGCGGACGACCCTCCAGGACTCCCCCGCGCTCGTGCAGGCCACGGTCACCGCGCTGCGGCGCGGCTACCGCGAGGTCATCCTGGGCCCCGAGGAGGCGGTGGGCGTGCTCGTCGACCGCGCCGACGGGCTCGAGCGGCGGGTCGTCAAGGACCAGCTCGACGCCGTCCTGCCCGCCTTCACCGCCGGCGGCAACGCGTTCGGCGCGCTGAACCTGCCTGTGCTGGAGCGGTGGGCGGAATGGGCCAAACGCTTCCGGGCGACCCGCAAGCGCCCGGACGTCGCACGGCTGTTCGAGCCCCGCTTCGCCCGGCAGGGCGTCATCCGAGGCTAAGTGCTCCGATTCCGAAGCACTAAGCACCGGCCTACGCGCCGATGCCGTCAGCCCGCCACGAGCTTGGTCACGAGCGTCGCGCCCTCGCGGTGCATGCGCGACCGCGGGACCACGAGGTCGAAGCCCGCGGCCACCGCTCGCGCCCGCACCTCCGGTTCGACGTGGGCGAAGAAGCCGAGTGTCCGCGGGCCGAGCCGGGCCAGCGCCGCGGGATCGACACCATCGGCCGTGAGGTCGACGACGAGGACGTCGGTGGCGCCGGGATCGATCGCGTCCGCGGTTCCCACGAGCTCGACCTCGTGGCCGGCCGCGCGCAGCGCGCCCTGCACGTTGGAGCCGAACAGGAGGTCCGGCACGAGCGCCGTCACGCGCGCCATCTACGAGCCTGCTGAACGCTTCGCCGGGCGATCCATGGAGGCCTCTCCTACTGGCTGCGGAGGCGCAGGTACTCCCGGCGCACCGACTCGGGGCGGTTTGGCATGTAGAGCGTCTCGAAGCGCCCGACGCGCACCTGGCGCACGGCGACCTCGGCGTCGATGCCGGCGTCGTCGAGCAGCTTGAACGTCCCGTGGGTGGCGGGAGAGCTGGCGGCGTGCCCGAAGCGGTGGGCGATGAGGATGCGCCAATGCCAGTCGTGCTTGGAGTAGGGCTGCGCGTTGACCTGCGTCAGGAACGTCGCGGCGTCGATGTAGCGCTCCTCGTCGAGGATGCGCAGATCGAGTTCGAGGTCGGTCCAGTCATCCGGAAGCGACTCGACGATCGCGGCGTAGGTGTCGGCGAGGGCCATGGCGCGGAGCGTACCCGCCGCGCGCCCGCGTCAGCCCGGCGCGGGCGCCGCGACCGTACGCTGCGCCACCCGCCGGCGCCGCGCACGGGCCAGGACGCCATGCTTCGGCGCCGCGAAGAGCGCGCCGCCGAACAACACGCCGGCCACCAGGCCCATCGTCCCCGCGATCGAGGCGTCAGCGGCCAGCGCGCCGCCGTAGCCCGCCCCCGCGCAGATCCACCCGATCGCGACCGTGAGGCCGACGAGGGTCACCAGGCGGTCGGTGAGCAGGTGCGCGGTGGCGGCCGGGACGATCAGCAGCGTCACGACGAGGATCGCGCCGACGGACTCGAAGGCGGTGACCGCGGTGACCGCGACCATTCCGAGGAGAAGTCGCCCGAGCAGCGCGGGCGAGATGCGGACCGTCCGCGAGAACTCCGGGTCGAAGCTCGAGGCCTTGAGCTCCTTCCAGACGAAGTACACGAACGCGAGGTTCGCCAGGGCGACCAGGCCGTTGACCACGATCGACTGCGCGACCTCCACCGGCCCGAAGATCCACGTCCGGAACGGCGCGAACGCGATCTCGCCGTAGATCGTGGAGTCGAGGTCGAGGTGGACTCCGGCCGCGTAGCGCTGGATCCCGAGCACCCCGAGCGCGAAGAGCGCGGGAAAGACGAGCCCGATCGCCGCGTCGGCGGCCACGAGCTTCGTGGCGCGCAGCGCGTCTATGCCGAGCACGCAGACCACGGCGAAGCACCCGGCGCCGAGGATCACGGGCAGCGGCGCGCGCGTGTCGAGGAGCAGGTAGGTGGCGACGATGCCCGGGAGCACCGCGTGGGAGACCGCATCGCCCATCAGCGCCTGGCGGCGCAACACGAGAAACGGGCCGAGCAGGCCGCAGGCGGTGGCCACGAGGCCCGCCGTGACGATGACGGTGAGGTCGTCGGCGGTCATGCCGCCGCCTCCGCGCGGAAGGCCGCGAGCCGGTCGGCGGCTTCTGAGCCCAGCGAGCCGCGCACGTCACGCGGGTCGGGCTCGCGCGCGTCGGGCAGACGGAGCCGCCAGCCGTGCTCGAGCCACGCCGACCACTCGTCGCGCCGGGCGACGAGGTCGTGCGCGGCGTCCGCGCCGGGCGCGGTGAGCACGAGACGGCCTCCCTCGTCCTTGACCCATCCCCGGGCGTGCAGCACACGGACACCGCGGCGCAGCGCCCGCTCGGGGCGGCCGCTGCCCAGCGCGAGCTCCGCCTGCGTCGGCGGCGGCCCGCCGTGCGAGGCGATCTCGAGGTCCAGCAGGACGCCGTCGACGAGCGCGCGACGGCGCTCGCGCCGCAGCAGGCCGGCGCGCCAGGCGACACCGCGACCCGGCGCCAGCAGAATGCTCAACCCCACGACGGTGAAGCCGACGAGCACGATGACCGGGCCCGTGGGCACCTCGGCGCGCGAGGACAGCAGAGCCCCCGTCACCCCGACGAACGCGCCGACCGCGCCCGCAAGGGGCAGCAGAAGCGCCAGGCGCGCGACGAACTGCCGCGCCGCGACCGCGGGCGTGACGAGCATCGCGACCATGAGGATCGCGCCGACGGTTCGCAACCCGATGACCACCGCGACCACCAGGAAGCCCGTCATCGCGAGCTCGAGCGCGCGGACCGGCAGGCCGGTCGCCCCGGCGTAGGCCGGGTCGAAGAGCGTCGTCTTGAGCGGACGGAACCCCGCGACGACGAGCCCGAGGGAGCCGGCGGCGAGGAAGGCCATCAGGTTGACGTCGGCCTCGACGAGTCCCGCCGCCTGGCCGAAGAGGTAGCGCTCGAGGCCGGCCTGGTTGGCGTTGTCGCCGGCGGCGATCGCGGTGAGCAGCACGATCCCGAGCGAGAAGAAGACGGAGAGCACGACGCCGATCGCCGTGTCGGGCTTGATCCGGGTCGAGCGCTCGATCCCCACCATCGCGAAGGCGCCGACGATTCCCGCGCAGGCCGCGCCGGCCACGAGCGTCGCGGGGTCCTTCGCGCCCGTCACGAGGAACGCCACGCACACCCCCGGCAGCGCGGCGTGGGCGAGGGCGTCCCCGACGAGCGAGCGGCCGCGCAGCACCGCGAAGGTCCCGAGCACGCCGGCGGCGACCCCGAGCAGCAGCGCTCCCGTCGCGACGACCGAGTCGGTGTAGTTCAGGGGCCAGAGGTCGATCAGCGAGCCCACGCGAGCTCCTCGAGCCCGTCGTCGGAGGTCTTGGCGGCGGCCGTGGCGCCGTAGGCGCGGCGCAGCTGCTCCGCGACGATCGTCTCCCCGACAGGTCCTTGGGCGATCGTGCGGACGTTGAGCAGCAGCGCCCAGTCGAAGAAGGAGCGCACCGTCCCGAGATCGTGGTGGACCACGACGATCGAGCGCCCCTCGTCGCGCAGGCCGCCGAGCAGCTCGAGCAGCGCCACCTCGGTGCGCGCGTCGACCCCGGCGAACGGCTCGTCCATCAGCAGCAGCGGCGCCTGCTGGGCCAGGGCGCGCGCGATGAACACCCGCTGGCGCTGGCCCCCGGAGAGCGCGCCGATCTGACGGCCGGCGAAGGCCGACATCCCCACGCGCTCCAGGCACTCCGCCACGATGCGCCGGTCCTCCTTGCGCACCCGCCGCAGCCAGCCCACCGAGGGGTAGCGGCCCATCTCGACGACCTCCCCCACGGTGATCGGGAAGTCCCAGTCGACGGCGTCGCGCTGCGGCACGTAGGCCACCCGGTCCAGCGCCGACTTCGCGGGCCGCCCGTCGATGGTCACCTGCCCGGCGTCGACGGGCACCAGGCCCAGGCACGCCTTCAGCAGCGTCGACTTGCCCGCACCGTTGGGGCCGACGATCGCGCTCATCCTCCCGGCGGGGAACGTCGCGTCGACGTCCCAGAGGACGGGCTTGGCGGAGTAGGACGCCGTGAGGCGCTTGATCTCCAGGGCGGGGACCGGCTGGTTCACTTGAGGCCTTCCACGATCAGATCCACGTTTGCCTTGACCATCCCGACGTACGTGCCCTCGGGTGTTCCTGCACTGCCGGCCGAGTCGGCGTAGAGCTCGCCGCCCACGCGGGCGCGCTGCCCCTTCCGGGCGGCCGACGCGAGCACCGCGTCGATCGTCTGCTGGGGCACGCTGGACTCGACGAAGACCGACCGCAGCCCGCGGTCGGCGACGACCTGCGCGACGCGCTCGACGTCGGCGGTGGTCGCCTCCGTGGCCGTCGAGATGCCCTGGATCGCCACGACCTCCATGCCGTAGCGCTCGCCGAAGTAGTGGAACGCGTCGTGGGAGGTCACGAGCACCCGCTTGTCGGCGGGGATCTCCTGGACGCGCCGCCTGGCGTAGGAGTCCAGCGCGGCGAGCTCCGCGACGTAGGCGGCGCCGCGGGCACGGTACTCGTCGGCGTGGGCGGGATCGAGCTTGGTGAGCTGCGCGACGACGATCCGGGTCGCCGACTGCCACTTGGAGACGTCGAACCAGACGTGCGGATCGACGACGTCGGGCCGGACGGGCGCCTCCGTCCGCAACTCGGAGCGCGAGAGCCCGGCGGTGACCGCCTTGGCGGGCTGACGGGCGGAGAGCTCGTCGAACAGATCGCCCATCTTGCCCTCGAGCTCGAGGCCGCCGTAGAGCACGAGGTCGGCCTGGCGAAGCGTTCGCACGTCGCGCGCGGAGGCCTTGAAGAGATGCGGGTCGACGCCGGGCCCCATGAGCCCCTGCACCGCCACGCTCGGGCCGCCCACCTGCCGCGCGAGGTCGGTGATGAAGTTCGTCGTGGTGACGATGCGCGCCTTGCGGCCGCTGACGTCCGGGACCCGGATGGCGCCCTGCGCGCAGCCGGTGAGCACGATGACGACGACGAGCAGCAGTCCCGAGGGCAAGAACCTGCGCACGCGCCAGCGCTGAGACACGAACCACACGATCCCGAGTTTAGCCGTTCCTCAAAAGTTCTCCAGCCGGGGTGGACAATGGGGCCCCTCGCGCCTCGCTACCGTGCCGGCCATGGTCTCCGGAACGCAGACGCCTCACACCGTCCTGACGACAGCCTGCGGCCTCGTCGACCGCTCCGAGCGCGGCAAGCTCGCGCTCGTCGGGCCCGAGGCGGCCGGCCTGCTCTCGGGCCAGGTCACCAACGAGGTCGAGGCGCTCGAGGAGGGCCACGGCTGCTACGCCGCGCTGCTGACGAACAAGGGCAAGATGCTCGGCGATCTGCGGGTGCTGTGCGTCGGCGGAGAGGCGCCCGAGCTGCACCTCGACTGCGAGCGCACCGCGCTTCAGGCGCTCTTCGACCAGTTGCGCCGGGCGGCCATCGGCTGGCAGGCCGAGCTGCACAAGCGGACGCTGCAGGAGGGGCTCTTCGCGTTGATCGGGCCGACGGCGCGGGCTGTCGCGGGCGTTCCCGAGCTCCCGTCCGAGGAGCATCGCCACGCCGCCGTGACCGTGGGCGGCGCAACGGCGCGAGCGATCGCCACCGACCTCGGCGTCGACGTGCTCTGCCGCGCCGAGGACGCCGAGCGGGTCCGCGCCGCCCTGCTCGACGCCGGCGCTCAGGCCGTCGCCGAGGAGGCTGCGGAGCCACTGCGCGTCGCGACGGGACGCCCGCGCTACGGCATCGACCTCGACGATGGCGTCATCCCGCAGGAGGCCGGCCTGAACGCCCGGGCGGTGAGCTTCACGAAGGGCTGCTACGTCGGCCAGGAGACCGTCGCCCGGCTGCACTGGCGGGGCAAGCCGAACCGCCACCTCCGCGGGCTGCACCTGTCCGGGCCCGCGACCGACGGAGCCGCCCTGACCTCCGCCGCGGGCAAGGCCGTCGGCGCCGTGTCCTCGGTGGTCGAGCACCCCGAGCTCGGCTGGGTCGCGCTTGCCCTCGTCCGCCGCGAGGTCGAGCCGGGCGCCGAGGTCACCGTCGACGGCGCGGGCACCGCCACCGTCGTCGAGCTGCCCTTCACGTAGTTTCTCAGGGGTCACGCGCTCCTCCGCGTTGTGAGGGCAGAGATGCGCGGCACGTCCGCTCTCTTCCGCAGCGCCTCGCGTCCACCGTGGGCCGCTCCGGGCGCCCGGTCTCCCAGCACCCGCTCGTGGAAGCGCGTCACCCGCGCGGGATCGGGCGCCGGGCGGAGCACGAGCTCGCGTGGCTCCTCGCGCAGGATCCAGCTCGTGGCGATCCGCGTGGCGTCGACCTCCTCCGCGGTCAGCGACGGGACCTCCGTCGGCCGCGGGGTGAAGCCGAGCGCGCGCTGCGCCCGGGCGGCCAGCTCCTCGGGGCCGCGCGCCTCGCCCCAGTCGACGACGCGCCCGCCGACGAGGAAGACCGCGTCGGCGCGGCCGCCGTCCGGATGCTCGGCCAGGACGAGCCGCGGGCGCGCGTGGGTGGCCTCGACGGCCGTGCCGAGGCGCTCGAGCAGCTCTCTCAGCCGCTCGCCGCGGCGCCGCAGCCACGTCGCGCGCTCGAAGGCCTGCGCTGCGGCGGCTTCACGCATCTGGCGCTCGACATGCGCGAGCAGCGGCCGGCCGGCGTCACCGCCGCCGGCGAGCGCGAGCGCCTGGTCCAGGCGCCCGCGGTAGGCGTTGGGATCGAGGTCGCGCAGGCAGGGCGAGAGGCAGCGCCCCATCTGCCCGTAGGCGCTCGGCCAGTCGCGGCGGGGCAGGGTCCGCCCGCAGTGGCGCAGGCCGAAGAGCGAGTTGAGCTGCTCGACGAGCTCCAGCGCCGCGTGCCTGCCGCGCAAGGGGCCGATGTTCACCGCGCGCCCCGCGGCAGGCTCGGCGGCGACCTCGAGGATCGGGAACGCGATGTCGATCCGGCAGCGCAGCCAGACGTGGGCGTCGACGTGCTTCAGGCGAGCGTTGCCCGGAGGCTTGAGCTCGGTCACCCGGCGGTGCTCGAGCAGCAGCGCTCCCAGCTCGGACGCCGTCGTCTCGTACTCGACGATCTCCGCCTGGGCCACCCAGCCCGAGTCGGCGGAGCTCGGGGTGAAGTGCGCGCGGGCCCGCGCGCGCACGTCGATCGACTTGCCGACGTAGAGCGGCTGCCCAGCAGCGTTGCGGAAGATGTAGATCCCCGGCTCGCGCGGCAGGTGCGACGTGTCCAGCGCGCGCCGGCGCACGCCGCGCAGGCTGCGCCCGCCGTCGGTCGCGCCCGCGCGTGCCCGACGGGGCCGCGCCGGTTCGAGCAGCTCCCACGCCGCCTCGAGCGTCAGCGCGTGGGCGCACAGCCGCGGCAGCAGCGCGCAGAACACCCGCGCGCAGGTCTCCGCGTCGGCCAGGGCGCGATGGGTCACCCCCACCTCCACGCCCAGGTGCTCGGCCAGCGGACCGAGCTTGCGCTGGCGGGCCAGGGGTGCCAGGCGCCGCGCGAGCGCCACGGTGCACAGCGCGGGCGGGTCCGGCCACGTCAGGCCCTCACGCGCGAAGGCCTGACGGAGCACCCGGACGTCGAACTGCGCGGAATGCGCGACCAGGACGCGCCCACCCAGGAGCTCGGCAAGCCGCGGCAGCATCGCCTCGGCCGGCGGCGCCTCGTCGGCCATCGCCTGCGAGATGCCCGTGAAGCGCTGGATCCCGCGCCCGAGCGGGGCCCGCACCGCGAGGAGCGTCTCCCAGCGCTCGTGCAGCTCCCCACCGCCGACGAGCACCGCCCCGATCTCCGTCACCTCGCACTCCGCCCCCGACCGGCCGTTGGTCTCCGTGTCGACGACGAGATACTCGGCGGTGCGCAAGAGGGTCGTGGACGGCATCGAACGTGTGTTCTACACCGTCGTCCCGACGGCATGCAGCGGAGCTTGCACCCAGCACACGGCGATGCCGACCGAGCCCTTCCCTACCGTGCGCGGTTGACACTCCCGCTTTCAAGACAGGAGGCACCGCCATGACGACGTTCGCCGCCCACGAATCCTCCAAGCTCTTCGCGCTCGAGGAGCGCACCCGCAGGGCGTGGGGTTCCTACCACGAGAACCTGGTCGACCTCGACGGCCTCGCCTACGACCACGCCGAGCGCGCGGAGTGGGAGCACCTGCAGACCGAGCTGCGCGACATCGCGAACGAGCGCGCAGCGGCCAAGGATCCTGCTGATGAATAGCCGCGTGGCCGCAGCGGCGGCCGAGGCGCCCCCCGCCGAGCGCGCGGCCGCCTGACGCGGCCCGGGGAGGGCTAGATGATTGATTCCACGAGGTGGTCCCGTCGATCGGCGGTTCGGGTGGATGGCTGACGCCGCACGATTTCCGCAGCCGATCCTGTACGGATCGGCAAGGGATCGGGTGGCGTCTGGTGCCAGCC
>CADCVR010000027.1 GCA_902806205.1 uncultured Solirubrobacteraceae bacterium | reverse complement strand
ATGTATCGCCGTGTGGTCGCTCAGAGCCGCATCGCCCGTGCCAGGCGTCGCGTGATGACGTGGCAGATCCTGATCGGATCTGCGAGTCGTCGGGTGGCGGATGGTGCGCGCGAGATGGTTTGGAGCGGGCGCGCGAATACTTCAACAGGCTCCTAGCTAGGTTGGCCGCCGCTGCCCGCAACCTCGTCAACCTCAAGGCCGTCGACAAGGGCTACGGCAGCCGCTCGGTTCTGCGCGACGTCACCCTCGGCATCGACGCGGGCGACCGCATCGGCGTCGTCGGCCGCAACGGCGACGGGAAGTCCACGCTGCTGCGGCTCGTCGCCGGCCACGAGGAGCCCGACGCCGGCGCGGTCACCCGGGTCGGCCACCTCCACGCGGACCTGATCGGACAGGGCGACGAGCTCGACGCTGCCAACACCATCCGCGGTGAGCTCGTCGGCGGCCGCGCGGACCACGAGTGGGCCGCAGACAAGACGTTCCGCTCCGTCCTCGACGGGCTGCTCGGCGGCGTCGCCCTGGCCCGCTTCCCCGACGGCCTGGACACGGCGATCGCGCCGCTCTCGGGCGGGGAGCGCCGGCGGATCGCCCTCGCGAAGCTCCTGCTGGACAGCCCGGAGCTGCTCCTGCTCGACGAGCCGACGAACCACCTCGACGTGGAGGGTGTGGCCTGGCTGGCCGGCCATCTGGCCGCCCGCCGCGGCAGCCTGGTGGTCGTCACCCACGACCGCTGGTTCCTCGACGCGGTCTGCACGCAGACCTGGGAGGTCGAGGACGGGAGCGTCCACCAGTACGAGGGCGGCTACGCGGCCTACGTGCTGGCCCGCGCGGAGCGCGAACGCCAGGCGGCAGCCCAGGACGCGCGCCGCCAGCAGCTCCTGCGCAAGGAGCTCGCCTGGCTGCGGCGGGGCCCGCCCGCCCGCACGTCGAAGCCGAAGTTCCGCATCGAGGCCGCCAACGCGCTGATCGCCGGCGAGCCCGAGCCGCGCGACGGGGTCGAGCTGCTGCGCTTCGCGAGCGCGCGCCTGGGCGGCAAGGTCATCGACGTCGAGCACGTCTCCGTCGCCTACGGGAGCAAGGTGGTGCTGTCCGACGCGACCTGGCGCCTGGGCCCGGGCGACCGCGTCGCGCTGGTCGGGGTCAACGGCGCGGGCAAGACCACGCTCGTCGACCTGCTCAGCGGGAAGCTCGCGCCGACGTCCGGGAGGGTCACGCGCGGCCAGACCGTCCGCCTCGCCCACCTCTCGCAGGACACCGCGGAGATCCCGGGGCACCTGCGGGTGCTCGAGTCCCTCGAGCTCATCCGCGGCCGCACCACCCTGGCCGACGGCTCCGACCTCACCGCAGGCATGCTCTGCGAGCGCTTCGGCTTCCGCGGGCCGCGCGCACGGACGCAGGTCTCAGACCTCTCGGGCGGCGAGCGGCGCCGCCTCCAGCTCATGCGCCTGCTGATGGACGAGCCGAACGTCCTGCTGCTCGACGAGCCGACCAACGACCTGGACATCGACACGCTCACCGCGCTGGAGGACCTCCTCGACGCCTGGCCCGGAACGCTCGTCGTGGTCTCGCACGACCGCTACTTCGTCGAGCGCGTCTGCGACGACGTCTTCACCCTGATGGGCGATACCCCGGGCGGTGGCGTCAGCACGTCGATGGGCACCGGCGGCGGCCTGCGCCACCTGCCGGGCGGTATCGAGCAGTACGTCGAGCTTCGCGCGGAGCAGGCCGCACGGGCGGCGGCACCCGCCGGGGCCGGCGCCGCCGCGCCGCCGGCGGGCCAGTCGGTGCTCCGCGCGGCGCGCAAGGAGGTCGGGCGCCTGGAGCGCGCGCTCGAGAAGGTCGGCGCGCGGGAGGCCGCGCTTCACGAGGAGATGGCCGGCGCCGCCACCGACCACGGCCGGCTGCGCGAGCTGCAGGCGAGCCTCGCCGCGCTCGGGGACGAGCGTGACCGGCTGGAGGCGGCCTGGCTCGAGACGGCCGAGACGCTGGAGGCCTGAGTTGCCTCACGGCGCACCAGGTCGAGTCGGTCCCCCGGCACGCCGTAGCCTCGGCGGCGTGCACGAGCGCGAGCGTCCCCGACGAGCCCACCGACGACAAACCCGCCGACGGCCTGGTGGGAATGCGGGGTGATGGGAGCTACGCGGCGACGGGCGCCAGCGAGCGGTACGCGTCGGCCAGGCGGCGGACGCCCTCGTCGATCTGGTCGGCGGTGACGCCGGAGTAGGCCAGCCGCAGTGCGTTGTGGCCGCCCTCCAGCACGAAGTCCGAGCCCTTGACGAACACCACGCCGCGCTCCCCGGCCGCGGCGAAGAGCGCGTCGACGTCGGTGCCGCCGGGGAACGTCACCCACATGAAGTAGCCGCCTTCGGGCGCCTGGTACTCCGCCTCGGGCAGCTCGCGATCGAGCGCCGCGGTGAGCAGCTGCACGCGTTCGGCCAGCGCCTGCTTGACCGTGGCGATCGAGCGCTCGAGGCCGCCGTCGACGCAGAACCGGTAGACGATCGACTGCGCGAGCATGTTCGGCGCGATGTACGTGTTCGTCGCGATGAGCTGGATCGCCTTGATCAGCTCCGGCGAGCCGACGAGGTAGCCCACGCGGACGCCGGGAGCGACGGTCTTGGAGAACGAGGAGGCGTAGACGACGTTGCCGCGGCTCCCGTCGAGCTCGAGCATCGTCGGAAGCTCCTCTCCCGCGAAGCGGATCGCGATGTACGGGTCGTCCTCGAAGACGGTGAAGGCGTACTCCCGGGCGAGGCCGAGCAGGGCGTGGCGCTTCTCGAGCGACAGCGTGTAGCCCGCGGGGTTCTGGAAGTTCGGGATGACGTGCGCGAGCTTCGGTCGCACGCCGCCCTCGCACAGCGCGCGCAGCGCGTCGACGCTGATGCCGTCGGCCTCGAGCTCGATCGGGTGGATCTGCGCGCCGCGGCCCTTGAGGCCGAGCAGCGTGCGGTCGTAGGTCGGCTTCTCCACGACGACGGCATCACCGGCGGCGACCAGGTGATCGAAGAGGAACGCGTCAGCCTGCATCGAGCCGTTCGTGACCAGCACGTGCTCCGGCGGAACTTCGTGGCGCTCGGCGATCCACGTGCGCAGCGGCACGTAGCCCACGGCGGTGCCGTAGGCGGTCGTCCCGCCCGGATCGGCGACGAACGCGGCCGCGGCCGCGGCCTTCAGCCCTTCGATGTCGACGATGTCCAGCGAGGGGGCTCCGCGGGCGAACGAGATCGTGGCAGGCATTCCCGCGATGATTGCACCCACCCGGACGGCTCGTCGGTCGGGGGGTGGGTCCGGGCGCTCGCGCGCCGAATCAGGCAGGTAGCGTGCCGCGGCCATGGAGCCCGTCGACCCGGCGCGGCGCGCCACCCGCCCGGAGCCCGCGCGGCGCCTGGCGGGCGTCCGCTCCTCCCCTGTACGCGAGATCCTCGCGTTGACGGCGCGCGCCGAGGTCATCTCCTTCGCCGGCGGCCTCCCGGCTCCAGAGCTCTTCGACGTCCCCGCGCTGCGCGAGGCGTTCGCCGACGCCCTGGCCGACGGCCGGGCCCAGCGCGCCCTCCAGTACTCCACCACGGAGGGCCACGCGCCGCTGCGGGAGGCGCTCGCGGCGCGCATGGAAGCACGCGGACTGCCGACCCACCCCGACGACGTCCTCGTCACCACGGGCTCGCAGCAGGCGCTGGGGCTCGCCGCCGCGGCGCTCGTCGATCCGGGCGACGTCGTCCTCGTCGAGGATCCGTCCTATCTTGCGGCCCTGCAGAGCTTCGCGCTCGCGGGCGCCCGCCTGGTCTGTGTTCCCGCCGGAAGCGACGGCCCCGACCTCGACGCGCTGGGCGCCCTCGTGGCCGCGCACCGGCCCAAGCTGCTCTACGTCGTGCCGACCTTCCAGAACCCGACCGGCCGCACGATCTCCCATCCGGGGCGCGCGCGGCTCGCCCAGCTTGCGGGCGAGTCCGGGCTGTGGCTGCTCGAAGACGATCCGTACGGCGAGCTGCGCTACGACGGCGCGGCGCTGCCGTCGCTCGGGAGCTTCCCGGGGGCCGACGACCGGACGCTCGCGGTCTCCTCGCTGTCCAAGGTCCTCGCCCCCGGGCTGCGGATCGGCTGGCTGCGGGCGCCTGCGGCGCTTCACCGTGCGCTGACCGTCGCCAAGCAGGCTGGTGACCTGCACACGTCGACCGTCGATCAGATGGCCGCGGCCACCGTGCTCGCCGCGGGCGGGATGGAGGCCCATCTCGACCGGTTGCGGTCGGTGTACCGGGCGCGACGCGACGCGTTGCTCGGCGGCCTGGCTGCGGCGCTACCGTCCGGGTCGCGCTGGAACGAGCCCGAGGGCGGCATGTTCGTCTGGGTCCGGCTGCCCGACGGCCACGACGCGGCCGTGCTGCTGCAGGCGGCGCTGCGCCGCGACGTGGCGTTCGTCCCGGGAGCTCCCTTCTTCGCCGGGGCCCCCGACCACGCGACGCTCCGGCTCTCGTTCACGACGCACCCGCCGGAGGAGATCGACGAGGGGCTGCGCCGCCTGGGCGCCGCGGTGGCGGAGGGATGAGCCGCGAGCGCTGTGGATGGGCCCGGGGCGCGGAGTACGAGCGCTACCACGACGAGGAGTGGGGCATTCCCAAGCGCGGTGAGCGTGAGCTGTTCGAGCTGCTGAACCTCGAGGGAGCGCAGGCCGGGCTGTCGTGGATCACGATCCTGCGCAAGCGCGAGGGCTACCGGCGGGCCTTCGCCGCCTGGGATCCCGCGGTGATCGCGGCCTTCGGTGAGGCTGATGTCGCGCGCCTGCTGGCCGACGGGGACATCGTCCGCAACCGGCTGAAGGTCAGCGCGGCGATCGCGAACGCCCGGGCGCTCCTGGCGCTCCATGCGGCGGGCGGCACGCTGTCGGGGGTGCTATGGGCGAGCGTCGGCGGGGTGCCGCAGGTCAACCACCCTTCGAGTGTCGCCGACGTCCCGGCGAGCACGCCGGTCTCCGCGGCGCTCGCCACGGAGCTCAAGCGGCTCGGATTCCGCTTCGTCGGCCCCACGATCGTCTACGCGCTGATGCAGTCGGCCGGGCTCGTGGACGACCACGTGGCGACGTGCTTTCGCCGTGCGGGGGACCCGTGAGCTGCCCGGATCGCCGTGCTGCGGCGGGTGAACGCCGATCTCGCGCCGCCATTGTTTCAGTTGAAAGCATCGACGGTGTTACCTTGAATGCGTGAAGTCGCACCGGATCTCGGCCATGGTCAGGCGTGCCGGTCCTGCACTGGGACTCCTGCTGCTCACGGCAAGCCTCGTGGTCGGCGCCGACCTCTTCGGGGCGCGGGCCGCGCTCTTCGGCACGGCGGCACCGCCCCCGCGTGCCGCGGCGTCCACGCGCGTCGATCCGTTCACCAGCGTCGACAACTCCCGCCGTCCGGTGAAGACGAGCCTGCGCTCACAGCCCTGGTGGCAGGAGGTCGGGCGCTTCGACGCCAAGCAGGGCGCATCGCGCTTCCGGATCAGCGAGGGCGCCATCCAATGGCGCGTGAAGTGGACCTGCGAGCGCGGCCAGTTCGTGGTGCGCAGCCCCGCCCGCGAGGAGCCGCTGGTCGACAAGGCCTGCGGCGCAGACGGGTCCGCGGTGCTCTCCGACAAGGTCGACGGGGAGCTCGAGATCGCGGCGGAGGGTCCGTGGACGGCGCGAGTGGAGCAGCAGGTCGACGTTCCGCTGGTCGAGCCGCCGCTGCCGGCGATGACCGCGCCGAGTGCGCGCAAGGTCGCCGGCGGGAGGTTCTACCGCATCGATCAGGTCGGCAGGGGCCGCATGACGTTCCACCGCCTGGCGAGCGGCAGGTACGCGCTGCGGCTGAGCGACTTCTACGTCACGCCGAACGTCGACCTCGAGATCCGGCTGCATCCGCTGCGCGCGCCGCGCTCCACCCCGCAGTACCTGAGCGCGCCGTCCAAGAACGTCGCGGCGCTCGACATCACCGCAGGCTCGATGAACTTCGTCCTGCCGGCCGGGGTCGACCCGCGCCGGTACCGCTCGGTGGTCATCTGGTGCCCGATCATCACCAGCGCCTACGCGGCGGCGACGATCAAGCCGGCCTGATGCTCGGCCGGCCGGCGCCCAGCAGCGTGCGTCTCGGCCTGCGGCTGGCCCCGATGGCGTGGGCGGGTATCGCCGCCGTGGTCGCGGGAGTGATCCTTCACCTGCCGATGTACCTGGGGGCGCGGAACATGGGCTACCGCCTCGCCGGCATGGACGTCGACGCGGCGATGATCGCCGGAATGGCCCTGATCGTCGTCGGTCTGGTCGTCACCGCCTACGGCCTCGTCCCCCGGACGGCCGGCCGGGACCCCGTCGCGTCGCGCGTGCGCGTGAAGGCACTCGACGACGCCCCGATCCGCCCGGCGCACGTCGGCCTCCTCGTCGTGATGGCCCTGGCCGTGACGATCGACGTGATGAAGCCGGTGACGCTGGCCTTCGTCGTACCGGGCTTCGCCGAGGAGTACGGCTTGAAGTCCGTGGTCAACCCGGGCGGCAGTCCGCCCGCCGCCCTGCTTCCGCTGGCCGGCATCGCCGGCACGGTGATCGGCTCGTTCACCTGGGGGTGGCTGGGAGATCGCATCGGGCGCCGGGCGTCGATCCTGCTCGCGGGCGTGCTGTTCGTGGCCACCGCCGTCTGCGGCTCGATGCCGTCCTACGAGCTCAACCTCGTGATGTGCTTCGTGATGGGTCTCGGGGTCGGCGGGATGTTGCCGCTCATCTTCACCCTCATGGCCGAGACCGTTCCCGCCCGCCACCGCGGGTGGTTGATGATCTTGATCGGCGGTGACGTGGCGGGCGCCTACATCATCACGAGCTGGCTGTCCTCGTCGCTCGTGCCCGAGTACACCTGGCGGATCCTGTGGCTGATCGGGCTTCCCACGGGGCTCGGGCTGATCGCGCTGAACCGCTGGATCCCCGAGTCGCCGCGGTTCCTGCTCGCCCACGGCAGGGACGCCGAGGCCAGGGCGGTGATGGAGCGCTACGGCGCCGAGGTGGTGACCGACGCGCAGCCCGAGGTGGCCGTCGTGGAGCGCTTCAAGCCCAGCTTCGCGCAGCTCTTCAGACCTCCGTTCTCCAGCCTCACCGCGGTCATCGTGCTGCTCGGCCTGGGCGTGGGACTGGTGGCCTTCGGCTTCCAGCTGTGGATCCCCTCGAACCTCAGAGAGCTCGGCTACACCGAGGTGACCGCCGATCGCATCCTGCGCGACTCCGCCCTGATCGGGTTTCCGCTCAACTTCCTCGTGGCCTGGCTCTACGGCTTCTGGAGCAGCCGGAAGACGATCGTCCTGCTCGCGGGGCTCACCGCGGTTGCGCTGCTGGGGTTCGCCATAGCGGGCGACCGGGTCGCCGAAGATCGCACGCTGCTCTACGCGCTGCTCGTGGTCCCGATCTGGGGCATCAGCTCCTTGACCGCCGTCCTGGCGGCCTACAGCTCTGAGATCTACCCCACGCGGGTGCGGGCCCGGGGGGCGGGGCTGGCCGCCGGGGCGAGCAAGGCCGGCGGGGTCCTGGTCATCGGGGTCGTGGTGGCCGCGCTCACCCCGCCGACGATCACGGGGACGGCGCTGATGGGAGCGATCCCGATGGCGCTCGCAGCGCTGGCGGCGCTGGTGTTCGGCGTCGAGACCCGCAGGCGGCGCCTCGAGGAGATCACCGCCCGGGAGTTTGACCGGACGCCGCGCGCGGGAGTACCCGTGCCGTGATCGCGCGTCTTCGGAACCGAGCAGGCCAACTCACCGCAGCTGTCGCCGAGCCGGTCAAGTCACCGCCACCTCCGCGGCCGGCGGACCCGGGCTCCGAGCCGGCGGCGGGCCCGCATCTGAAGCTGGGAACGCGCCGCATCCCGGTGATCCTCCCGCGCCGGGGAGATCCGCGGCTCAAGATCTCCGCGGTCATCGTCGCGCTGCAAGTTCTCGGGCAGACCGCCCTCGACTTCAAGCTCTCGATCGCCCAGATCCTCGTCACCATCGGGGTCTGCGCGGTGGTCGACACCGGGGTGACGCTCAAGCGCCAGGGTGTCCTGGCCTGGCCGGCCAGTGCGTTGCTGACCGGGAACAGCATCGCGTTCATCCTCCGCGCCTCCGGCACGAAGCACGGCGACTGGTGGAGCCTCAACGGGATCGAGTACTTCGTGCTGGCCGCGCTGGTCTCGCTGCTCGTGAAGTATCTCGTGCGGCCGGGGGGACGCCATCGCTTCAACCCTTCGAACATCGGGATCCTCTGGGTGCTGCTCGTCATCGGGCCCGTCCACGTCTTCCCGCAGTACCTCTACTGGGGGCCGCTCGGGATCCCGGTCGTCGCTGCGCTCGCGGTGATCGTGCTCGGCGCGATCTGGGTGCTCAGAGCCGTGAAGATGCTGCCCATGGCCCTCGCGTTCCTGGTTCCGTTCACGGCGCTGATCGCCGCCTTCGCGGCCGCCGGGCGGAGCTTCGTGGCCATCTGGAGCGAGGACCCGATCAGCGGCTTCGACTACTGGTTGCGGATCTGCGCGTCTCCGGAGCTCCTGGTCTTCGTCTGCTTCATGATGTCCGACCCCGCCACGGCGGCGAAGACGCCGGTCGGCCGGACCATCTACGGTGCCGCCACCGCCGTCGTGGCGGCGGGACTCGTGTACTTCCAGCCGACGGAGTTCGGGATCAAGGTCGCGATCCTCGCCAGCCTGACCGTCGTCTGCGCGCTGGTGCCGCTGATCGAGCTCGCCGCGCGGCGGCTGCGTCAGCGGTCCGAGCACGACGAAGTGCCCGGGCTTGCGTCGTCGCTGAGGACGCTGGGCGCCGGGGCGTTCGGCCCGACGCGCATCGCCGTGATCCTGATCACCGTCACCGCCGTCGTGGGTACCGCGGCGCTAGCCCAGAACCGGGACCTGATCTTCATCGAGCGGGGCCTCACCGGTCCCCGCAACGCGCAGTAGGAGGCTGTCTCGATACCCGACGGCCGCGGTGTGGCGCGCGGATCGCGGCTGCACAGGCGGTAGCGGTCGCGCCCCGAACGCGTCACGTCGCGCGACGCGTCATCCTGCTCGTGCGGGGGAACGATTCGCAGACACGACATGAGCACCACCGAAGATCACGAAGCCGTCCGGGCGTCCGCGCCGGAGTCCTCCCCCGAGTACGCCCTCTCATGGGCCGCGCGCCGTTCGGGGCACCGGAGCGCACGCGTGCTCTCCGTCGTGAGCCTCGCCGCGGCGCTGGTGACGACCGGCGTCCTGGTCGGCACTGCCGCGAAGCCGCCGGCCCGGACGCCCATCGCGGCGGCCACGGCGGAGACGTGGGAGGCGACGGGCGCGCTCTCCGACGCCCTGCGCGCGCTGCGCCCCGGTGCGTCGCGCAATCCGGCGCGCGCGCGGGTCAGGCGCGCGGTCGACGCGGCCGAGCAGGCCGGCAGGCGCGTCGGGGGGCTCGAGCTGCCCGTGGCCGAGACGCCGTTGCGCGGTCGCGTCCTGCGGACGCTGCGCGCCGACACGGCGTGGATGGACGCCGTCGGCTCCACGCTGGCCAACCCGCGCAGCCCCCGGCGCGCGGAGCTCTCGACGCTCGCGAAGCGCGCGGCGAACGCCACCGCGCTGATCGCAGACCAGGTCGAGGGGGCCGCGAACAGCGTCGGCGGCACGGGCCGCCTGCTCTCCGCGACGAAGCCGAGCTGAAGCGGCGGCCCTACGGCCGCCGGAAGCGACGCCGAGACCGACCCGGGCCGGTGGCCGAGCGGCCGCGCCTGAGCAACCGGCGGGTGAGCGAGCCGGCCAGGCCGAGCGCGAAGCCGCCGCCCGCGCCGAGCACCGCGGCACCGACCAGCTCCGACGATGCGCCGCTCCCCTCGGCCACGAGCGCGACGGCGTAGGTCGCCAGGGCGAGGGCGGCGAGCATCGCACCTGTCAGCCGCAGCAGCAGCCCAAGCGCGAACGGGCCCAGAAGGGACAGCGCGAGGACGAGCGGCTCGTCCATCGCTCCTAGGAGACTGTTGAAGTATTCGCGCGGTCGCCGGAAACCACCTCGCGCGCACCATCCGTCACCCGACGACTCGCAGATCCAACCAGGATCTGCCACGTCGTCGCGCGACGCCTGGCACGGGCGATGTGGCTCTGAGCGACCACACGGCGATAGATCAACAGCCTCCTAGCGCCCGAGGAGTTCCATGGCGATCTGGGAGACCTCGGTGGGTGTGCGGGCGACGCGCACGCCCTGGGCCTCCAGCGCCGCGGCCTTGGCCTCGGCGCCGCCGGAGGAGCCCGACACGATCGCGCCCGCGTGCCCCATCGTCTTGCCGGGCGGCGCGGTGAACCCGGCGATGTAGCCGACCACGGGCTTGGTCACATGCGCGCCGATGTACTCCGCGGCCTCCTCCTCGGCCGAGCCGCCGATCTCGCCGCTCATGACGATCAGCTCGGTCTCGGGATCGGCCTCGAAGAGGGCGACGATGTCGATGAACGACGAGCCGGGGACCGGGTCGCCGCCGATACCGACGATCGACGAGTTGCCGAAGCCCTTCTGGGCCAGCTCGTTGCCGATCTGGTAGGTCAGCGTCCCCGAGCGCGAGACGACCCCCACGTTCCCCTCCTCGAAGAACGCGGCCGGGATGATCCCGACGTTCGCCTTGCCCGGGGAGAGCACCCCGGGGCAGTTGGGTCCGATCAGCCGCACGCCGGGGTTGCGCGCGAGGTGGTTGTAGACCCGCAGCTCGTCGTGGGCGGGGATGCCCTCGGTGATGGCGATGATCGTCGCGATGCCGGCGTCCTCGGCCTCGAGGATCGAGTCGGCGGCAAAGCGCGGCGGCACGAAGATCATCGCGGTGTTCGCGCCGGTCTCAGCGACGGCCTTGTGGAACGTGTGGAAGACGGGCGTGCCCTCGACGTCCTGACCCTCCTTGCCCGGGGTGACCCCGGACACGAGCTGGGTCCCGTAGCGCTTGTTGTTCAGTGCGTGGAAGGTGCCCTCGCGCCCCGTGATCCCGGAGACGCAGAGCCTCGTCTCCTTGTCGACGATGACGCTCATCCCGCGGCTCCCTGCTGCGCCAGCCCGACGACCCTCTCGGCCGCCTCGTCCATCGTCTGTGCGGTGTGGACGTTCGGGAGCCGGGCCTCGGCGAGGATGCTGCGGCCCTCGACGTCGTTGGTGCCGTCGAGGCGGACCACGAACGGGACCATGATCTTGTCCCCGAGCTGCGCGAAGGCGGCGACGAGGCCGTTGGCGACCTCGTCGCAGCGGGTGATCCCCCCGAAGATGTTGAACAGCACCGCCTCCACGCTCTGGTTGGCGAGGATGACCTCGACCGCGCTCGTGATCGCCTCGGCCTTCGATCCACCGCCGGCGTCGAGGAAGTTCGCCGGCGCGCCGCCGAACTGCGCGACGACGTCGAGCGTCGACATGACCAGCCCCGCGCCGTTGCCCAGGATGCCGATGTCGCCGTCGAGCTTGACGTAGGTCAGCCCGCGCTCGCGGGCCATCTGCTCCTCGGCGTCCTCCGCGGACGGGTCACGCAGCCCCGCGTTGTCCGGGTGACGGAAGAGCGCGTTGTCGTCGAGGGTGACCTTCGCGTCGAGCGCGTACAGCGGACCGAACGGTCCCGGCGCGATCGCGCCGCCCGAGACGATCAGCGGGTTGACCTCGACGAGCATCGCCTCCTCCGCGGCCCAGACGTCGTAGAGGCGGGCGAGGAACGCTCCCAGGGGGCGCACCTGGTCGGGGGGGACGCCGGCCGCGTAGGCCAGCCGCCGGCCCTGGAAGTCCTGAAAGCCGATGAGCGGGTCGACGTGCAGCGTGGCCAGCAGCTCCGGGGTCTCCTCCGCCACGGCCTCGATGTCCATGCCGCCCTGCGTCGAGAACATGATCAGCGGGGCCTTGGCCGAGCGGTCGAAGATGATCGACGCGTAGTACTCCGCGGTGATCGTCGATGCGGCCTCGATCCAGATCTCGTGGACCGGGAACCCCTTGATGTCCATGCCGAGGATCGCCCCGGCGTGCTCCTTGAGCTCGTCGGGGCCCTCGGCGACCTTGATGCCCCCGGCCTTGCCCCGGCCACCGATCTTGACCTGAGCCTTGACGACGCAGGGAAATCCGACCGCGCCCGCGGCGGCGACCGCCTCGTCGACCGTGCGGGCGGGGACGCCCGAGGGGACGGGAATGCCGTGACGGGCGAAGAGCTGCTTGCCCTGATATTCGAGGAGGTCCATGGAGCGCGGGACAGTATCGCCGGGTCGGGGCCGGGGGCCGCGCCGTGGCGGCCATCCATACAATGCACGCGCTCATGCCGCTTCCCGCAAAGGTCACCTGGGTCACGTTCGACGTCTACGGAACGCTGATCGACTGGGAGACCGGCATCTTCCAGGCCTTCAAGCGGGAGGCCACGAGGGACGGCTTCTCCCTCGAGGACAAGGATCGCGACCGGATCATCACGCTCTTCCACCAGCTCTCCCAGGAGGTCGAGGGCGGGTCCTACGAGCTGTACGCCGAGGTGCTGCGCCAGGTCGCGGTGAAGATCGCCAAGGAGATCGGCTGGGGGCTCGAGCCCTCGCGGGCGGGGTTCCTGCCCGATTCCGTCTCGCGCTGGGCACCCTTCAGGGAGACCGCCCCGCAGCTGAAGAAGTTCTTCTCCAAGTTCTCCACGGGCCTCGTCGCCAACGTCGACGACAAGCTGCTCGGGCAGACGCGCCGCCACATCCCGGGCGACTACGACCTCGTGGTCACCGCCCAGCAGGTGCGCTCCTACAAGCCGGACCCCGCGCACTTCAACGAGTTCGCGCGCCGGGTCGGCAGCAAGAAGGGCTGGGTCCACATCGGCTCGAGCCACTACCACGATGTCGAGCCGTGCGTGAAGGCCAAGGTGCCCGTCGTCTGGGTCAACCGGCGCAAGGAGCCGCTCGAGCCCGGAGCCAAGAAGCCGACCGCCGAGGTCAAGAGCCTCCTGGAGGCCGCGAAGCTCCTCGGGGTGTAGGAGGCGTGCAGGTTCTGGCGGTCCACCCGGAGGTCGTGGTCGCCAAGTCGGTGAAATGGCAGACGACGTGCACGGTGGTCCATCACGGCGACGAGTCGTTCGTGATCGACTCGCCGCTCTACCCCGAGGAGCTCGAGTCGCTCCCGAGCCTGCTGCAGCAGATGGGCTGGGGGCTGAGCGGGCTGCTTTCCACCCACGCCGACTTCGACCATCTCCTCGGGCGCCTGGCCTTCCCGAACGCATCGCTCGGGGTGAGTGAGACGACCGCGGCACGGCTGAAGGCGGAGATGGGCGACGCCGCGCGCCGGCTGCGCGACTTCGACGTCGACGACTACGTGCAGCGGTTGCGGCCGCTGCAGCTCGGCGACGTGCAGGCGCTGCCCGTGCCCGGCCGCCTCGACATCGGCCCCTCCGCGCTCGAGCTGGTCCCGTCGGAGGGCCACACGCACGACGGCATGGCGATCTGGGTGCCCTGGGCCAACGTCCTGATCCCGGGGGACTACCTCTCGCCCGTCGAACTGCCGTGGCTGCAGGAGCAGGGCTCGCGCACGGCGTACCTCGCGACGCTCGGGCGACTGAAACCCTACGTGGAGCAGGCCGACTGGGTCGTCAGCGGGCACGGCGGACCGATCGACGCGGCCCGCGCCCTGGCGATCATGCGCGAGGACGTCGCGTACCTGCAGGCGCTCGGCGACGGCGACGCGGCCGGCAGGGCGGCGCTCCCGCTGGCGCGCCGGGATCGCCGCATGCGAGAGGTTCACGCCCACAACGTCGCGCGGGTCGCCGCCCACGAAGGCGCGAGGTAGCCTGGGCGCATGGCCGTTCCCACCACCGAGCCGGTGCACGGCCTCTCCGTCGAGGACGTTCTGGGCGAGCTGGCGCCGGGGATCCCGGGCGTGCCGCCCATCGCGCTGGACACGCAGTGCGGGCGCTGATGCGCGCGTGAGCCTGCAGCACGTCGCGCTCGAGGTCCGCGAGGCCGACGCCGACGCGGAGGTCGCGTTCTGGCTCCTGCTGGGCTTTGCGGAGGTCTCCCCGCCCGGCACGCTCGCGGGCCGCACCCGCTGGGTGCAGCGCGCGCAGACGCAGCTTCACCTGCTCTACGCCGAGGAGCCCGTCGTGCCGCCGCACGGTCACGTCGCCGTGGTCGCCGAGGCCTTCGCCGAGGTCTGTGCGCGGCTGGCTGCCATCGGCCGCATCCCCGAGCTGCGTGAGGAGCACTGGGGCGCTCCGCGCGCGTTCGCCTGGAGCCCCGCCGGCCACCGCGTCGAGCTGATGGCCGCCCCTCCGGGGTGACATGTCCCGGGGGCTTTGAGTCTCAGGGCGCGCCGGAGCACGCGAGATGCGCAAACCCCTCGGCTACTCGTGCGGCAGGTGCAGGCGCATGTAGAGGTCGCGGCCGCCGTAGATGCCCGAGTTCTTCGTCTCGAAGCCGAACGACTCGTAGAGCGTCAGCGCGGCGGGGTTGGCCTCGTTGACGTCGAGCTCCATCCGGCGCGCGCCCCGCTCGAGCGCCCGCTCGCGCGCACGGGCCACGAGCGCGCGGCCGAGGCCGCTGCCGCGCGCGGGCTCCTCGACGTAGATGTCCTCCAGCAGGCAGTCGGGGCCCGCGCGCCAGAGGCCGTGGCGGAAGCGCAGCTGGCAGACGCCGGCAGGCGGTGAGTCCGCGTCGCGGGCGCCGAGCAGGAAGTCGGTCTGCGGATCGTCCAGGAGCTGCTCGACTCCCGCGAGGAACGCGTTCTCCGACGGCCAGTGGTAGCCGAGGTGGTCGCGAAAGGCGACCATCAGGCGGGTGACGACCTCGGCTTCGTGGGGCCCGGCGACCCACGCACGCGCGCTCATCGTTCTGAGCTTAGGGAGCGTCTCTCAACAGGTTGCGTGTTTGGGCACCGTCCAAGCGCGATTGAGGGCCGTGGCCAAAGACCGCGCACGCCGACGGCGCCGCGCCGCACGGGTCCGACGGCGCTATGTGGCAGGCGCCTGCGCCGCGGAGGTGATCGTCGCGATGGGAGCGCCCGCGTCGATCGCCGCGCCCTCCTCGACGGGAAGCGCGGCGATCGTGCCGGCCTTGTGCGCGGTGATCTCGTTCTCCATCTTCATCGCCTCGATGATGCAGAGCAGCTGCCCCTCCTCGACGGTGTCGCCCTGCTTGACGAGCACCTTCCACATGTTTCCCTGCAGTGGCGACTTGAGCAGGTCCGCGCCGCCGCCACCGTCGTGCTTGCGTTTCGCGCGCCTCGACTTCGGCGCCCCCCCGTTACCGGGCGCGGGCGCCGCCGCGTAGGCCGGCGCCTCGCCGATGACCGTCACGTCGAAGCGCTTGCCACTGACCTCGACGAGGTAGTCCTGCGTGAGCTTCTCCGGCGCGCCGTCGTCGTCGGACTCCGCCTCCTCGAAGGCGAGCGTCTTCAGCCAGTCCGTGTCCTCGAGCAGTTCCTTGCACGTCGAGCCCTTCGCCCACTCCTCCGTCTGCAGCAGGGCCGTGTGAAACGGGATCAGGGTCCGGAGGCCCTCGATCTCGTACTCGCCGAGCGCGCGGAGCATGCGCTGGGTGGCCTGCTCGCGGTCGGTGTCCCAGACGATGAGCTTGGCGACCAGCGGGTCGTAGGTCGGGGAGACCTCGCTGCCGGCTCCGACGCCGGAGTCCACGCGAACCCCCGGGCCGGCCGGCTCCTTGTATGTGCCGATCCTGCCCGCCGCCGGAGTGAAGTTCATCGACGCGTCCTCGGCGTTGATGCGGCACTCGATGGCGTGCCCGCGCAGGACGACGTCCTCCTGGCGGTAGGCGAGCCGCTCGCCGGCGGCGGCGCGGATGCCCTCCTTGACGATGTCGATCCCCGTGACCATCTCCGTGACGCAGTGCTCGACCTGCACCCGGGTGTTCATCTCGAGGAAGAAGTACTCGTCGGTATCGGAGGAGAACAGCCCCTCGACGGTGCCGGCTCCGACGTAGTCGACGGCCCTGGCGGCGTCCACACCGATCTTGCCGATGCGCTGACGGGTCTCGGTCGACACGACCCACGCCGGGGCCGGCGCCTCCTCGATGACCTTCTGGTGGCGGCGCTGGATCGAGCAGTCGCGCTCGCCGAGATGAACGACGTTGCCGTGGGTGTCGGCCAGGATCTGGACCTCGACGTGCCGCGGGTTGGCGAGGTAGCGCTCGAGGTAGACCGTCGCGTCGGAGAAGAACTTCTCCCCCTCACGGGAGGCGCCCTCGAAGGCGTCCTCGAGCTTGTCCTCGGTCAGGGCGACCCGGAAACCCTTGCCGCCGCCGCCGCCCGACGCCTTGACGGCGACCGGGAAGCCGATCTCGTCCTTGGCGATCCTCGAGGCCTCCTTGACGGTGTCGACCGCCGCGGTGGTCCCCGGGACGATCGGGACGCCCGCGGCCTGCATGAGCTCACGTGCCCTCGTCTTGGAGCCCATCGCGTCGATCGCGCTCGCGGGCGGCCCGATGAAGGTGACGCCCGCGTTCGCCAGCGCCCGGGCGAACGGGGCGTTCTCGGCCAGGAAGCCGTAGCCCGGGTGCACGGCGTCGGCGCCGCACTCCGCGATCACCTCGAGGAGCTTCTCCACGTGGAGGTAGCTTCTGGCCGCCTCCGCCGGTCCGAGCAGGTACGCCTCGTCGGCAGCGAGGACGTGCAGCGCGTCACGGTCGGCCTCGGAGTAGACGGCGACCGACGCGACGCCCATCTCACGGCACGCGCGCGCTACGCGGACCGCGATCTCGCCCCGGTTGGCGATGAGGATCTTCGAGAACATGAGGCGCGGAACCCTACCCGCGGGCGCTCGCCGAGGCAGATCCTCCCGTCGGGCAGCGCCGCTGGTTCCCGGCGAGGCAGCGTCGTGGCGCGCAGTCCTCAGCTGGGAGGGTGTCCCGCCCGGGAGCCGGACCGGCTCGGCTGGCTCGGGGCTCCCTCAGACGGACGGCGTAGCCCGCCGCATGACCGACGGGCGGTCGGACGCGACGCGGACGGTGACGTCGTGGTGCCGGAGCGACGGCCTTGCCGCCTGCAGGATCCGGGATGGATCGGCGCGCCGTCGCGTGGCGTCACGGCCCGGCGAGGGCGTCCGGATGCCGCCATGGAACTTCGGAAGCGGAGCGCTCAGGTTCTTAGCCCGCGCCGTCCCAGGCCTTGAGCTGTGGTCTCGGGTCGATGGGCTCGCCGCCCTCGTACCAGCCCGGAGCCGTCCAGAGCTCGAAGTGCAGGTGGCACCCGGAGGCCCGGCCGGTGTCGCCCACCGTGCCGACGGGCTGGCCGGCGGCAACGCGTTGACCCTTCGTGACGAGCGACGCCTCGCGCAGGTGCATGTAGGCGAACCCTCGCCCGTCGTCGGCCTTGAGCACGACGTAGTGGCCTGCGCGGCTCTGAAAGGCCGAGCGCGTGACGGTCGCGGGTTGAGGAGCGACCAGCGGGGTCCCGCAGGCGGCGAAGACGTCGTTGCCCTGATGCCGGCCCCTGCCGTTGAAGACATTCTGCGCGCTCTCGCCGTAGGTGTGGGCACCCCGGATCGGGAAGACGCCGGGCGTGGGGGCGACGGCCGCGGCCGTCACGGGGCCCGGGGCGGCGGGTGCCGGGGGCGCTGGTGGCGGCGGCGCCGCGGCGCGGCCCTTGGCGCGGACCTGCAACGCCGTGGACGAGCGAATCGCCCCGACGCCGCGGTCGACGACCTTGACCGGTCCCGAACGCGCCCCGTAGGGAACTTGGACGGTGAGCTTGCTGCCGTCCGTCGCTCGGGGCCGGGACCGGCGATCATCTCGGGCGCCGCGACGACCGAGGAAGACCACCGCGTCGGTGCCCTGCATGCCCGAGCCGAGCACCGAGAGCAGCTCACCGTGCCGGCAGACGGCGGTGCCCGGCGCGCAGCGCAGCTCGTCGATGCGGGGCCGGTCGGGCGCGGTTGCCCCGCCGGCGGACGTGGGCACGGCCGCCCAGGCCGGAACCGCGAGGCAGCCACTCAGTATGAGGACCGCGAGCGCGGCACGACAACCAACCACGACAGACGACGGCATGCAGCTCCTTCAATTGGTCGCCTACGGGGTGAGCTGACGGGCTCGCGCGAAGAAGGCATCGCGCTACGACTCACTCCGGAGTCGATTCGCCCCAACATCCTGGTTCCCCCGCTCACCGCAGATGGTTTCCGCGGTGACTCGGCTTGGTACGGCAGTGGGCAGCAACATAACGCCTCGGCCGGCAGGATGCCTGTCCACCCGTGCGACTTGGGCCCTAGGCTCGGATCGTGCGCGACTTCGCCGTCATCACCATCGGCATCCCGCCCGAGATCCATCTCGGGCCGCTCACGCTCGCCTGGCACGGGATCACGATCGCGGTGGGCATCCTCGTCGGCGGGCTGGCCGCCTCGCGTTGGCTGCGGGCGCGCGAGATGGACGTCGAGCCGCTGTACAACATCGCCATGCTGCTGACGCTCGGCGGGATCGTCGGCGGCCGCCTCTTCTACGTCCTGGAGCGCGGGGGCCCGCTGCTCGGCACCGAGGGTTTCACGTTCGACGGGGGGTTCATCGCCGCCGGCATCCTGCTGGCGCTCTACGTCCGGCTGGCGCGGCTGGACGTCAGATACCTCGACGGGGTCGCGCTCGCGCTGCCTCTCGGGATCGCGATCGGCCGTCTCGGCGACGTCATCAACGGCGAGCACTACGGCGCCCAGAGCACGTCGTTGCTGGCGGTTCGCAATTCCCACCCCGACGCACTGACGCCGAACCCGGCGGTCGCCTTCGAGAACGGGGGCCTCTACGAGGTCCTCCTCGGGCTGGCGGTGCTCGCGGTGCTGTGGCCCCTGCGTGACCGCCTGCCGCGTGCGGGGGACCTCGCGTGGCTCGTGGTGGCCCTGTTCGCCGGGGGCCGGTTCTTCGTGTTCTTCCTGCGCTCCGACAGCCCGGAGCTTGCGCTCGGGCTGAACAACGCCCAGTGGACCAGCGTGGCCATCCTGCTCTTCGCGGTGGTCGGGCGCACGGTCGCCGCGCGGCGCGGTGAGCGGGGCCCGCCGCGCGCGCGCCTGGACGCCAGCTCCGCCGCCGGCACGTGACAATGCGTTCGACCTCTCCCCGGGACCGAATGGGTCCATGTCGACCGTGTTCGCCGTGGCCACCCGGGTGTCCTGCACGGGGAAGCGCCGCCCCCGCCGGAGCACCGAAGGACGCGCGCTTCCTGCCTCGTCGCCGGAGGGGCCGGGCTACACTCGACCACGGTGCTCATCGAACTGAACGCCTCGCTGCGCCGCGGGCGTCGCTGCGCGACGCTTCTGGCGACGGTGATGCTCGGCCTGGCGGTCTTGTCCGCCCACGGCGCCGTCGCCGGGGGTCACATGGCGTCGCCCGCCGGCGGGCACGCGGCGATGTCGGACAGGCACGCGATGGTCGACGCGACCAGCGATGCCGCGGCCGGTGCACGCGAGCCGGGAGGCACGCCGATGGCCATGTGCCTGGCGATCGTCCAGACCGCCGCCCTGGCCCTGGGAGCCCTCGCCCTCGCCAGGGCGCTGGCCGCGCTGCTCGCCCTGGGGTACGGGCTGAGATGGCCGACGCTGCCGCGGGTTCTCACTCCCCGGGTCGCGCTGGCGGCGCGCGCGCGACCCCCAGACCTCTCCGTTCTCCAGGTCTTCCGGCGCTGACGGGTGGCTCTCGGCCGTGCGGTCGCGAGCGTTCCCACCCGTCCAACCCGAGCATTCAAGGAGAAACAGTGAACACGACACGCATGCGCATCATCCTCGGCGCGCTCTTCGTCGGCCTGACGGTCGTCATCGTCATCGCAGTCACGTCAGGTGGCGACACCGCGAAGGCCGACGGGGTGGACCGTGCCTTCACCGGGGACATGGTCCCTCACCACGTGTCTGCCGTCGACATGGCCGAGATCGCCAAGCAACGCTCCAAGCGGCCCGAGATCCAGGGCCTGGCGGACGACATCATCCGCACCCAGCAGGAGGAGATCGACCGGTTGCGCTCCATCGACGCGCGCCTGAAGGCCGCCGGCGAGCCGAAGGGCAAACTCGGCGCCAGCGCCGAGATGATGGGCATGTCGATGGACACGGGCTCGTTGAAGACGGCCGAGCCGTTCGACCGGGCGTTCATCGACATGATGATCCCGCATCACCAGGGTGCGGTCCGGATGTCGCGCATCGAGCTCGACCGCGGAGCCGACGGCGACGCCAAGAAGCTCGCCGAGGAGATCATCGCGGCCCAGACGCGCGAGATCGAGCAGATGAACGCTTGGCGCAAGGACTGGTTCGGGGCGGCCTCCCCCGCCGGGGGCGTGCCCAAGGCCGGCGACGACGGCTAGGCATGGACCACTCAGGCTGAGCGTCCGCCGAGGCGACGCCGGCCCGCGCTCCGCGGGCCGGCGTCGGCGTCGCATCGCGGTCCCCCCGGCGCGGCCCGCCCGGCGCGGCGGCTCCCGAGACTGCGCGAATATTCCAGCAGTCTCCTAGCATCGGTGGTCGATGAGGCGGCGAAGGCCCATGCTCGGTCGGTTGGGGTTGCTCGCCGTCGTGGTGGCCGCAGGCGCCACCCCGGAACGCGCGTCGGCGCACGCGGCCTTCGTCGGCGCCGAGCCGACGGCGGGCGGCCGCGCGGAGGCCTCGCCGCGGCAGGTGGTGCTCTCCTTCACCGAGCCGCTGAACGGGCGGCTCAGCCGCATCGAGCTTGAGGCGTTGTCGACGGTCAAGGCCGTGAAGACGGCGAACCTCACCGCTGAGCGCTCGCGGCTGAGCGTCCAGCCACTGACCGAGCTCGCAGACGGCGCCTATCGCGTCACCTGGCACACCGTGTCCGCCCTCGACGGCCACGCGCTGGAGGGCACGTACTCCTTCGGGGTCCGGGCGCCGGCCGCAGCCGGCGGGCAGTCCATCGAGCAGAGCCCGCTCGCGCGGAGCGGATGGCTGCGCATCGCGTTGCGGGGGGCGCTGTACGTCGCGGTGCTGCTCTTCGTCGCCGCCCTGCTCCTCCCCCGGCTGGTCCGCGGGAACGGGGACTGGCTGGTGCCGGCGGCGCTCGGCGACGATCCCCCCGTCCGCGCCCGCCGCGCGCGCGAGGAGGCGCTCGTCGGTGACGTCGGCTGGCTCGCCGTCGGCGCGGCCGCCGGCGCCACCCTGGCGGAAGCCGTCGACGCTGCCGGCTCGTTCTCTCCCGGAGCGCTCAGCGACTTCCTGCTGGTCAACGCCGCAGGAGGCGCCCGGCTGGCCGTGGTCGTCCTCCTCGTCGGGGCGGTGGTGCTGCACAGGCGCCGGCCGCGCCTGGCCATGACGCTCGGCGTGCTGGCGCTCGGGGCGATCGCCGCCTCGGGGCACGCCAGCTCCGCTTCTCCGCGGCTGCCCAGCGTGCTCAACGACTGGCTGCACCTGACCAGTGGCGCCGCGTGGCTCGGCGGCATCGGGTTGATCGGCCTGGTCTGGAGCGGCGCCCTGCGCCGCGCCAGCCCGCAGCAGCGGCGCGAGGTCGCCCGCCTGGTGCTCCTGCCGTTCGGGCGGGTCGCGCTTCCGGCCTTCGCGGTGGTGACGACCACCGGCCTGATCAGCCTGATCACGCAGCTCGGAAGCCTCGCGGCACTGTGGCAGACGGCCTACGGGCGCCTTCTCGCCGTGAAGATCGCCGGGGTGGCCGTCATCGCGGTGCTCAGCGCGATGCACGCCTGGCGCCTGCGCCCGGAGTTGCTGGCCGCCGGCGACCACGGCGGGTCGGGACGCCGCGAGCGGCGCCACTGGCGCCTGCTGCGCGCCGAGCCCGCGCTCGGCGTCTGCGTGATCGCCATCGTCGGCGCGCTGGTCGCCTTTCCGCTCCCGCCCCGCCAGCTCGGCGAGGTCGACGAAGCCCTGGCCGCCGCGCCGGCGTGCGACCCGTGCCCGCTGCCTCGCCCGAAGGCCGACGAGCTGCCCGTCGCCACGCGCGCGGGATCGCAGCTCGTCGCGGCGTGGATCCGTCGCTCCCCGGGCGTCGTCCTCGGGACCCTGCGGGTCAGCGATCGCCGCGGCCGACCCGTCGCCGGCGCGCCGCGCGTCGACGGGGCGTCGCAGGCGAGCTGTGGGGTCGGCTGCCAGCGCTTCAGGGTCCCGGACGGCGGCGACGTGCTGCGCGTGACCCTCCGCGAGCGCGGGCGTTCGTTCACCGCGGAACTGCCCGCGCGGTGGCAGGTCGGCGGCAGCCGGGCGGCGCGTGAGCTGCTGCTCCGCGCGCAGGCGACGATGCGCCGGTTGCGCAGCGTGCGCCAGGTCGAGGAGGTCACGAGCGGCCCGGGCTCCTTCGCGCGCACCACCTACCGGCTGCGAGCGCCTGACCGCATGGCCTTCCGAACCGATCGCGGGGTGGAGACCGTCGTGGCCGGCTCACGGCAGTGGTTCCGCGCGCGGCGAGGGGCCTACGAGGCCGGCCGGTACGGGGCAGGACTGCGGTTCTCCACCCGCAGCTGGTTCCGGTGGACGGTCTACGGCCGCTCGGTGCGCCTGCTCGGCGTCCGGGGCCGGGGCGCTTCCCGCGAGGCCGAGCTGGCCCTCTTCGACGAGGGCACGCCCGCGTGGATCCGCCTGACGGTCGACCTCCGGACCCTGCGGGTCACCCGAGAGCAGGTCATCAGCGCGGGCCACCTGACGCGCTCGCGGTACCGCGCCTTCGACCGGCCGGTGAGGATCGTGACCCCCGAGGAGCTCAAGCCGTGAGCGGTGAGCGCGAGCGACGCGGTCGCCTCGGACTGGTCGCACGCGTCGTCGGTGTGCTGTGCGCGGTGGTCTTCGTGGCCCTCCTGGCCTACGGCGTCGTGGCCCAGGCGCCGGACACGACGATCGACGACGCGCTCGCGCGCCAGACGGCGCCCGCCGCGCCCGGCTTCCGGCTCGACGTGCTGAGCTCGGGTGACCCCGGCGACCGCCTGCGGACGGCGTGGGGGCGGGCCTCCCGGGACGGGCGCGTCGACCTCGAGGAGCTCCGTGGAGTACCGGTCGTGCTGAACTTCTGGGCCTCGTGGTGCCAGCCCTGCCGCGAGGAGGCGCCGCTGCTGCAGCGCGGGTGGACCTCGGGCCGCCGGCAGGGCGTGCTCTTCCTGGGCCTCAACCAGCAGGACGCGCGCGAGGACGCCGAGCGGTTCCTCGGCGAGTTCGGACAGGACTTCCCGAACGTCAAGGACCCCTCGAATGCGACATCCCGGCGCTGGGGAATGACGGGACTCCCGGAGACGTTCTTCCTCTCCTCCCGGGGCGACGTCGTCTTCCACGTCATCGGGACGCTGTCGTCCGCGCAACTGCGCGACGGCGTCGCCGCGGCGCGAGGAGCACGGCCGCTCGGCGCCGACCGGGGAGGCGAGCAGCGTCCGACCCGTTGAGACCGCATGATCGAGGCGCCCAGCATCGCGCTGGCCTTCGCCGCCGGCCTCGTCTCGTTCCTGTCCCCCTGCTGCCTGCCGCTCGTCCCGGGCTACCTGGCGACGGTGTCGGGGATCCAGCCCAGCGAGCTCGGGCGTCGCTTCGAGCCGCGCGTGATGGCCCGCAGCGCGGTCTTCGTCGCGACGTTCTCGATCATCTTCGTCCTGCTCGGGCTCTCGGCAACGGTCATCGGCGCGTCGTTGTTCGCCAACCAGCCCACGCTGAACAAGGCCGCCGGCGTGGCGATGATCGCGATGGGCGTGCTCTTCCTTCTCTCGCCGTTCGTCCCCCGCCTGAACCGCGACTGGCGTCCCGGCACCCTCGTACGGCGAGCCGGCGACGGAGGGCCGGTGCTGGCCGGCGCCGCCTTCGCGATCGCCTGGACGCCGTGCGTCGGGCCGACCCTCGGCGCGATCCTCGGGCTTGCCGCCACGAGTGCGGGAACCGCCCAGGGCGGCCTGCTGCTGGCGGTGTACTCCGCCGGGCTGGCCCTGCCGTTCCTGCTCACCGCCCTCGCCTTCGACACGGCCACGCGTGCCTTCGGCGTCTTCAAGCGGCACTACGCCGCGATCCAGGCCGGCGGCGGGATCGTGCTCGTAGCGATGGGCGTGCTCGTCTTCACCCAGGAGCTGTTCCGGCTGAACGTCGAGGTCCAGCAGCTGCTCGACCGTTACGGCCTCAACTTCTTCACCAGCGTCTGAGCGTCGTGGCGGGCGGAACCCGCCGGCTCGGGGATGCAGCGCGTAGCCCATGCCGCGGACGGTGGCGATCCACTCGGAGGCGACCTTCTGCGCAGCTCGTCCGGGCGTGCCCGCGGGCTCGCGCCACGGCGGCGTGCGAGGATGCGCGCCATGCGCGTCGATCCCGCCGACGACGGCCTCACCCCGGAGCTCGCGGCGCAGATCCACGGCGAGCTCGAGCTCGGCCCCGAGGACGAGACGCGCGCGCTCGCCGCGGCTCGTCCGGAGGAGGAGGGGCGCGTCGAGCTCGTGCTCTACGACGAGGAAGGCGAGCAGCCCGACGTCGTGGTCACCCTCGGGCGCGACGAGGCGCTCGCGCTCGCGGCGGCGCTCGTGGCGCTGGGCGGCAACGAGCCGTCGAGCGCCGGTTGACGCCCACCCCTCGGGCGCCGGTCGGCGCTCGATGTCCCCTTCGTTGGACTTACGAGGCCGGCGCGAGCACCATCCCGGCGCCGACCGTCTCGTTGCTCGCCTCGTCGACGAGGATGAACGCTCCCGTCGCGCGGTTGACCGCGTAGGGATCGACGGCGAGCTCGCGCGAGACGCGGAGCCTCACGTGGCCGATGTCGTTGAGCGCGAGCTCGGGAGCCGGGCCCGGGATCGCTTTCAGCGTCGCGACGTCGAGGCGGTCGGTGACCCCGTCGACGATCGCACGGACCGTGCTCGTGGTGTGCTTCAGCGCGTACCGGCCGCCGACGCGCAGGGGCGCGTCGGCCATCCAGCAGATCTCGGCCTCGAGCTCGCGCGTCGGGACCACGGGCGCCCCCGCGGCGAGGAGGTCGCCGCGGGCGACGTCCACGTCGTCGGCGAGGCGGACGGTGACCGACTGGCCCGCGGGCGCCGCGTCGATCTCCCCCTCGAAGACGTCGATGCCCGCCACGGTGGTCGTGCGGCCACCCGGCAGCACGCTGACCGCGTCGCCGACGCGCAGCACGCCGCCGGCCACCTGGCCCGCGTAGCCGCGGTAGTCCGTCGCGGGGTCGCGGATGACGTACTGCACGGGGAAGCGCGCGCCGTCGAGCTCGACGCCGGCGGCGACCTCGACGCCCTCGAGGTGGTCGAGCAGTGCGGGCCCGTCGTACCACGGCGTGTTCCGGGAGCGGTCGACGACGTTGTCGCCGAGCAGCGCGCTGATCGGGATCGCGGTGACGTCCTCCACGCCGATCCGGCCGGCCACCGCTTCGAAGTCCGCGTCGATCGCTGTGAACGCCGCCTCCTTCCATCCGACCAGGTCCATCTTGTTGACGGCCAGGACGAGATGGCGGATGCCGAGCAGCGCCGCCAGGAAGGCGTGGCGGCGGGTCTGCTCGACGATGCCGTGGCGCGCGTCGACGAGCACGATCGCGAGGTCGGCCGTGGAGGCGCCCGTAACCATGTTGCGCGTGTACTGCACGTGCCCGGGCGTGTCGGCCAGGATGAACTTGCGCGTCGGCGTGGCGAAGTAGCGGTAGGCGACGTCGATCGTGATGCCCTGCTCACGCTCGGCCCGCAGACCGTCGGTGAGCAGCGCGAGGTCGGGCACGGCCGAGCCGCGGCGTTTGGAGACCTCCTCGACGTGCTCCATCTGGTCGGCCAGGATCGCCTTGGCGTCGTACAGCAGGCGCCCGATGAGGGTGGACTTCCCGTCGTCGACGGAGCCCGCGGTGGCCAGGCGGAGCAGGTCCACGGCTACGCCCGCCCGCCGACGTGTCGATTCAGCCCGCAGAGCGGGAACGAGCGACAAGTTGACGCGCCGCAGTCGGCTGCGCGACTAGAAATAGCCGGCCACCTTGCGGTCCTCCATGGCGGCCTCGCTCACCCGGTCGTCCGCGCGCGTCTCCCCGCGCTCGGTGATCCGTGTGGCGGCGATCTCGCTCACGACGGTCTTCAGGTTCGCGGCGCTCGACTCGACCGCCCCCGTGCACGACATGTCGCCGACCGTCCGGTAGCGCACCGAGGCGGTGAACGGCTCCTCGCCGTCGACGAGCTCGACGTGGTCGGAGGTCGCGTAGAGCATCCCGTCACGCTTGAAGACCTCACGCTCGTGCGAGAAGTAGATGCTCGGCACCTCGAGCCGCTCCTCGGCGATGTACTGCCACACGTCGAGCTCGGTCCAGTTGGACAGCGGGAACACCCGGACGTGCTCGCCCTTGCGGATGCGTCCGTTGTAGAGGTTCCACAGCTCGGGGCGCTGGCGCCGCGGATCCCACGTCCCGAAGTCGTCGCGGAAGGACATGATGCGCTCCTTGGCGCGGGCACGCTCCTCGTCGCGGCGCGCGCCGCCGAACGCGGCGTCGAAGCCGTACTCCTCGATCGCGTCGAGTAGCGTCGTGGTCTGCAGGCGGTTGCGGGAGGCGCGCGGGCCGGTCTCCTCGACCACCCGCTCGATGTCGATCGACTCCTGCACGGAGGCCACGATCAGGCGCTCGCCGATCTCCGCGACACGGCGATCGCGGTACTCGATGACTTCCGGGAAGTTGTGCCCCGTATCGACGTGCATCAGCGGGAACGGGAACCGCGCGGGCCGGAACGCCTTCTCCGCGAGGCGCAGCAGCACGATCGAGTCCTTGCCGCCCGAGAAGAGCAGCACGGGCCACTCGAGCTCTGCCGCGACCTCGCGCATGACGTGGATCGCCTCGGACTCGAGCGCCTGCAGGTGGGTCAGGGCGTCGACGGTGGTGCTCATGCGGTGGCGGCCTCCGCCTGGGCCACGGGCGGGGTGCCGCGGAGCCGGTGCAGGACGAAGGCGGCCAGGCCGGCGCCGGCGGGCACGCCCACGATCACCGCGGCGGGCAGGTTCACCCCGGCCTTCGTGAGGACCCCGAGCGCGGAGCCGAGCAGGACGCAGCCCAGGGCGGGGCGCAGTCCGTGGGCCGGGACCTTCGTGATCAGCGCGGTGCCGATCCAGACGCCGGGCAGGGAGCCGAGCAGGATGTTGCCCATCAGGAGCAGGTCGACGTTCCCGGTCACCCAATGGGCGAGCCCGGCGCTCCACAGCAGCACGGCGGCGTGGAAGACGTCGGTGCCGACGACGCGGTGCGGCGTCAGACGAAAGACGAGGATCAGCGCGAGGCCGATGAGCGCGCCCGAGCCGACCGAGGTCATGCCGACCAGGCCGCCGAGGACGAAGCCGAGCCCGACCGCGCCGGCGCGCACGCCGGGGGACAGCGCGACGGTGTGCCGCTCACGCTCGAGCAGGTGCGGCATGAACAGCGCGCGGCACAGGACGGTCGCCGCGACGATGATCAACGCGCCCGCGATCGCGTACAGGAGCGTGTCGTCGAAGCCGCTGCCGTAGCGGTCGTGCAGGCGGTTGACGGCGAGGACGCCGAGCAGCGAGCCGGGGACCGAGCCGACCGCCAGCCACTTCGAGACGCCGAGGTCGACGGTCCCCTGCCTGAGGTGGCGCCAGCCCCCGACGGTCTTCGTGACGGCGCCGTAGGCGAGGTCGGTGCCGATCGCGACGACGGGCGGGACGCCGGCGAAGATGATCAGCAGCGGCGTCATGAGCGAGCCGCCACCGATGCCGGTCAGCCCGACCAGCACGCCGACGCCCAGCCCGAAGGCGATGACGAGGGGATCGATCACTCAGGCGCCCCGGGCCGGCTCGGCGACATGGAGCCCGCACTCGGTCTTCTCCGTGCCCGCCCAGCGGCCCTCGCGCCCGGAGCCCGGCAGGGTGCAGGTCGCACAGCCGATCGACTCGTAGCCGGCGTCGTGGAGCGGGTGGTAGGGCAGCGCCCGCTCGTGGATGCGCTGCCAGAGGTCCTTCTCGGTCCATGCGGCGAGCGGGTTGTACTTCCACATGGAGCGCTTGGCGTCCCACTCGACGAGCTCGGTGGCCGCGCGGGTCGGGCCCTGCTCGCGGCGGATGCCGGTGATCCACGCGTCACTGCCCGCCAGCGCGCGCTCGAGCGCGGCGACCTTCGGCGACGGATCTCCGAGCGAGCAGCAGTGCTCGGTCGCCCCGGTGTACGGCCGGTCGTGGCCCGCGGCGTCCTCGACCTCGATGCGGACGCCGAAGCGCTCCTCGAAGGCCTTCCACGTCGCGAGCGTCGCGCCGAAGAGCACGCCGGTGTCGATCGTCACGACCCGGGCGTGCGGCGCCAGCGCCACCAGCTCGTCGAGGATCACGGATTCCTCCTTCTGAAACGAGCAGAGGAACGTCAGCCGCTCGTGGGCGGCCGCCTTCGCCAGGATCTGCGTCAGATCGCGCACTCGCCCTCACCGCGCTGCACGACGAAGGGCACCTTCTTGGTCCAGTCGATGAACTGGTCCATGGTCTGCAGGCCGAACTCCGCCGGCATCGCCAGCGCACGGACCTCGTCCTCGAAGCGCTTGCCCGTGACCCGCGCGGCGAAGGCGTTGAACTCCTCGCCCTCCTCGCGCTCGGCCTCGTACATGCGGATCCACCGCTCGACGGCGTCGGGCACGCGCTTGGCGGGCAGGCGCACCTTCAGGCGCGTGCCGTAGACGATCTCCCCGCCTTCGTAGTTGCCGCCGATGTGCGCCACGTAGGCGGGGATCGTGTGCTCGCCCGCCTTGATCGAGGCGCCGTAGAACCCGATGTTCGCGATGTGGTGCTGCGAGCAGCCGTTGGGGCAGCCGGACATCTTGATGTGGAGCTTCGCGGTGAGCGGATCGCTGACCTGCATCTCCTCGACGCGCCGCATCACCGCGCGGTTGAGGCCCATGGACGAGGTGATGCCGAGCTTGCACGAGTCGGTGCCGGGGCACGAGACGACGTCGGCGACGCCGTTGACGCCCGGCTCACCGATGCCCATGGCCTTCAGCGCCCGGAAGACCTCGTAGACATGCTCGTCGCGGACCCAGCGCAGCAGGAGGTTCTGGTGGACGGTGGTGCGGACCCAGCCGCCCGAGTAGGTCCGGGCGATGTCCGCGAGCTGGCGGAACTGGGCCGGGTCGAGGTCACCGCGGATGACCCGGGCCTCGACGGCGGAGAAGCCGGCCTGCTTCTGCGGGGTGACGCTCCACGCGCGCCAGCGCTCGAACTCGCTCTCGTCGCCGTCCGGCCGTGCGAACTCCTCGGGCGCCCCGGGCGCCCCGGACTCCTCGTCGATGTCCATGCGCAGGCCGTCGACGTCGAAGTGACGCTCGGTGACCCAGTCGCCCCGGCGCTCCTCGTCGACGAGCCGGCGGAACTCGTCCATGCCGATCTTGTCGACGAGGACCTTGATGCGGGCGCGGGCGCGGTTGACGCGCAGCCAGTCCGTGCGGTCGAAGATCCGGAAGACCGCCTCGGCCACCTCGAGGTACTCGCCGTCGTCGAGGCCGACGAACTCGTACAGGGTCGGCGCGATGCGCGGCATGATCGACGTGCCACCGCCCACGCGAACCTCGACGCCGCGGACGCCGTCGCGCTCGCGGGCGATGAAGGCGATGTCGTGGATGCCGGTCAGGGAGCGGTCGACGCCGGGGGAGCCGTCGAACGCCGTCTTGATCTTGCGCGGCATGAGCTGCGTCGTCGGATGGCGCACGAAGTAGCGCACGTAGGCGCCGGCGTACGGGGTCAGGTCGAAGGTCTCGCCCTCGACGACGCCGGCGTACGGGTCCCCGGTGACGTTGCGAACCGTGTTGCCGCAACCCTCGCGTGAGGAGAGGCCGGAGTCGGACAGCTCGCGGATCAGCGCCGCGGCGTCGCGCAGCGGGACGTGGTGCATCTGGATGTTCTGGCGCGTGGTGATGTGCCCCTTCTGCAGCGGCACGTACTTCTCGACCACGGAGGCGAAGGCCTCGAGCTGCTCCGGGGTGATGCCACCCATCGGCAGCTTCACGCGGATCATCTGCACGTCCGCCTGGCGCTGGCCGTACACCCCCTGCTTGAGGCGGAAGCCGATGAACTCGTTCTCCGGCGTCTGCCCGTCGAGGAACTTCTCCGCCTCGGTGTCGAAGTCGTCGAACTCCCGGGCGATGATGGGGATGACGTGACCCGGGATCTCGTGGACCTCGGGGCTCTCCAGCGAGCCGCGGCCGCTGATTCTCGTCGTCGTCGATGGCTCCATCCTGTGAATGTACCCAATCCCGACCGGACTTCGGCTCTTTGCATGCGGGCGCGCGGGCGGTCAGTGCCAGGGGTCGCCGTCGCCCCACGGTGACCGCGCGTCGGCGTCTCGGCCCGTGCTCTCGAGCAGCGCGGCACGTCGCCACGGGTCGCGTTCAGGCGGGGCGGTGGGGGGCGGTGCGTGGTCCCGGCGGAACCGCTCGATCGCCGCCGCGATCGCCGCCGCCTCGTGCGCCGTGGCGGGCTGCGTGACGATCGACGGCGGCGCAGGTCTCGGCATGCGGCGCGGCAGTCTAACCCGCTTCGGCGGGTCCGGCGGCCTCTCCCCCGGCGCCGGGTAGCCTGGTCCTCGGTGCTCGACGTTCCCGTCCTCGACGGTGCCGCGGTCCTCGCGACCGTCTCCCCGCAGGCTGCGATCGAGGCGGTCCTCGAGGCGTTCGTGCGTCACCGTCGCGGCGAATGGGTCATGCCCGCGAAGGTCTACCTGCCTTCTCCGGGCTTCGGCGACTTCCGCGCGATGCCCGCGCGCGGCGACGGTCTGGCGATGCTCAAGTGGATCTCCTCGTTCCCGCAGAACCCGGCGCGCGGGCTGCCGACGGTCCTCGGCGTCGTGCTGCTCAACGACGCCGAGACGAGCGAGCCCCTGCTCGTGCTCGACGCGGGCGCGGTGACCGCCCTGCGCACGGGCGCCGTCGCCGCCGTCGCCTCGCGGGCGCTCGCCGCGGCGGACGCGACCGCGGCGGGCGTCGTCGGCTGCGGGGTCAACGGTGCCTGGGCCGCGCGCTGTCTGCGGGCCGGCGGCTGGGCCGAGGGCGTCGTCACCGACCCGCGCACGGGCGTCGCCGAGACGCTCGCGGAGGAGCTCGGCGCGGGCTGGCGCGCCGGGAGCCTGGCCGAGGCGCTGGCCCAGGACGCCGTGAGCTGCGTCACTCCGGGCGCCGCCGAGGTCGTGACGGAGGCCGACCTGCGCCCTGGGCTGCACCTGAACCTGCTCGGCGCCGACGGCCCGGGCAAGGCGGAGGCGACCGTGGACGCCGTCGCGGCTTGCGAGCTGTTCTGCGACGAATGGGAGCAGGCCGCCCACGGCGGTGAGCTGACCCGCGCGGTCGCGGCCGGGCGGGTGACCCGCGAGCAGGTCACCGACCTCGGTGCGGTGCTCAACGGTGAGCGCCAAGCCTGCCGGACCCGAGACGGCCTGCCGGCCACGACCTTGTTCGACTCCACCGGCCTGGCGATCCAGGATCTGGCGATCGCCCGCGCCGCGCATCACGCGCTCCTCGGCGGAGCGGCTGCCGGGCAATCCGTCAGGCTTCGCTAGGCCATGCGCCGTGGGCCGACAACCCGTCCCGTCGACACGATCCGAGGGGCTTGAGCGCATGCTGCCCGCCGCCGTCGAGCGCATCATGTCCGTCGTCCCCGACGACGCCCTGGTCCTCGACGTGGGCGGCTGGGCGGCGCCGTTCAATCGCGCCGATCACGTGCTCGACCTCCTGCCCTACGAGTCGCGCGGCGGCGAAGGCGCGCACGGCCCGCCGTGGGAGCGCTTCACCGCGCGGACCTGGGTGCAGCGCGACGCCTGTGACAAGGCGCGGTGGCCGTGGCCCGACGACCACTTCGCCTTCGCCACCTGCGTCGGGACCCTCGAGGAGCTGCGTGACCCGATCTGGGTCTGCCAGGAGCTCTCGCGTGTCGCCCGAGCGGGGTACGTCGAGGTGAGCACGATCGAGAGCGAGCTCATCCAGCAGGCCGGCGGTGGCGGTCCGTGGCTCGGCCGGTCGGAGCACCGCTGGTTCTGCGAGCTCTCCGGCGGAGAGCTCGTCTTCACGCACAAGCCACACTCCATCCACCACGACGCGAGTTTGCGCGTGGTGCCACGCTGGCAGGAGCGCATGGCTCCGGAAGACCATGTGCAGGGGTTGTTCTGGGAGCGCGAGCTTCCGGCGCGCGAGCGGTTCCTGGTCGGTGCCGAGCATGCCGCGGCACTGGAGGATCTGCGCCGGCGCCTGCGCGACCGCTTCGAACCGAGCACGGCGGAGGTCCGCGTGCGCCAGGCGCGCGACGTCGCCCGCCAGGGAGTGAACCTGGCCAAGCGCCCGGCACGGCAGGCCGCGGGACGGGTCCTCGACGAGCTCACGCGCCGCCGCGAGCGGTAGCCCGGGCGTCCTGCGCCGCGGTCAGCCGGACACGGTCGCCAGTGCTGCGTCGCGGTCCTCGTACACGTCGAGCAGCGTGTCCGCCCGGGTGAGCGCGAGGACCTTGCGCACGTCCCCCTCGCGAAGGCAGAGGACGGCGAAGCGCCTGGGGTCGGGATTCCGGCGCCCGGCGCGGATGAGCGCGCTGAGGCCCGACGAGTCCATGAAGCTGCATTCGCACAGGTTGACCAGGACGGGGCCGCCTCCGGCAAAGGCCGCCTCGAGCTCGCGCCCCAGGCGCTTGCCGCCGTCGAGATCCACGTCGCCCCGAACCCGAAGCTCCGTCACTCCCGCCAGCGGCTCGTCCAGTTCGATGCTCAATCCCGGTAGCACCCGATCTCCTTTCCCCCGGCAGCGACGGCTCACACTGCCGCGTCGAGGGTGGCGGGGAGTGCTGCGCAAGGCCCTACGCCGTCAACCTCTGCCAGATCCGTCTGGTGGTCGAGGGCAGGCCGACGAGCCGGCCTGCCCCAGAAGGCGGCGACTGCGAGGCCGACGCCAAGCGCGAAGCGCACCGAGGCGAGCCGAAAGTCCGAAGCCCCAGCCGGCAAGCGCCGAGCACCGCCAGTTCGAGCGCGAAGCGCCGGCCGAGGCTGACGTTCGAGAGGAGGCTCACGCGACCGCCGCCTCGGCACGCTGCTTGAGGGCGCGGTTCATCTGCTCGAATCCGAGCCGCGTCTTCTCGAGCGCCCCGCCGGAGATGCCGACGAGCATGCCGTGGAAGCGCTCCGCCTGGGTCAAGCGCGTGCGACCGCTCGGCAACTCCTCCAGGCGGAAGCTGTGTTCGCCGTCGAAGAGGCCGGGAACGAGGAACTGCCCGAGCCACCGCAGCTCGCGCCCCGCCTCGACTGCGAGCACCGTCGGCTTGAACGTCATGGCGCGACCGCCCGGCGGCTCCCGGCCGATCAGGATCAGCGGGCGTCGGCGCGCCCTCAGCGTGCGCCTGAACCGCCGCCTGGCGCCCGGGCGTCGCTACATCGTCCGCGTGGTCGTCACCAGGGGCGGGCGGCGCGTCGGCTCGGACTCGGCGCGGCTGCGCGTCCGCCGCTGACGCGCTGAGCGCCCCAGCGTGCCCGCGCTCACAGCGGGATGTTCCCGTGCTTGCGCTTGGGGCCCGGCGCGCGCTTGGTCTGAAGGGTGTGCAGCGCGCCGATCAGCTTCGGCCGTGTCTCGTGCGGGACGATGACGTCGTCGATGTAGCCCCGTTCGGCCGCGACGTACGGGTTGGCGAAGCGGGCCTGGTAGTCGGCCATGAGCCGCGCGCGACGCTCGTTGGGCGTCGGTGAGCCGGCGATGGAGCGGCGGTAGATGATGTTCACGGCGCCCTCGGGCCCCATGACGGCGACCTCGGCCTGCGGCCAGGCGAAGTTGAAGTCGGCCAGCAGGTGCTTGGAGGCCATGACGTCGTAGGCGCCCCCGTAGGCCTTGCGGGTGATGACGGTGATCTTCGGGACGGTGGCCTCGGTGAACGCGTAGAGCAGCTTGGCGCCGTGGCGGATGATGCCGCCCCACTCCTGGGCGGTTCCGGGCAGAAAGCCCGGGACGTCGGTGAAGGTGACGAGCGGCACGTTGAACGCATCACACGTCCGGACGAAGCGGGCGGCCTTGGTGGAGGCGTCGATGTCGAGCACCCCGGCCATCTGCGCCGGCTGGTTGCCGACGACGCCCACGGCGAAGCCGTCGAGGCGCGCGAAGCCACAGACGATGTTCTTCGCGAAGTGCTCGTGGATCTCGAAGAACTCCTCGTCGTCGACGATGAGCCTGACGACCTCGCGCATGTCGTACGGCTTGTTCGTGGAGTCGGGCACGATCGTGTCGAGCGCCTGCTCCATGCGGTCGGGATCGTCGGTCGAGGTCACCCGCGGCGGCGTGTCGAGGTTGTTCTGCGGCAGGAAGCCCATGAGGTAGCGCGTGTCCTCGATGCACTGGTCCTCGTCGTCGGCGGCCAGATGGGCCACGCCGGACTTCGTGTTGTGGGTCATCGCGCCACCGAGCGACTCGAAGTCGACCTCCTCGCCCGTGACCGTCTTGACCACGTCGGGCCCGGTGATGAACATGTGCGAGGTCTCCTTCACCATGAGGATGAAGTCGGTGATCGCGGGGGAGTACACCGCGCCGCCCGCGCACGGCCCCATGATCAGCGAGATCTGCGGGATCACGCCCGAGCAGTTGACGTTGCGGACGAACACGTCCCCGTAGGCCCCGAGGGAGACGACCCCCTCCTGGATGCGCGCGCCGCCCGAGTCGTTGATGCCGATCAGCGGGCAGCCGATCTTCGCCGCCAGGTCCATGACCTTGCACATCTTCTGGGCCATCACCTCGCCGAGCGAGCCGCCGAAGACGGTGAAGTCCTGCGAGAAGACGCAGACGCGACGCCCGTCGATCGTGCCGTGACCGGTGAGGACCGCATCGCCCCAGGGACGGCTCTTCTGCATCTCGAAGTCGACGGTGCGGTGGCGCACGAAGGTGTCGAGCTCTGAGAACGAGCCGGGATCCAGCAGCTTCTCGATCCGCTCGCGCGCGGTGTATTTGCCCTTGGCGTGCTGCTTCTCCTCGGCCTCGGGGGAGGAATGAGACGCGGAGGCGCGCAGTTCGGTGAGATGGGCGACCTTCGCCTCGAACGTCTCGTGCGGGGCCTGTCTTTGAGCCATGAGGCGGCGGATGCTAGCCAGCGAGGGCCTGCGCAAGCCCGTCGGGAGCGTTGGCCGCGACCGCGCCGGGCAGACTGCGGCGCGATGGCCCGCCCCTTCCCGCCCTGCGAGGGCGTCACCCACGCCTACCACCCCGTCGCCACCGGCATCGACGTCCACGTCGCCGAGGCCGGTCGGGCCGACGGCCCGCCGGTGGTGCTCCTGCACGGCTGGCCGCAGCACTGGTGGTGCTGGCGCGGGGTGATCCCGCCGCTGGCCGCCGCCGGCTTCCGGGTCATCGCGCCGGACCTGCGGGGCTTCGGGTGGAGCGACGCCCCGCCCGGCGCCTACGACAAGGAGCAGTTCGCCTCAGATCTCCTCGCGCTGCTCGACGTCATGGAACTCGACCGCGTCGCGCTCGTCGGCCACGACTGGGGCGGCTGGACTGCGCAACTCGTCGCTCTCCGGGCGCCCGAGCGCGTGGAGCGGCTCGTGCTCTGCTGCATCGCGCCGGTGTGGGGAAGCCCGCGACTGCCGACGGCGCTCAACGCGTGGCGGATGGGCTATCAGGTCGTCGGCGTCCCGTGGCTCGGGCCCGCGCTGCAGCGCTCGGCGCTCATGCGCCACGCGCTCATCGGCGTTCCCGCGGGCGATCGCGCGGAGTACACCGCGGCGCTTTCGGAGCCCGGCCGCGCCGAAGCCGGCGCTGCGGTCTATCGCACCCTGCTGACCCGGGAGCTCCCCGCGATCGCCGCCGGCCGTTACGACGGCCGGCGCCTCACGATGCCGACCCGCGTCCTGCACCCGACCGGCGACCCGGTCATCAGGCCCTTCATGGTCGAGGCGTTCCGCGAGCACGCCGACGACCTCGAGATCGAGTGGGTGCCCCGGGTGGGTCACTTCATCGCCGACGAGCAGCCCGAGCTCGTCGCCGATCGGGTCACCGCGTTCCTGGCCTGACCCGGCCGGGCACTAGGAGCGTGGTGACGAATCCGCGCACCCGCAGCCAACCGCCTCCCGCGCACCGGCCCCCACCCGGTGAGCCGTGAGCGACGCGCTGGTCATCGGCGCGGGACCCAACGGGCTGGCGGCGGCGATCCGCCTGGCCGGCGCCGGCCTGTCGGTCACGGTGCTCGAAGCCGCCGACGCGCCGGGCGGCGCGGTCCGGACCCAGGAGCTGACCCTCCCGGGCTTCAAGCACGACACGTTCTCCGCCGTCCACCCCGCCGGTGCGGCGTCCCCCGTGTTCGCCGCGATGCCGCTTCACCGTCACGGGCTGGAGTGGGTCCATCCCGCCGCCTGCGTGGCCCATACGCTCACTCCCGAGCACTCCGCGGTGCTCTACCGCGACACCGCCGCCACGGCGGCCTCGCTCAACGACCTGCATCCGGGCGACGGCGACCGCTGGGTCGCGTTCGTGCGGCCGTTCCTCGACGCGTTCGAAGGCGTTCGCGCGACGATGCTGTCGGGCTTCCCACCGGTCGGCGGGCCGCTGAAGCTCCTGGCCCAGGCCGGGCCGGTCCACAGCCTGCGCTTCGCCTCGCTGCTGGTCGGCTCGTCGGAGGCGCTCGGGCGTGACCTCTTCGAGGGCAGCGAAGCGCGCGCGTGGCTCAGCTCCGCCGCGACCCACGGCGACGCGCCGCCGGAGCAGCGCGGGTCGGCCATCGCGGCGTTCTACCTGTGCCTGCTGGGGCACGCCGTCGGCTGGCCGAGCCCGCGCGGCGGCGCGGGCCGGGTGACCGACGCGCTCGTCGCGCACCTGGCCGAGCTCGGCGGGACCGTGCGCACGGGCGCGCGGGTCGTGAAGGTCGAGTCCGCGGGACGCCGCGTCACCGGGGTGCGCCTCGCCGACGGCGAGCGCCTCGGCGCGCGCGTCGTCGTCGCCGACGTCATGCCGCACGCGCTGGCCGCGCTGGCCCACGACGGCCTGCCGCCGCGCTACCGGCGCGCGCTGCAGCGCTTCGTCTACGGTCCCGCGACGCTCAAGGTCGACTGGGCGCTCGACGGGCCGATCCCCTGGAGCGATCCGGAGGTCCGCGGCGCCGGCACCGTGCACGTCGCGGGATCCGAGGCGGAGTTCCTCGCCACGGTGCGGCAGTCGCAGCACGCGCTGCCCGAGCATCCGTTCCTCCTGCTCGGCCAGCAGTCGATCGCCGATCCGGTCCGGGCGCCGGAGGGCAAGCACACCGCGTGGGCCTACACCCACGGGCCGCGGCACGGCGTGGACTGGGCCGCGGCGGAGTCCGCACACGTCGCGCGCATGGAGGCGCAGGTCGAGCGCTTCGCTCCCGGCTTTCGCGAGCGCATCATCGCCCGCCACGTCCTCGGGCCGGCGGCGCTGGAGGCGCGCAACGCGAACCTCGTGCACGGCGACGTGGGCGGCGGGAGCTACAAGCTCTCGCAGGTCGTCTTCCGCCCCACTCCCGGGCTCTCGCCCTACCGCACGCCGCTCGAGGGACTCTTCATCGGCAGCGCGGCGGCGTTTCCGGGTGGCGCGGTCCACGGGGTCCCGGGGGACGCGGCGGCGCGCGCGGCGCTGCGGCAGGCCCGGCGGTCGCGGTCGCGGTGATCGCCGCGTGTCGCCGCCCGACCGCCGCCGTTCGCGGAGCGTAACGATTGGCTGCCCGGGCGCGGGGGCAGGGGAGCCCTCATGAACGCGCGAGCTTCGACCCTCACGCCGCTCGGGGCGGTGGCTCGCGGACTCGTGGCGGGCGCCGTCGGCACCGCGGCCATGACCGGGTGGCAGACGCTCTCGGCGCGTCTGATGTCCTCGGGCGAGGACGAGGACCCGGACGGCGAGAAGACTGCGCCGCCGGACCCGTGGGAGCAGGCCTCCGCGCCGGCCAAGCTCGCCAAGCGCATCGGGGAGGGTGTCTTTCAGCGGGAGGTCTCGGCCGACCGCATCCCGGTGCTGACCAACGGGATGCACTGGGGCTACGGCACGGCATGGGGCGCGGTGTACGGCGTGCTCGCCGGCTCGGCGTCCGGGGGCGCGCCGGTACGGCGCGGCACCGTCTTCGGCACCGGGGTCTGGGCGATGTCCTACGTCCAGCTCGTGCCGATGGGGCTCTACGAGCCGCCCTGGAAGTACGCGGCCAAGGACATGGCGCTCGAGCTGTCCTTCCACGTGGTCTACGGCGTGGGCGTCGGAGCCGCCTTCGCCGCGGTACGGCGCGCCTGAGGCGGCGGTTCAGCGGCCGAAGTGCGGCAGCACGTCGCGCTCCATCATCTCATAGAAGAACGGCCAGTCCTGGCCGATCTGCGCGACGTAGACCTCGTCGTAGCCCGCCTCGACATGCTCGGCGATGGCCTCGATGACCGGGCCGGCGTCCGGGCCGGTCGGCGTGGACTCGGCGATCATGTCGCGCGTCACGAGCTCGGTGGCCTGCTCGAAGTGGCGCACGGTCGGCAGGATCTGCGCCAGCTCGCCCGGCAGGCCCGCGTTGGGCCACAGCCGGTAGGCCTCGTCGATGCAGTGCTCCTCGTCGGGCCCCACGCAGACCTTCAGCGCCGTGTGCGACGTGCCCGTGCCGCCCTCGGAGCGGTACTGCTCGAGGAACTCGGCCTCCGGCCCGACGGTCATGAAGCCGTCGGCGATGCGGGCCGCCATCGACACGGCCCTCGGCCCGAACGCCGAGACGTGAAGCGGCGGCAGCTCGTCGGGAAGCGAGTAGATCCGCGCGTTCTCGACGTGGTAGTGGTGGCCGTCGAAGCTCGAAGTCGCTCCCGTCCACATGAGGCGGATGACCTCGACGGCCTCCTCGAGCATCTCGCGGCGGATCTCCGCGTTCGGCCACGGGTCACCGAAGATGTGCTCGTTGAGCGCCTCACCCGTCCCGACGCCGAGCCCGAAGCGGCCCGGCATCAGCGTGGCGACCGTCGCGGCGGCCTGGGCGATGATGACCGGATGGGTGCGGATCATCGGGCAGGTGACCCCGGTGTGGAACTTCAGCGTCGAGGTGACCGCCGCCAGGCCGCCCAGCACCGACCAGACGAACGGCGACTCGCCCTGCTCGTCGTTCCACGGGTGGAAATGGTCGGAGATCCACGCCTTCTCGAAGCCGATCTGCTCGGCCTGCGGGGCGAGCTCGAGAATGCGAGGGCCCGAGAGCTCCTCGGTGGAGAAGAAGACGCCGATCTGGGCCATGGCGCGCCGGTACCCGCGTCGCCGCGGCGCCGAACTCAGGCCCTCAGCGGCTGAACGGGCGCTTCTGCGCGGAGCCGAGCTCGTCGAGCGCGCGGACGAGCACCGCCTCCACGGCCCGGGGATCGCGACCGGGCGCGGGCGCGGGGGCCGGTACGGGCACTGCGGACGCGGGAGCGACGGGGAAGGGAGCGATGGAGGGGGGTGGCGTGGTGACGTCCCGACGGAGGGCCCCCGGAGACGTCGGGGCGACGTGGGGCGCAGCTCGCCCGTGGGGCAGGCGGCGAAAGCGCGAGAGCAGGCCGGGACGGCGGCCCGCCGCGGGTCGCGGCACCGCCGGCGGGCGATGCGCGGGGAGGGGAGCCGCTGCCCGCGCGGATGCTGCCACGGGCGCGGCCACCTCCTCCACCGTCGGTGTCACGGGTTCGACGTCCTGGGCCGTCAGCGTCACCTTCGTGCCCCACCCGGAGGCCTCGAGCTCCACCGTGCCGCGTACGCGGTCGCCCTCCCAGGCGACGGTGGTCTCGGGATCCGAGCGGGTGATGCGGATCTCCCCGAACGCGCCGAGGTGCCGGGCGAGGGCCCCCGGGTCGGAGACCTCCGCCCAGAGCTCGGGCGGCGACTTCACGAGGGTGCGCTGGGCGCGGGGCTCGGTCATCTGGCGGGGGTTTCGCCGCATCGGGAAGGGAGTCCTCCCCGCCCGACCGGGTTACGCGACCTGCAACCGGCCGTACAGTCCCGCGGCGTGATCGCTCTCGCCACCTGTGCCGAGCTGCCGACGGGCCACCTCGAGGACGAGCTCGCCGAGCAGCTCGGGGCCACCTGGGCGGTGTGGGACGACCCTGCGGTCGACTGGACCGCCTTCGCGCTCGTCGTCGTGCGCTCGACCTGGGACTACCAGTACGACCTCCCGGCGTTCCTGGACTGGGCGCGCGCGGTGCCCCGGCTCGTCAACCCGGCGCCCGTGCTGGCGTGGAACACCGACAAGCGCTACCTCGCGGCGGTCGCGGCGGAGGGGCTCCCGGTGGTGGGCACGGCGTTCCTCGCGCCCGGCGTCGCGCTGCCCGCTGCGCTTCCCGAGGAGCTCGTCCTGAAGCCGACGGTCTCCGCGGGCTCGCGCGACACGGGTCGCTTCCGCCCCGCCGCCGAGCTGCGCGCGGCACGCGAGCTGCTCGCCGCGATCCACGCGAGCGGGCGCACCGCGATGCTCCAGCCGTTCCTCGCCTCCGTAGAGGCGCGGGGCGAGAGCGCGCTCTTCTACGCGGGCGGGGCCTTCTCGCACGCCGTCACCAAGGCCGCGATCCTGCGTCCCGGTGCGGTGGCGGCGCTCGCCACCGCCGACGATCCGCCGATCCATCCGCTCGACCCCGCTCCCGCCGAGCGGGCGCTCGCCGACCGCGCGGTCGCCTGGTTGCAGCAGCGCTTCGGTCCGCTGGCCTACGCGCGCGTCGATCTCCTGGCCGGGCCCGACGGTGCGCCCGTGATCCTCGAGCTCGAGCTCACCGAGCCGTCGCTCTACCTCCCGTACGCGCCCGGCGCGGCGGAGCGCTTCGCCGCGGCCTTTCGCGCGGCGGCCGCTGCTCGCAGATGACGGCGACGGTTGCGCCGACGACGCACGGGCCCCCGCCCGGCCCCCGCTCAGGCGCCGGGTTTGGTGACCATGAGGAAGATCGCGACGAGCACGAGCCCGGCGACGAGGCGCGAGAGCGTCATCAGGCGGCGAAACCCGGTGTCGTACTCGGGCGACCCGACTCCGCTGGAGGCCAGGACGGTCAGCCGGCGCTCGGTCGGCGTGAGCACGGCCCCTCCCAGGCCGAGGATCACGACGAGGATGAGAAAGGGGATCGTGACCCACGGCTCGCTCCAGAGCTCTGCGTCGGTAGCCAGGTACGCGCCGGCGAGCAGGGCGACCGTCGCGGCCGGCGTGATGACGTGGCGCCCGAGCCGCGTCTGGGTCTCGTGGACGACCGCCATCGCGCCGGGGTGATGGCGGCGCAGCCACGGCAGGACGACGGGATAGGTGAACACGACGCCGAAGGCCACGACGATCGCGGCCACGTGCAGCGAGAGGACCACGTCGTAGAAGCGCAGCGCGAGCATCGGCCCAGAAGCTATCGGGTGCCCGGGACGGTGAGCAGGCGCCCCGTTTGACACCGCGTCGACGACGGGTACCGCTGCCTGGCCAGCCAAACGAAGAGGAGCCGGTCCTGAGATGGCAGTCCCGAGGAGCACCACGAACGGCCGTCGCGAGCAGACCTCGACGCTCGACACCATGCTCACCGACGCGGCGTTGGGCAGCGGCGGTCCGCGGTGGCTGCCGGGCGCGGCCGGTGCCAAGGCGACCGCGAAGCTCGGCCTCAAGCCGCGGCGCGTGGCGCGCCGCGCGCGGGGCTACGGCCGCGAGCTCGCCCGCATCGCGGCCGGCCGCTCCGAGGTCGCCCCGGCCAAGGGTGACCGTCGCTTCAAGGACGAGGCCTGGCAGGGCAACCCAGCGTTCAAGCGCCTCGCGCAGACGTACCTGGCCACCGGCATCTACGCCGACGGGCTCGTCGACGACGCCGAGCTCGACTGGGCCGACGAGCAGCGGCTGCGCTTTGCGGTCGAGAACGTCCTCGACGCCCTGGCCCCGACGAACTTCCCTGCCACCAACCCGGCGGTCCTGAAGGCGTGGATCGACTCCGGTGGCCAGAACTTCGTCAAGGGCACGCGGAAGTTCGTCGAGGACATGGCGCGCCCGCCGCGCGTGCCGACGATGGTCGACACCTCGAAGCTCACCGTCGGCAAGGACCTCGCCACGAGCCCGGGTGCGGTCGTCTACCGCACGCCGGTCTTCGAGCTCATCCAGTACGCGCCGCAGACCGAGCGGGTGCGCGAGGTGCCGCTCGTCGTCGTGCCGCCGATGATCAACAAGTACTACGTCACCGACCTGGCCCCGGGCCGCTCGATGGTCGCGCACGCGGTGGGCGCGGGGCAGCAGGTGTTCGCGATCTCCTGGCGCAATCCGGGGGCCGAGCAGGCCGACTGGGGGCTGGAGACCTACGTCACCGCGGTGCTGGAGTCCTTCGACGCGACCGAGGCGATCACGGGCTGCGACCAGGCGCACGCCATCGGGCTGTGCGCGGGCGGGATCGTGCTCTCCTGTGCCGTGGCGCACCTCGCCGCCCGCTCGGAGCAGGAGCGGGTCGCCGGGCTCACGCTCGGCGTGTGCGTGCTGGACAACGAGCACGCCGGCACGGTGTCCTCGTTCGCCGATCGCCGCGCCGCCGCCCTGGCGGTGGCCGAGTCGGCGCGCAAGGGCTACCTCTCCGGTCGCGCGCTCGCGGGTGTCTTCGCGTGGCTGCGCCCGACCGACCTCGTGTGGAACTACTGGGTCAACAACTACCTGCTGGGCAAGGATCCGCCGGCGTTCGACATCCTCTACTGGAACGCCGACACGACGAACATGCCGGCCGGGCTGCACCGGGACTTCGTCGCCATGTCGCTGGACAACACGCTGACGCAGCCCGGCGCGCTGGAGCTGCTCGGCACCCCGATCGACCTCGGGACGATCACGGTCGACTCGTACGTCGTGGCGGGGATCGCTGATCACATCTCGCCGTGGCAGAACTGCTACCGCACGACCCAGCTGCTGGGCGGCGAGCCGCGCTTCGTGCTCTCCACGAGCGGCCACATCGCCGCGATGGTCAATCCGCCGGGCAACGAGAAGGCCTCCTTCCAGGTCGCCGGCGAGAACCCCGCCGATCCGGAGGAGTGGCTCTCGTCGGCAACGAAGAAGCGCGGAACCTGGTGGGACGACTGGGTCGCGTGGCTCGGCGAGCGTTCCGGGGAGGAGCAGCCGGCGCCCAAGGCGCTCGGAAGTCACGAGGACGCCTACGTGCCGCGTGAAGACGCTCCGGGGACCTACATCTTCCAGACGGTCTAGGTGCCCCACGCGCTTCGCAACCCGCGGCTGCACTACGAGCGCACGGGAAGCGGCGACCCGCTGCTGTGCATCACCGGCTTCACGATCTCCTCGGCGGTCTACGAGCCGGTGCTGCCGCTCTGGAGCTCGAAGTACGAGTGCATCACCTATGACAACCGCGGGTCGGGGCGCTCGGAGGCGCCGCTGCGCATGACGTCGATGTCCGAGCTCGCCGCCGACGCGGCACGGCTGCTCGAGGCCATCGGCCTCCCGAGCGCTCACGTGTTCGGCATCTCGATGGGCGGGATGATCGCCCAGGAGCTCGCGCTGCGCTTCCCGGAGAAGGTGCGCGGCCTGATCCTCGCGGGCACGACGCCCGGCGGGCCGCGGGCCGTCCGGCCCGCCGCCAGGGAGCTCGCGGCCGTGGGGGTGAACCTCGCCTCGACGTTTCGTGACGGAGGCCGGCCGTGGCTCGGGCCGCTCCTCTTCTCCGAGCGCTTCCGCCGCGAGCACCCCGAGCGCGCGCGCGACCTGCTGCGCTTCTTCGCCGCGCACGGCCCGACCCCGTGGGGGGCGAACGCCCATTGGTGGGCGACCGTCTACCACGACACCGTCAGCCGGCTCGGGCAGATCCAGGCGCCGACGCTCGTGATGCACGGCAGCGAGGACACGTTCGCGCCGTTGGAGAACGCAAGGCTGCTGGCCGAGCGCATCCCCGACGCGGAGCTCGCCGTCATCCCCGGCACCGGCCACGCCTGCGTCCTCGAGCAGCCCGAGGCGTCCTTTCGCCTCATGACCGAGTGGCTCGACCGCCACACGCCGATCGCGCCCGGCCGCCCGCGGCGCGGCTTGGCGGCCCGCTACGAGCCCGTGACGCGGGCGCTCGGCCTGCCGATCGGCGCCCTGCGCACCAGCGGCTCGCTCGCCGCCCTGGCCGCCGGACGCGCGCGCTCCTTCCGTCCCGACCGTCCCCGCCCAACCCGAGGAGCTAGCCCATGTGGCGACTGACCGACGAGCAGCGTGAGCTGCGTGACACCATCCGGACCTTCGCCCAGGACGTGGTGCGCCCGGCGATGCTCGACGTCGACGAGCGCAGCCCGTACCCCCGCGAGCTGCACGACGCGATGGCCGCTCAGGGGCTGCTCGGGCTGGCGGTGCCCGCCGCGTACGGCGGTCGGGGCGCGACGTCGGTCGCCTACTGCGCGTTCATCGAGGAGCTCGCCCGGGTGAGCGGGACCGCCTCGCTGATGGCGGCCTACGTGAAGCTCACGACCCTGCCGATCGTGCTGGCCGGCAGCGAGGAGCAGAAGGAGCGCTTCCTGCCCGGCCTGGCCGACGGCTCCAAGCTCGGGTCGTACGCGATCAGCGAGCCGCGCGTGGGCTCCGACCCCGCCGCCCTGCAGATGACCGCCGAGTGCCACGGTGACACCTGGGTGCTCAACGGGACCAAGCGCTTCATCGGCAACGCCGGGCTCTCGGACCTCTACGTCGTCTTCGCGCGGACGGGCGACGAGAACGCCAAGGGCGTCAGCGCGTTCGTCGTCCCCGGCGATGCGGACGGGCTCTCCGTCGAGGTGCTGCCGACCATGGGCATGCCGGGCTGGCGGCTCGGGGCGCCGACGTTCTCCGACGTCGAGGTGCCCGCGGCCAACCTGCTCGGGCGCGCGGGGGAAGGCTTCAAGATCGCCATGCAGACGTTCGACGCGTCGCGGCCGACGGTCGCCGCGCAGGCCGTCGGCCTGGGGCAGGGCGCCGTCGACCTCGCGCTGGACTACGCGCGTCGGCGGGTGACGTTCGGCAAGCCGCTGATCGAGCACCAGGGGATGCAGTTCAAGCTCGCGCGGCTGGAGGCTCAGGTGGCCGCGGCGCGCGCCCTGGCCTACCAGGCGGCGACGTTCGTCGACGAGCGCGACCCGCGGATGACCAAGCTCTCGGCCGCCGCGAAGCTCATGGCCTCCGACGTCGCGATGGAGGCGACGACCGAGGCGGTGCAGGTGCTCGGGGGCAACGGCTACCTCAAGGAGTTCCCCGCCGAGCGGATGATGCGCGACGCGAAGGTGCTCCAGATCTACGAGGGCGCCAACGAGATCCAGCTGCTGGTCATCGCTCGCCAGATGAGCATCGAGGCCGAGAAGCGCGGCGTGATCTGGACGGAAGCAGTGCAGGCGGAGGGCCGCACGGAGCCCGCCCCGTCCGAGGAGGTCGGCGCGCGGGCCTGAGCAGGCCTTCCGGAAGCGAGCGGTCCGGCGCGGGGGCGCTGTCTGCGCGTCGCGGCCCGAAGGGCCTCAGATCCCGCGCGTCTGGGCGGCGAGCGTGCGACCGAGCTCGGCGTAGACCTTGCGGTTGAACGCGAGGCCGACGTGGCTCCCGGTCACCTCGACGCAGCGGGCGTAGGGCACCACGCACGCGCGCCAGCGCACGACGCCGTCGCCCTTGGAGTAGATCGAGGTGAAGGGGACCTCGTCGGGCGTCGGGCCCGCGTAGTCGGTGGTGAAGCGGCAGCGGCAGGTCTCCGTGAAGCACCCGTTGCGCGCCACGCGATCGCTGGTCTGCGCGTGGATCGCGCGCACCGCGCGCACGGCGGCACGCGTGGGGGTGGAGATGTCAAAGGGCGAGTCGAGGCCCGCCCCGATGGAGATCGCGGCGGCCAGGCGCTCCGGGTCGCGGCGGGCGAGCGCCTTGGCGAAGTGCCCGCCGCGGCTGTGGCCGATGACCGTGACGCGGCGCCCCGTGGAGGCGTGCAGCGCGACGACCTGGTCGTGCAGGCGGTCGGCGGTCCGGTCGGAGCAGTCGACGTTGGCGACCATGCCGCAGCCGTGGGCGTCGTAGCCCATGCGCTCCAGCCACCCGCGCATGACCGCGAGCGTCACGTCGCCGGCCATGAAGCCGGGGACGAGCACCACCGGGGCGCCGTCGCCGCGTTGCACCCCTGCGCCGTGGTACACCGGATCGACGAGCAGCCGCGCCCACTCGGCCTGCCAGCGCAGCTCGCCGAGGTGGTTGCCCCACCACGGCTCCGCGGGCGGGACGGGCGCACCGTCGCCCGGCGGAGTGGGATCGAACGCCGCGCTCGTCACCAGTAGAAGATACCCGGCGTCGCGCACTTCGACGTCTCCGACGGCGCACCCCCGACGACCCGACGGGCTCGGTCAGAACGTCGGCTGGTACTTCCCGAACACGTCCTGCAGCGCGCCGCAGACCTCGCCCATCGAGCAGCGGTCGCGCAGCGCGTCCTTGATGAACGGCATGAGGTTCGTCGTCCCGGCAGCGGCACCCCGCAGCGCTTGAAGCCGCGCGTCGACCGCCGAGGCGTCGCGGTCGGCCTTGAACGCCTTCAGGCGCTCGAGCTGCGCGCGCTCGGAGTCCGGGTCGACGCGGAGGAGATCGGGCACCTCGACGTCGTCCTCCTCGTACTTGTTGACCCCGACGACGATGTCCTGAGCCGTCCGGTAGCGCTCCTGGTAACCCCATGCGCTCTCGTCGATCTCGCCCGTGATGAACTCGATCGCGTTGACCGAGCCGCCCAGCTCGTCGACCTTGGTGATGAGCTCCTGAGCCCTGCTCTCGATCTCGTCGGTCAGCGCCTCGACGAAGTAGGAGCCCGCGAACGGATCGACCGTGTCGGCGGCGCCGGACTCGTGGGCGAGGATCTGCTGGGTGCGCAGCGCGGTCTTCGCCGCGGTCTCGGACGGGAGGGCGAGCGCCTCGTCGAAGCCGTTGGTGTGCAGCGACTGCGTACCTCCGCAGACGGCGGCGAAGCCCTGCAGCGCCACGCGCACGATGTTGTTGACGGGCTGCTGGGCGGTGAGCGTCACTCCACCGGTCTGCGTGTGGAAGCGCAGCATCTGCGACTTCGGGTCGGCCGCCTTGAAGCGGTCGCGCATGACCGTCGCCCACATGCGCCGGGCCGCGCGGAACTTCGAGACCTCCTGAAAGACGTTGTTGTGGCCGTTGAAGAAGAACGCCAGCCGCGGGGCGAAGTCGTCGACGGCCAGCCCCGCGTCGAGCGCGGCCTGCACGTAGGCGATGCCGCTCGACAGCGTGAAGGCCACCTCCTGCACGGCCGAGCAGCCCTTCTCGCGGAAGTGGTAGCCGGAGATCGAGACCGTGTTCCAGCGCGGGACGTTCTCCTTGCAGTAGGCGAAGAGGTCCGTGGTCAGGCGCATGGAGTGCTGCGGCGGGTAGATGTAGTTGCCGCGGGCGATGTACTCCTTGAGGATGTCGTTCTGCGTCGTGCCGCGGAGCTTCTCGCTCGGTACACCCTGCTCCTCACCCACGAGCTCGTAGAGCGCGAGCAGCACGCCGGCCGGCGCGTTGATCGTCATCGACGTGGACACCTGGTCGAGCGGGATCTGGTCGAAGGCCAGCCGCATGTCGTCGATCGAGTCGATCGCGACGCCCGTGCGGCCCACCTCGCCCAGGCACAGCACGTTGTCGGAGTCCAGGCCGAGCTGGGTCGGCAGGTCGAAGGCCATCGACAGGCCGGTAGCGCCGCGCGCGATGAGATAGCGGTAGCGCTCGTTGGACTCCCTGGCGCTCGCGTAGCCCGCGTACTGGCGCATCGTCCAGGGCTGCTTGCGGTACATCTCGCGGTGCGGCCCGCGCGTGTAGGGGAAGGCGCCGGGCTCGCCGAGGCGCTCCTCGAGGCCGGGGGCGACGTCGTCGGGGCCGTAGAGCGGCTCCATCTCGATGCCCGAGTCGGTGAAGCGGCGCGGGTCGTCGGGGCCCACGATCGGCGCGACGGTCAGGCGTTCTTCTTCGGTGGCCATGCGCCGGAGCCTACCCCCGCGACGCGGGCCATGACGGTCGTGTGGAAGGGCAGGCGATGCTCCTCCTCGACCCGGAAGCCCGTCGCCTGGAGCATCGCGCGGACCGCGCCCGGGGAGATGCCCCAGTACCAGTTGACGTACCCGGCGTCGGGGCGGAACGCCTCGGTGAGCCCGGGGCGGGCGCCCGGCGCGGGCGCGAAGTCGCAACGGGTTCCGCGCAGCGGGAGGGTCTCCGTCGCGAGGATCAGCGTGTCGGTGGTCAGCGCGCGCAGGCGCTCGAGCGTCAGCAGTGGGTGGGGCGCGTGGTAGAGCACGCCCGAGCACCACACCACCTCGTGCGGGCCGACGGCCGCGAGCGTCGCGGAGTGGTGCAGGTCGCCTCCGCAGAGAACGCGATCGCGCGGTCGACCGACCACATGCAGCCCACGTCGGCGAACGAGCGCCCCCGCACGTGCCGCGCCACGAGCTCCTCGCGCGGAGGGGTCCCGCGGGAGAGGCGCCGGCGCAGGCGGACGGTCGGGCGCATGGGGGCGGGAGGCTACGCCGTGCGGGGCGCCCGCAGCGGGGGTGGGCCACAACTCCGGCGGCATCCTGCGACGGAACCGACGGATCGCAGCACTGAGCTACGGTGCGTCGGATGATCGTCCGGGTGAGGCTCTTCGCGGCCCTGCGCGAGCGGGCCGGCACGGACCGCCTCGAGCTCGAGCTGCCCGACGGCGCCCGGGTCGCCGACGCGCTGGCCGCCGTCGACGGCCTCGCCGAGGGCCTGCCGCTCGTGCTCGCCGTCAACCGCGAGTACGCCGCGGCCGACCAGGTGCTCCATCCCGAGGACGAGCTCGCCGTCGTCCCGCCCGTCTCCGGCGGAAGCGCGCACGTGCACACCGCCGTGGTCGGACGCGTGCTGTCGCTCGACGCGCTCGTCGCGCGGGTCCAGGACGAACGCGCGGGCGCTGTCGTGACGTTCTCCGGTGTCACCCGCGACGTGCCGTTCCTCGACTACGACGGGTACGTCGAGATGGCCACCAGCGAGCTGCGCCACATCGTCGAGGAGGCCGTCGCAGCCCACGGCCTGTGCGCGGCCGCCGCCGAGCACCGCACGGGCCGCGTCGCCATCACGGAGGCGTCGATCGTCGTGGCGGCCAGCGCGCCGCACCGGCCCGCCGCCTTCGCGGGTGCCCGTGAGATCATCGACCAGGTCAAGGAGCGCCTGCCGATCTGGAAGCAGGAGGAGGGCACGTGGAAGCACGAGCACGTGCCCCGCCCGCGGCCTCCTGGATGATCGATTCCCCGCGGTGGTCAACCACTACTCGCCGCTGCCCGCGGTCACCAGCACGTTGGCAAAACCCGTCTGGCTGCCCGCGGCGGCCTTCGTCCCGAGGTAGACCGCCCTGGCCCGGAAGCGCCCGACGGCCGGCGGCCGGAAACCCAGGCGTGCGCGGCCGTTGGCGGCGCGCGCGTCGACGGAGCGCAGGAACAGCCAGCCCGCCTCGGGATCGAAGCGCTCGAAGGTCACGCGCACCGGGCCGCCGACCGCGGGGCGCAGTCGCACGCCGACGGTGAGCGTCGCGCCGAGGCGCGCGCGGGCCCGCGCCACACCGGAGATCGAGATGCTCGAGCGGGTGATCGTCCGCGAGGAGCGCCGCAGGCGGTAGCGGCCGCGCGTGCCCGCCGCGGCCTGGACGGCCACGAAGTAACGACCGGGCTTGATCTCGCGGTCGATCGCCGAGCCCTGCTCGACGAGCGCGCCGCGGTCGTTGCGCAACGTCACGGTCAGCCCCTCCGGCCCGGCGAGCGAGAGCTTGAGCCGGGAGCGGCGCTTGAGTGCGAAGCGGTAGAGGTCCACGCGGTTGACTCCCGTGGCCGCGAGCGCGCCGCGCATCGTCACCTGGTTGGCCAGGAACGTCCCCGGAGCGGTGTCGTTGGGTCCCGCGGGCGCGACCTGCAGGTGGTAGCGCTGCGGGCCGCGGGCGCCCCGGGGCGCGAAGACCCGGAAGACGTAGCGGCCGCCGGCGCGGCGCGCGGGCGTGAACAGCCGGTACGTGTCGCAGCCACCGACCCACTCGGGGCGTGCGCCGAAATCGGTGGTCCCGGGCGCGTAGAGCGCGACGTTCGCCCGGCAGGTCGGCGCCTGCTCCTCGACGTCCTCGGCGTCCGGGTCGGTGGCCGGCCGGGCGGTCGGCGGCGGCGTGACCGGCACGACGTTGACGCGGTAGGTGACCCCCTCGCGCATCGTGTACGAGTAGGCCTCCTCCGGGCGCAGCACCCGGTCGAGCGTGGAAGTCACGCCGCCTCGCCCCAGCGGGGTGCCCGGTGGCTTGACCTCCGGCGCCGCGGCGGAGAGCCGCAGTTCGAAGCGGTCGGCCACCGAGCCGACCCGTCGTGAGATGCGGAGCAGCACGGTCTGGCCCGCCCGGACTCGGAAGGCGAGTCCGGCCGCACCCTTGACATCCGAGCTCTCGGCGTCGAGGAACACGAGCTGTGAGCGCACCTGGCGGAAGGCGGCGATGTCCGCGTCGAGCTCGCCCACGGCGTCGAAGGTCGCGGTGAAGCGGCCGTCGGTGGCCGCGATGTAGCGATACCAGACGGCGCTGCTGCCGCCCTCGTCCTGCCCGGTGGTCGCGTCCACGAGCGTTCCGACGGTGTACGCCGGGAGCGCGGGCACGGCCTGCGCCGTCGCCCGGTCGTCGTTCGGCGGCGGCGCCGCCGCGCCTGCGGCCGGGGCGGTCAGCAGCACGAGGATGGCGGCGGCGAGGATCCGTGACGGGCGCATGCCGGTGTGACGGCCCGCGAGGCCGGAAGTTACGCCGACGCGAGAATCAGAGCGCGCCGCCCGCGGCGCGCGGGGCGGTCGGGTCCTCCCCCGCGTCGCCGCCGTGCTCCCGGGCCAGGTACTCCTCGGCCCACATCGGGTTCTCACGGGAGCGCTCGACGGTCCGCAGCAGGTCGCTCATCGTCGCGACCTCCTCGACCTGCTCCTTGAGGAACCACTGGACGAACTGCTCGGACTGGTAGTCGCCGTGTTCGCGCGCGACGGCGGCCAGGCCCTCGATCTGCCGCGTGACCTTGCGCTCCTGCTCGAGGGCGACGGCGACGGGCTCGACGAGGTCGGCGAAGCGGTTCCTCGGCCCTGCGACGGCCGGGATGATCGCCTCCTCGCCGGCGTCGAGGAGGTACTGGACCATCATCAGAGCGTGGTTGCGCTCCTCGACCGCCTGGGCGTAGAAGAAGCCCGCCAGGCGCGGCAGCGTCTCGTCGTCGTAGTAGATAGCGACCGCGACGTACTGCTGGCTGGCGGCGAACTCGTTGGCGATCTGCTCGTTGAGCTTGGCGACGAAGGCGGCGGCGGGCATGCCAGGAACGCTACACATTCCCCGCGACGGCTTAGGTGCGCCTAATATGGCTCGGGTGCCGACGACCGTCACCACGAAGAAGTCGTGCTGCAAGGACAAGCCGCGCTGCAAGCGGTGCCCGGTGGTGCTCAAGCGCCTGGCGGACGCCGACCTGGCCGAGCGCGTCGACAAGCGCGTCTACCGCGTGGCGGACGGGGTGACCAAGAAGCAGCTCAAGGCCGCGCGCGCGCCGCGCAAGCCGGGGGCCCGCTAGCCTGCGGCCGCTATGGCCACCGCACTCGTCACCGGCGGCGCCGGCTTCCTCGGCTCCCACCTCTGCGACGAGCTGCTGCGCCGTGGCCACCGCGTCATCTGCGTCGACAACTTCGAGACGGGCAACCTCGCGAACATCGAGCACATCCGGGTGCCCGAGTTCGAGGTGCTGCACGTCGACATCGTCGAGCCGTTCCACGTCGAGGAGCCCGTCGACGTCGTCTACCACCTGGCCTCCCCGGCCTCGCCGATCGACTACCTGCGCCTGCCGCTGCACACGCTGAAGGTCGGTTCCCACGGCACCCACCACGCGCTCGGACTGGCCAAGAAGCACCGCGCGCGCTTCCTCGTGGCCTCGACGAGTGAGGTCTACGGCGACCCGCAGGTCCACCCGCAGAGCGAGAACTACTGGGGTCATGTCAATCCGATCGGCCCGCGCGGCGTCTACGACGAGGCCAAGCGCTACGCCGAGGCGCTGACGATGGCCTATCACCGCCAGCAGGGCGTGGACACGGCGATCATCAGGATCTTCAACTCGGTTCTCGCCGACGAGCAGGTGCTCTACGACGACGGAGGCGAACTTCGCCGCGAGACCGCGGAGCAGCTCGCCGCGCGCCTGGCGGTGCGGGCGCTCGCGGCGGGGTTCGTCCCGGCGCCGATTGCTGCGAGCGGCACCGCGGGGGTGAGCTCGCAACCCGCGCCCGGCTTCGAGTATCCGGTCGAGGGCTTCGCCGTTCCGTCCTTCGCCGAGGGCGGCCGCATGGTCTCTGCCGAGCCGGCCGCCTTCGTCGGACACCCGACGGATGCGCGGTGCTACGAGGTCTCCACCCGGTACGGCCGTGCCATCCGCGTGACCGGTGACCACTCGATCTTCGTCGAGGGCGACGATGGCGAGCCGTTCGCCAAGCCGGTCGAGGCGCTCGAGGTCGGCGAGCGCGTCGCGATCGCCCGCCGCGTCGAGGTCCCCGAGCGCGACCGGACCCACGTCAGCGTGGTGGAGGTCTGGCGGCGCGGCGAGCGCGACCCGTGGGGGCTGACGGTCACCGCTTCGGGACTCGGCGCCAGATCCTGGGCCCACCGGCAGGACCTCCTCGGCCTCCTGGTCAGTGAGCAGCGCAACGCCGGGCCGAACCGGCGCAACGGCGCGTGGACGAAGCTCATCCGGATGCGGCAGACCGATCGTGTGCCGCTCCCCGTGCTGCGACGTCTCGGCGGCTTGCCCGAGGAGGCGCGAGTCGCGTTGCGCACGGCGGGTGCCACCGCGACGATGCCGGCGCGCATCGAGCTCACCGACGATGTCCTGTGGCTGCTCGGGCTCTACGTCGCCGAAGGGTGCAGGCCCAGCGCGCACGACGCCTGCATCACCCTGGCGTGCGACGACGGGCTCTTGGATCGCGCTCAGGCGATCATCGAGCGCGCGTTCGGCCTTCACTGCGTGCGCGTCGCCGCCGGCCCGGAGCGGTCGGCCTCGATGGCCGTCCACTCCCAGCTGCTGCTCATGGTGCTTGAGCACCTCGGCTTCGACGGCGGTGACAAGCGGATCCCCGGCTGGATCCTCGGGCTTCCCCTGGCTCGCCTCAAGTGGTTCCTCGAGGGGTACCGCGAGGGCGACGGCTCGCATTCCGGGAGTCACTTCGACGAGCAGATCCGCCACGAGTTCTCGACGACGTCGACGGCGCTCAAGGACGATCTCGTGGTTGCCTTCGCCCGCTTCGGACTGGTGCCGTCCGTCGGGCGCCACGCGAGCGGCGGGGGCGACCGCTCCTTCGGATCCTGGCGCCTGACGCTCGCGCGGATCAGCCCCTGGTCGCCGCTCGAGTGGGATTCCGGCGTGACGCAGCAGCTCGATGCTCGCGTGTACGGCGACCTCGTGTGGGCGGCGATCACGGGCATCGAGGAGATCGAGGCGACACCGCTGGTCTACGACTGGTCGGTTCCCGGACCTGAGAACTTCTGGGCGGGTTCGGGCGTGATGGCCCACAACACCTACGGGCCGAGGATGAGACCGCACGACGGCCGCGCGATCCCCACGTTCCTGCGTCAGGCGCTCGAGGACCGACCGATCACCGTCTTCGGGACGGGCGCGCAGACGCGGTCGTTCTGCTTCGTCGACGACCTCATCCGCGGCATGATCGCGCTGGCCGAGAGCGGTGAGCACTTCCCGGTCAACGTCGGCAACCCCAACGAGTTCACCCTGCTGGAGCTCGCTGACGCGGTCATCGAGGCGACCGGCTCGAACTCGGAGATCGTCTTCGAGGCGCTGCCGACCGACGACCCCCAAGTCCGCCGTCCGGACATCACCCGCGCACGGGAGCTCCTGGGGTGGGAGCCGGAGGTGGAGCTGCCCGAGGGCCTGCGCAGGACGATCGACGGCTCGTCCCGGGAACTTCTCGTCGGGTCGCCCCGTTAGCGTCTCGACCATCAGGCGCCGCGCGGATACTCCGGTACTTCGGGGCGCGCTCGACGTTCTAGCCATGAGATGCCGGTGACGCACGAGGCCACGGAGGCCCAGGAGACCGACGACGTCCCGACGCTCGTCCGTCCGTCCCTGCCCGAGCGGGACGTACGCGCCAAGCGCCCGGCGCTGCTCGGCTTCGTCCTCAAGCTGGACACCCTGCGGCGTCTCGCGCGGGTCATCAGCCTGCTGGCGCTCGACTTCGCCGGCCTGTTCGGGGCGATCTTCAGCGCGCTGGCGCTCAAGGCCGCGCTCCTGGACGACTGGAATCCGGCCGCCTCGCTGCAAGAGACGCAGAACACGATCTCCTTCGCCTACCTCATCACGGCGCTCCTGTTCGCCCGCTCGGGCCTGTACGCGGAGCGCGCGACGCGCCCGGGGCTGACGCGGATCGTCGGCTCACTGTTCCAGACGACGGTCGTCACGCTGATCTTCGCGCTGATCAACGGCGAGCGGTTCTCGAGCTACTACATCTTCTACGGCACGCTGTTCTTCGCCGTCGTCTACATCGCCTCGACGCGGTGGGCGTACGAGAAGCTCACGGGGATCGTGTTGCGCGCCGCGGGCTACCAGCGCCGCGCGGTGCTCGTCGGGACCGGCAAGCACATCGAGGCCGTCGCCCATGCGCTCAAGGACGCGCCGGACCACGCGGGCATCGAGGTCGTCGGCTTCATCTCGCTCGCGCCACGTCCGGACAACGGGCTGCGCTCGCTCGGGACCCTCGACGAGATCGAGCGGGTGCTCTCCGAGCACCGCCTCGACGAGGCGATCATCGCCGACCCCGACTTCCCCCAGGTCCAGGCCGTCGAGCTGGTGGACCGGTGTCATCAGCGGGGCGTCCGCGTCCGCGTCGCTCCGTCGACGATGGAGATCCTCATCCATCGCGCGGAGTTCGTCCCGGGGCAGTCCGTCCCGCTCTTCGAGCTCAAGCCGCCGGTCTTCGACGGCATCGACTACGCGGTCAAGCGCGCCTTCGACCTCGTGCTGAGCGTCGTCATCCTGCTCGTGCTCTCCCCGCTGCTGCTCGGCATCGCCGTCGCGGTCTTCGCCACCTCGCGCGGGCCGGTCTTCTATCGCTCCGGGCGGCCCGGCATCGGCGGCCTGCCGTTCGCGTGCCTGAAGTTCCGCACCATGCACCGCGACGCCGACCAGCGCCAGGCCGACCTCGAGTCGCTCAACGAGGCCGCGGGCGCGCTGTTCAAGATCCGTCACGATCCCCGGATGACGCGCGTCGGGCGCTTCCTGCGCAAGTACTCCCTCGACGAGTTGCCGCAGCTGATCAACGTCCTCCGCGGGGAGATGTCGCTCGTCGGGCCGCGGCCGCTGCCCCAGCGCGACTTCGACCGTCTGGAGGACTGGCACCGCAAGCGCTACCTCGTGCTGCCGGGCATCACGGGGCTGTGGCAGGTGTCCGGACGCTCGGAGCTCGACTTCGACGATCTGGTGCGACTCGACTTCCTCTACCTCGAGCGCTGGTCGCCGTTCCTTGACCTGACGATCCTGCTCAAGACGATTCCCGCCGTGCTCTCGCGGCGCGGCGCGTTCTGAGCGTTCTGCGTCGCTTCGCCATCGCGGTGGCCGTTCTCGTGGCGGTGCTCGTCGCCGCAGGGGCGGTGCTGCGCGTGCTGCAAGCCCGTGGCCCGGAGGCGGTCGCGCTGCCAGGGCAGTTGCAGAAGGCGGCGGAGAAGCGGCTCGTGGGCACCGCCGTCGACGACACCGCGCTGCGCAACGAGCCGGGCTACCGCCGGAACCTCGCCGAGCAGTTCTCCTCCGTCACGCCGGAGAACGTCATGAAGTGGGCGGTGCTCGAACCCGTGCGCGGCAAGCGGGACTGGGCGGCGGCCGACCGGCTCGTGGACTTCGCCGCCGAGCACGACCAGGCCGTCCGCGGGCACACGCTGGTGTGGTTCAGCCAGAACCCGCCGTGGGTCGAGGCGCTCGAGGGCGACGAGCTGCTTCAGGTCGTCCGGGAGCACATCCGCACGACGATGGAGCGCTACGCGGGGCGCATCCGGACCTGGGACGTCGTCAACGAGCCGTTGGAGGACGACGGGACGCGCCGGCCGTCGGTGTTCCAGCGTGAGCTCGGCGACGGTTGGGTGGAGGATGCGTTTCGCACCGCCCGCGTCGCCGACGGCGAGGCGAAGCTCTACCTCAACGAGATCGGCGCCGAGGCGCCCGGACCGAAGTCCGACGCGCTCTACGCGCTCGTCAGGGAGTTGCTCGGGCGCGGCGTGCCGATCGACGGCGTGGGCTTCCAGGCGCATCTCAACCGCAGAGGGGTGCCCGACGGCTTCCGCGCCAACCTCGAGCGGTTCGCGGCGCTCGGCGTCGACGTGGCGATCACGGAGGCCGACGTGGCGCTCAAGCTGCCCGCCGACGCGGCCGCGCTCCGGGTGCAGGCGCGGGTCTACCGCGGCGCGGTGAAGGACTGCCTCGCCATCCCGCGTTGCCGCTCGATCACGTTCTGGGGTTTCACCGACCGCCACTCATGGATTCCGGCCACCCAGCCGGGGCGGGGCGCCGCGACCCTTCTGGACGCCGAGCTGCGCCCGAAACCCGCCTATCGCGCTGTGCTCAAGGCGCTGCGCGGTCGAGGGTGACCACGGGTCGCCCACCACCCTCGACTCCGGGTCGTGCCGCCGCCGCCCGCCCGAAGCCCGCCCCGGCTCAGGCGGAGCCCGCCGCGCGCGCCTCGCGCACCGCCGCGGCCGCTCCGCTGCGAAACGGCTCGCCGTGACCCGGGAGCACCACCTCGGCGCCCGTCTCGGCGATGCGGTCGAGCGAGGCCAGGTTTGCCGCGACGTCCGCCGTCGCGGCCCGGGCGACGAGCCGCGGGCCGCGCCTGTTCGTGTAGGGGTCGAGCGTCACGAGCGCGTCGGCGGTGATGATCGCGCTGGCATCCGCGAGGTGGAGTGCGCAGTGGCCGTCGGTGTGGCCCGGGGTGAAGACCACCCGCGGGCGCCCCGGGACGTCGAGGACGTCGCCGTCGGCGTAGGCGGTCACCTGCTGCACGGGCCTGGGGCGGAAGGCGCCGGCGCGCGCGAGGCTCACGACGACCGGCAGCGCCTGAACCTGGCTGAGGAAGTACAGCTCCCGCCGGCGCTCGGTGCGGTAGGTCATCGGGTGGCGGCACAGGTCGGCGTCACCGGGATGGACGAGCACGGGAATCCCGAGCTCCAGGCGCAGCCGTTCGGCGATCCCGACGTGGTCGAAGTGCGCGTGGGTGAGCACGATCGCCTCGATCGCCGCGAGCGGGAGGCCCAGCTCGTCGAGCCCCGTGTGCAATGTCCTCCACGACGCGGGGACCCCCGCGTCGACCAGCGTGAGGCGATCGCCCTCCTGCAACAGGTACCAGTTGACGCTGGCGTCCTCGCCGCGGTGGACGCCCGGAACGACATTCTGAGTGAACATGGCCGAGGCGCTACCCGCGCACGGAGCGCCGAACCCGCGACAATGCGTCGCTGGATGGCCGAGTACGTGCGCTTCAAGTTCCTGTTCGAGCAGATGGTGCGGCGCGAGCTGCGTCAGAAGTACCAGGGGTCCGCGCTCGGGCTCGCCTGGTACGTCGTCAACCCGCTCGTGCTGATGGGCGCCTACTACCTGATGTTCGGCGTCGTCTTCGACGTGGCCAGCGAGGACGACTACCCCCTGTTTCTCATGGTCGGCCTCGTCGTGTGGATGTTCTTCTCCCAGTCGCTGCTCGGCGCGGCACCGTCGCTGCTCGATCAGGGCTCGCTGATCCGCAAGGCGCGCTTCCCGCGGGAGACGATCCCGGCGGCGGTCGTCTCGGTGCAGATGGTCACCTTCTGTGCGGTGCTCGCGCTCGTCGGCCTCGTGACCCTCGCGTTCCGCGGGACGGCCGGGCCCGCGCTGCTGCTGCTGCCGCTCGTGCTCGCGGCCACCTACGTCTTCACCCTCGGCCTCGCGCTCGCGGTCTCCGTGCTCCACGCCTACTTCCGCGACGTGGCGCCGATCCTCGGCGCGGCGCTGCTGCCCTGGTTCTTCCTCTCCCCGATCTTCTTCCGGCCCGCCGGGATCACCGACGAGCCGGCCGCACGCTTCGTCCTGGAGTGGGTCAACCCGGTGGCGCCGTTCATCGAGGGGGTCCGGACGATCCTCTACGGCGGAAGCGCGCCGAGCATCGCGATCCTCGCCTACGTCGGGGTGGCCGCGGCGCTCGCGCTCGGCGTCGGGCGCGCGCTGTTCGCGCGGCTGCAGGACGAGCTCGCGGTGGTCGTCTGATGGCCGCCCGGCCCGGGGAGATCGTCCTGGAGCAGGCGACGCGCGCGTTCTCCGTGCGCGCCGATCGCGGCGGCACGCTCAAGGAGCTGCTCCTCGGCCGACGGGCCTCCGGACCCGCGCCGATCCGCGCGCTCGACGGCGTCTCGCTGCGGATCGCACCGGGCGAGACCGTCGGGATCGTCGGGCGCAACGGTGCGGGGAAGTCCTCGACCCTGCGGGTGCTCGCGGGGATCATCCCGTTGGACGCCGGACGCGTCGAGGCGGGCGGCAACGTCGTGTCCCTGCTCGAGCTCGGCGCGGGCTTCGGCCGCGACTTCTCGGGTCGCGAGAACATCCTGCTCAACGGCGCGCTTCACGGCCTCGACCGGCGGGCGATCGAGGCGGTCATGGGCGCGATCATCGAATTCTCCGAGCTCGGCTCGTTCGTCGACGTCCCGGTCAAGACGTACTCGAGCGGCATGTTCGTGCGTCTCGGCTTCGCGATCGCCGCGCACCTCGCGGCCGACACGCTGCTCATCGACGAGGTGCTCGCCGTCGGCGACGAGGCCTTCCAGCGCAAGTGCGAGGCGCGGATCGCCGAGCAGGTCGCCGCGGGGGCGACGCTCGTGCTCGTCTCCCACGACGCGGCGCTCGTGGAGCGCACGTGCGAGCGCGTGGTGGTCCTCGACGGCGGCCGCGTGCAGTTCGACGGGCCGGCCGTGGAGGGCATGACGTTCTACCACCGGACGATGGGCACCCCGGTGGAGGCGTCGGCGTGACCGCCGGGCAACCTGCCGGGGAGGGTGCCGGCCGCACGCTTGGAGGGTCACCCGGTGATGCTGCGGGCCCGACGCCCGAGGAGGCGCTCGCGGCGGCGCGCGCGCGGGCGGCGGCGGCCCGGGCGGCGGGCGGCTACGCGGACCTCGGGGGCTTTCGAATCGCGCCGAAGGACCGCATCGGGACCGACCAGCTCATGGAGTGGGCGGTGCTCGAGCCCGACGAGTCGACCATGCGCTCCACCCGCCGCCTCGGGGCGCCCATCACCTACTTCAAGCGGGCGCTGCTTCACGTGCTGCGCCAGTACCACGGCGAGCTGACGGCGGAGCAGACGCGCTTCAACATGCACCTGCTCGTGCACGTCGCCGAGCTCGAGGATCGCATCGCGCGCCTCGAGGCCGAGCGCGGACGTTGAACGTCCATCAGGTCCTCAGCGGCGCCGGCCCGCACGACGCGGTCTCCAACCAGGCCCGCGCGTTCCGGGCGCTCTTCGAGGAGTGGGGCTGGGGCGGCGCGGACGTCGCCGCGGGGATCGACCCGCGCGTCGGGAAGGCGTTCGGGCCGCTCGGCGCGCTCGACCCCGCCTCCGGCGACACGCTCCTGCTCCACTACTCGGCGTACGCGCCGCGGCTGCGCGCCGTGCTCGACCGGCCGCAGCGCAAGGTGCTGCTCTCCCACAACGTCACCCCGGCGCGGTGGTTCTGGGACTACGAACCGCGGATCGCGATCCAGTGCGCGCTCGGGCGCCAGCAGCTGCCGGAGTACGCGGCGCGCTGCGACGTCGTCGCGGGGGTGAGCGCGTTCAACGCCGCCGAGCTCGGCTCCGACCGGGTCGTGCCGATCCTCTTCGACCCCGCGGGCCTCGGCGCACCGCGACTCAGCGAGCCGGCGGGCCCCCCGACGCTGCTGTTCGTCGGGCGACTGGCGCCGCACAAGCGTCAGGACGAGCTCATCCGCCTGATCGCCCTGTTGCGGGACAACGGCGTCCCGGACGCCCGGCTGGTCCTCGTCGGGGAGCCGATGAAGCCTTGGTACCTCGAGGAGCTCGAGCGGCTCGGCGACGCGCTGGCGCCCGGCGCGGTGACGTTCCGGTCGGGGCTGACCGTCGAGGAGCTCGCCGCGGAATACGCGGCGGCCGCGCTCCTGGTCTGCCTCTCCGAGCACGAGGGCTTCTGCATCCCGTTGCTGGAGGCCTTCCACGTCGGCGTGCCGGTCGTCGCGCGCCCCGTCGGCGGGATCCCGGAGGTCGCCGATGACGCGGCGCTGCTGATCGCCGACGGCGACCTCGCCGTCGTGGCGGAGCTCTGCCGCGTGGTCCTGGAGAACGCCGCGCTGCGCGGGACCCTCCGCGCCCGCGGCGCCGCCCGCGTCGAGCACTACGCGCGCGGCCCGGTGGCCGCACGGCTGCGGGCGTTGCTGCAGGAATGAAGCTACCCCGTCACGCGCTCGATCGTCTGCACCATCAGCTGCGAGCACGCCGAGGGCCCCGGGACCCCCGCGCGCTGGCGATAGAGCGTGAAGGCCTGGATCCGCATCACGACCCCGGCGGCGTCCGCGGGCGCGGGCGCGTCGTTCTTGGTGAGGATGTAGTCCGCCTTGCGGGAGGTCGGGACATGGGGGTAGCTCGTGTTCAACAGCGGTCGCCGTGAGCAGAGCGGCTGGCCGTGGAGCCAGAATGCGGCCCAGTTCTGCTCCTGCGGGTCGATGTCCAGCCGCACGGAGCGCCCGGGCGGCAGCGCCGCGTCCACCGTGCGCAGCTCGAGCACGAAGCGGGGCAGCTGGTCGAACGTCCGGCCGATCTCCGTCCGTGCCGAGCTCACCGCCGAGACGAGCAGCACTCCGACCGCGAGGTAGCCGAGCGCCGGCCGTCGCAGCCGGGCGAATCCCGCCGCCGCCACCGCGAGCACCACGGGCGCGACGAAGGCGAGGATCTTGAAGTGGAAGTACCAGCCGAAGTCGCGAAGGCGGAAGAAGACCGCGAACGCCGCGGCGAACGCGAAGAGCCCGTAGAGACCCCTGCGCAGCGCCGCGGGCTGGTCGCGCAGCGCCAGCCACACCGCGAAGCCGACCGGGAGGAGGGCGATCGCGGCGAACGCCCATGTCTGCATCCCGAAGAACCACGGTTCCCTGAACCACCCGTCGAGGTCGCCTCCCCAGTTCTCCAGCCCGCGCGAGAGGTCGAAGATGACTCCGATCGCGGTGAGCGTCTTCTCCAGCACCCCGAGCAGCGGCACGAGGAACACGAGCCCGAGCGGCACGAGCCACGCGAGGCTTCGCCTGCCGCGGTACAGCCGCCGCAGCTCGCCCACCCGCCGCCGGTGCGGCCACAGCACGACGGCGACCGGCACCAGCGGGATCGGCAGGGCGAGCGGGTAGGCGAACGCCAGCAGCGCCAGGAACATCACCAGGAGCACGGTCCCACCGGGGCTGCGTTCGCGCACCAGCCACCACGACAGCACGAGGGCGAAGGGCATCGCCATGAAGCCCCAGGTCTGGTTGAAGTACGGGTGCATGACCGTGTGCAGGACCATGCGATCGATCCCGACGAGCCCCATCGCCGCCAGCGCCGCCCAGCGCGGGGCGCCCAGCACCTCCCGCGTGAAGAGGAAGAACCCGAGCGCCGCGAGGCCGAGCAGCACCGCGGCCACCGTCGAGATCGTCTCGAAGACCTCCAGGCCGCTGAGCCGCGCCGCGCCGCCGAGGGTGTAGTAGACCGGCTGCTTGGAGCGCCACACGAGCGGCATCTGGTCGACGGGCCCGGCCGGATCGACCGACGTCGGGTAGTTCTCCTGCAGGAACATCGCCGAGCCCACCGCCAGGTGCGCGTCCTGGCCCTGCCCCTCGACGGTCGCAAAGCCCGCGCGGAAGAGCGGGACGAGCGCGACGGCGATCACGAGCCCCGCGACCCACACGGGCCACGCCGCCGTGCGCGCCTGCGCCAGCGCGCCCCGGCGGCTCGAGCTCGGCCGGCGCCGCAGCGCGACGACCCCGAGCGCCGCTCCGGCGAGCAGCACGAGCCCGAGGTTCACGTCGAACGGCACCGCCAGGAAGCCGAGCACCGTCATCGTCAGGCTGGTCGCGCACGCCCCGACGGGCAGGACCCAGAGCGCCTCGTGGGCGCGCAGCCCATCCGGCAGGAGCAGCCGCGTCAGCCCGAACCCCGTCACCGCGAAGAGCGCGGCCGTCGCCAGGCCCCCCCGGGCGAGCGGGACGACGGCGCCGCGGCCGACGACCCCGAGATCGACGGCGAGCTTGAGCGCGACGAGTCCGGCGACGAACGCCAGGCCGAGCGACAGCGCCAGGCGGCGCCGGGGGCTCTGGGCCCTCAGGCCGCGGGGTGGTGGCGGCGCGCCTGCGCCATCACCCGGCTCACGAAGACCGGGTTGCCCAGCAGGTACCGGCGCCACATCCGGTTCGGCTCGATCGCGAGTCGGAAGATCCATTCCAGGCCATTGTCGGCCAACCAGGCCGGCGCGCGCGGCACGCGGCCCGAGACGTAGTCGAAGAGGGCCCCGACCGTCCAGAGCACGTCGGTGTCTATGCGGTGCGCGTTGCGCTGCACCCAGAGCTCCTGCTTCGGCGAACCCATCCCCACCAGGACGATGTCGGGCCGCTTGGCGTTGATGTCCTCGATGACCCGCTCGTCGTGGGCGGAGCCGAGCTCGAAGTAGCCGTGGTGATGGCCCGCGATCTGGAGCGCGGGGTACGCGAGCTGCAGGCGCTCGGCGGCGCCCTGGGTCACCCCCGGCTCCGATCCGAGGAGGTAGACCGACTGGCCGGCCGCCTCGCAGAGCGCGGCGAGATCCCAGACCCAATCGGCGCCCGTCATGCGGTGCGGGATCTCGACGTCGAGCGACTTGGCGGCGAGGCGGACGCCGTAGCCGTCGCAGTAGACGAGGTCTGCGGACTGGAGTGCCGCGCGCAGCGCCGGCTTCTCCTGGGACTGGTTGAGCACATGGGCGTTGACGTACATGACGCGGCGGGCGCCGAGCCCGTCGCCGACCCAGCCCGTGATGCGCCGCAGCAGGTCGGCCGGGCGCGCGAGGTCGACCGGGATCTCGAAGATCCGCGACTGTGCCGCGTCGTCTGTCACCGCATCGAGATGCCGGGCCACGCGGGCCGCGTCATCGATCACCGCCATGCTTGCAACCGAAATCCTCCCGGCGGGACCTCTGTCCCCACCGCTCTGTGTTTTTGTCCCTTACCGGCCCGAGGATCATGGCGCACGTAGGGTCATGAACGCAATGTTGAACGTGGCCTTCGACGCGCGAGACGCGCACGCCGAGCCCGTACGGGGCTGGGGACGCCACGCGCGCCACCTGCTCGAGCACCTTCCCGCCACGGTGCACCCCTATGTGGAGTCCGGCCGAGGGCCCGAGGTGGCGTGGGAGCAGATCGTCTTCCCGCGGCGGGCGCGCCGCGACGGCGCCACGGTGCTCCACGCGCCGAACTGCTTCCTGGCGCTGCGCCGTCACTGCCCCGGCGTGGTGACGATCCACGACCTCGCCTTCGAGGCCCATCCCGGGGATTTCTCGCGCAGGACGGGGCTCAAGTACCGCTGGATCACCCCCCGGGCCGCACGCTCGGCCGAGCGGGTCATCTGCGTCTCGCAGTTCACCGCCGACGATGTGATCGCGCGCTACGGCGTGGAGCGCGCGAAGGTCCGCGTGATCCCGAACGCCCCCGGGCTTCCGGTCACCGACACCCCGCTCCCGGACGACGGGCCGTATCTCCTGGCCGTCGGCGACCTGCGCGGGAAGAAGAACCTCGGGCGCCTGGTCGAGGCCCACGCGCGGCTCGAGACCGGGCACCGCCTCGTGCTCGCCGGCCTCGGTGAGCTCGAGCGGCCGCTGCCGCCCCGGGTCGAGACGACCGGCTGGGTCGACGACGCTCGCCTCGACGCGTTGATGCGCGGCGCCGACGTGCTCGTCCACCCGTCGCTGTACGAGGGGTTCGGCCTCGTGGTGGCCGAGGCGATGGTGCGCGGCACGCCCGTCGCCTGCGCGCGGGCCACCGCGCTGCCGGAGACCGCGGGGGGCGCGGCGGTGCTCTTCGACCCGTTCTCGGTGGACGCCATCGCCGCCGGGATCCGCGAAGCGCTCGAGCGGGGCGACGAGCTGCGCGCTGCGGGCCGGGAGCGCGCGCGCGCATGGTCCTGGGAGGCGGCGGCGGCCGCCACCCTCGCCGTCTACGAGGAGCTCGCGTGAGCTCGCGCCGGCCAGGCCGGGACGGACCGCCCGTGGCGTGTCTCGCTCCTGGCAACCTGCGGCGACCCGTTTCCCGGCGACGGCACGGGGGGCGCTCGTGAGCCGCACGACCGTCCTCGTCCTCAGCGTCGACGAGGCCGACCGGCTCGCGCACTGCCTCCCCGCGGCGCTCGCCCAGCCTGGTGCGCGGGTCGTCGTGATCGACAACGCCTGCGGGGACGCGACGGCCGCGCTCTGCGAGCGGCTCGGCGTCGAGGTCGTGCGCCTGCGCGAACGGCGCTCCTACGCGGCGGCGGTCAACGCCGGCCTGGCGGCGACCACGGGCGACGTGCTGCTGCTCAACGCGGACTGCGTGCTGGCGCCGGGCTTTCTCGAGGCGGCCACGCTCGCGCTCGCCCGCCCCGGCGTCGGGTCCGTCGCGCCCAAGCTCGTCAGATCGACGGGCATGCTTCCCGGCGATCGGTTGGCGGTGCTCGACACGGCCGGGATGCGGATCGACCGGCGACGCAAGAACGGGCTCGTCGGCCACGGGGAGCCTCAAGGCCGTTACCCCCGGCGGGCGCCCGCCTTCGGCGGCGACGGCGCCTGCGTGCTCTACCGGCGCGCGGCGCTCGACGCCTGCGCCGTCGGCGTGGAGGTGCTCGACGAGGACATGGGGCTCTGGGCGTCCGACGCCGACCTCGCGTGGCGCGCGCAGCTGCTGGGCTTCCGCTGCGTCTACGAGCCCGACGCCCGCGGCTGGCATATGCGCTTCTACTCGCCGACGACGCGCGCGGCGCTTGCTCCCGAGCACCGCCGGCGCCAGTTCGCCAACCGGCTGCTCATGCTGGTGAAGAACGAGACGCCGGCGGGCTTCGCTCGCGACGCGCCGTGGATCATCGGCTACGAGCTGCTCGCGCTCGGGCACGTCCTGCTGCGCGAGCGACACCTCCTGCGCGGCTACGCCGACGCGGCCAGACTGCTTCCGGGCGCGATCCGGCGCCGGCGCACGGTGCAGGCGCGCCGCGTCCGCGGTCGCCGGCCGCCGTTCGGGCTGACGCCGCCGCGCTGAGCGGCGCCGTCGGGCCGCCGCCGCGCCGCGCGCCCTACCCTCCCCCGATGGCGAGATACGAGATCGACGGCCGCACCGTCTTCATCACGGGCGCCGCCCGCGGGATCGGCGCCGCGACCGCCCGCCGCTTGCACGCCAAGGGCGCGAACGTCGCCCTGGTCGGTTTGGAGCCCGACCGGATGGAGGCGCTGGCCGCCGCGCTCGGGGACCGCGCCGCGGTCTTCGCGGCCGACACCACCGACCCCGGAGCGCTCGAGCGCGCGGTGACCGGAACGGTCGAGCGCTTCGGGGGCATCGACGTGGGCATCGCCAACGCGGGCATCCAGATGACCGGGGCGGTCGCCACGGCGCCGGAGCGCTCCGTCGAGCGGACGCTCGAGGTCAACCTGCTCGGCGTGTGGCGCACGGACCGCGCGCTGCTCGGGCAGGTCACCGCGCGCGGCGGCTACCTGCTGAACGTCGCCTCGCTCGCGGCAGCCACGCACGCGCCGCTCATGGCGGCGTACGCCGCGTCGAAGGCCGGCGTCGAGGCGTTCACGAACTCCCTGCGGATCGAGACGTCGGTGACCCGCGCGCGGGTCGGCTGCGCCTACTTCGGCTTCGTCGACACGGACATCGTGCGCGGCTCCTTCGCGCAGCCTTCCAGTGCCCGGATGCGACAGTCGCTTCCGCCGTTCATGCGCTCCCCGGCGCCGCTCGGGCTCGCGATCGACGCCATCGAGAAGGGCATCGAGAAGCGCGCGGCGCGGCTGTGGGCGCCGCGCTACGTCGGGCCGGCGCTCGCGCTGCGCGGTGTGCTGCAGCCCCTCTCGGAGTGGCAGCTGATGCGCAGGGGCCGCCCGGAGCTCGCCGAGGCCCTGCGCCTCGCCGATCCCGCCACGGGCGCAGACCGGCCCGAGGGCGAGCTGCTCGGGGCGGCCGGGGTCGTCGTCGGCGCCGGCACCCCGGCCCCGACCGTCGGGGCGCGCTGAACCACCGTGGGCAAGCGCGGGCTGCAGTCGGTCGGCTGGATCGTCTCCGGGCTCGTGCTCGCGGCGGTCGTCTGGTGGGCGGCGCACCAGCCCGCTCCGACGCTCCCGGCTGCGAGCGAGGACCTCTTCGCGCTCGGCCTGGCCGTCGTGCTCTACGGCATCTGCACCGCGCTGCGCGCCGAGCGCTGGCGGACGCTCCTGTACGACGTCGACGCGCGCCCTTCCCGTGGCGACGCCTACCGGCTCGTGCTCGTGGGCTACATGGGCAACAACGTGCTGCCCGCACGCGCCGGCGACCTCATGCGGGTCGTGCTCATGGCGCCGCGCGCGGACACGACGAAGCGCTTCGTCGTCGGGACGCTCGTGGCCGAGCGGCTCCTGGACGTGGCGGTGCTCGTCGTGCTCTTCCTCGTGCTCGCGACGACGATCGCGGGCGGCGCCGGGCTGCCGGGCGGAACGACCGGAGCGGTGCTCGCCGGGCTCGTGGTGGCGGCGCTGGTCGCGTGCGCGGTGAGCTTCGGGATGCTGCGCCGCCGCGGCCTGATCGACCGCGTCAGGGCCTTCGCCGCGCCGATGATCGCCTCGACGCGGAACCTTCGTGGACGCCACGGCGCGGGGATGCTCGGGCTGACGATCCTCATCTGGCTCGGGGAGGCCGGCGTGTGGGGCTCGTGCGCGGCGGCGGTCAACCTCGGCGCGAGCCCGCTCGAGGCGCTCTACCTGGTCGCGCTCGCCTCGATGTTCTCGCTGATCCCGAGCGGCCCGGGGTACGCGGGCACCCAGGACGCGGCGGCGGTCATCGGGGTCAAGGCGATCGGCGGCACGAGCGCCCAGGCCGTCTCGTATCTCATCCTCGTGCGCTTCGTGCTGCTCGTCCCGATCACCGTCGCGGGCCTGGTCGCGCTCGCCCTGCGCTACGGCGGGCTGAGCGGCCTGCGGATGGCCGCGCGCGCCTGATGGTGGCCCGGCTGCGGGTGCAGCTTGAGCGCGTTCGTGGAGCCCGCGTTGTCGTACAGGGTGAGCACGCTCACTGCTCTGTGGCCAGCACGTCCCCGTAGACCTGCCACGTCGCGCGCGCCGCGTCGGTCCACGACCACGGCGGCGGCGCGGGGGCGGGGCGACGGGCGGCGGCGCCCGCGGCGAGCAGACCGGCGAGGTCGCCCTGGGGGACGAACGTCGCGCGATCGGCGAGGACCTCGCGCAGGGCGGGCACGTCGCAGGCCGCCACCGGGGTGCCGCAGGCGAGCGCCTCGACGGTCGGCAGGCCGAAGCCCTCGTCGTCGGAAGGGAACACGAGCGCGCGAGCCCCGGAGTAGATCGCGGCGAGGTCGTCGTCGGGGACGAAGCCCGTGAGCGTCACGTCCGGAAGCTCGCGCGCCCACTGGCGCACCGGCCCGACGAGCACGAGCGGCAGCTCGCGGGGCGCGCCCGCCAGCGCAGCGACGTTCTTGCGCGGATCGGGGCGCTCCATCCCGCCGACCCACACGAGGTACTCCGCCGGCAGGCCGTATCGCGCGCGCACCGCCGCGACCTCCCCGGCGTCGCGCGGGTGCATCGCGGCCACCGCCGCCTCCCCGATGACGCTGATGCGCTCCGCGTCGACGCGCAGCAGCGAGAGCACGTCGTCGGCGACGGCCTGCGTCGGCACGATGATGCGATCCGCGCGCTCGACCGCGAGATAGCGCAGGCGGAAGCGCACGCCCGTGCGCAGGTACTCCGCGCGGCGCTTGAGCGGCACGAGGTCGTGCAGGGTCACGACCTGTGGCACACCGGGCCGCAGCTGCGCGCCGTCGATCCACGGCGAATGGAACACCTGGCCGCGCCGCGGCTTGTGGCTCTCGACGACGGTGTGAGCGCCCTGCGTCTCGCGGAGTGCCTCGAGCAGGCAGCGCACGTAGCGCCCGATGCCGCGCGGATCCCCCGCCCCGCGGGCGTCGAAGGCGATCTTCACCTGACTAGCCCCGGTCGAGCGCCGGCGAGCACGGTGGGCGCCAACCGGCACCCACGGCGGGTCACAGCAGCCCCCGCAGCAGCGCCTCGACGCGGTCGGCGTACGCGTCGGCGTCGAAGCGCCGCGCCGCCTGGCGCGCCGCGGCGCCCATCACGTCGCGCGAGGCCAGCACGCGCGCGATCGCGTCCGCGAGCTCCCCGGGGGAGCCCGGCGCGACGAGCGCCCCGGTCAGGCCGTCCTCGACGACCTCCGCCAGCCCCCCGACCCGCGTGGCCACCACGGGCGTCCCGACCGCCATCGCCTCGGAGAGCACCGTGCCGAACGGCTCCTGGTGCGACGGGGCGACGAGCACGTCGAGGTGCCGCATGACCCCCGGCGCGTTCTCCACCCAGCCCAGGTGCTCCACCTCCGCCGAGGCCCGGACGGCCGCGAGGTACTCCGGGTCGGTCTGGTACGGGTCGCCGCCCACCACGACGATCCGCGCGCCGGGAACCCGCTTTCGGATGAGCCCCGCCGCCCGGACGAGGTCCAGCGCGCCCTTGCGCGGCTCGATGCGCCCGACGTAGCCGATCACGGGCGCGCCGTTCTGCTGCCAGGGGCACGGCGCGGGCGGCGGCTCGAGGTCGATCGGGCAGTAGACGACCTGCGCGTCGAGCCCGTCGAGGCGGTCGGCGACGGCCTGCGAGGCAGCGAGCACGAGGTTCGCCTGCGCCCAGTGGTGCGGGACCCGGTCGACGATGTCGTGCACGTGGAGCACCGTCCGGGCGGAGCGCAGCGCCGGCAGCAGCCGCCCGCAGACCGTCGAGTTGAGGTAGACGACGTCCCAGCGGGAGCCGAGCCGCAGCGCCTTGGGCCACGACGCGACGGCGCGCGCCCCCTCGCGCGCGCCGAGCCCCCCGACGTCGAGCTTGACGTGCTCGTAGCCGAGCTCGGTCAGCGGCCCGACGTCCGCCGGGGTCGTCATCCCGAGCTCCCAGCCGCGCTTGGCCAGCCGCTCGGCCAGCCGCATGAGCGCGACCTCCGCCCCGCCCGGGTGGTCGACCGCGTTGACCCCGAGCAGCGACGGGCTCACGCGCGCGCCGCCGCGAAGAACGAGCGGATCGCGGGCTCCTCCATCCGTGGGTCGTTCTTCGTCGAATGCACCACGGAAAAGCCCCGCTCGACCAGCCGCGCCGGCGTGTCGGCCAGGCCCACGTGCTGTATGCCGAAGACCGCGTGGCAGTCGCGGAGCCGCAGGCCGCAGGCGCGGCTCATCGCGCCGAGCACGACGTCGTCGCCGAGCCGCGCCCCGAGCCAGCGCTCCGGCCGCTCCAGCCAGCCCCGCGCCGCGAGCGCGCCCACGAGTGCGGCCGACAGCGCGCAGCCCGCGGCGACGCAGTGCTCTCCCGGCGCGTAGCCCGTCGCCCGCGCCTGGAGCAGCAGCGAGCGCACGAAGCGGTCGGCCGGCCGCACGAACCACGGCCTGCGCGGGGGCCGCCGCCACGCCCACACGGGCCGCGTGTGCCGGCGCACCTCGCGGCTCCACCCGCGCACGTCGCGAGCGTCCCCGTTGCAGGTCTGCGAGCACGAGCCGAGGATCCCGTCGCCGGCCCGCCACGCCGCGTCCACCCGCGCCACGACCGGCCCGATGACCAGCGCGTCGGCGTCCAGGCGCAGCACCCAGGCGCCCCGAGCGACACGGTGCAGGCAGGCGAGTCCCGCCAGGGTCCCCGCCACGGTCCCCCCGAGCGTCCCGATCCCCCGTCCGCGCCGCGGGTTGGCGATCACCCCGACTCCTGACGGCCAAGCGCCGCGCGCCCGCCGGTCGTCGTCGACGATCACCACGTCGACGAGCTCCGGTTCGAAGCAGGCGAGCGCGTCGAGCAAGTCGAGCACCCGCTCGCGCTCGGCACGGCCAGGGCCCGCGGGCACGAGTACAGCGGCGGACCCCATGAGAACCGACAGGGTACGGAAGTCCGCGCGCGATGATGGAGCGGTGCGGGTGCTCCTGGACACGACGTTCGCCCTCAAGGGGCACACGGGCACGGGGGTCTACCTCGCACACCTGGTCCCCGCGCTCGAGCAACTCGGCGTCGAGGTCGTCGAGGCCCAGAACGAGGCGCGGCGCGCACCGGGCCGCGGCGGCCTGCGCTCCGCCGTCAACCTCGCCTCCGACCTGCGCTGGGGGAACGTCGAGCTGCCGCTGCGCGCGCGGGCGCACCGGGCTGACGTGCTCCACCACCCGCTTCCGGCCGCCGCGTTCGCCTCGGCGGTCCCGCAGGTCGTCACGGTCCACGACCTTGCCTTCGTCCACTTCCCCGGGGCCTTCGACCCGCACTTCCGCCGCTACGCGCTCCTGGCGCACCGCCGCGCCGCGCGCCGCGCCGCGGCCGTGGTCGCGGTCTCGCAGGCCACGGCCGACGACGTCCACCGCCGCTGGGGCGTCCCTCGGGAGCGCATCGTCGTAGCCCGGCACGGTCCCGGCCAGGAGCCCGAGGCGCGGCGCCCGCGCGCCCAGGAGTCGCGCCACTTCCTCTACGTCGGCGACGACGAGCCGCGCAAGAACCTCGGCCTGCTGCTGCTGGGCTACGCCCGCTACCGCCGCGGGCTCGCGTCCGAGGACGTCGAGCCGCTCGGGCTCGTGCTCGCCGGCACCGCGACGACCGGCGGCGCCGAAGGGGTCGAGACGGTGCTCAAGCCCGACGCCGAGCAGCTCGCCGATCTCTACGCCCACGCCGCCGCGCTCGTGCACCCGAGCCTGCACGAGGGCTTCGGCCTGACGCCGCTGGAGGCGATGAGCGCGGGAGCTCCCGTGGTGGCCGCTCGCAGTGCCGGGGTGGAGGAGGTCTGCGGTGACGCGGCGCTCTACGTCGGCGCCCACGACGCGGGCAGCCTCGCCGGCTGCCTGGTCGCGCTGACGCTCGACGGCGACCTTCGCCGGGACCTCAGCGAGCGCGGGCGCCGGCGCGCCGCGGCGTTCTCGTGGGCCCGCTCCGCGCGCGCCCACGCCGACGCATATGCTCTGGCCATCGCGAAGGGGGGACGGACATGAGGGTCGCCATCCTCGGCACGCGCGGGATCCCGGCCTCCTACTCGGGCTTCGAGACGGCCGCCGAGCAGCTCGCCTCCCGGCTGACCGACCGCGGCCACGAGGTCGTCGTCTACTGCCGGCCGCACGTCGTCGACCGGCGGCTGACGGAGTGGAAGGGCGCGCGCCTGGTCCACCTGCCGACGGTCCGCAACAAGTACCTCGACACCTTCACCCACACGTTCCTGAGCGCCATCCACGCCGCGCGGACCGTCAAGCCCGACGTCGCGCTCTTCTTCATCGCGGGCAACTCGCCGATGTGCCTGATCACGCGCGCGGCGGGCATCCCGACGGTCATCAACGTCGACGGCCTGGACTCCGACCGCTCCAAATGGCCCGGAATCGCCAAAACCTACCTGCGCTTCGCCGAGCGCAACGCGCCGGGCTGGGCGGACACCGCGCTCACGGACTCCCACGCCGTCGCGGAGATCTTCGAGCAGCGCTACGGCAAGCGCATCGGCGTCGTCCCCTACGGCGTCGAGGAGCCCGAGGACGCTGACCCGCATGCCGCGGCCACGCTCGAGCGCCTCGGGCTCGAGCCTCGCAACTACATCCTGTTCGTCGGCCGCCTCGAACCCGAGAACAACCCGCACGTGCTCGTGGACGCCTGGGCGCGGATTCCCGCGGCCAAGACCCGCGGGATGAAGCTCGTGATCGTCGGCGGCGCGCCCTACGCCGACGAGTACATCAAGCAGGTGCGCCGCAAGGGCGACCCGCGCGTCGTCTTCCCGGGCTACGTCTTCGGGCGCGGCTACTGGGAGCTCCAGCGTCACGCCTACGCGTTCTGCGCTCCCACCGAGGTCGGCGGAACCCATCCGGTGATCCTCGAGGCACTCGCCGCGGGCAACTGCGTCATCGTCAACGACCACGCGCCGAACGTCGAGACCGTCGGGGAGGCCGGCATCACCTTCTCCGGCCGGGAGGGGGTGCCGTCACTCGCGGTGCAGCTCGAGCGCGTGCTCGAGGACCCGGCGCTGGTCGAGGAGTACCGTGCGAAGGCGCGCGAGCGGGCTCGCCGCTACTCGTGGGACGCGGTCACCGACCAGTACGAGCAGCTCCTGCGGCGTGCCTGCGAGGCCACCGGGTTCGGCCCGCTGCCGCCCGAACTGGTGGACCGTCCCGGGCAGCCCGCTAACGCCGCTTGACGCTCCGCGCGCGCTTGGAGCTCCCGGTGCGCTTGGGGCTCTTGACGCGGAACGAGACCGGCCGCGAGGCGATCGTCCTGCGGCCGGCGCTCCACACGAGCCGTACGACGCCCGAGCGTCGCGCCACGAACGTCGTGTTCACGTAGCCCCGGGCCTTGGAGCCTTTGACGGTCTTGAGCTTCTTGAACTTCCCGCCTGTACTGCGCATCTGCACCTGCACCCGCGGTGCCGTGCCGTTGGAGGCCGGCCGCACGAGCCCGAACAGCCGCAGCTTGCGCCCCTTGGTGGTCGAGCGCGACGGCAGGAAGATCGGCAGCGTGTAGGCGAGCATCGACGGCTTGACCCTGCCCTGCTCGGTCGTCAAACCGCTCTGGAACGTGCCGCCGAACGCCTCGATCGGGTTGGTCACACCCGACGTCGGCTTGTCGTCGACGAGCAGGAACTGCGTCAGGGTCCGCACCCGCGGGTTGCGGTAGGTGATCCACTCGGCTTGGTTGAGGTAGGCGGCCTGCTTGGCGAACGAGACGCCGGTGGGGTCGGGCGGGTCGGTCTGGTAGCCGAACTCCGTCAGGTAGAGCGGCACGTCGCGCCCGCCCCCGGGCACCCGCTGGCCGTAGCGCTGGTAGATGCGGCGCAGCAGCGAGGAGAGCGCGCCGAGATTGCCCGTCGTGTAGTTGTCGGCGAACTTCGGCGGCCGGTTCGGTGCGAAGGTCAGCTCGTAGGGGTGATGCGCGTACCCCGTGGCCTTGAAGAGCCCGGGGTGGTCCGCGGCGAAGCGGGCGGCCTGGTCGCCGACGGGGCAGCCGCGGATCTCAGCGCTCGTGCCCTGCAGGAACTGGAGGTTGTCGTCGAGGCAGTAGAGCTGGCGGATGAAGCGTCCCGGCTTGATCGCCCGGGTCGGCCCCTTCTCCCGCTCCTGGCCCTTCGGGGCGGTCTCGCCGATCAGGATCGTGTCGCGCTCGTGGCCCGTGGCCACGAGGCCCGCGTACATCTCGTCGAGCAACGAGCGGTAGATCCGCGGCGCGGTCTCGACGAGCTCCTTGCCGGCGCGGGGGTCGTCGGCCCACTGGGGCGTCAGCCAGCCCGGCTGGTTGGGCTCGTTCCAGACCGTCCAGTAGTCCACCCGCGGCAGCGGTCCCGGCTCTCCGGCCTGGCGGGGAAAGAGGCCCGGCCGCGGCCGCTGCGGCGCCGCGGGCGGCTGCGCCGGCGGGACGTAGCTGCCGGAGTAGCGCGTGCCCACCGCGCGGACGAACGCGCCGAACTCCTTCGCGTCCGGATCGAAGTTCTTGTCGAGATCGGGGCGGTCCTTCAGCGAGCCCGTGGCCCAGGCCGGCGCCGGGGAGGTGATGTCGAAGTTGAGCCCCAGCCCGCGCTGCCGGGCGAGCCGCACGATGGTGTCGTAGCGGTCCCAGCTGCCGTTGGAGTAGGCGGCAGGGTCGGCACCGTCGAAGTTCGCGGGCTTCTTCTCCTTCTCCGCGTCGGGCGCCACGACCGCCCAGAAGACCGACACGCGGAGGCGGTCGACCCCGAGTTCCTTGAGCTTGTCCATCGTTCGCGCCACCGCGTCCGGCTCTGCGTACACGAGCAGGTTGTCGTCCTGGAAGGTCGACTCCTGCTCCTTGTCGGCGGCGGCGGCGCTGGGAAGCGCAGCACAGCCCGCGAGGCAGCAGACGAGCATGGTGGCGAGGCGTGAGGGCATTCAGGGAGTCCCGGGAGTCGGCACGGAAACGCCGTTCTGGCGATTGACGTCGAGGAAGAGTGTTACAGCGTTCGTGTTCTTGGGGTCGAGGTAGAGCGCCGGGCGCAGCGCCGCGAGGGCGCCCTTGGCGTCACCCTGGGCCGCGTCGTACTCGGCCAGGCGCAGCCAGGGCGTCGCGTTCTGGGGCTGCAGCTGCACCGCGCGCTCCAGCGCGCCGCGCGCAGCGTCGCGGCGGCCGGCGCCGGCCTCGATGACCGCGAGGTTGAAGAGCGGCTCTATCGAGAGCGGGTCGATCTCGCCGGCCTGCAGCGCCCGGACGCGGGCACGGTCGGCGTTGCCGGCCTCGAGCAGGGCGAGCGCGTCGTCGGCGGCGTCGGCGCCGCGTAGGGGCTGATAGGTCGCCCAGGCGGTCGCGACGGTCACCACGAGCAATCCGAGCGCGGTGAGCGCGCGGGGACGGTCGCGGAGCGCGACCCGCAGCGGCGCGGCCGGCGCCCGTGGTGCGGTCAGCAGCTCTCCGCGCTGATCGCGCGTCGGGCCGCGCCCCGCCAGCCAGCCCGCGCACAGCAGCGCGAGCACCGCGGTTCCCGGGACGAACCACGTCCAGTCGACGAAGGAGTGCACGCCGAAGACCGCGATGACGGCCAGGAGCGTCCGCAGGCCGACAAGCTCCGCGTCGACCACGGGCTGCGGTGCGCCGCGGCGGTGCAGGAGCGCGGTCGCTCGCAGCGCCGCCCAGCCCCAGGCCGCGAGCAGCGCGAGAACGATGCTCGTCCCGACCAGTCCCAGGTCCGCAAGGGTCTGGAAGACGTAGCCGTGCGCGTGGCGCACGTCGAGCTCGTCGGGGCGCACGCGGGGGCGCGCGGTCGCAAAGCCGCCCGCGCCGGCCCCGAGCAGCGGGCGGTCGGAGAAGATCGCGAGCGAGTCGGCGAAGTAGCGGGCGCGGACCGACCCGACGGCCGTCAGCCGACCAGGGTCGTTCGACGGCGATGCCTTCGCGCTCGCGTCGGGGTCGAAGAGCTGCTCGAAGCCGTCGGCGAGCGAGCCGCCCAAACCTCGGTCGGAGAACGCCAGGTTGACCACCACGCCGGCGGGGATCAGCGCGAGCGCGACGAGGATGGTGACGCCCGCGCGGCGCCGGGTCTGTGCTCCGGGTGCGCTGCGCGCGGTCAGGAAGCCGACGGCGAGCCCCGCGGCGAGCAGCAGCGCGACCATCGCCAGCAGCAGCAGGCCGAACTCATGGCCGGCGGTCTCGCGCAGCGCCAGCGGCGCCTCGTCCTGAGTCAGGGAGTCTCGCCCGAAGACCCAGACGACGGTGATCAGCGCTCCGAGCGCGCTGACTCCCAGGACGGTGGCGCCGCGCAAGCGCAACGGGACGACCGTGAACCACACCGCGGCGCCCACGGCGAGCGCGAGGAGCGCGCCGCGCGAGTAGGACAGCAGGAGCGCGACGAGCAGGAGCGCCAGGACGGGGCAGGCGAGCGCGTTGACCACCGCGTGGCCGTGGCGCCGGGCACCGAGCCAGAGGCAGCCCGGGCCGCCGAGCGCGGCCATCAGGCCGACGGCGTTCCAGTAGCCGAACGGCTCACGCAGGCGGGCGAACGTCTCGTCGGGGTTGAGCGCGGCGGGGAAGACCTTCGTCAGCAGCGCGTAGGCGGCGACCACCGCCGCGGCGATGACCGTCGCGTCGATCAGCGCCCCCCAGCGACCGGGTGCCATCCGCACCAGGGCGAGGCCCGCGCCGAACGCTGCGAGGTAGGACAGCGTGCGGCTCGTCTCGAGCCACGCGTCGCCGGGCTGGACGGCCCAGGTGATCGACAGGCCGGTCACGCCGGCCAGCAGCGCGAGGAGCACGAGGGCCGCGCCGCCGTGGACGCGCCGCCCGCCCGTCGTGAGCAGCGCGGCGCCGCCGAGCAGGCCACCGGCGCCCTGCAGCGCCATCTCCACGGTGGTGGTGCGCCCGAGCTGCAGACCGCCGCCTGCGCCGAGCGCGACGGCGGCCATCAGCGCGCCGAGCGCGGAGGCCAGGAGCGTCTCGGGCGAGACGCGGCCGAGAACCGCCGGGAGGCTGCGCGCGCCCGCGCTACGGGGCAGGCGTGCGGCGTGCGAGGACACGTGAGCGGATGGTCTGGATGCCGGCGGCGGCCAGCCCGAGCCCGAGCAGCCCGAGCGCGACGATCAGCGGGATCGGCAGGACGTTCGCGGCGCCCGCAGGGGAGAGGCCGGAGGTTTCGGGTGAGACGGTCTGCCCGCCGATCTGGACCCCAGCGGCGCCGGCCCGTCCGGTCGCCTGGGCCACGGCGGCCCGCTCGGCGGGGGTCGCGGCCTCGAGGATCTGGGCCGCCGTCTTGCCCGCGTTGGCCGCGGCCGAGCTCGCGGGCGCGCCGGCGCCGCCGGCCGCGCCGCCGCCGCTCGCTCCGCCGCTCCCACCGGCGGCGCCGAGCTGGGCGCGGCGGATGACGTCGCGGCAGTCGGTGTACTCGTCGACGTCGGTCGGGATGTTGCGCAGCGCCTGGGAGAACTCCCGCTGGGAGTACTTGCCGTCGATCCGGCCGTCCTGGCAGTCGCGGATCACCCTGGCGCTGTCGGCCAGCGCGGTGGCCGGCGCCGCGCTCAGCGCGGCAAGGGCCGCCGGCAAGACGAAGAAGTGGCGGCGCATATCAGGTCATCCTCCTATGAACGGTGCGACCGGAGCGCGGCGGACATCCCGTCGGCCCACGCGTCGAAGCTGAAGGCGGCCACGTCGCGGCGCCCCTGGACGCCCATCCGCCGCCGCAGGGCGGGCTCCTCGTGCAGGCGCCGCATGGCAGCAGCGAGGGCGGAAGTGTCCCGCGAGGGCACGACGATCCCGTTGCGCTCGTGGCGGACGAGGCCGCCGGCGGCGGCGCCGACGGCGTCGGTGGCGATGATCGGGAGTCCCTGGTGCATGGCTTCGTTGACGACGAGTCCCCACGGCTCCCGGAAGGTCGCAGTCGGCACGGACGCCACCACGAGAACGTCCGCGGCGGCGTAGAAGTTGCGGATGGCCTGCGGATCGGCGGGCGGGTGGGCCTCCGCGGCGTCCTCCGGCTCGAGCTGGGGCGCGACGCCGACGAGCACGAGCTCCGCTGCCTGTGACGGGAGCCCCGAGGCGCGCCACGCCTCGAGCAGCTCTTCGACGCCCTTCCCGGGGGCCGGCCGTCCGACGAACAGGAACGTCGTCGTGGTGTGCGGCGGCGGCGCGGGCGCAGGCTGCGACCAGAACTCCTGATCGACGGCCTGGGGAGCGACGTGCACGCGCCGCGCCCCGCGGCGGCGAGCGTGCGCGGCGACGTGCGAGCCGTAGGCGACCACCGCGTCGGCCTCCGCGTAGATCCGTCGCAGGAGCAGTGCGCCTGCCGCGTGGCCGGGGCTGCGCGGCTGCGCCCACAGCGCGCTCCAGAGGACGAAGGGGGTCTTCGAGCGGCGGGCGCCCGCGAAGCTCGCCGGCAGCGCGACGCGGCCCGCGGTGCCGCAGACCACCGCGTGATAGCCGCCGCTCGCCGCCAGGCCGAACACCTCGCGCTGGGCGACGTGGCGGTGCGGGACGCCCGGATCCTCGACGGAGCCGGTCGCGTGCTGGGAGCGGCCCCCGAAGAGCGCGAGCTCGATCGGGACCTGCCGGTGCAGCGCCGCGAACGCCCCGCGCCGGTCGGGCGGGACGTGGTTGGTGACGAAGAGGACGGTCATCCCGGCGTCAGTCCACCGCTCGGCATCATGCTCGCAGCGCCTGCTCGTAGACCGCGAGCGTCGCGCGACCACAGCGCTCCCAGGTGAAGTAGCGCTCGACGGTCGAGCGCGCCCGCGCGCCGCGCTCGCGCAGCTCGCGCGGGGGGCGCGCGAGCTCGCGGTCGATGGCCGCGGCGAGCGCCGGGATGTCCCCCGGCGCCACCAGGCGGATGCCGGGACCGGCCTCCTCGATCTCCGCGGGTCCCGGCTCACCGAGGCAGCCCACGGCCGGGAGCCCGCCGGCCATCGCCTCGACGTAGGCCACGCCGAACGCCTCGTCGACGGAGGGCAGCACGAACAGATGGCCGGCCCACGCGGCCTGCAACGCCTCCGGGTTCGGGAGCTGACCCGTGAACTCCACGCGGTGCTCGAGCCCGAGTTGCCGCGCGAGGCCCTCCAGCCGCGTTCGCTCGGGGCCGTCGCCGACGATGAGGTGGCGCAGGCGCGGGTGGCGGTCGCGCAGGATCCACAGCGCGCGGATGACGTCACCCTGGCGCTTGCGGGTGACGAGATGGGCGACGGTCACGAGCGTCGGGTCCGGACGCTTCGCAGGCAGGACGCCGGGGATGTCCGTGCCGAGCCGGACGACCGTGGTCCGTGTCGCGCCGAGCCTCCTGGCGCTCTGCTCGATCCCGCGCGAATTCGCGAGCACGACCGCCGCCGTCGCATAGACCTCACCGACGGCCCTGCGGCCCGCGGCGTAGTTGGTGGCGGTGAAGAACGTGTCGGCGCCGTGGCTGGAGACCACGACCGGCACGCCGAGCCGCGCCCGCCGCACCGCCTCCCCGGCCGGCACCGCGCTGTGGGCGTGGACCAGGTCGAACGGCCAGCCGGTCCGCAGCCGCCGGAGGTGCAGCGCCAGGGGCGGCGCCGCCCACGCGCCCCAGGCGCCGTAGCCGCGCGGCCGCGGCGGGGCGACGAAACGCACGTAGTCGACCGCCAGCCCATCGAGCGTCGCCTGACGTGGCTGGCGCAGCAGGGTCCCGAGCCGCCGCCGGACCTCGCGCCTGGGCGTGTCGAGCGGCGGGATCGGTCGATGAAGGACCACGACGCGCACTTCTGCCCCCGCGTCGCGTGCCGCCATGGCCTGCCGGTGCGCCCAGATGCCGAGGACCGGGTCGTGGGCGCGAGGGTAGAACTCCGCGACGACGCAGACCCTCATCGCACCTCGTCGCGCTTCACGTACGACTTGTTCGCCAGGAACGCTCGCGCCTCCTGCAGCGCCGCCTCGCGCGGATAGGTCGCCGCGATGGGGCGCAGCGTGTGTCCGATCGGCGTGGCGTCGACGATGACCATCGGCCAGCCGTTCTCACGGGCCACGGCGGCCCAGTGCGCGTCGAGGCCCCAGCCCATGCGCAGCGCGGGAAAGGGCAGAAGGGTTGCGAGCGTGTCGCGGTGAAACGCGGTGACCGGTCCGATCTCCACGAACGTCGTCGGCCGGACGGCGCTCCGAGCGCGGCGGCGGGTGTGCGGCCACGCCGCGTGGGAGTGCAGGCGGTGCGCGGGCTGGGCGAGCTTGGCGCCGGCGGCGTGCGTGAGGAAGCGGTCGAGGAAGCGTGCGGGGAGGTCGATGTCATCGTCGACGACCAGCAGCCAGTCGTAGGCGTCGAGATCTTCAGCGGCCACGAGCGCATTGAGGTTCGCGAACTTCCCGCGGACGCCGGCGGGCGCCGTTGCGACCGTCACTTCAGCGGTCTCGGACCGGCGGAGCTCCGCGAGGGTCGCGGCCATCGTGTTCTGGACCTCGGGACGCTCGATGCCGACGACGAGCACACGCGGCCGGCTCGGCGGTGGCCGCACGGGTGTGCGGGGGAGCTGAAGGTCGAGCAGCGCATCGTGCGCGCGGGTAAGGCGGCCGCGCCAGCCGCCGACCTGGCCGCTGAGGCCCGACAGGAAGTCGTCGACGCCCGGTGTCGCCGGCGCCGGCGTCGGCCTTCTCGCTTCGTCGACGCGCCCGAGCGTGTGCGCGGCCAGCACCACGCCGTTGAGGCAGCGGTAGCGAGGCGCGTGCACCACGCACCGGCCGAGGACCCCCAGCTCCTTGCGCAGCGGCGGCGCGGCGCCGCGGTGGACGTCGAAGCGCCGCGCGGCCTGCCCGCGCGCGCGGGCGGCCCGCGCC
>CADCVR010000026.1 GCA_902806205.1 uncultured Solirubrobacteraceae bacterium | reverse complement strand
GATCTTCGGGCGGGGAGAACGCCGCCACGCCCCGCGCGAGATCCTGCTTGCTGGAGAGCTGGGTGCCGCTGCGCGTGTCGGTCCACACGCCGAGCGCCCGCTCGGGCATCGAGACCAGGCCGAGGCGCGTGCCCAGATCCGGCATCCCCCGCTCGCTGCCGTAGCCGATGCGGGAGTCGAAGGGCCGGTCGGAGAGCCGCACCCGGGGCAGGAAGGTCCGTCCGCCGTTGAACGACGACTGCAGCGACGCCTCGGTCCTCAGGTTCTCGGGGTCGACGCGGCGGTCGTAGTAGAGGACGTCCAGCCGGCCGTCGGGCGCGACGGAGAGCTTCGGCAGCAGCTGCGAGCTGTCGTCCGTGCGCGGCGTATCGTTGACGCGCACGGGAGCACTCCAGCGACCGTCGCCCGGCGCCAACCTCCATACGTACACGTCGGCGTTGCCGCGCCGACCGTCGTGGAAGGCGGCGTACAGCGCCCCGGAGCGCCGGTCGACCGCCAGCGAGGGAGTGGGCGGCGTGAACGCGATGAACCGCTCCGTCGGGACGATCTTGGCCTCGACCACCGACTCCTTCCACGTGGCGCCGCGGTCCGTGGAGCGGGCCATCATCAGCCGCCAGTTCCCGTCGTAGGGCTCCCCACCAAGACCGCGGTGCGCGCCCTCGTAGTCGAGGATGTCCTCGCCGAGGTCGAGGTAGAGGACGTTTAACTCACCCTTGGGACCGACCACGGGAGACGGCGCCACGGCCCGGGCGCTGGCGGGCCCGCTCAGTCGGTTCGGGCTGCTCCAGGTGCGCCCGCCGTCGTCCGAGCGCGCCGCGCGTATCGCGTTCCCGCCCGTGATGAACTTGAAGAGTCCGACTTCGCGGGCGTCCAGCCAGGTCATGTAGAGCCGCTGGGGCGCCACGGGATCAGCCGCCAGCCGGACTTGGAACTTCAGCGGCCCGCGCACCCTGATGGGATCGGACAGCGTCTGGCCGCCGTCAGGAGAGCGGACCAGCCAGACGGCGTTGGGCGCGTTGGCCCGCCCTTTCAGCGTGACGAAGCTCAAGTACAGCGCTCCGTCGGCTGCGAACGTGACGTCGGGGGCGTAGCACTTCGGTTCCTCCCCGACGGGGAGGGGGATCGGGGTCTGGTTCCAGTGTCCGCCGCCGTCGAAGGACACGTGCAGCGCGCACGAGAAGCGCGGGCTGTCGATCTTGTTGGCGATGACGAGGTTGGCGGCGTTGCGGGGGTTGGAGACCAGAGACGGCGAGTTGTGCGCGCTGATGTCGGCCTGCGTCCGCGCTCCCGCGTTCACCGGAAGGTTCGAGGTGGCCGCGCGGGCCTTCGCCGCTCGCTCGAAGGAGGAGGCGGCGAGCACCAGTCCCACCCCCATGAGCACCAACGTGAGGCCGAGCAGCACGGGGATCAAGAGGCGCCGCCCCCCGCCGGACGCGTCCGGCGGGGGGGTGCCCGATCTGCTCGACGGGTCTTCGTCCGTCGATGAGACCCGGGGAGGCACGTCCCTGAGGCTCACGCCCGCTTCCGCCGCGTCACGCGTTCGCAGCGCGAGACCCGGTCGAGCCGCTTGTCCACGACGGCGCGGTCGAAGCCGCTGCCGCACCGCACGGTGTCCCGGCGGCCGTTGACCGCGTCGAGGCGGTCGTTGCCCACGCCTCCGTCCAGCCTGCTGCCGCCGCTGTCTCCCGCCACGAGTCGGTCGTTGCCGCGCTCACCGAACAGCCTGTCGGCGCCGCTGCCGCCGCTCAACCGGTCCTTCCCGGAGCCGCCGGCCAGCATGTCCTTCCCCGAGAGGCCGTTGAGGACATCGTCGCCGGACTCCCCGAAGAGCCGGTCGTCGCCCGTCCCGCCGTCGAGCTTGTCGTCACCCGAACCGCCGAGCACGCTGTCCTCCCCCGAGCCACCCGCTGCGTCGTCGTCGTCACTCCCCGCGTCGACGCAGTCGTGCCCGGACAGCGCCCTGACGACATCGTCGCCGCCGAGGCTGAAGACCGTATCCCCGGCCTTGGTTCCGAGCAGCCTGTCCTTGTTGCCGGTGCCGCGCTGGACGTTCGCGCAACGGCCGCTGCGCAGCTCCTCGGCGGGGGACGTCCCCGTCGCGGCGGGCGTCGCCGCTGCGGACGGCGGCGCCCCCGCGTTCGCGGGCGGTCGCGTCTCTGCGGACGGCGAAGGCCGCGGCGGCAACGGCGTGTTGTTGCTCCGGAACACGTACACCCGCCCCTCGTCGGTCAGCGTCGGCCCGTCGAAGAGCGGCGCCGTGACGCCGAAGTCGAGGAACCCGTCGCCGTTCTGGTCGCCGAGCGGGATGATCTGCTCCCCGAACTGGCTGGCGGCCTGCGCGTCGGGGTCGGGGATCGTCTGCAGCACCTTCTCCGTCGCCGCGTTGAAGAAGTGGATGTCGCCCCTGGCCCGTGCCGCGCTCGCCCCGACCAGGAGCTCGTTCGCGGGAGTCTCCGAACCCGGGACCAGGTCGCCCACCCCGGTGTACCCGGGGCCGAAGCCGCCCGCGGTGCTCGGCGTCGGATCGTCGAGGCGGGCGAAGTTGAAGTTGCCCACGCCGGTCTGGAAGTTGCCGTTCATGACGAACCCGCGCCCGGCCGAGGTGAAGCCCGGAACGTTCTGCCCGGGCGCCGGGATGAATGCGTCGGGCAGGCCCGTGTCGCCGAGGTCGCCGGCGGCAAACGGCACTTCGAGGTTGCCGAACGTCGAGCCGAGCTGCGGCTCGGGATTGCGGTAGATGACGAGGACCGTGCTCGTCGCCCCGTCGATGAGGTATGCCACCCCCGCGTCGCCGAGCGCCGGATCAGGGTTGTCCAGCGGCAGATCCTGGCGCTGGGCGCTGACGACGAAGTCGGGCCTGCCGTCCGGAGTGGCCACGCCGAGGGCGCGCGGGCACTGCTCGCCGGGGGGCGGGACCGGAACGGTCGCCGTCGCGCGGCAGGTGCCGACGTCACCCACCGGGATCAGCGAGTTTGCGAAGATCTCCGAGTCGGCGTTGGTCGGGTTGCTGGTGTCGGCCTGCGCGTGCGGGTTGCGCAGCCTCGTGACGTTCTCGGCCGTGCCGCCCTCGGGGACGGTGCCGTCGAGGATCTCCCCGGGGCTCGAGCCGACGATGTTCTCTCCGTGGAACACGTACACGCGACCGGCAGCGGCGCAAATTGCGGTCGGGCTGGAGGTTCGTGCGCAGTGTGAGCCGGGGTGAGCGGACGCGGCGTTCTCCGTGGTGGAGGAGGCGCCGATCACGAGATCCGCCACGCCGCCGCCGTCCACGTCGCCCCGGGCGACGGCCGGGGCGACCGTCTCGCAGCTGCCGACCCCCGCGTTGCCCTCGCAGGGCGGGAGGCCCGACGGGTTGACCACCGTGCGGCCGAACCACGTGCCGCCCTGGCGCGAGAGCGCAACCGCCGTCGTGTCGCTCTCCGGCTGGTCGATGCGCTTGAGCAGTGCGAACGTCGCGCCGTCGAACACGTAGACGCGACCCGCGTCTCGCAGGCCGCGCGCGTCGACGCCGCGGGCGCCGACGAGGATGTCGGGGATGCCGTCCGGCCCGGCGATCGTCGCGCTGCGGCACAGCTCGCCCGCGTTGGGCGGCGGGCTGGGGCAGCTTCCGATGTCCGTGAAGGGCTGGGGCGCCTTCCGGTTCGCGCCGACCTTCGACACCCACGGAAAGGCGAAGTTGGCGTTGTTGTTCAAGGCGGCGCCGGTGAGGTTGTTGCCGTTGCCCGGATCCGGCGACTCGATTGTCTTGATGCGCTCGCCCGTGACGCCGTTGATGATGTAGATGGCCCCGTTGCCGCCCGCGCTGATCGCACCGGCGTCGTTGCGCGTGTTCACGAGCTGGGCAGTGATGAAGTCTTCCTTGCCGTCACCGCTGAGGTCACCAGCGTTGGCGAGCCCGAGCGGGTACTGCCCGGTGGCGCCCGGTGCCGGGCTGTCGTAGCGCGCGACATCGTAGGTCCGGGGCAGCCCGGGACCAGCGGCAAGCGCCGGCCCTGCTGTCACACCGCCGAAGGCCGCCGCAATGCACCCGATGCGAGCTGCTGCCCCCATCGGTACGTGTGCACGCCTCAGCGCCTTCACCTTGAGTACCGTCATCGTGATCTCCTCAACTCCGTCGGACCAACAACGCTTGCAGAAAGGGATCGGTCCGACCGGTCGTCGTGCGGACGACCGGCCGGACCGGATGATTCTTGGCTCGACTCCCGCGATCAGCGGACGCGGACCCGGCGCCTGCGGGCGTCAGCCACCGCCAGGCCACCGAGAAGTGCGAGCACTGCGCCGCTGGCGAGCAGAAGGCCGAGAGCCAGCCCCGAGCCCGTCGACGTGCTTTCGACGGCCATGCCGTCACCTGTGACGGGAAGCACGGACGGTGACTGACCAGGGCTCAAGGCGCTCCAGAGGTCGTCCGATGCGGTTTGCTCTGACGTCTGGCGGCTGACTGCCGGGGACGGCTGCTGCTGCGACCGACCGGCGGCGCTCCGTGACTCAGACGCGCCACGGGGACGGGCTGCCTGCGCGCTGGCACCGGGACCCGCCACCACGACCCGTGGGGCCGGCAAAACCGTTGTGAAACTGGGGGCGGGAGCCACCGAACCGGCGAACACCTGCCGCCCGTTCGAAGTCGCTGTGTCGCTCTGAGCGGGCGACCTGCTCTCCGTCGCGGTGCTGCCGGTGCTGCCCCGCTCCGCCCTGCTCTGCTGCACGTCGGGCTCGCTGAAGACCGGCGGCTCGCGGAAGGTCTGACGCTGCGCGGGCCGCGAGCGCTGCGGCGCGGCGGCGGGCTGTGCCGCGGACTGGCTCGGCTGGGCAGCGGGCGCAGGCGCGCTGGTCTGGGCGGCGGGCTGGCCGGCCGGCTGCGCCTGCTGCTCGTCGCTTGTCTGCGTGCTGGCCGGCGCTCCTGCCGCGACGGAGAACGACCCGCGAGCAGGGAGTCCGGGGATCACGTCGCCGTTGGCCTCGAAGCCGATGGCCTGGACGGAGTAGCCACCCGTCGGCGCGTTCTGGGGCATGGCGAACGTCGTCGAGAAGGCGCCGTTGGCCGTCGTTCTGACCGTCTGGGACTGACCGGTCCGGTCGACGGACACCGTGATGTCGGCGTCGCCGCGGAAGAAGGAGCCGGCCACACGCACCGATTCGCCCGGGGCGTAGCTCGAGCGGTCGATCGTCAGGTACGCCTGGGGATTACAGGCCAGCGCAATAGCCGCCGGCACCAGGATGCTCGCTGTGAGCGCCAGGACCGCAACCGTGAGCCCCCGCCGCCGTCGTTCGTGCGTCGATCGTACTCCGCGCATCGCCACTCCTCTCGTTGTGTTAGAGGGAAGCACCGGCGACCGCTGACAGCCGCCGCGAAGCCCTCCCCGCCCAAATTTAACCTGAGCATAGCCTCGCGTTAGCCTGAACGGCTAGGTGTTCGGCGCACCTAGTCAGGTTGCGGACTCGGAGTTTGCCCACCGGGTGACGCGGGCAGGGCCGGCCGGGGCTGTCGTCCCACCGGCGTGTCAGGCCGCGGCCGCGGGACGCAGCGAAGCCAGCACGGCCCGCGCGGCCTCCACGTCGTCGGTCTGCTGAAGCACGCTCTGCAGGGACTTCGGGCCCCCCAACCGATCGAGATACCAGGGGTAGAACTTGCGCAGGAGGCGCCCCGCGCGCACGGGGCCGAGGTGCTCGACGGTGCGGTCCATCATCCAGTCGAGCTCGGCGAGGATCTCCTCCGCCGTCGGTGCGGTCGCGTCGCGGCCGAGCACCTCGGAGAAGAGCCACGGGTTGCCGAGCGCGCCGCGCGCGAGCATCACCGCGGCGGCGCCCGTGTGCTCGTAGGCCCGCCGGACCGCTTCCGCGTCGTGCAGGCCGCCCGTGAGGATCACGGGCGCGGGAAGGCTCTCGACCAGCCGCGCGGCCAGGTCGTAGTCCGGCACGCCCTTGTGGTGCACCTTCGCCGAGCGCGGGTGGAACGCGATCGCCGCGACGCCGGCCTCCTCGACGAGGCGGTGGGCGAGTTCGTAGCCCGAGGTGGTGTCGCCGGGAACCAGCCCGGAGCGCAACTTCACCGTCACGGGAAGGCCGGAGCCCTCGCCGGCGGCGCGCGCGACGGCCACCGCCGTGTCGGGGTCCTTGAGCATCGCGGCTCCCGCGCCCGTCTTGGCGACCTTGGGCACCGGGCAGCCCATGTTCAGGTCGATGACGTCGACGTCGGTGGTCGCGCGCGCGTGCGCGGCGGCCGAGCGCATGACCTCGGGGTCCTGCCCGAAGAGCTGCAGGGAGACGATTCCCGCGAGACCGTCGGCGCCCGTCGCGCGCTCATCCGGGTGCAGGCGGAGCATCTCGCCGCAGGTCTTCTCGTTGCCGTAGTGGACGGCGAAGCTCGAGACCATCTCCGAGACAACCATTCCCGCGCCGTAGCGCTTGGCCTGCAGGCGCACGCACCAGTTCCCGATCCCGGCCAGGGGCGCGAGCAGCACCCGGTTGGGGACCGTGAGGTGGGCGAGCTGCCAGGGGCTGTCGAGCGGCGGGAGCAACCGCGCACAGGGTAGCCCTGGCGCTGAGTCCGCCCGGGGTCGAAGCCCGAGGCACCAGCGCCTCAGGCGACGGTGGCTCCCCGCCACGCGGCCAGGCGCTCGATGGCCTCGGCGACCGCTCGAGGCGCACGCCGGCCGGGCTCGTCGTGGAGCGCGAGGACGCCCAGAACGCTTAACCTGCGGTCGAGCTTGAGGTCGGCGCGCGCGACGAAGCGCTCCCCGTGGAGGATGGGCAGGACGTAGTAGCCCCAGCGGCGCTTCTGGGGCGGCGTGTAGATCTCCAGGCGGTGGTCGAAGCCGAACAGCTCGGCGGTGCGCGCCCGGTCGCAGAGGACGTTGTCGAACGGTGAGAGCACCACCGTGCGGCGCCCCGGTGTGAGGGCACCCGCCCTCGCGACCATCTCGGCGGTCCCGTACCACGTGCCCTTGCACCCCTCGACGGTGACCGCCGTGAGCTCCCCGGCAGCCGTGAGGTCGTCGAGCACCGTGGCCAGCCCGGGGTAGCGGCCGCGGGTGAAGTGCCGCGTGATGTGCGCGGCCTTCGCCACCCCGAGCATGGACAGCGCCCGGCGCACCGCGCGCTCGGTCACCTCGCGGTCGCCGAGCGGCGCTGCGTCGGCGGCTTGGAGCGCGCCGGCGGGCAGGCAGCGCTCCAAGACGTCCCACCGCCGTTCGATCCCGCGCCGGCCGGCGACGCCCACGCGGCCGCTGAGCCAGAGCACCTGGAGCATCCGCGCGACGGTCTGCCGGGAGGAGACCTCGTCGCTCCAGTAGCCCCAGCGCCACGGCTCGGCCGAATGGTCCTCGAGCTCCTGCGCGCGCAGCGGGCCGTGCTCGCGCAGATCGGCGACGAGCGCGTCGGCGAAGCGGGCGTTGGCCGTCAGCCACGCGCGCACGCGTGCACGAGGAACGGTCGGGAGCCCCAGGTAGCGGTGCTGCTGCCAGCGGTGCAGCGGCAGGTCGGCCACGGGCACGATCGAGGCGTCGTGGGCCCAGTACTCGAAGCACGCGCGGTCGCCGTGGAGCGCGCGATCGAGGGCGTCCTCGGCGAAGCCCGCACCCAGGCGCGCGTGGAGGACGAGCAGCGGCGAGCGCGCGACCGCGGAGATCGGGTCGAGCTGCACCGCCCCGAGCCGCGCGACGGTCTCCGCGACGGCCGCCGGGGTGGGCACTCCGCGCGGCGGAGGATCCGCGAGGCCCTGCGCGTGGAGCGCGAGACGGCGGGCGACGGCGATCGGGAGGGCCGGGAGGCTCAGGGGTTGCGCTCGTAGAGCAGCTTGAGGCCCTTCAAGGTCAGGTCCTCGTCGACCTCGTCGATGACCGTCGTGAAGGGCACGATACGCTCGGCCAGGCCGCCCGTCGCGATGACGTCTGCCGCCTCCCCCAGCTCCTCGACGAGGCGGTGGACGATCCCGTCCACCTGGGCGGCGAAGCCGTAGATGATCCCGGAGCGGATCGCCTCCACCGTGGACTTGCCGATCGCCGAGCGCGGCGCGAGCAGGTCGATCTTCGGGAGCTTGGCCCCGTGGGTGGTCAGCGCGTCGAGCGAGACCTCGACCCCGGGCGCGATGACGCCACCCAAGTACTCCCCCTTGCCCGAGACGACGTCGTAGTTGACCGCGGTGCCGAAGTCGACGGCGATCACCGGGCCCGCCATCCGGTCGAAGGCCGCGACCGCGTTGACGAGGCGGTCCGCGCCGAGCTCGCGCGGGTTGTCGATGCGGATCGGCATCGCGGTCCGCAGGCCGGGCCCGACCGCGAGTGTGTCGTGGCCGAGGTAGCGGCGGCCCATGCGGATCCACTCGGGTTCGAGCTGGGGGACCGTGCTCGAGATGATCGAGCCGTCGATGTCCGCCAGGCCGATGCCGCGCAGCTCGAGCAGTGCGCGGAGGGCGGCCCCGAGCTCGTCGGCGGTGGAGCTGCGCACCGTCGCGAAGCGCCAGTGCTCCAGGAGCTCGTCCCCGGAGTAGGTCCCGAAGTGGGTCTGCGTGTTGCCGACGTCGACCACGAGGAGCATCCGCGTCGATGATCGCCGATAGGCTCATGGCGTGCCCGCCAAGCTGTACGTCATCCACGGATCGCACCCGTGCGCCACGGTCGCCCGGGCACTCGACATCAAGCAGATCGCCTACAAGACGATCGAGCTGCCGGTGGGCGTGCACGCCGGCGTCATGGGCATCCTCTTCGGGCGGCGGACCGTCCCCGGCATCCGCTTCGAGTCGGGGGAGAAGGTGTCGGGCTCCCGCGCGATCCTGCGTCGCCTCGACGAGCTCGCAGCCGAGCCCCCGCTGCTCCCGGCCGACGCCGCGGCGCGCGCCCGCGTGCTCGAGGCCGAGCGCTGGGGCGACCACGTGCTGCAGGCCGCGGCGCGCCGCATCCTCTGGCCGACGCTGATGGCCAACCCGAGTGCCGCGCCCTCGTTCTCCGAAGGGGCGAAGCTGCCGCTCCCCGCGCCGGTGCTCAAGGCGGCGGTCCCGGTGATCGGGCGGCTAGAACAGCGCCTGAACAAGACCTCCGACGCCGCGCGCGCCGCCGACCTGCAGGCGCTGCCGGGCTGGCTGCAGCAGATCGACGACTGGCTGGCCGACGGGACGCTCGGCGGCGATCCGCCGAACGCCGCCGACCTGCAGGTCGCGCCGTCGCTCAAGTTGCTCATGACCATGGAGGATCTCCGGGCGATCATCGGCCCGCGCCCCTGCGGCGCCTGGGCCGACCGGCTCTTCCCGGGCAGCCCCGGTCACCTCCCGGCGGGCTCCATCCCGGCGCAGGCGCTCCCGCTCGGAGCCTGAGCGCGAAACGCTGCCGTCACGACCGTGATGCAGCCGGTTCGGGGACGATCCCCGCCGGGATCGTCAAGCGCCGGCCGTCTTGCGGCGGATGGCGAACAGCGGGGCGCCGCACTCGGGGCACGAGCCCTGCCAACCGGGCTTGCCGTTGGGCAGCGTCACCTCGCGGGCGTCGCTGATGGGCACCTTCTGGCCGCAGACGCACCAGCCCTGTGCCGCGGGGTCCTGCGGCGCCTCGGTGTGCGGATCGCTCATGGGCGACAAGCATAGGTGCAGCCATCAGGGAGCGGGCGGGCGGCGCGAGGCGCCGTCGAGGTGGCGCCCGCCGCGCGTCACCGGCCCGGCGCCAAGCTGAGCGGCGGGCCGGCGCGGCGCACGTCCTCGTCG
>CADCVR010000025.1 GCA_902806205.1 uncultured Solirubrobacteraceae bacterium | reverse complement strand
CGCCGGCGAGGCGACGCGCGAGCAGCGCCGCAAGCAGCGCGACTAGCGGCGCCGCGCGACGCCCGTCAGCGCCGACACGCCCGTACGCGAGCGTCGCCCCCGACCCCCGAAGGCGGCCCCCGCCAACGGCGCGCACGACGAGGCGCCCACGCGGCACTCCCCGCCCGACGAGGCGCCCACCTGGCACGCGCCGCCCGACGAGGCCCCCACGCGGCCCTTCGGCGATCCGCCGGACTTCGATCCACCCGAGTTCCAGCCGCCCCGGCGGCGCCCCCCGGAGGCAGGCTAGGAGTCTGTCTCAACGGACTCCTAGTGCTACGGGTAGACCCCCGGCGGGAGGTTCGGATCCCTCGGCCGCGGGTCGAAGGAGTCGCCTCCCGCGAAGTCGAGATAGGCGAGCAGGACCAGGGCCGCCGTCGCCATGAACAGCACCGCGATTCCGAGCCCCACGAGCAGGTTGCGCCTCGCGATGTGCCCCACGATCGCCATGACCAGGCCGAAGGTCATGACCCCGACGACGGGGGCTGCGGGGAGCTCACCGGCGGCGACGACGACGGCGGTGAGCAGCACGAGTTCGAGCATGCCACAGCGGTAGCCTGTCGGGCTCCATGCCCGTCTCCCCCGCATCCCCGGCGGACGTCGCCACCGGCCTGCGGGCCACGGGGTACCTTCCCGGCGAGTCGACCGCGCTGGTGTCGTACCTGGCCGCGCGGCTCGGCAAGCCGATCCTGGTCGAGGGGCCGGCGGGCGTCGGCAAGACCGAGCTCGCCAAGGCGCTGGCGACGTACCTCGAGCGGCCCCTGGTGCGCCTCCAGTGCTACGAGGGACTCGACGAGGCCAAGGCGCTCTACGAGTGGAACTACCGCAAGCAGCTGCTGCGCATCCAGGCCGAGCAGACGGACGCCGGGTGGGACAAGGTCCAGGACGACATCTTCGGCGAGGAGTTCCTGCTCGCCCGCCCGCTGCTGCAGGCGATCGCCGCCGAGGAGCCCGTCGTGTTGCTCATCGACGAGATCGACAAGACCGACCAGGAGTTCGAGGCGATGCTCCTCGAGCTGCTCTCCGACTTCCAGGTGTCGATCCCGGAGCTCGGCACCGTCGCAAGCACGACGCATCCGGTCGTGCTGCTGACCTCGAACAACTCGCGTGAGCTGACCGAGGCGCTCAAGCGCCGCTGCCTGTACCTCTGGCTCGACTATCCCGCGCTGGAGCACGAGCTCGAGATCGTCAGGCTGCACACGCCCGCGCTGCCGGACCTCGTCGCCGCCAAGCTCGTCGAGCTCGTCGCGCTGATCCGCGCGCTGGACGTCAAGAAGCCGCCGTCGATCGCGGAGTCCATCGACTGGGCCCGCACGCTGCTGCTGCTCGGCGCCCAGGACATCGACCACGAGCTCTTCCGCCAGACGATCTCGGTCATCGTCAAGCACCGCACCGACCTCGACATCGTCCTCGAGCGCGTGGGAGCCAAGCTCGTCGTCGGTCAGCCCGCGGGCTGAAGGCCGTGGGGCCCGCGCCAGGCAGGCCGGACCCCCGGCGCGCCGCGCTCTACGGCTCGCAAGCCGCGGGCACGGGCCCGCCGGGCATGACCGCCCGGATCCTCGAGTTCGGCGAGGAGCTGCGCGGCGAGGGGGTCGCGGTCGGCACGAGCGAGCTGCTCGACGCGTTCGCGGTCCTCGGGCTCGTCTCCTGGACGGAGAAGAGCCGCTTCCGCGAGGCGCTCGCGGCGACCCTGGCGAAGTCGCCGGAAGCCCGGCGCACGTTCGAGCTGGTGTTCGACCGCTTCTTCTTCCGGGCCGCCGAGCTCGCCGCGGTGAACGAGGGGATCCGGGAGCACGGCGCGTCCGGCCCCGACGGCTCCGACGGGCAAGCCGACGACCCGGCGGGTGCCGGTGACCAGGACGGCGAGGGTGAGCTCGACTCGGAGCTCATCCGCCAGATGGTGGCCGAGGCGCTCCGTGACGGCGACGAGGCCCGCATGCGCGACCTCGCGCGCCTGGCGATCGCGGCGTTCGGGCGGGCGGGCGACGGCTCCGGGGTCGTCGGCGTCGACGTGCAGCGCATCCGCCGTGCGCTCGGGCTCAAGGCCGAGCCGCACTCCGATCTGCCGCCCGACGACCCGCGTGCCGAGGGGCTGCCGCGCGAGGCGATCCGCACGTTCGAGGCGATGCTCCGTCGCGAGCTCGAGCGCGAGCAGATCGAGCGCACGCGGGCGCTGCCCGCCGCACGGCCGCTCAACGAGCTCGACCGGGCGCTGCCGAGCGGCCCGCTGCAGGACCTGGCCGCGGTGCACAGGGTCGTCGTGCAGCTCAAGCGGCGGCTGAAGACCCAGGGCCAGGAGAGCCGCGGGCGCAAGCGCCGTAGCGCCGTCGACGTGCGCCGGACGATGCGCGCCTCGCTGGAGACGGGCGGCGTGCCCGTCCAGCTGAAGTACAAGCCCAACCGGCCGCGCCGCCCGGAGATCTACGTCCTCTGCGACGTCTCGACGTCGGTCACGAGCGCCTCGGTGTTCTTCCTCAGCGTGCTGCACGCGCTCCACGACTCGTTTCGCAGGATGCGCTCGTTCGTCTTCATCGAGCGGATCTCGGAGGTCACCGACGTCTTTGCCACCGAGCGCGACTTCCGCAAGGTCTCCGCGGCGATCGCACGCGACGCGGGCGTCGCGGACATCTCGGGCTACACGGACTACGGGCGCGTCTGGAACGAGTTCGCGGCGCTGGTCGAGGACGACCTTCACCCCCGCGCGACCGTCATCGTCCTCGGCGACGCGCGGACGAACGGCCGCGACCCGAAGGCCGCCGTCTTCGGCCAGATCGCCGCGAACGCCGGCCGGACGTTCTGGCTCAACCCCGAGCCGCGGCTCTACTGGAACTACGGGGACTCGGTCATCGCGAGCTACGAGCAGTACTGCGAGGCCCACGAGTGCTGGACGACCGACCAGCTCGAGGAGTTCGTCAAGGCGCTGACGCAGCCGATCAGGTGAGTCACCCGCTCGGTTTATCCGGCAGGTGGGTGGGCGGAGTCCATGGAGACCGCCGCGGAGGACCGACCCGACCCGCCGATCCGGGACGCCGTCGAGGCCGGGCCCATCGTGGCATCCGATGGGGTGGTCGTCCTCCACGACGTGCCGGCCGGCGACGGGTACGCGCGGCCGAGCGGGCCCCCGCAGCCGGGACAGTCGTCGGTCGTCGTCCAGCGGGCCGCGGTGTAGGCGGTCAGGGCGCAGCGTGGGCAGGTCACGTACGGCACGGGTGAGGGCCTCCTTGCTCTCCACAACGCTTCTTACCCAGTTTCGTCACGAACCCTCACTCAAACCGTGACGGAGAGCGGAAGGAGGTCTCCCACGGGAGCGGGGCGTCCGAGGTGGTAGCCCTGCCCGTAGTCGACCCCGAGCTCGCGCAGCCGCGCCAGGGCGGCCTCGTCGCTGATGAACTCCGCGACGGTCTGCGCGCCGAGGCCGGTCGCGACCTGGACGACCGACCGGACCACGAGCTGATCGGTGGTGCTCTTGGTGAGGTTCCTGACGAACTCGCCGTCGATCTTCAGGAGGTCGAACTCGAGGTGCTTCAGGTAGTAGAACGACGCGAAGCCCGCACCGAAGTCGTCCAGGGCGAAGCGACACCCGAGCTTCCTGAGTCCCCGCGCGACGTCACGGGCCTTGTCGATGTTGACGATGGCAGCGGTCTCCGTGACCTCGACGACGAGGCGGTTGGCCGGCACGAGGTACTTGGCCAGCATGGTCCTGAAGTCGTCGAGGATGCCGGGGTCGTTCAGCGTCTTGCCCGAGATGTTCACGCTCAAGCTGATGTCCTGGCCGGCCGCATGGTGGACGTGCAGCAGCCGGGCGGCTTCGCCGAAGACCCAGCGGTCGATCTGCTGGATGAGGTCGAAGCGCTCGGCGACCCCCAGGAACGTGGCGGCGGGGACCAGCTCGCCGTTGTCACCGGGCAACCGGAGCAGCAGCTCGTAGAGCGGAACCTCGTCGGTGCGGAGCGCCACGATGGGCTGCGCCATCAGCTCGAAGGTCCCCTCGTCGGTCGCCGTCTGCAGCCGCTTCAGCCAGGACATGCGGTGCGCGAGCTTCTGGCGGGTCTGCTCCGCGCGGCGGTAGACCGCGGCGCAGTTCTTGCCGCTCTCCTTGGCCTCGTACATCGCCAGGTCCGCTTCGACCATCAGCTCCTCCCCGGTGACCTCGACCCCGGAGCCGAAGACGGTGACCCCGATGGACCCGGTCACACGAGCGTGGCGGTGATCGTTGAGCGCCACGGCGCGTTCGCGCAGCATCGCGAGCAGCTTCTCGGCCACCGCGAGCGCCTCGGCCTCCCCGGTCTCCGGGAGGATCACGGCGAACTCGTCGCCGCCGAGGCGCGCCAGGACGTCCGTCGCGCGCAGGGCGACGCGCAGGAGGCCGCCGACGCGGGTCACGAGCTCGTCGCCGTAGGAGTGGCCCATGGTGTCGTTCACGAACTTGAAGCCGTCGAGGTCGAGCATGAGCACGGCGCCCTGGCTGCCGTGGCGTCCGCTGTGCACCAAGGTCCGCCCGAGCTCCTCCTCGAAACGTCGCCGGTTGAACAACCCGGTCAGCGCGTCATGGTCGGCGAGGTGCTGGAGTTGTCCCTCGAAGCGCTTGCGCTCACCGATGTCCATCACGTGGAAGACGGCGTACTCCGGCGCGTCGCCGTCGGAGGGCACGGTCGCACCCGCCACGGAGGTCCATACGACGTGCCCGTCGGCGTGCAGGCAGCGGATCTCCGCCTCCGTCCGCGCGAGCTGATCCATCGCCAGGAGCTCGATGTCGCGGAGCACGGCGTGCGCGTCGTCGGGGTGGATGAACGACTCGATCGTCATCTCCAGCATGGCGTCCGCCGAATGCCCCACGAGTTCGCAGAGGGCTTCGTTGACCGTCAGCAGACGGTTCCGCGTCGACGGCGCGAGATCGACGAGTGCCACCCCGATCGGGGCGTGAGCGACCGTGATGCGAAAGCGCTCCTCGGCTTCACGACGGGCCGACTCGATGGCGTTGGCCTCCGTGATGTCCTGCGTGGTGCCGACGATCCTGACCGCCAGATCGTTCGCATCACGGATGATCGTCCCGTAGGTCCGCAGGAACCGGAGCTCGTCCTGGGGCCCGCGGACGATGCGGAAGGAGAGGTCGATCTCGTCCCCGCCGGCCACCGCGGCGGCGACGCCTTCCTGCACCCGCCTCCGGTCCTCCGGAACCACGGCAACCAGCAGGCCTTCGGCCGCCCCCGCGTCGCTCCGGTCGGGCAGGCCGTAGATGCGGTACATCTCGTCGGACCACGAGCGCACGCCTGTGAGGAGGTCGAGCTCCCAGCTGCCGAGGTGGGTGATCGCCTGCGCCTCGGCAAGCGCTGCGCGCTCGCGCTCGAGCCGCGCCTCGTAGCGCCGCCGCTCGGAGTCCTCGAACATCACGGGGCTGTGCAGCAGCCGCCCGTAGGAGTGCCTCAGGCTGAGGTAGAACAAGGCGACCCCGGCTCCGACCGCGTCCCACAGCGCCACGTGGAACCCGAACGCGGCCCTCATCGCCAGGCCCTCGGCCTCCTCGAAGCCCAGTGACGGACCGATCAAGTGCAGTGCGTGGCTGCCGTGGTGAACCCCGCAGGTGAAGAAGATCGCGGCCGTCGCCATGCCGAGCACGTTGGGTCCTGCCTGCCGCGTGGCCCACAGACCGCGGGAGATCAACCAGGAGATGACCAGGTAGGCGGCGCCGATGACGGCGCTGAACACGGTGGCGATCTGCCAGGTCATGACCCCGCGCGCTTCCTCGGGTCGAGGGATCGCTCCAGGGGGCCTGCCGGCGTGCTGCGGGGTTGCACGGGGCGGGCCGACGCCTGCCGAACGACTCGCATGATGGGCTTGTCGGCAGCGACCGCTCGTGACTTGAGCCCTACCGCGGGCGGCGTGCTCTGGCGGCGTGCTCTTGTACGCTTGAGCGGCACATGCAGACAGGGGGGCTGGCGGAGGCCGGCTGAGATGGCGCCCGATCCGGCGCGGACCCTTCGAACCTGTGGGGTAATGCCCGCGGAGGGAGCGATGGCGACTGAGAAGCTGTTTCAGAAAGAGCGGTGCGCCGAGGAAACCGTCTCGCGGCACCGGAACTCATCCGATGGCCCCACGAAGGCAACCAGCCTGCGTAAGGCCATCGGATGAGTCCCGCCATCCACGATCCGGCTCCCTCACCGGACCGCTCTGATTCTGAAACAGCTCCTAAGGCCGCGGCGGCGCCGCGAGTCACAGCAGCAGGGGTGATCCTCGAGGGCGTGGCGCACGCCTACGGCGAGGTGCAGGCGCTGGCCGGCGTGGGGCTGCGCGCCGCGCCGGGCGAGGTCGTCGCGATCGTCGGGCCGTCGGGCTGCGGCAAGAGCACGCTGCTGGACGTCGTCTGCGGGCTGATCACGCCGCAGGCCGGGCACGTCGAGGCGCCCCGCGCCGTGCTCATGCCCCAGCGCGATCAGCTATTGCCCTGGCTCACCGCGCTGGACAACGCCGGGCTCGCGCTCCGCGTCGGCGGCGCGTCGAAGGCCGAGGCGCGCGCGGCGGCCCACCCGCTCCTGGAGGAGCTCGGGCTCTCCGGCTTCGAGCGCACCCGGCCCGCGGAGCTCAGCGGCGGCATGCGCCAGCGCGTCGCGTTCGCCCGCACGCTGCTCGCCGGCGCGCCGGTGCTCTGCCTCGACGAGCCCTTCGGCGCGCTTGACGCGATCACGCGCTCCGACACGCAGGCCTGGCTGGCCGCGGCGCTGGAGCGCAGGCCGCGCACCGTCCTGCTGGTCACCCACGACGTCGAAGAGGCGGTCCTGCTCGCCGACACGGTGATCGTGCTCTCCCCCCGCCCGGGCCGGGTCCTGGCGACGCTGACGGTCGCACTGCCGCGGGGCGCGGGGGGCCGGGTCGCGACCGACCCCGGCGTGGTGGCGCTGCGGGCGCAGGCCCTGGGAGCGATGCGCTGATGGCCGCGCTGGTGATCGTCGTCGCGTTCCTCGGGACCTGGCAGCTCTACACGGTCGTCTCCGGGCTCGACGAGTTCGTGCTGCCCGCCCCGACCGCGGTCGCCGGGTCGCTCGTCGACGACCGTGCGCTGCTCGCCGAGAACTTCGCCGTCACCGCGACGGAGATGCTGCTCGGCCTGCTCTGTGCCCTCGTCCTCGGCATCGCGCTGACCGCGCTCTTGCACCTCTCCGGCGCGGCGCGCCGCGGCCTCTACCCGCTGCTGGTCGGCACGCAGGTCATCCCGATCGTGCTCATCGCGCCGCTGCTGGTCACCTGGTTCGGCTTCGGCGTGCGGCCGAAGCTCTTCATCGTCGCGCTGGTCTGCTTCTTCCCGATCGTCGTGCCGACCCTCGACGCGCTGGGGCGCATCGACCCGGACCGCCTCAAGCTGCTTACGACCCTCGGCGCCTCGCGCTGGCAGGTGCTGCGCTTCGCCGAGGCACCCAGCGCGCTGCCCGCCCTCTTCACGGGAACGCGCCTGGCGGTCGCGATCGCCGCGATCGCCGCCGTCCTCGCCGAGTACTCCGGCTCTGAGAAGGGCCTCGGCCGCCTCACGCTCCAGTCGATCCCCCAGCTCGAGACCGCGCGCGCGTACGCCGCGATCGTCGTGCTCATGGCCTTCACCCTCGCCCTCTACGCGGGCCTCGTCGCGCTCGAGCGCCGCCTGCTCCCGTGGTCTGCCACCTCCCCGGAAGGAGCCAGAAGTCCCTCATGAAACGCACCCTCGCCCTCGTCGCCGCCTGCGCCGCCGCGCTCTCCGCCTGCGGCGAGAAGCAGGATCCCGCCCCGGGGACAGCGTCCGCGCCCGAGAAGCTCACGCTGGTCCTGGACTACTTCCCGAACGCCGACCACGCGGGGATCTACGCCGCGGAGGCGACGGGCGCGTTTGAGCGCGCGAACCTGGACGTCGACATCCGCGTGCCCGGTGATCCCTCCGAGCCGCTCAAGCTCCTCGCCGCCGGGAAGGCCGACCTCGCGATCTCCTACGAGCCAGAGCTGTTCCTGGCGCGCGACAAGGGCGCCGAACTGGTGGGCATCGGGGCCATCGCGCAGAAGCCGCTGACGTCGATCGTGGCGCTCGGCTCGGCGCAGATCAAGCGCCCGTCGGATCTCGACGGCAAGACCGTCGGGACCGCCGGCATCCCGTACCAGTCGGCCTACTTGAAGACGATCCTCGAGGACGCCGGGGTCGACCCCGCCCGGGTCAAGGAGGTCAACGTCGGCTTCAACCTCGTGCCGGCCATGCTCTCCAAGAAGGTGGACGCGACGCTCGGCGCCTTCTGGAACTACGAGGGAGTGCAGCTCGCGCGGGAGAAGAAGGACCCGACGATCATCCGCATGGAACAGGCCGGCGTGCCGACCTACGACGAACTCGTCCTCGTCGCCGACCAGGATCGGCTCGGCCCGCGCGGGAAGGTGTACCGCCGCTTCATCCAGGCGCTGCGCCAGGGCACCGAGGCCGTCCGCGCGAATCCGGCGACCGGCATCGATCCGCTGCTGAAGGCCAACAAGGACCTGGACCGCGGACTGCAGCTCGCCGCGGTGAAGGCCACGCTGCCCGTCTTCTTTCCCGAGGACCCGAAGCGGCCGTTCGGCTGGCAGGAGCCCGAGGAGTGGCGGCGCTACGGAGCGTGGCTGCGCGAGAACGGACTCGTGGACAACCCGCCGACCCAGGCCGTGCTGACCAACGAGTTCCTCCCGGGCGAAGGCGTCCGCCCGGTGGAAGCCGACCCGGGCGAGCAGGGCGGCGGGTAGCTACCGGTCGGTGACACCGATGACGACGCGCCGGTTCTTGCGCCGGCCGTCGCCGGTGCCGTTGTCCGCCTTGGGCTGGGCCTCGCCGAAGCCGCGTGCGCGGACCCGCGAAGCCTCGAAGCCGCCCTCGTCGATCAGCCAGCGGCGGACCGCCGCCGCCCGGCGCGCCGAGAGGTCGTCGTTGTAGGCGTCGCTGCCCTTGGCGTCCGTGTGGCCCTCGACGCGGATCTCACCGTCGCCGGAGCGTTTGCGGATCGAGGCGGCGACCTCGCGCAGCACCCGGGCGGCGCCGGGACGGACGGTGGCGCGGTCGAACGCGAAGAGCACGTCCGCGCAGAGGCCGTAGGCGGTCGAGCCACCGCCGCTGAGCACCTCCACGCAGCGCGACTTGACCTCGGGGAGCTTCCTGCCGTCCAGGCGGCGACCGTCGACACGGACCCCGTCGACGCGCACCCCGTCGACGCGCACCCCGTCGACGCGCACCCCGTCGAGGCACCCGCCGCCGGCGACGCAGACCCGCGGCCGATAGAGCGCCGGGCGGTAGAGCGCGGGGCGGTAGATCGCCGGGCGGTAGGCCGCGGCCCGGTACACGGACCCCTGGTACTCGCCCGGCTCGGCTTTGAGCCGGCACTCCTGCTCGACGGTCTGGGCCGCCGCGCGCTCGACCGATGAGCTCTGGGCGGGAGCAGTCACCGCCGGCGTCGACGCGCCCGGCACCGAGACACCCGGGATCGTCGCCGCGGGGATGGTGACGGCCGTGATCGTGGTAGCGGGGATCACGACGCGCCCGAGGCACCCGGCGGGAGCGGGCTCCTCGACCGCGCACTGGGCGCCGACGCGCTGGGCGGGGATCTTCACCCCGGGAACGGTGAAGCCGGGCACCCGGGTCCCGGCGAGCTCCTGCTCGGGTACGACGACCGGCGCGGAGGTGACGGCAGGGATCTCCACCGCCGGGATCACGGTCCCGCCCTTCTCGCTGTCGCAGGTCGCGTCGGTCGCGTTCCCGGCCACACCCTGCTGCCCCGTCGGCCCGGTGGTCGCCTGCGGCGGCAGCGAGATCCCTCCCTGGGCGGCGGCGTCAGATGGCGCGATCGCCGGCGTGGTGGCCGTCCGCCGCGCGGCGGAATCTCCCTGGCTTTGCCCGCACCCCGCGAAGGTCA
>CADCVR010000024.1 GCA_902806205.1 uncultured Solirubrobacteraceae bacterium | reverse complement strand
ACCGGCATAGCTGCTGAAAGGACCGGAGGGTCCCCCCTCACGACGAGCAGGGGTAGTGGGCGGCCCCCGTTCTTCGGTCCACTTGCTGTGAGAGCTGGTGGGGTAGTGGTCGGGACTGTAGGTGTGGCTGCGGACGGAAGCTCGCTGGGAGGCGAGCCCGAGGGCGAGCCGAGGTACGCCGGGCATGGCGTTTGAGATCGGAGGTGGAAGTCCTGTTCTGGGGCCCTGACGGGGGGAACCCAACACCGATGTGGCAAGGGCGCGGCCCGGAGTTGACCGGGCGGCTCGCTGGCGGCTGGTTGCGTTGGCGGGCTTCCGTGAGGGCGGGTCTGAAGGAAGCCGTAGGTGTGTGGTGGTGGCGAACGAGAGTGAAGCGCCGTAAGGCGTCCTTGGCGGGCGAGCTGGCCTTCGGCGGCGATGCCCGGTTCCTGTCGGTGCCAGGGGCGTAGTGGCGACGTGATCACCGCGAAATCTCAGCGTCTTATCCCGGGAGATCTGCTGGGTTCCGGCCGGGGTGGCCGGTAGGCCCGAGGACGAGAGGACGGAGGCTGATGGCCCAGCAGAAGTCGGAGGATCGCGTAGTACCCGACGGCGGGGTAATGCCCGTCCAGCCCACCGGTTCGAGTGCTGGTGGGCAGGGGAAGGCGGTCCCGGTCGAAGAAGCGGCGTGGCAGTTGTGCCTGCCGATCGCGACAGCAGAAGCCCCGCGAGGGGTCGCCCGCAGGCGGGTCCTGGACCGATCCGGGGTACGCGCGGTGGGGGTGCCGAAGGCGATCGTCAACGCGCAGGAACGCGCGCCCGCGACGATGGACGGAGTGGTCGAGCGACTCGGCTCGGCGTTGTTGAAGGTGGTGTCGAATCGGGGTGCTCCCGGTCCGGACGGGATGACGGTGCAGGTGCTGCGAGAGCGGTGGCCGACCATCTCGAAGAAGCTGCGAGTTGATTTGCTTGAAGGGCGCTGGCGGCCCGGCGAAGTGCGCCGGGCGTTGATCCCCAAGGCAGGCGGCGGGCAGCGTGGGCTCGGGATCCCCAACGTGACCGACCGGGTGGTGATGGAGGCCGTCAGGCAGGTGCTCGAACCCGTCTTTGAGCCGACGTTTCATCCGAGTAGTCACGGGTTTCGACCTGGCCGTAGTTGCCACACGGCAGTCGCCGAGGCCGGCCAGCATCTGCAAGACGGGTACGGGTGGGTGGTCGACGTCGATCTGGAGAAGTTCTTTGATCGCGTCAATCATCAACGGCTGATGGCCCGGCTCGCGCAGCGAGTTGGTGACCGTCGGCTGCTCGTCCTGATCGGCAGGCTGCTGACCGCCCGGGTGGTGCTGCCCGACGGTGTCGTGGTCGCGACGATCGAGGGCGTGCCGCAGGGCTCGCCGTTGTCGCCGCTGCTGTCGAACATCGTGCTAGACGAGCTCGATACAGAGCTTGCCCGGCGTGGCCACCGGTTCGTCCGTTACGCCGATGACGCCAACGTCTACGTGCGAAGCGAACGGGCCGGGCAGCGGGTGATGGCCAGCATGGAGCGGTTCATCAACAGGCGCCTGCGTCTGAAGATCAACCACGACAAGTCGGCCGTCGCTCGCCCGGAGGACCGCCACTTCCTCGGCTTCTGCCTGCGGCATGATCCGCAGGACGGGTCGGTGGAGGTGCTGCTGTCGCAGCGCACCAAGCGCAACGCGATGGCCAGGATCCGTGAGCTGACACCGAGAAACTGGGGAGGCACGCTGGAAAGCTGCATCGCCAGGGTCAACGTGTGGCTACGCGGATGGCATCAGTTCTTCGCGATCGCCGCGGCCAGTGAGCAGTTCACGTTGCGCGCTTTGGATGCCCACATCCGTCGGCGTCTGCGCGCGATCGTGCTCAAGCACTGGAAACGACGACGAACGATTGCTCGCAACCTCATCGCCCTCGGGGTCAAGCGGCAGAGCGCGTGGCGCGGCATCTACGCCGGACGAAAGTCGACGTGGGCGCTTAGCCACAGCCCGGCAGTCGACAACGGTCTCCGCGTGGCGTACTTCACCGCGCGCGGGCTCGTCCGCCTGGTCGATCTGCATCGTTACTCCCGACGGCCCATCATCGCTCCTATCCAGGCCCAACTGGAGCTGGACTGGGGATAGTTCGAGGCCACAGCGCCGGCGGCGGGGTTCACAACCCGTCGTCCCGAAGAGCCGTGTGCGAACAGCGCAAGCACGGTTCCGTGGGAGCCGGGACGGGCAACCGTCCCGGCTACCCGACGGATCGGGTGGTGTCAGGTGCCAGCCGAAACGTCGAGCGGGCGGCACCGGATCCGCGGAATCACTCATCTAGGAGGGGCTCCGAGGAATGCCGCCGGCGCATCGGACCCGACCCCTCTACTCTCGCTCGTCGAGCACTTCTGCCGGGGTGCGCCAGCCGAGCGTCTTCCTGGGCGGCTGTTGAGCGCGTCGGCGACCGCGGCGAGGTCGTCGGCGCTGTGTCGGGAGAGGTCGGTCCCGCGCGGGAAGTACTGCCTGAGCAGCCCGTTGGTGTTCTCGTTGGTGCCGCGCTGCCAGGGGCTCTGCGGGTCGCAGAAGTAGACCTCAAGGCCGGTGTCGATCCGAAGCCGGGCGTGCTGGGCCATCTCCTTGCCCTGGTCCCAGGTCAGCGAGCGGCGCAGGTGCTCGGGCAGCCCGCCGAGCTGGCCGGCGATCGCGTCGCGAACTTGCTCGGCCCCGGCCCCGGTAACCGCCGGCCCGTGCTTGACCCTTGCCCCGGCGCCGTCGGGCGCGGGCAGGTGCAGCAGCAGCGTGAAGCGACTCGTCCGCTCGACCAACGTCCCAATCGCCGACCGGCCCGTGCCGATGATCAGGTCGCCCTCCCAATGGCCGGGCACCGCGCGGTCGGCCGCTTCGGCGGGGCGCTGGCTGATCATCACCTCGTCGTTGACGTGGCCCTTGCCGCGCTGCCCGACCCGGGCGCGGGGGACCCTGAGCGCGCGGCCGGTGCGCAGGCAGGCCGTGAGCTCGCGGGCCAGCGCGCCGCGGCCCTGCACGAACAGCGACTGGTAGATCGCCTCGTGCGAGACCCGCATGCTCGGATCATCCGGGAAGTCGACGCGCAGCCGGGCCGAGATCTGCTCCGGGCTCCACGCCCGCGCCCACCGGCGATCGGCACGATGCGGCTTGCCTCGGCCCTTCCAAGCCTTGACCGTCGGCCCGGCCACCGCGCTGCCATCGGGCCGGCGGACCTGGCCTGACAGCCGCTGCTCCACGTACTCGCGCAACGCCTCGTTGGCAGCGAGCTTGGCGGTCTTGGGGCGCGCCGCCACCATCTCGGCCTTCCACTGCGCCACCGATGGCCGGTACTCGAGCTTGCCGCCTCGGGTCGCGGCATTGCGGCGCAGCTCGCGCGAGATCGTCGACGGCGACCTCCCGATCGAGCGGGCGATCTCGCGCACGCCCTTGCCCTCGGCGCGCAACAGCGCGATCTCCTCGCGCTCCTCAAAGCACAGATACCGGCACGAGCTCGGGTCGCGCAGCAGCGTCGCCATCCCGCCACGCTCTCGAAACCACCGGCTGCCAGCCGCCTGCGAGACCCCGACCACGGCCGCGGCGTCCTCGCTGCTGAGGCCCTTGGCGACCTCGCGCCAAAACCACCGCTCGACATCGCGCCGATGCGACGGATGCCCCGGCGACTTCATCGCCGAGCGGCCCGTCAACTCCTTCATCCACCCAGCCGGCCTGCCCATCGCAACTCCTCACGTCGAGGTGTTGCGACGACCGCTGGAATCCACCCAGGGCCTGCGCTTCGCCTACCGCGCGCGCGACGCGACGCAGTCACGCCGCGAGGCCGAGCCACACCGCCTCGTGACGCTCGGTCGACGCTGGTATCTCGTCGCCTGGGACACGCGGCGCGAGGACTGGCGGAGCTTCCGGGTCGACCGGATCGCCGAGCCCGTCGCGACCGGCGTGCGCTTCTCACCGCGCGAGCTGCCTGAGGCCGACGCCGCCGCGTACGTGCTCAAGAGCCTTTCCGGCGCCGTCTACCGCTACCGCGCGCGGGTCACCCTGCACGCCCCCGCCGGCGAGATCAGCGCGCGCCATCACCACCCGCCGCCGGGGCGGCTGACACCGATCGACGGCCGCACGTGTGAGCTGCGGACTTCCGACGATCACCTCGACTGGCTGGCGATGCGCATCGGGATGCTCGGCGTCGCCTTCGAGGTCCACGAACCGCCCGAGCTGATCGACCGTATGCGGACGCTGGGCGAGCGCTTCACGCAGGCGGCGCGCAAGTCGGAGTCCCGTCCTGCGGTGAGCTGACCTCGGTGCTCAGGTGATCCGGACGGGAGTACCGATCCCGAGCAGCCTGCCGAGGCGGCGAAGGTCGTCGGCGCGCAGACGGATGCAGCCGGCCGAGGGACGGCCCGGGATCAGCGCCGGCTTGTTGGTGCCGTGGATGCCGACGACACCCCCGCCCGGCCACTCGCTGACGCTGGCGTACGCGCTCAAGCCGAAGGCAAGCTTGCCGTAGATCGTCCCGGCGGCCGGCACGAGCCGCTCGCGGACGTAGAAGCGGCCGGCGGGCGTCGGCGTGGAGGGCTTTCCGACTCCCACCCGCGCGCGCCAGATCACCTTCCCGCGGCGCACGAGCCTCGCCTGCAGGCTCCGGCGGTCGATCCGCAACACCGACCTGACGACGTGGTATTCGCCGAGCGCCGCGCGCGGTACCCATCCCTTCTGCCCGTTGGGACGAGCGGGCAGCCGCACCTCGACCCAGACCTGGCCGCTCGGGTCCTTGTACTCCCGCAGCGCGAGGTAGACCTCCGAGACCCCGTCCTCGGTGTCGAAGCGCAGGCGGCCGACGCGGCGGGCACCCGGAGCCGGCGACCGGCGGACCGTAACCTCAGCTTCGGGGTTCGCCCATCGGGACAGCGTCCGCTCGTTGGACAGCTTGGTGAGCGCGGCGGGGCTCAGTGCGCCCGGCGGCGCTGAGCGTGCGGCGCGGGCGTCGCCTCCCGCCACGCCCACGGCAAGGACGCAGGCCACGACGCCGATGATCCGGGAAGAGCGCATTCCGGGCGCAGTATGCCCGCTACCGGGTGCTGAAGCGCCGGACGGTCGTGCATGTGTCGACCCATCTCTCCTCGGCGGTATGAAAAGTGCGGCCATGCGGGTACAGTTCCCGCCCACGAGACCCCCGGGCGTCGCGGCGCACGAAGCGCAACGGACCCGGCGACATCACAAAAGGGGCGTTATCACATGAACTCAAGAGAGCGTCGTCGCACCGTCGGGATGGCGGCGGCCGCGGCCGTGTGCAGCGCCTTCACGCTGGCGCCTGCTGCCCTGGCCGCCCCCCGCGCGGACGGCTCGGACTTCTCCTGTCGGGCCAGCGCGGTCCGCGTCAACCTCAAGCAGCCCGCGCCCGTGCTCCTCGAGCCCATCGTGGCCAATGCGCCCGGCGCTCCCTGCCGCGCCGAGAGCGCGGAGATCCTCAACCCGACCACGATCGGCCCGGTCACGGTGGACGCCGCCAACGCGGACACGGCCCAGACCCCGGCCGATCTGGCCGCTGCCCCAGCGGCCAACGGCGACAACGCCACCTCCACCGTCTCGGTGACCAACCCGAGGATCGAGATCACGGGCCTGGCGATCACCGCCACCGTGCTCAGCGCCAGGGCGTCCTACACCTGCCAGAACGGCCAGCCCGTGCCCGCGGGCTCCTCCGTGGTGACCAACCTGACGGTCAACGGCGAGACGATCGCCATTCCGGCCGATAACGCGCCCTTCACCCTGGACCTGGGTCCGCTGGGCAGCCTGAACCTCAACCAAACGGTTCAGGAGCCCAACCGGATCACCCAGCGCGCGCTGTTCCTCACGACGCCACTGGTCGACGTGGTCATCGCCGAAGCGATCGCCGACTTCACGGGTAACCCCTGCGCGGCGGCCAGGCCGCAGTGCTCTGACACCGCCGACAACGACGGTGACGGGCGCATCGACGCGCAGGACCCGGGCTGCCTGAGTGGACCGGGCGGCGCTTTCAACCCCAACGACAACGACGAGCGAGATCCGGGGGCCAGGCCGCAGTGCTCTGACACCGCCGACAACGACGGTGACGGGCGCATCGACGCGCAGGACCCGGGCTGCCTGAGCGGACCGGGCGGCGCCTTCAACCCCAACGACAACGACGAGCGGGACGGCCCGGCGGCCAGGCCGCAGTGCTCTGACACCGCCGACAACGACGGCGACGGGCGCATCGACGCGCGAGACCCGGGCTGCCTGAGCGGACCCAACGGGACCTTCAACCCCAACGACAACGACGAGACCGACAGGCCGAACTGCTCCGACGGCATCGACAACGACCGCGACGGGCGCATCGACTTCCCGGCCGACCGCGGATGTACCTCTGCATCCGACAACTCCGAGGGCACCGCCTCGGGCCGGGCACGGCTCCAGACGCGCCCGTCGGGCATCGCGCGGCTGGGCGTCCGTGGTCCCTGCACGCGGCGCTCGTTCAGCGCCACGGTCACGGGGCGCAGGATCCAGCGCGTGGTGTTCTCCCTGGACGGGCGCAGGGTCCGCAGCGACGGCGACTCACCGTTCACCGCGCGGATCAGCACGGGGAGGTCCGGCACTCATCGCGTGACCGCGCGGGTGACGTTCCTCTCCGACAGCCGCACGAGCGCCCGGACGCTGAGGTTCGGCTTCCGTCGCTGCGCCGCCGCGGTGCGCTTCACCGGATAGAACATCGCGGACGGACAGCCGGTGCCCGTCGGCCGACGGGCACCGGTCGTCCGCTTTTGGTTCCGCTCGGGCGGGCGGTGTGTGCAGGTAGCTACTCCACGGAGTTCTTCGGGACGAGGGGCTGGTCAAGGCCAGCTCTTCGGCGCCTCGCGCTGCGGCGGGATCGCCGCGAGACGAAACAGCCACGGCTGGACCGGTCCGTTGGGGACCGCTCTTGGTGCCGGCTCACGAACATCCGGCGAGACGACCGCTGGAGTCCTATTCCACGGACAAGATCCGCCCGACAGCCGCGCGAAGCCGGTCGGGGTCGTGGTCGCCGCGTACTAGCGCGTCGAGCATGAGTCCATCCACTGCCGCCACCACCGCCGGCGCGGCGGCGGCGCCGACACGCTCGGCGGCCGCCGTGACGAACCGCTCACGAGCACGGACGAGCGGCGCTCGCAGCGCGCGATCGCGAGCTGCCATCAGGAACAACTCGTAACGGGCGAGCGTCAAGTTCCTGCCCGGCCCCAGCCAGTGCTCGAGCGCCTCCGCGTGGTCGCCGTCGACGGCCACGATCTCCCGCTGGGCGAGACGGTCGAAGAGCGCAGCGACCATCGAGCGCCGATCGCCGAAGTGATGGCGCACCGAGCCGTGCGGCAGTCCGGCGGCCTGCTCCGTCGCGCGGATGGTCAGGCCGGAGGCACCGGATCCCCCGAGGAGCTCCAGGGCTGCGTCGAGCAGTCGGAGGCGGGAGGAATTCTCCATACGGAGAAGAGTACGTGGTAGCGTCTTCTCCATGTGGAGAATCGAATCCGAGCTTGGCGACGTGGGGGCGCCCTATGACCGCCGGGCGGCCATCTACGACCGTCTCGTGCGCTCGCGGGCCTACAACCGGATCGCCTGGAGCTGCGCCCCGGAGGACTACGCCGCGTTCGCAAGTGAGGCCTTCGCCGCCGGCGCCGGACCACTGCTCGAGGCGGCGGCCGGCTCGGCGGCCGCGACGGCGCAGCTGCACGGCAGCTCCCAGCGACCCACCGTGCTCGTCGACCTCTCACGCAGGATGCTCGAACGCGCCGCGCAAAGCATCGCCGGCGATGAGCATGAGCTTCCCGTGCACGTCAGCCTCGTGCAGGCCGACCTCCTCGCACTGCCGTTCCCACCGCACGGTTTCCAGACGGTGGTCGGCCTCGGGATGACTCACCTGTTCGACGACCTGCAGGCGGTCGTCGGCAGCCTGCTCGCCCAGCTCGCGCCGGGTGGTCAGCTGCACCTCGCCGGCCTTGTCGCCGAGACGCGCCGCGGCCGCCGCTACCTGGAGATCCTGCACCGGGCCGGCGAGGTCGCGGCGCCCATGACCGCTGACGAGCTGCACGTCGCCCTGGGACGTCCGACCCGCTTTCGCGCGACCGGCTGCATGGCCTACGCCGTCCTTGACGCAAGCTGACGTGAGCGACAGCTGAGGCCGCTTACCGGTGCGTCAGCGACTCTCGACCGCGAGCCGCCCGCTCAGTGCGACGAACGCGCCGGCGAACGTGCGCCGCATCCACCCCATCACCCGCGGGCGCGAGACGACGTGCGTGCGAACAGCCGCGGCGGACACGCCGTAGGCGGCGAAGACCAAGAACGTGATCAGCATGAACACGCCGCTCAGCACGAGCATGCTCGCCAGCGCCCCGGGCTCGCCGACCGTCACGAACTGCGGCAGGAACGCGAAGAAGAGGATCTGAGCTTCAGGTTGAGGATGTTGATGAGCACGCCTGAGGCGATCACCCTGGTGTTCGAGCGCGGTGCGCCGTCCTCCTCGACAGTCAGCGCGCCGCGGTCGCGCAGCGTCCTCCAGGCCGTGTAGAGCAGGTAGGCGACGCCGAGGAACTTGAGCACTTGGAAAGCGAGCGCGCTCGTGTGCAGCAGCGCGGCGAGCCCCGTGACCGCGGCCACCATGTGCGGCACGATCCCGAGCGTGCAACCGACCGCGGCGACCACGCTCGCGCCGGGTGCCGCGGGAAAGTCCGGCCGCCAGCGTGTACAGCACGCCCGTCCCGGGAGTGGCGACGATCACCAACGTGTCAGCAGGAACTGAGGGCTCATCGATTGCGCGGGATCCGAAAAGGCGCTCCCTCACGACGGCGCCTCGTTCCGAAACAGGTTCTAAGTCGACTCGACGCCCGTGCTTTCGCCGCTTGCGGCGGGCCGCGTCTCGTGCCCCGCACCCCGGTGGCATCCTCGGCGCCTGCCGTGCGCGTGCTCACGCGTAATCCGGAGGAGACAGAGCATGCCCCGACGTCCAGGTCACGAGCGGCCGCCGCCCGGCGGGCAGCGCACCACCCAGCGCGGAGTGCGCCCCCGCGAGCTGAGTCAGAACGTTCTCCACAACCCCGTCGCGGCCGCCCGGCTTGTCGCGCTCGCGCGACTCGGGCCCGAGGATCGCTGTCGACCTCGGTGCGGGCCAGGAAGCGCTCACCGCCCCGCTCGCCGCGGTCGCCCGGCGCCTCGTCGCGGTCGAGCGTGATCCCGCTTGGGCACACGTCCTGCGCGTGCGCTTCGCCGACGACGAGCGCGTGCAGGTCATCGAGGGAGACCTGCTCCGCGTCCCGCTTCCGGGTGAGCCCTACACCGTCGTGCTGCTCGCCTCGGCGGTCGTGCGCTTGCCGCGGGCGCGAGTGGGCCGGCCGAGCTCGAAGCCGTCCGCCGGTTCGGGAGCCATCCTCGCGTTCCGTCTCACCGATGCGAACCTCCGGGGTAACGAGCGGGCAGCCAGGCTCATCGCGCATCTCGTGCGCATCGTGCGTCTTTCAGCTTCGCCAGGACCCCGCATTCACGCGTCTACGCGGAAGCGGTCCGCCAGATGTGGCCCTGCGACGAGCGCCCTCTCGGGCGTGTCCTTCGGCTTGTCCCTGTTAATCCTTGATCCAACCCGCGCAGGAGGTCACCTTCGTGGTGCACGATGACGGGCGGGTCGGACTGGGATGTTGTCGCGGTGGCTTTTGATGATGAGCGGGCGGTCGCCGACGCGGGAATCGTGCTCGCCGCGACGCTCGCGCAGCGCCTGGGGATCGAGGCGCTCGTCGACAACGCGGTCTGTCTGGGCGATCGTCCGGGAGCGGCGAACGCGGGGGCCAAGGTGATGACGTTGGTGTCGGCGATGGCCCTGGGCGCGGACTGCATCGATGACTTGATCGTTCCGACCAAGAGCGCGACGCGGACCAAGAAGCGCACGCTCGCGCCCCGCCAAGGCCCCGAAGCCGAACGGATCGACGCGCTGCTCGACACCCCAGACGGCGCCGCACTCTACCGCCAGCGTCAGCACATCATCGAGACCGTGTTCGCGCGCATCAAGTTCTTACGTGGCATCACACGGTTCCAGCGCCGCGGCTTGGACGCCTGTCGCGCCGAATGGCAGCTCATCGCCAGCGGCCACAACCTCCTCAAGCTCCACACCGCCCGGACCGCCTGACCCGGGCGCCCCGCCGGCGCCGACGCGCCCAGCCCCGCCGACACACACCCCGCCCCGAGAACGAGCAAGGCCCGCTGAAGCGGGGCTTTGCGCAACAGCCCCAAACGCGGGGCTTTCTGCTCAAGCGGATGAAGGGACTCGAACCCTCGACCTTCTGCATGGCAAGCAGACGCTCTAGCCAACTGAGCTACATCCGCGGGGCGGTGAAGCATAGCCGACGCCCGCGTCGGGTGCGAGGCGTGCCAGGCGCTTGACGGGTGGCCGCACGGGTAGGCGCCAGGCATGGGCGAGGAACTCGATCGGCCGGTCAAGCTCAAGCGCAAGGTCTACGACAAGGAGGTCGATCGCCTCCACGTCGAGCTTGTCAAGCTCCAGCAGTACGTCAAAGCGCAGGGCCTGTGCGTCGTCGTCGTCTTCGAGGGCCGCGACGCGGCCGGCAAGGGCGGCGTGATCAAGACGATCACGCAGGATCTCAACCCGCGGGTATGCCGGATCGCCGCGCTGCCCGCGCCCAGCGATCGTGAGCGGACGCAGTGGTACTTCCAGCGTTACGTCGAGCAGCTGCCGGCCGGCGGGGAGATCGTCCTGTTCGACCGCAGCTGGTACAACCGCGCCGGCGTCGAGCGGGTGATGGGGTTCTGCACCGAGGCGGAGTATGAGGAGTTCCTCCGCACGTGCCCGGTGCTGGAGGAGATGCTCATACGCTCCGGGATCATCCTGTTGAAGTACTGGTTCTCGGTCTCCGACGACGAGCAGGAGCGCCGCTTCCAGGCGAGGCTGACCGACCCGGCGAAGCACTGGAAGCTCAGCCCGATGGACCTCGAGTCCCGGAGCCGCTGGGTCGACTATTCCCGCGCGAAGGACGTCATGTTCGCCCACACCGACACCGAGCAGTCGCCGTGGTGGGTGGTCGAAGCCGACGACAAGCGTCGCGCGCGCCTGAACACCATCACGCATCTGCTGTCGAGCATCCCGTACGAGTACGTCGCACCGGCGCCGCTGGCGCTACCCCCGCGCCAGAGCGAGGAGGGATACGAGCGCCCGCCGCTCGAGAGTCAGCGCTTCGTGCCCGAGGTGTTCTAGCGAAGGACGCGACGCGGCGGTCGGGCCCTAGACTGCTGGCTGCGCACCAGGCGACGTGGCGGAGTGGCTACGCAGCGGCCTGCAAAGCCGTGTACACCGGTTCGACTCCGGTCGTCGCCTCCTCCTGATCCACGGGCGCCGCTCAGATGGACGCCAGCGCCGCGCGGGTCGCCGCGTCGACGGGCGTGAACTGCGTGAGCCGCAGCTCCGGGTGCTCGGTGGGAATCGACTGCATGTGGCGCAGGCGGAGCGTCCCGAGCTCGGGGTGCTCGATGACCTTGGTCCCGAGCTGGCCGGTGAGCACCTCGTGCTCGGACCACAGTTTGCGAAAGGTCGCGCTCTCGCGCTCGAGCGCCTCGACCAACGCCGTGAAGTCCGGGTCGCCGATCCGCCGCGCATGCTCGGCACGGAATCGGGCGAGCGTGCTGCGAGCGGTCTGCTCGAGCTGGGCGGGGCGTGGCGCCGGCCGGGTGAACAACCACCAGAGCAGGTTCGTGCACCCGTCGGGTTGACGAGGGCGTGGCTCAGGACGGCCGCAGCCTGAACGTCAGCCCGTCCACGTGGCACCAGCTCAATACTGCGAGCCGGCGCTCGTAGACCGCGTTGAACGTGTGAGAGAACTCCTCCTCCGTCCTCGCCCGGCTCGGCGGACCGGATGATCGGATGCTGGCTTGCCGTGTGGTGGGCCGTCGCGTGACGGCCAGGCGAGTCGTCGCAGCAGCCGATGTGGCGGCACGTCTGACACATGCGCAGGTGAACCCAGCGGGTGCTCGCCGCCAGCAATCCTCGCAGCCGGCAACCGGTTCGGGGAGTTCGAGCAGCGCTACCGAGTCGAGATGGGCACAGGCGGCGATCACGCATGATGGCATCCCCGCCGGCACGGAACCCGGGGCGCTGGGCCCGCCCGGGAGAACTGGGCCGTGATCAGCCGCTCGTGGTGCCGAATTTCATGCCGGCGGACGGGACGGCGGCCACGCGGTGCGCGCGCTCCAGCGCGGCGACAGGCTCTACCCAGCCCTCGACCGCGAGAGCCGATCTGCCCCTCCAACCGCTTCGCCACCAAGGCGGCGAGCTTGTCTGCCAGGCGTTCAAGATCGATCCCGATCTTCATCCTCCTGCGGACGTCGGCCTCGTGCACATGTCCGATGTCGGACACAGCCAAACCGCTGGGGGTGCCGTCAACTCTCGACCACCGCTTGTGGGTCAAGCAGAGATAAGCAACTTCGACTGCCAGGGGTGAATCGAGGAGGCAGAAGCCCCCTCCGCACCGCTACACTGCCGCCTCCCAGGGCGATTAGCTCAGCTGGGAGAGCGCCTGCTCGACAAGCAGGAGGTCACTGGTTCGAGCCCAGTATCGCCCACCTGAAAGGCCCGCCCTGGCGGGCCTTTGCGTCGGTTGTTCAAGCCAGTCCCATGCTGAGTCTGTCGCGGCTCGGGCTTCAGCAGGCGGCGGATCTCCATGCGCGGTTGGTACCTCCGACCGAGGCGGCACGGCATCATCCGTCAGATGAAGCCCGCGCGAGAGGTCGTCGAGGCCGCGCTCCGCGAGGAGCCCGACAGCCACGAGCGCTGGCATCATGTCGTCACGCTCCACAAGCGCGGGGACGACGAGTCATTCCTCGCCGCGGCGGAGCTGCTCGACAGCCCGAACCCCGACCGGCGAGCGCTCGGCGCCGACATCCTCGCGCAGCTTGGGGCGGCACCCGGTGTCCCGGTGGAGGACCGGCCGCTGGCCGGCCCTGCTTTCCAGCTGTTGCTGCAACGGATCGGCATGGAGCCGCACCCGGATGTTCTGCAATCCATCGCTACCGCGTTCGGCCACCTCGCCGACCCGCGTGGGATCCCGGCGCTTCATGCTCTCCGTAGTCATCCGAACGAGGATGTTCGTCACGCCGTCGTCTTCGGCCTCCTGGGCGAGGACGACGCTCTGGCCGTGGAGACCCTCGTGGAATTGTCACGGGATCCCGACCCCAACCTTCGCGACTGGGCGACCTTCGGCCTCGGGACGCAGATCGAGCGCGACGACCCCCAGATCCGCGAGGCGTTGGTCGCGCGTCTGGATGATCCCGACGACAACACACGCGGCGAGGCTCTCCGCGGTCTGGCTGCCAGGGGCGACGAGCGTGCAATCCCGCGCTTGCTGATGGAGCTGGAGAGCCACGCCGAACTCGAAGACCCGAGCCTGGTGGAGGAGGCGCTCCTAGCCCTCGCCGGACGATCACCCGACGCGCGGCTCTGCCCACATGTGGAGAGAGCACGCCACGAATGGGATGAGGCCTGCCCCGGCGAGCGGATGCCCGATGACTTCCAGGCAGCCGTCCAGGCGTGCGAGAAGCTAGAAGGTCGCGCCAGATGAGCGCGAGGAGTGGCAGGAGGGCGGCGGCAGCGGCCTCGTCAACGAACTGCTGGCGAGGCATCCGATCGAAGACGGCCCTGAGCGGCGTTGCGGGCGGTAGACAGCATGCAGGTGCTCGCACACGCTCAGGTGGAACCGCTCACCCCAGAACCTCACCTCGCAGCCGCTTGAGTTCTCAACTGCCAGCCGCCCGGACGCGCCCCGCACAGAGCTGATCAGCTCGATCGGCGTCATCGGCCGTCGACGTCCTCGAGGCCCTTCTCGATGTCGTCGCCGGCGTCCCCGGCGGCGTCCTTGGCGTTCTCGTCGGCGTCGCCGGCGCCTCGGTCGATGTCCTGTACGGCATCCTTGGTGTCGCGTTCGACGGCGTCGTCGGTGCCGCAGGCGGGCAGTCCGCCGGCGAGTGCGGCCACGACGGCGAGGAGGGTCAGGCGTGAGCGTGAGAGAGCGGGCATGGCCGATGACTACCCGCGTGCCGCGCCGAGGACGCACCGCTCGGCGGATGTGCGACCCACCGGCGAAGCAGCGCGCGCTCGGCGTCCTCCTCGGTCCAGAGCCTCGCCGAAAGGCTCATGGGCGAGCCGCTATCTCGTCGTGCGTCCGTGACGCGCGGTGGTGGCCTCCCGGATCGTCGGCCATGCGTTGCGGCTCAAACCGGCACTCGTGGGGCGCTCGCGTTCCCGCACGCCCGTCCACCGCAACCGTTACAGCGCCGCCAGCAGCTGCTCGAGGTCCGACTTGTCGTTCCAGGCGCCGACCGACGCGCGCACGTACGGCGTCCCCGGCAGGGAGCGAACGCTGACGCCCTCGCGGGCCAGGCGGGCAACGGCGGCGTCGGGGTTGGGCTGCTCCCAGGCGACGAGCGTCGAGTTCCCGCGCGGCGCCACGGTGCGGCCCGTGCTGTCCAGGCGCTCTGCGAGGGTCGCGGCCAGGCCGGTCGCCCGCTCGTGCACGGCGCTCCAGCCCACCACGTCGAGCACGTCGTGGGCGGTCATCGCGGCGACCATCACCTCGTAGGAGAGCGCAGGCGTGTCGAGCGCACGGGCGTCGGGCCAGGGCTCGGCCTCCAGCCCGTCACCGGGCGCGCTGAGGTTGACCCAGGTCGGCGTGGTGACCGCCAGGCGCTCGCGCCAGGAGGGCGCGACCCAGAGCAGGCCGGTGCCGACGGGGCCGCAGAGCCACTTCTGACCGGCGGCGGCGTAGAAGGCGCAGCCGAGCTCGCCCACGTCGACGGGGACGGCTCCCGCGGCCTGGGCGCCGTCGAGCAGCACGGGCACCTGCTCCCCGAGCGACGCGAGCGCGTCCGGCGCGAACGCTCCTGAGATCCACGAGACGTGGGAGCAGGCGACCAAGCGCGTGCGCGGCGTGACGGCGTCGGCGATGTCGGCCAGCGCGACCGCGCGCACGTCGATTCCGAGGTGCGCGCGGGCGGCGGCGAGCGGGCCGTACAGGCCGGGGTGCTCGTCGTCGGCCGTGAGCACCTCGTCGCCGCGCTGCAGGCTGAGAGAGCTGAGCACGCGAGCCATCCCGTCGCTTGTCGAGGTCGTCAGCGAGACCTCCTCGGGTTGGGCGCCGATCACGCCGGCGTAGGCGGCCCGTAGCCGCTCGCGGACCCACATCAGCTCCTCGAAGTACGCGTTCCCGCGGCCGTGGTCCGAGGCGGCTCGGCCTGCGACTCCCCCGGCGCGCACCGCTGCTGCGGGCAGCGGTCCGCACGTGCCCGCGTTGAGGTAGGCCACGGAGTCGAGCACGGGGTACTGCGCGCGGAGGGCGGCGGCGTTCATAGGGCCCTGTCAGCGGAGGGACGGGATTCGAACCCGCAGGCGTACTGCGCGCGGAGGGCGGCGGCGTTCATGAGGCGGCGAACCCTATTCGATCGCGCCGAGCATCTAGCCTGCAGCGATGCAGGTCACCCTCCCCGACGGCAAGGTCCTCGAGCTCCAAGCCGGAGCCACGGGGCGCGACGCGGCCGCCGCCATCGGGCCCGGACTGGCCAAGGCCGCGCTGGCGGTCAAGCAGCGCGGCGAGATCCGTGACCTGAGCGCGACGCTCATCCCCGGCGAGACGCTCGAGATCGTCACCGACCGCTCGGGTCAGGACGCGCTGGACCTCATCCGCCACGACGCTGCCCACGTCTACGCGGCGGCGATGCTCGAGCTCTATCCCGGCGTGAAGATCTCGATCGGTCCCCCGGTCGAGAACGGCTTCTACTACGACGTCGAGCTGCCCGAAGGCACGAGCCTCACCCAGGCCGACTTCGAGCGCATCGAGCAGCAGATGAAGCAGCACATCCAGGCCGACGAGCCCTTCGTCCGCGAGGACGTCCCCGTCGCCGAGGCCCGTGAGCGCTACCTCGCCGAGGGCCAGGACTACAAGGTCGAGCTGATCGACGACCTCGTGGCCACACAGGGCATCGACACCGTCTCGCTCTACACCAACGGTCCGTTCACCGACCTCTGCCGCGGGCCGCACGCGCCGTCGACCAAGCGCATCAAGGCCTTCAAGCTGCAGTCGGTGGCCGGCGCCTACTGGCGGGGCGACGCGAGCCGCACCATGCTCACCCGCGTCTACGGCACCGCGTTCTTCTCCCAGGACGCCCTGGCCGAGCACCTCGAGCGCCTCGAGCAGGCCAAGGCGCGCGATCACCGCCGCCTCGGTCCTCAGCTCGGCCTGTTCACGTTCTCCGACGTCGCGCAGGGCTCGGCGTTCTGGCTGCCGCGGGGCACCACCATCTTCAACGAGCTCGTCAAGCTCTCGCGCGAGATGGGCGGGCCGCGGGGTTATCAGGAGGTCAAGACCCCGCAGCTCTACGACAGCGAGCTGTGGAAGACCTCGGGCCACTGGGGCAAGTACCGCGAGAACATGTTCCTGACCGAGACCGAGGGCGCCGAGATGGGCATCAAGCCCATGAACTGCCCCGGTCACGCGCACTTGTTCAAGAGTCAGCAGTGGTCCTACCGCGACCTGCCCGTGCGGTACTCCGAGCCCGGGCTGCTGCACCGCAACGAGCTCTCCGGCGCCCTGCACGGGCTGCTGCGCGTGCGGCACTTCACCCAGGACGACGCTCACGTCTTCTGCACGGAGGAGCAGATCGAGGACGAGGTCGCGGCCGCCCTCGAGTTCGCCTTCGCCACCTACGCCGTCTTCGGCTTCGCGGCGATCGAGGCGAAGCTCTCCACCCGCCCGGAGAACCGCCTGGGCTCCGACGAGCTCTGGGACCGGGCGGAGGGTGCGCTGGCCGCGGCCCTCGACCGCCACGGCATCGCCTACACCGTCAACGCGGGCGACGGCGTCTTCTACGGGCCCAAGATCGACCTGCACTACGCGGACTCACTCGGGCGCTCCTGGCAGCTCGGCACCGTGCAGCTCGACTACTCCATGCCAGAGCGCTTCGCCTTGAGCTACATCGGCGCCGACAACGCCGAGCACCGCCCCGTGATGATCCATCGCGCGCTCATGGGCTCCTACGAGCGCTTCATCGGGATCCTCATCGAGGACACCGCGGGCGAGTTGCCCCTGTGGCTGAGCCCCGTGCAGGCCATCGTGCTTCCCATCGCCGACCGCCACGCCGAGGCGGCGCGCGCGGTCGTCGAGCAGCTTCGCGCGGCCGGGCTGCGCGCGGAGGCCGACGAGCGCACGGAGTCCGTCGGGCGCAAGATCCGCGACGCCGAGCTGCGCAAGGTTCCCTACATGCTGGTGGTGGGCGACCGCGAGTCCGAGGACGGCACCGTCGCCGTGCGCCGGCACCGCGGGGGCGACGAGGGCACCGAGGCGGTCGCCGACTGCGCGCGACGCCTCAGCGCCGACGTGACGGCGCGCGTGCGCTAAATAAGTGCTCCGATTCGCAAGTTCCGTCGCAGGGTCCGGGATGGATCGGCCCGGCGAGGCGCCCGGATGCTGCCATGGAACTTCGGATCGGAGCACCAAGCCTTATGAAGCTCTCTGCTTCCTACCGGCCTGCGGCGGGAGCGACGACGAACGCGAGGCAGATCCGCGTGGCGCCCAGCAGCGACTCCTACCGTCTGCGCCTCTTCCGCGGTGACGCAGTGGGCGCGCCGGCCCGCCGGACCGCGACGCCCGCACCGCTGCGTTCGTCGTCGTCGGCACGGTGCGGGCCGGCACGGGGTCCGAGGCCACCCTCGCGGTCGTGGTCGGCGTGAAGGCCACGACGTTCTTCGCCGATCCGAAGCCGTTGGAACCGAATCGGGTGCGCGGGCCTGGCTGGTCGTCAGCGGCGGTGAACGTGGCTCGGCGGCGTTCGCTGCATTCCAGCTCACGGTCGTGCGCCCGTGAAGGTCCGGTGGGGTCGTGCGCCCGTGAAGGTCCGGTGGCGTCGCTGATGCGTCCGCTCGCTGACCGTTTCCCCCCGGACCGTGCATCGCGGCTAGACTGTTCCGCGTTGACACCACTTGACCCTGAGGTCGCCGCCGCCCTGCCGCGATCCACCCACCGATAGTGCCGGTCCCGAGAAGGTTCGACCGGCGTCCCCCCGAGCGGGACACGACCCGGATCAACGAGCGCATACGCGTTCCGGAGGTCCGGCTGATCGACGAGAACGGCAACCAGGTCGGCGTGATGCGCACCGACGAGGCACTGCGGTACGCCCAGGGCAGGGACCTCGACCTCGTCGAGGTCGCGCCGGAGGCCAAGCCTCCCGTCTGCCGCGTCCTGGACTACTCCAAGTACAAGTACGAGCAGGCTCAGAAGGTCAAGCAGGCCAAGAAGCACCAGCAGCAGATCGTCGTCCGCGAGATCAAGTTCCGGCCCAAGATCGCCGACCACGACTACGCGACGAAGAAGGGCCACGTCGAGCGCTTCCTGCGCCACAAGGACAAGGTCAAGATCACGATCATGTTCCGGGGCCGCGAGGTGACCCACCCGGAGCGCGGCGTGATGATCCTCGACCGCCTCGCGGAGGACCTCGCCGAGCTGTGCCAGATCGACCAGCGCCCCATCCAGGACGGGCGCAACATGACCATGCTGCTCTCCCCGTCCAAGGCGGTGCTCGCCGACGCGCTGAACGACGGCCATACCAACGACGGAGTCGACCTCGACGCGCTCGAGGACCGCGACGACCAGCTGCCGTCGGCCGAGGCCGTCCCCGACTCGACGGCCCCGGCGGTCGACGCGAGCGCCCCCGCGGGCACCGACGCCGCGCCCGGGGACGAGTCAGCGGTGCTCGGCGAGGACGCCACGGACGGCACGGTCAGGCCCGAGCGCACGATCCAATCCGACGCGGAGAAGGAGAACGTCGTCGTCACCGACGACGGCAACATCGTCGGCGCCGAGGACGAGCCGCTCGGCTCTCTCCCGCCGCCTCCGGAGAGCCCCGCGGCCAAGCAGCCGGCTGCCGACAGGACTCCGGCCGGCTCCTAGCGCCGGCGAGCCCGCCAGGGCGTCCGGGCCGGGGAACGGCTACCATCCCCGGTCGCTCATGCCCAAGATGAAGACCCATTCGGGTGCCAAGAAGCGCTTCGAGCTGACCGCGAGCGGCAAGGTCAAGGCGCGACACGCCAAGACCAGCCACATCCTCGAGAAGAAGTCGGCCAAGAAGAAGCGCTACCTGGGCAACGACCTCGTCCTCGCCGATCAGGACGCAAAGCGCGTCAAGAAGCTCCTGGGAGCCAAGAGCAGGTGACCCGCGTCAAGCGCAGCGTCCACGCGAAGAAGAAGCGCCGCTCGGTCCTGCATCAGACCAAGGGCTTCCGCGGCCAGGCCAACTCGAACTACAAGCGCGCGAAGGAGGCCCTGCTCAAGGCGGACTCCTACGCCTACCGCGACCGCCGCAACCGCAAGCGGGACTTCCGCAAGCTGTGGATCACGCGCATCAACGCCGCAGCGCGCCTGAACGGCATGCCCTACGGCCAGTTCATGCACGGCCTCAAGCTGGCCGGGGTCGAGCTCGATCGCAAGGTGCTCGCCGACATCGCCGTGCGCGACGCCGAGACGTTCTCCCGATTCGTGGAGGTCTCGCGAGAGGCCATCGACAACAAGGAGCCCGTCGCCGCGTAGTTCCCCTCACACCACCGCAGGACCCGGGCGTCGCTCCTCTTTCAGCAGGACCGGCGCCCGTCGTGTTTTCAACAGGACCCGACCCAGTGATCACCTCCGCCCAGAACCCGCTCCTCAAGGAGATCAAGCGCCTCCAGCGCAGGCGGGAGGGTGGCCGCTTCGTGGCCGAGGGGGAGGATCTCATCGCTGCCGCGGATGCCGCGGGTTGGCGGCCGGTCCACCGTCTCCGGGCCGGCGTCGACGTCGAGCCGGCGCTGCTCGACGGGATCTCCGCGCTCGGCTCGGGGACGCGGGTGCTCGCGGTCTACGAGCAGCGCTGGGCCGAGGCGCCGCGCGGGCCGCTCGCGCTCTACCTCCACGGGGTGGGCGACCCCGGCAACGTCGGGACGATCCTGCGCAGCGCGCTGGCCTTCGGCGCGGGCTCTGTCGTGCTGGGCCCGGGGTGCGCGGATCCCTACGGCGGCAAGGCCGTCCGTGCGTCGATGGGAGCCGTCTTCTCCGTGCCGGTGGTCCGTGCGGAGCTCGAGGAGTGCCCGGTGCCACGCGTCGCGCTGGTCGCCCGGCGCGGCGACCTGCTGCAGGGCCCCGAAGAGCCCGCGGGAACGCTCGTCGTCGGCGCCGAGCGCGCCGGGCTGCCCGTGGAACTCCTGGAGCGCTGCACGACCGTGACCCACATCGATATCGCGACGGAGTCGCTCAACGCGGCGATGGCGGCGACCGTCGCCCTGTACGAGTGGACGCGCGGCGTCCATGCTGTCGCCTGCTCGCCGACGACCGATAGCTTGAGCGCTGATGGACGTGCTTGAGCGCATCGACGAGCTGCGGGCCGAGGCCGAGCAGGCCGTCGGCGCCGCCGGCGACACCGCCGTTCTCGAGGAGCTGCGGCTGCGCTTCCTCGGCCGCAAGGCGGAGCTGCCGAACCTCCTGCGCGGCGTCGCCCAACTCGAGCCGGCGCAGCGCGCAGCGGTCGGCAAGGCCGCCAACCAGGCGCGGCAGGGCATCGAGGCGCTGCTCGAAGCGCGCCTCGGCGGGCTGCGGCGCTCCGAGCTCGACGCGCGGCTGCTGGCCGACCGCGTCGACGTCACGCTGCCGGGCTCGCCCAGGCGGGCCGTCGGCCGGCTGCACGTGCTGACCGCGACCCGCCGCGAGATCGAGGACGTCTTCCTCGGCCTCGGCTTCCGGGTCGTCGAGGGGCCCGAGGTCGAGACGGTCGCCAACAACTTCGACAAGCTCAACCACGACCCCGCGCACCCGGCGCGCTCGCTGCGCGACACGTTCTACGTCTCCGACGCGGTGGTCCTGCGGACGCACACCTCGCCGATGCAGGTGCGCTCCATGGAGCTCCAGCCGCCGCCGATCGCCATCATCGTCCCCGGCCGCGTCTACCGGCCGGACTCCGACGCGACCCATACGCCCCAGTTCCACCAGGTCGAGGGGCTGTGGATCGATCAGGACGTCACCCTCGCCGACCTCAAGGGCGTGCTGCTCGCGTTCGCCCGCGCGATCTTCGGCCCTGAGCGCGACGTGCGCCTGCGCCCGCACTTCTTCCCGTTCACCGAGCCGTCCGTCGAGGTCGACGTCTCGTGCTTTCAGTGCGACGGGACGGGCGTACTGCGATCCGACCCCGCCCACCCCCGCTGCAACCTCTGCAAGGGCACGGGCTGGCTGGAGATCCTCGGCTCGGGGATGGTCGACCCGAACGTCCTCGCGGGCATCGAGGCCCACGACTACGACCCCGAGCGCTGGCAGGGCTTCGCGTTCGGGCTGGGAATCGAGCGGATCGCGATGCTCAAGCACGGCTTCCCGGACCTGCGGCAGCTCTACGACAACGACCCGCGCTTCCTGGGGCAGTTCGGATGAGGATCCCGCTCTCCTGGCTCCACGACTACGTCGCACCCGGCCTCGAGCTCCGCGAGCTGGCCACGCGGCTGGCGATGACCGGCACCGAGGTCGACCGGATCCACCACCACGGCGTCGACGCGGTCGAGCACTTCGTGGTCGGCAGGGTGCTCAGCGCCGAGCCGCATCCGGACGCCGACCGGCTGCGGGTCTGCACGGTCGAGGTGGGGGACGGCGAGCCGTCGCTGATCGTCTGCGGCGCGCCGAACGTCGCGGCCGGCCAGACCGTCGCGGTCGCCAGGCCCGGCTCGGTGATGCCCGACGGGACGACGCTCAAGGCCGCCAGGCTGCGGGGGGTCGTCTCCGCGGGAATGATCTGCGCCGAGGACGAGCTCGGGCTGGGCGCGGAGCACGCGGGCATCATGGTCCTCGACGACGCGCCGGCGGCCGGCACGCCGCTCGCCGAGGTGCTGCCGATCTCCGACGAGGTTCTCGAGCTCGAGATCACCCCGAACCGCCCGGACTGCCTCGGGCTCTACGGGGTTGCGCGCGAGGTCCACGCGGCCACGGGCGCGCCGCTCGGGCCGCCGCCGTGGGCGAGCGACCCGGGCTCGCCGGCACCGCTGGATCCGGCCGTCGCGGAGGTCGTCGTCGAGGACCCCGACCTCTGCCCGCGCTTCACCGCGCGCGCCTTCGAGGGCGTGACGATCGGCCCGTCGCCGCTCTGGATGAAGGCGCGGCTCCTCGCGGCCGGCCAGCGGCCGATCAACAACGTCGTCGACGTCACGAACTACGTGATGCTGCTCACCGGCCAGCCGCTGCACGCGTTCGACCTCGACCGCGTCGCGGGGGGCAGGCTCACCGTGCGTCGTGCGCGCGCCGGAGAGACGCTGACGACGCTCGACGGCCTCGAGCGCGACCTCGACGACGACGTCGTCCTGATCGAGGACGCCGACGGCCCGACCTCGCTCGGCGGCGTGATGGGCGGTCAGCGCTCGGAGGTGGGGCCGGAGACCACCCGGATCCTCCTCGAGGTCGCCAACTGGAACGGGCCGAACATCAACCGCACGATGGCCAGGCTCAACTTGCGCTCCGAGGCCGGCGCGCGGTACGAGAAGGGGCTGGCGCCGGAGCAGACGCTCGAGGCGCTCGCCGTGGCCACGCGGCTCCTGCTCGAGCTGACGGGGGGGACACTCGTCCCGGGGACCATCGATGTCGGAGGGCCGGGCGCGCCGCCGAACGTCATCCGGCTGCGCGACGCGCGCGTGGAGCGGCTGCTCGGCGCGCCCGTCTGCCGTCAGGAGTCCCGGCGCGTGCTCGAGGCGCTCGGCTTCGGCGTGGCCGACACCGAGGACGGGCTGGACGTCAGCGTCCCGTCGTTCCGCCGCAACGACGTGACCCGCGAGGCCGACGTCATCGAGGAGGTCGCACGGCTCTCCGCGCTCGACACGCTCCCTGCGACCCTCCCGCGGAACCGCACGAAGGCCGCCGCACGGCTGACCGCGGACCAGCGCGGGCGCCGCCGGGCGGAGGACGCGCTCGTCGGCCTGGGCCTGAGCGAGATCGCGGGCTGGTCGTTCACCTCGCGCGACACGCTTGCCAAGCTCCGCCTACCCGAGGGCGATCGCCATGCGCAGGTGATCGCGCTGATCAACCCGATGAGCGAGGCGCAGTCCGTCCTGCGTCCCACCATCACCGGATCGCTGCTCGACGTGGCCGCCTATCAGGTCGCCCACGGCACCCCGGACGTCTCGCTGTTCGAGAGCGCCGCGGTCTACCGTCTGCCGGCGCCGGAGGCGCCCGGACACGACCGCGAGCCGGCTCGGGAGCACCATGCCCTGGCGGCGCTGCTGCACGGTCCGGTCGCGCCGCGCGACTGGCGCTCCGGCGAGCCCGCCCCGGCGGACTTCTTCGCGATCAAGGGTGTTCTCGAGCATGTGCTCGCCACGCTCCGGGTCGTCGCGAGCTTCGCTCCGGCCGAGGGCGCCTGGCCGTTCCTGCATCCCGGGCGCAGTGCGGCGGTGTCCGTCGACGGCGCGCGGGTCGGCTTCCTCGGCGAGGTGCACCCCGAGGTCTCCGGAGCGTGGGACCTCCCGTACACCGCCGCGATCTTCGCCGTGGATCTCGGTCAGCTGCTCGCCGCCGCGCCGGTACTGACGACTCACGCGGACCTCACGTCGTTCCCGGCCCTGCGGCTCGACCTGGCGGTGGTGCTCGACGAGGCCGTCCCGGCCGCGCGGGTGCTCGAGGTCGTCCGCGGCGCGGGCGGCGACCGCCTCGTCGACGCGTCGGTCTTCGACGTCTACCGCGGGGAGCAGCTCGGCACGGGCAAGCGCTCGCTGGCGCTGCATCTCGAGTTCCGTGCCCACGACAGGACGCTCACCGACGCCGACGTGGCCCCGGCACGCGAGGAGATCGTGCGCCGGCTGGCCGAGGAGCTCGGCGGTGAGCTGCGTGGCTAGCGTCCTGGTCGCCGGCGCCTCGGGCTACGCCGGCGCGCTGGCAGCTCGGCTGGTCATGGGCCACCCGCGCCTGGAGCTCGCGGCGGTCACGTCACGCTCGGACGCCGGCAAGCCCCTGCGGGCGCTCTACCCCCACCACCGCGTCGACATGGTGCTCGAGGAGCTCGACGTGGACGGCAGGCACGGCGAGGTCGACGTCGCGATCGTCGCCTACCCGCACGGCGCCGCCGCCCCCGCCGTCGCGGCGCTGCGGGCGCGGGGGGTCAAGGTCATCGACCTCAGCGCGGACTTCCGCCTGCGCTCCGTGGAGACCTACGAGGACTGGTACGTCGAGCACACCGCGCCCGCGCTGCTGTCCGGCGCGGTCTACGGGCTGCCCGAGCGCTACCGGGACCAGCTGCGCGAGGCCGAGCTCGTCGCGAACCCCGGCTGCTTCCCGACCGCGGCGGTCCTCGCGCTGGCCCCGCTGGCGCCGTACCTGACCGATGTGGTCATCGACGCGAAGACGGGCGTGAGCGGCGCGGGCCGGGCGGCGACCGACGCGACGCACTTCGTCACCGTCGACGGGAACGTCAAGGCCTACAAGGTCGCCGGCCACCGCCACACGCCGGAGATCGAGCAGGAGCTCGAGGCCGCGGGCGGGCCCGCGGGGCTGGCGGTCTCATTCACGCCGCACCTGCTGCCGCTCGACCAGGGAGAGCTGCTGTCGTGCTACGTGCGGATGGCCGACGGGGCGCCCTCGGCCCGGGAGCTGCTGGCGTCCGCCTACGCCGGTGAGCCGTTCGTCGAGCTCGTCGCCGGCCCGCCCGGGGTCCGCGACGTGCGCGAGACGAACCACTGCGCGCTGCACGTCGCCGAGGACCCGCGGACGGGCCGGACGCTCGTCTTCGCCGCGCTCGACAACCTCTGGAAGGGCACCTCGTCGCAGGCCGTGCAGAACGTCAACCTGATGCTCGGACTGCCCGAGGGGGAGGGGGTCGGGGCGTGAGCCCGTTCTTCGCCTCCCGCTGGGTCGACGTGCCCGACGGGCTCACGGAGATCGCCGGCGGCGGGCTGCCGCAGGGCTTCCGCGCCGCGGGCGTCGCGTGCGGGCTCAAGGCCGACGGTGGCCTCGACCTCGGGCTGCTCGTGAGCGACGAGCCCGCGACCGTGAGCGCCGCGCGCTTCACCCGCTCCGGGGTGCTGGCCGCGCCGGTGCTCGTCACCCAGCAGCGCGCGCGGCTGGACGCGATCCGCGTCGTGGCCGCGAACTCCGGGACCGCGAACGCCGCGACGGGCAACCGCGGGCTCGACGAGGCCGCGCGGATGCAGGGGGCCGCCGCCATGGCCGGGCGGACGGAGCCCGACCGGGTGGCGGTCTGCTCCACCGGCGTGATCGGGGTGCAGCTCGACGGGCGCAAGGTCGTCTCCGGGCTCCACGCGGCGTCGTCCAAGCTCGCCGGCGACGACGCGGACTTCTGCGCCGCGATCATGACCACGGACAAGTTCGAGAAGCGCGTGACGCTCGAGCTCCAGCTCTCCGGTGGCCCCGTGCGCCTCAGCGCCCAGGCCAAGGGCGCCGGCATGATCCAGCCCGCCTTCGCGACGATGCTCTGCTTCGTGCAGACCGACGCGGCGCTGGAGGCCGCAACGGCCGAGCTGCTGCTCGGCGTGTGCGTCAAGCGCTCGTTCGACCGCATCTCCGTCGACGGGCAGCTCTCCACGAACGACACGGTGATCCTGCAGGCCGGCGGCGCCTCGGGGGTGGCGGTGGCGCCCGAGTCCGCCGACGAGCTCGCCTTCGGCCAGGCGCTCGACGCGCTCCTGCGCCAGCTCGCTCTGCTGATCGTCAAGGACGGCGAGGGAGCGAGGCGGATCGGCCGCGTCGGCGTTCGCGGGGGCGACCAGCAGGGCGTCGAGCGCGTGGCCCGGGCCGTCGCGAACTCCCCGCTGGTCAAGACCGCGCTCTACGGCGGCGACCCGAACTGGGGGCGCATCGCGCAGTCGATCGGCATGGCACTGCCGAACTCCTCACCGCTCGTCTACGACATCGCGATCGAGGGGATGCAGGTCGCCGCGGGGGGGCAGGGCCTCGCGCACGACAGCGCCGAGCTCGCACGGCGCGTGGCCGCAAACGAGGTCGAGTACTCGATCGGGCTGGCCGGCGACGGCGCGGAGACCGAGGTCTTCTTCTCCGATCTCGGCCACGAGTACATCACCGTCAACGCGGAGTACACGACATGACGCTGCGGCCGGCGCGTGACCTCGGGACGCTGCTGGAAGCGCTGCCCTACATCCGCGAGTTCCAGGGCAAGACGGTCGTGGTCAAGTACGGCGGGGCCGCGATGGTCGACCCGGCGCTGCGCGAGGACTTCGCCCGGGACGTCGTGCTGATGAAGTACGTCGGGCTCAATCCGGTCGTGGTGCACGGCGGCGGCCCGGAGATCACGGGGTACATGGAGCGCCTCGGGCTGCCCGTGAAGTTCGTCGGGGGGCTGCGCGTGTCCGACCCGCAGACCGTCGAGGTGGCCAAGATGGTCCTCGTCGGCAAGGTCAACACGGACATCGTACAGCGCCTCGGGCGCCACGGGCAGGCGGCGGTGGGTCTCAGCGGCGACGACGGGAACCTGTTCCGCGTCTCGCGTCAGCTGGCCCCGACCGGGGAGGACATCGGCTTCGTGGGGCGGATCGACCGCGTCGACGTGGACGTGCTCAACCACATCGCGCAGGATTACATCCCGGTGATCGCGTCGGTGGGGGCAGACCGCGAGGGCAACTCGTACAACGTCAACGCCGACGAGGCGGCCGCCGCGGTCGCGCGCGCGATGGGCGCCTACAAGGTCATGTTCCTCACCGACGTGGAAGGCTGGATGCGCGACCCGGCCGACCCGGATTCCGTCATCGCCCAGGCGCCGACCGACGAGGTCGAGCTCGCGCTCGAGCACATCCACGGCGGGATGCGCCCGAAGTTGCAGGCCTGCGTCGACGCGATCCACGGTGGCGTGACGTTCGCCCACATCGTCGACGGCCGTGTCCCGCACTCCCTGCTGCTCGAGCTGTTCACCGACGCGGGCGTCGGGACGAAGATCCGGGCCGCGTCGTGACGATCTCCGACGAGCACCTCACCGCGAACTACGGCCGGTTCCCCGTGGAGTTCGCCCGGGGTCTGGGGACGCGGCTGTGGGACGCCGACGGCCACGAGTACCTCGACTTCCTCGCGGGCCTCGGCGTCTCGAACGTCGGCCACTGCCACCCCGCGGTCGTCGCCGCGATCCAGGAGCAGGCCGCCCGGCTGATCCACGTCGGCAACCTCTTCTACACCGCGCCGATGGTGGCGCTCGCGGAGCGCCTCGCGCGCACCTCCCTGGGCGACGGGACGAAGGTCTTCTTCACCAACTCGGGCGCCGAGGCCGTCGAGGCGGCGCTCAAGTGCGCGCGCAAGGCCAAGCAGGGCGGCGACGTCGTCTCGCTGCACCGCGCGTTCCACGGGCGTACCTACGGGGCGCTGAGCGCGACGCCGCAGGAGGCCAAGCAGGCGCCGTTCGCGCCGCTCGTGCCGGGTTTCCGCGCCTGCGAGGCGACCGCCGCCGCCGTCCGCGCGGCGGTCGACGACCGGACCGCGGCGCTGATCCTCGAGCCCGTTCAGGGCGAGAGCGGCGTGTGGCCGCTGGACGACGCGGTGCTCGCGGCGGCGCGCGAGGCCTGCGACGCGCATGGCGCCGCGCTGATCTTCGACGAGGTGCAGTGCGGCCTGGGGCGCACCGGCAGCCTGTGGCACTTCGAGCAGTCGTCGGTCGTCCCGGACCTGTTGACGACCGCGAAGGGCCTCGGGGGCGGGCTCCCGGTCGGCGCGCTGATCGCCGGGCCGGAGTACGCCGGGGTCTTCGCACCCGGCGACCACGGCTCCACCTTCCCGGGCGGGCCGGTGATCGCTGCTGCTGCGCACGCGGTGCTCGACGTCGTGACCGACCCGCGCCTCCTGGCGCGCGTGCGCGAGCTCGGCGAGCGGCTGCGTGCGGAGCTTGCCGCGCTGCCGGGCGTCGGCGAGGTGCGCGGCGCCGGGCTGATGACCGCCTGCGACCTGACGGCGGGCGGGGCGCCCGAGCTCGTCCGCCGCGCGCTGCTCGAGGAGCGCCTCGTGCTCAACGCGACGGGGCCCGCCACGGTGCGCCTGCTGCCGCCGCTCGTGATCAGCGACGCGGAGCTGGACGAGGCGCTCACGCGGCTGCGTCGCCTGCTCTCTCCTTGATGCCCAACCGCCCGCGCGGGCTCGAGCGCTCCGGCTGACCTGTGAAGTCCACGAAGCCGAAGTTCTCCGTCGCGTACACGAGCCCTTCGAGGCTCGTTCCAGGCATCACTCCGCCGCGTCGCGCTGCTCGCCGCCGTGGGGGTCGCGCGCGACGATCTGCTGGAGGGATCGTCGTAGTTGCTGGTAGTGCTGCTGCCCGAGGAGTTCTGCCAGGTGGTCCTCGACGTCGGCGGTCGCCTGCTGTGCGATGCGCGCGTTCTTTCGTCCTCGCTGGGTGAGGTGGATGCGCTTGGCGCGCCGGTCTTCGGGATCGGGCCGACGCTCGAGGTAGCCCTTGGCCTCGAGGTCGTCGACGAGCTCGCCCATCGACTGCACCGTGATGCCGGCGCGGGCGGCCATCGCGGTCAAGCGGAGCCCGTCCTCGAGCTCGAGCTGCTCCATCGCGTTGCCGTGAGCTGGGCGCAGGTCATCGAAGTCTTCCCCGGCCTTGACCCCGGCGAAGATGCGCGCTGAGACCACGTTGTAGGCGGTCCGCAGCAGGGCGTTGGTCGGTCGGGGCGACAAAGAATCGGGCATCGGGCTTGACCCACTTACTCAGGTAGCCTTATATTATCGTGGCCTGAGGAAAGCATGCCAACCCGCGAGCCAGAGGAGGCATCGTGCCGATCGTGATGGTCCATGACAGTCCAGGCGTCACGCAGGAGCAGTACGAGCAGGTAGGTGCCCGTCTCACCGACGGGCACGGCCTCAATTCGCTGGGCGACTGGCCCGTTGAGGGGATCCTGGCCCATACGGCGGGTCCCACCGCCGCCGGCTGGCGTGTCATCGATGTCTGGGAATCCGAGGAGGCCTTCGAGCGCTTCGGGGAGGTGATCGGCCCCGTGCTACAGGAGCTCGACTACCCCGGGCAGCCGCAGATCTTCGAGGTGCACAACTTCGTCAAATAGGCATCCGCTTCGGAGGGCGGCACGGCCGGCCGCCCCCCAGCCACCAGGTCATCAGCCGCGCCGTCATATCCTGCCCGACGATGCCGATCGAGACCTCCCGCACGCCGCACACCCGCACCGCGAGCTACCTGGCCGAGAAGGGCGAGGTCTCGCGGGTCCTCCTGCTCTACTCGGGCGGCCTGGACACGAGCGTGATGCTCAAGTGGATCCAGGACGAGTACGACGCGGAGGTCGTCGCGCTCACGGTCAACCTCGGCCAGCCCGGCGAGGACTACGACGTCGTCAGGGGCAAGGCGCTGCAGCTCGGCGCCGTCGCGGCGGAGGTCGTCGACGCGCGCGAGGAGTTCGCGACCGACTTCATCCTCCCGGCGATCAAGGCCAACGCCATCTACGGGCTGGCCTACCCGTTGTTCACCGCGCTCGGCCGTCCGTTGATCGCGAAGCTCGCGGTGGAGTACGCGCTGCGGCACGGCTGCGACACGGTCGCCCACGGGTGCACGGGCAAGGGCAACGACCAGGTGCGTATCGAGGCGACGGTCGCGACGCTCGCACCTTCGCTGAAGGTCATCGCGCCCGTGCGCGGCTGGCAGATGGGCCGCGAGGAGGAGATCGCCTACGCGCGCGAGCACGGCATACCGATCAAGGGCGGAGCGGAGACGACTCCCTATTCGATCGATGACAACCTCTGGGGTCGCTCCTCGGAAGGCAAGTGGATCGAGGATCTCGGCCACGCGCCCGACGACGACGTCTTCCAGCTCGTCACGCGCCCGGAACAGGCACCCGACGAGCCCGAGACCGTCGCGATCTCCTTCGTGCAGGGGCTACCCACCGCCATCGACGGCGAGGAGCTCGGCCTGGTGGAGCTCATCACGCGCTGTCAGGACCTCGGCATCAAGCACGGCGTGGGGATCGTCGATCACATCGAGGACAGGATCGTCGGGCTGAAGGTGCGCGACATCTACGAGGTGCCGGCGGCGACGCTCATCCTCTCCGCCCACGCCGAGCTCGAGCGGCTCGTCGGCACCATCCACCAGAACCAGTTCAAGGGCGAGCTGGACCGCAAGTGGGCCTACCTGGTCTACGCGGGCCTGTGGTGGGAGCCGCTGCGCAGCGACCTCGACGCCTACATGAACGAGGTCAACCGCCAGGTGACCGGGACGATCGGCATCAAGCTCTTCAAGGGCCACGCGCGCGTCGTCACCCGCGAGTCGCCCAACGCGGTCTACGACATGCAGCTCGCCACGTTCGAGACCTCGGGCGGCCTGTTCAGCCAGCAGGCGTCGCCGGGCTTCATCGAGCTGTGGTCGCTGCAGTCGCGCCTCGCACACCAGCTGCGCGATCGCGACGGCCCAGGCGCCTGAGAACCTCTCGGTTGCGTCGTTCTTCTGCGATCCTTGAGCCCGCCGCACGTCCGCCCCCAGACATAGGATCTCCGCCTTGGTCATCTCGTCCGACTCCCCGCTGGACCCCGGAAGCGGCCGCGTGGTCGACTCGGAGGTGCTCGTGGAGCGCCGCGCACGCCGAGCCGAGGCCGAAGGAGGCCTGGTCGCCGCCCAGCGCGAGCGTGAACTGCTCGCCGGCGCCCTCGAGCGCGCCGAACGCGACCTGACCGCCACGCTGCAACGTGAGTTCGCCGAGCAGCGCAGGCGCGTGGAGCTCGAGGGGGACGCGGGCGGCGCCCCGCGCGCCCTCGAGGTGGAGGTCGTCGGGCTGCGTGCCGACCTCCGCGCGGCCGAGGAGCGCGCGACGGAGCTCGCCCGGGCGCTCACGTCCGAGCGTGCCCGCGCCGCCGCCGAGCTGGCGCTGCTCGAGCACGAGCTCCACCGCCGCAGCGCCGGGCACCGCGCCGTCAGCGCCCAGATCGCCGAGCTGCACCGGGCGCTGCAGGCGGTGCAGCTGCGCGCAGCAGCCCTGAGCGACGATGCGTCGGCCGCAGTGACGGGAGCGGTCGCGGAGATCAAGCAGCTGCGTGGTGCACTCGAGACGCTCGAGGTGAGGAAGCGCCGCTCCGCGGCCGACTCGCAGGCAACGGCGGTCGCGGCCGTCCGCGCCCGAGCCGACGCCCTGGAGGTCGAGCTCGGGCTCGAGCGCGAACGGCGCGCGAGCCTCGAGGCGCTGACGCAGACAGAACGGGCGCGGTTCGCCGCCGAGCTCGCGAGCACCGAAGTGATCCTGCGCGCCGCCGCCGAGCGGGGTCACAGGACCTCGGAGGCCCGGGTGTCCGAGCTGCAACGCACGGTGGAAGCGCTGCGCGCCCAGCTCGGGGCTGCCGTCTCGCAGCTCGATCGCCGGGTTGCCGCCGAGCGGGGCGCACGTGAGGCCGTCGAGCGCGAGGTGGATGCCGAGCGGGATGCCCGCACGGCCGAGGCGGACGCACGCATCGCCGACGCCGCGCAGCTCAGCGCGCGGCTGGCCGCCGCCGAGGCCGCGCTGGCCGAAGCCGACGAGCGCGCAGCGGTCGAGCGGGCGCGTCGTGCGGCGCTCGAGACCGCGGCCCCGCAGGCCCCGGCCGCCGGCGACGACGACGAGCTGGTCGCCACGCGCGCCGGGCTGCGAAGCGCCGAAGCCGCCAGGGACGCCCTCGAGGAGGAGCTCGCCCGGGAGAGGGCCGAGCGTGCGGCAGCAGAGCAGCGCGCCTCCGCCGCGCTCGAGGCGCTGACCCCCGAGCTCGGCGGCCTCCGTGCCGCGGACGACGCCAATCCCATCTACGACGCGTTGAGGGCCGGACCGCGCGTCCCGTCCGCCGACCACCCGGCGCTCTGGCGGCCCCGACCCGGTGAGCCCGTCGGCGAGGCCGAGCCGCCTGCCGTCGTCGTCGACCTCACCCGCGCGGCGGCTCGCCTGCGCGCCGCGGGCGAGGAGGCCGGCGACGCCGCGGCCTCCGGGGTGGCTGAGGACGCACGGCACGCGGGCGCGCCGCAGGCCGCCGGCGCCGCGGGGCCCGCGACGCGAGGCGGCGTGATCCCCGCCGTAGCTCCCCGGGCCCCCACGACGCAGGAGTGGTTCGCCCCCGCCCTCGCGCGCCTCGCCGGCGTCGACGCGGCGACCGCCGAGGGCCTGTTCCTCGCGGCCTTGGCCGTCCAGGGTGACCGAGTCGAGAAGGAGGTCGCCTACGCGGTCGTGCTGCCGGTCACGGGGCGTCATCTCGTGCGAGTCGGACGGCACGGGGACGTGCGCGTCGTGCCTACGGGTGCCCGGAACGACCACGACGTCGACTTCTGCCTGGAGGGCTCCGTCGAGGCGCTCTCGCCGCTGGCGACCGGGGCGGCACCGCGTCGCTTGATCGGCGTGACCGTCCGGGGTCGCCGCCGCCGTCTGCGGCGGCTGCTGCGGGCGCTGCGGGCCCCGGTCGGCCTCGCGGAGCTGCAAGCCGCCGGTGCCCGGCCGCGCCCGGGCGACCTGCTTGCGCTGCTGTGCCTCGGCGTCCCCGCCGAGACGGTCGCCGGAGCCGACTTCAGCGTCGCCTACACCGTCCGCGGCGCCGGCGGCACCCGTACGCGGACATTGGTCCGCGCGGAGCCCGACGGGAGCCTCACGGCGATTCCCGAGGCGCCCGACCTCCTCCCGGCCGATGCCACGGTGACCGTGGACGCAGACGAGCTGCTCGGCGTCCTCGGGGGCACCGCGCCGGTCTCGCCCGACGGCGATGCGGGCGCCGTGGCGAAGTTGCAGGGCTGGCTGCGCGGCGTACAGGGCCCTCCGGGCTGAGCGGCGCGCGGGTCCCGCGTCCAGGCGAGCCACGCAGCACGCGCCGCTTCGCCCACCTTGCAGGGAAGCCATCCTCCGCACCCCGATCGCGTCCGCCCGGCCACCTACCATGCCCGGGTCGTGACTGCTCCCGCCTGCGCCCACCTGCACGTCCACTCGGAGTACTCGCTCCTCGACGGGGCCGCCAAGATCGACGCCCTCGCCCGGCGGGCCGCCGCCCTCGGCCAGCCCGCCCTCGGCCTGACCGACCACGGGGTGATGAACGGCGCGGTCGAGCACTTCCTGGCCTGCCGTGAGCACGGCATCAAGCCCGTCTCGGGCTGCGAGATCTACTTCGTCGACGACCACGCCGACCGCGGGCCGGGCAGGGTCGAGCGCAACCACCTGACGCTCCTGGCCGCCTCCGACGAGGGCTTCGCCAACCTCGTGAAGCTCTCGAGCAAGGGCTTCCTCGAGGGCCTCCAACGCGGCAAGCCGAGCCTCGACCTGGCGCAGCTCGCCGGGCACGCGAAGGGCATCATCGCCCTCACGGGCTGCCTGGCCTCGCGCTTCTGCCAGCGGCTCGTCGACGACCGGCCCGGCGAGGCGCGCGCCCACGTCGACGAGCTCATGCAGGTGTTCGGCGCCGACAACGTGTACCTCGAGGTCCAGAAGAACGGGATCGTCGAGCAGGACAAGGCCAACGCGGCGATCGTCAGGATCGCCCGCGAGGTCGGCCGGCCGCTCGTCGGCACGGGCGACGTCCACTACCTCGGCCGCGAGGACTACCACCACCACGCCGCGCTCCTCTGCGTGCAGACCAAGAGCACGCTGGCGGCACCCAGCATGTCGTTCGACACGAACGAGTTCTTCCTCAAGAGCAACGAGGAGATGGCCGAGGACTTCGCCGAATGGCCGGAGGCGCTGGCCTCCACGGTGGAGATCGCCGAGCGCTGCGAGCTCGACATCGAGCTCGACAAGCAGCTCATCCCGCGCTTCCTGCCCGAGGGCCAGGACGAGAGCGCGTTCCTGCGCGACCGCGTGCTCGAGGGCCTGCGCCGCCGCTTCGGCGATCCGATCCCCGCCGCCGCGGTCGAGCGGATGGAGCTGGAGCTCGGCGTCATCGCCAGCATGGGCTTCGACGCGTACTTCCTGATCGTCTGGGACTTCGTGAAGTGGGCCAAGGACAACGGCATCGCCGTGGGGCCGGGCCGCGGCTCGGCCGCCGGCTCGCTCGTGGCCTACGCGCTGCGCATCACCGACCTCGACCCGCTGCAGCACGGCCTGCTCTTCGAGCGCTTCCTGAACCCCGAGCGTGTGTCGATGCCCGACATCGACATCGACTTCTCCGTCAAGGGCCGCGAGCGGGTGATGCAGTACGTCGTCGAGAAGTACGGTCGCGAGTCGGTCGCCCAGATCATCACCTTCGGGAAGATGCTGCCGCGCGCAGCGACCAAGGACGCGGCGCGCGTGCTCGGCCACGACTACGGCGTCGGCGACCGCCTGGCCAAGCTCATCCCGGACCCGGAGCAGGGGCGCTCGCCCACCTTCGACGACTGTCTCAAGGACGGGGCTGATCTGCGCAAGGAGTACGACGCCGACCCCACGGCCAAGCAGATCATCGATGTCGCGTGCGGCCTGGAGGGCATCGTGCGCAACAACTCGATCCACGCGGCGGCGGTCGTCATCGCGGGCGTGCCGCTGACCGACGTCGTGCCGCTGCAGCTGGCCGACGCCCGCTCGCTCGACGCCGAGGGCAACAAGGTCTACAAGATGGTCACGCAGTACTCGATGAAGCCGATCGAGATGCTCGGCCTGCTGAAGATGGATTTCCTCGGACTGCGCAACCTCGACGTGATCGAGGCCGCGCTGGACATCATCGAGCGCTCCCGGGGCCGGCGGCCGGACATGGACACGCTTCCCATGGACGACGCGAGCACGTACGAGATGCTCGCCGACGGTGACTCCGTCGGGGTCTTCCAGTTCGAGTCGGAGGGGATGCAGGGGGCCCTGCGGCAGGTCAAGCCGACGGAGTTCGACGACCTCGTCGCGCTCGTGGCGCTCTACCGCCCGGGAGCGATGGACCAGATCGCCACCTACGCGCGGGGCAAGCGGAACCCCGACCACGTCGAGATCCACGACGAGCGCCTGGAGTCGATCATCGGCGGCACCTACGGCGTGATCCTCTACCAGGAGCAGGCCATGCAGATCTCCAAGGCGCTTGCCGGCTTCTCGGGGGCGACGGCCGACGACCTGCGCAAGGCGATCGGCAAGAAGAACCGCGAGGCGATGGCCAAGCTCGAGCCCGAGTTCCGCGCTGGCTGCGAGCGCTCGGGCACCGCCCGCGCGGTCGTCGACTGGCTGTGGGAGACCAACCAGAAGAGTGCTGACTATTCCTTCAACAAGAGTCACGCCGCGTGTTATGCGCTGATCTCCTACCGAACGGCCTGGCTGAAGGCCAACCACTGCGCGGAGTACATGGCCGCGCTGATCTCCTCGGTGATGGACACCAAGGACAAGGTTCCCTTCTTCGCCGCGAAGTGCGAGGAGATGGGAATCGGGGTCCTGCCCCCGGACGTGAACCTCTCCGACCACGAGTTCGTCGTCGTCGACGGCGACATCCGCTTCGGCCTCGACGCCGTCAAGGGCGTCGGATACGCCGCCGTGGAGGCGATCAAGGAGGCGCGGGAGGACGGCGGCCCGTTCAGCTCGCTGTGGGACTTCTGCGCGCGCGTGGACCCGCGCTGCGTGAACAAGAAGGCGATCGAGGCGCTCGTCAAGTGCGGCGCCTTCTCTTCCACGGGCGACTCCCGCAAGGGGATGCTCGCCGTCCTGGAGCAGGCGCAGGCCTCCGGGCAGAAGACCCAGCAGGACGCTCAGATCGGCCAGGGCTCGATCTTCGACGTGTTCGACGGGGCGGATGGGAACCGATCCGGCGGGGGAGGGGGAGCAGCTGATGCCTTCGTGCCCTCCTACCCGCCGATCGGAGCCGAGGAGTTCGAGCAGGGTGAGTTGCTGGCCATCGAGAAGGAGGCCATCGGCCTGTTCCTCTCGGCCCACCCGCTCAAAGAACTCCGCGATGCACTTTACGCCAAGGTCGACTGCCGCCTGGAGCAGCTCGTGGAGCGCCAGAGCGGCGACTGGGCGACCGTCGGCGGAATCGTCACCCAGGCCAAGAAGATCCGCACGAAGTCCGGCGACCCGATGATGTTCGCGACCCTCGACGACCTCGAGGGCTCTGTCGAGGTGCTGATCTTCGCCAAGACCCTCGCGGAGTTCGAGCCGCAGGTCGACGACGTGCTGCTCGTGCGCGGCAAGGTCGACCACGGCGACAAGGGCACGGTCGTCGTCGCTCAGCAGGTCGACCCGTTCGCGCCGACCGAGGCCGAGGTCCTGCGCGCCCGCGAGGCGGCGGCCAAGGCTCCCCCGGCGCCGGACGCACTGCGGTTGCGCGCCGACGCCAGGCGTCTGCCCGCGTCGGTGATAGACGACCTCAAGCTCCTCTTCCTCCAGCACCCGGGCGCCGCGGAGGTCGTACTCAAGCTCGACACCTCCGACGGTCCGCGCTGCCTGCTGTTCGGTCCGGAGTTCAAGGTGAAGCCGACCCCGGATCTCAGGGTCGAGCTCGACGGCATCCTCGGGCCGGCTGCCTCGCGCCCCACCGCAGGCCCGGACGACGAGCTGGCCGAGCGGCCCGCCGTCGCGGCGCCCTCGGAGCCGCAGATGGCCTGAAATCGCCGAGTGGTCCCGCCGTCACGGGCTGGCGCGCCCGCGTCGCAGTCGCGAACGCCGTCCACTCATCTGCGATGGCCGTGGTGGCGCGAAGCCCGGCGACGAGGCCGACAGCACGAACGGTCTCGACGGAACCCGCTCGGCACATGAACCAAGCCGCCCTCGGCTCGCTGCATGGCCTCGAGGACGACGTCATTGCCAGGATCGGCGGTATCCGCCGCGGCTGCGGCGACCGCGGCGCTCACGCTGCGCCGACGCGGGCGAACGCCGTAGCCCGATGTGCCCGCCGAAGTTGGCGAGGAAATCGTCGAGTTCGTGGCGGATCGAGACACGACCCACGAGCGTCCCGTCGACTGCGGCGACCAAGAAGGTCGCGGGCACCCGATTCGGCGGAACGTCAACCTCCGCGACGAAATCCGTCAAGGCGGCGGACATAGGTCGCCCAGGGCTCGCCGGCCCGCACGTCCAACAGGAAGTCGAATCCCTCTCCAGCGAGCTCTGCCTGAGCGACCCGGGCATCTGCCTCGTCGCTGAGGCGCAGCGGACGCAAGGACAGCTGACACACATGCGCAGCGTACGGTTCGAGCGCATGTCCGCGGCGCATCATCTCGCCTGATGCGTCCTGCGAAGCAGCGTTCAGGCGGTCGTGCGGGGATGCACCATGAGCTTGATGGTCGCAGTGTCGTCGTGGCTTGCAAGCAGGGCGGTCTCGGTGTCGTCGAGGTCGTAGTGGCCGGTGATGAGGGCTGCGACGTCGACGCGGCCGGTGGCGGCCAGTTCGATCGCTGCTGGGTACGTGTTCGCGTAGCGAAAGGTGCCGGTCACCCACAGCTCGCGGTGCTGGATCAGGGAGAGCGGGATCTCGGCCGTCGGCTCGGGGCCCATCCCGACCAGCACCGCTGTTCCGGCGGGCCGCAGCGCCCGGATGCCCGCGACCAGGGCGGCAGGGTGCCCGGAGCACTCGATCAGCGCGTCGACCTCACCGGGCGCGTCGTGCCCAGCGCGCAGAACGCGGGTGGCTCCCATGCGCTGCGCCACCGAGAGCCGGTGCGCGTTGACATCAGAGACGGCTACGTGGGTGGCGCCGAACGCCTTGGCGACCTGCATCGTGAGAAGCCCGATCGGGCCGGCTCCGGTGACGAGCACGCGGTCGCCCGCGGTGATGCTCGCCTTACGGCACGCCCAGATGCCGACAGACAGCGGCTCCATGAGTGCCCCCACGTCGTCGGACATGCCGTCGGGCAGCGCCCAAGCGAAGTCCTCGTGGATCGTCACGAAGTCGGCGAAGGCGCCGTCGACGGGTGGCGTGGCAAAGAACGCGACGTCGACGCAGAGGTTGTAGCGGCCGGACCGGCACTCACGACATCGCCCACACGGTACGCCCGGCTCGAGGCACACGCGATCACCGATCGCGTGCTTGGTGACGTGGCGACCGACGGCAGCCACCCGACCCGCGCACTCGTGCCCTAGCACGAGCGGCGACCGCACCACGAGGTCGCCGATGCGACCGTGCGCATACCAGTGCACGTCCGAGCCGCAGACGCCGACCGACGTGACCTCCACGAGCACCTCGCGCGGCGCCGGCGTCGGGACCGGGCGCTGCTCGATCACGATCTGACCGGGCCCCACGAGCACAGCGGCGCGGTTCGTCATGGGATCTCCTGCATGCGTCGTCGCGACAAGATACGGCGGAGAATGCCCGCATCCGGAGCGCCGCACTACCGCCCCTGCCCGCGATCGGGCGCCGCGGCGGCGCGTCACGGCGATCCGGTACTCCTCATCTTCCGGAGGGGCAGCGGCGACTTCCGGACTATTCGCGAGGAGCTGAGATCGGCGCTAGGCGTGCCGGTCGACGAGGCGAGGGGTGGCGACGGCGACGGCGACGTAGACCGCGGCGAACGCCACGAACAGCGTCGCGTGGTCGGCGAGCATCGAGCCGGCCGCATACGCGGCGAAGACCGCGACGACGAGGACCTCGGTGAGCAGGCTGGCGATCGAGGTGACGGTCGATCGGGAACCGCCCTGGATCGCGTTCTGCAGGCGCGCATCGATGGCGACGGTCAGCGCCTGGAACGCGCAGAAGGCGACAGCGATGAGGCCGAAGCCGGTCGGCGTTCGCGAGAGCGCGCCGAGGGCGAGCGCCGCGGCGGCGCCGACCAGCACAAGTGCGATGCCGCGGCCCGACAGCGTGGTCGCTCGGTCGGCGAGCGCCCCGCCCAGCGCCATCGAAACGTAGACGAGCAGGACAAGCAGCGGCACCGTCTGCGGCCGGACGCCCGTCTCCAGGGCCAAGAGCGGCAGGTACTCGTCGAGCGAGCCCCAGACCGCTGCTACGGGGGGCGCCAGCAGCAGTGCCCCTCGCAGGGCGGGCGAGCGACGCACGTCGCGTAGGCCGGCGCGCAGGATCGCGCCGTAAGCGCGCAGCCTCTGGTCGCCGTCGGAATTGCGCCGGTCGCGGTGCTCGGGGAACGTCAGGGCGACGGTGGCCGCCGCAAGGCAGGCCAGCGCGCTCGCCGCGCCGACCGCCTCGAAACCACCGGCCGAGAGGACCGGCGCGGCCAGGCCTGTGGCGGCGCTGCTCGCGATCGTGCCGAGCGCCGTCGCGCGGCCGATGAGATGGGCGTACCGCGACGCGGCGCCCGCCCGGTCGAGCTCCTCATAGACGAGCGCCTCGAGCGAGCCGGACCGAAGCGCGCCTTGGGCGCCCCACAACACGAAGCCGAGCGCGAACACCGGGTACGACGGCGCGAGGACCCACGCGGCGAAGCCCGCGCCGCCCAGCAGCGGAGCGATCGTCAGCAGCAGGCGCCGCGAGACGGCGTCGGCCCAGACCCCCGACGGCACCTCCAGCACAAACCCGGTGAGCGACCAGATCGCGAACAGCGACGAGATCTCGGCCGTCGACAATCCCGCGTCTGCGAACAGCAGCGCGTAGACGGGATAGAGCAGGACGAAGTCGCCCAGGAACGCATAGGCGTACAGCCGGGGGGCGAGCGGAGCGTCGCTCGGTCAGCGCTTGCGGTGGCGCTTGCGGAGGCGGCGCATGTGCTCAGTCTTCCAGCCGCGATGCGTGAGCGCCAGTGCATCAGGGCAACGCTGGGCGCCGCGCTTCCCGCCCCAGCACGGAAGGATCGAAAACCGTCGCCGAAAAAGCCCGGCTCAGATCGCTTGCGTCGCCTGCTCCGTCCCTTGGCCGTCCGGGGGGCTCAAGCATCGGGCTTCAACGGCGACCGCGACTTCGACGGCGATTTGTGTTGCCAGCGAGCGCCTTGCGGCGTGCGACGCTGCTGAAGCGGACGTAGACGTCATCCTCCAGCAAGACAGTGCAGACGTTTCCTTTCGGCCGATGAGAGCGAGCCGCTCAGGCGCCTTAGGATCAACGCTTGCGTCGAGACCGCGCCCACGACCCCGCTGTTCTCAGAGCTGCTCACGCCGCTTGAGCCAGAGGTTGAAGGCATAGCTCCGGTTCTTGACGCTGTGAGCTGGAGATCGGCTGCGGTCGCGTGCCGTAGCTTGATGGACGGCGGCTGCTCGCTTCCACGACGAAAGCGGCAGCGGCACTGCGAGCGCCTCGCCCGCGAGCGACAGCCGAGTCACCGGCACCTGCACGTTCCTGACCGATGGTGACGCTAGTCGAGTGTCGACCGGATCCGGCGCGAGCAGTGCAGTAGCCCTCTTGGAAGGGTTCGCCGCTGCGGGTCCCTACGCGCAGGCCGGAAGCTGACCCCGACTGAAGTCCCGCGCGAGTACCGAGCCATCGCGCACGCTCCGCTGCGCACCTGTTGTTCCTTGATGTCCTTCGGACCGGATCGAGCTGTTCTTGATCTCGCGGGGCGGATCGAGGGTCACGGGCGTCCCTCGTCCTCGTCGGGGCGGCGGTCGCGGCTGGACCGAGCGCGGGCGATCCGGCCGCCCTGCTCGCGCGCCGCCACCCCCAGCGCGACGAACACCAGGCCCCAGACGACCATCGAGACCACGGGCGGGCCGTCGGCATCCGACGCGGCGAATGGGAACATCGCCAGGAACGGGAACACACCAACGGCGAGCGGCGCGAACCTCGCCCACATCGTCCAGCGGCGCTCGCGCACCACGGCGACGCCGGCGAGCACCATCCCCACAGCGGTCAGCAGGGCGGCCACGGGGAGCAGTTCCTCCGCGGTCTCCCCCGACGCCAGGGCGACCGCCTCCGCGGCCACGAAACCCACCCGCCCCGTGGTGGCCAGAGCAAACCCCGCATCGCCCAGCCGGCGCTGGCCATGCGGCCGCGCCTGCCAGAGCAAGACCGTGCCGGCAAGCAGCGCAACCTGCGCGACCAACCAGACCACCTCGGCGGCGTAGAACCGCGGGGTACCGTCTTCTCCGCCGATCAGCGCGGCGGCCACCCAGAGCACGCCGCCCGTCATCAGGGCGCCCGCTGCGGCCCGCCGCGCGGAGCCCTCGGCGCCTTCTGGAGTCGCGTCGAGCGACCGATTCATCACGGAGCTGTTCATGTTGATCCGGATCCTTCGGGTCCGATTACAGGGTGCACCCGGTAGCCGCGGGCGTGCGGGAATTGGAAGTGGTGACGCCGCGAACGTACGCAACGTGACGAGTCAAGGTCCCTGGCGCTGCCGGCGCTCGTGCCGCTCCGGCCCGCGCACATCTGTGGCGGGCCGTCAGGCCAACAGCTCGCATCCGTTCGCGGCGGCCACGTTCGCGACGTGCTCCCAGTCCGGCTCCTCGTCGGACGGCGGCGGAAGCGTGAGGCTGCCGGCCGGCTCGCTCATCTCCCGCACGAGCTTCTCGAACCCTCCGGGCGTGCAGACCATCAGCATCCGGCAGCCGTCGGGGCCGACCGTGAAGCGGTGCGGGACGTCGCGCGGGCCCCACGCGAAGTCGCCGGCGCGCGCGTCGACGCGCTCGTCGCCGACGTAGATGGTCACGCTGCCCTCGAGCACGAAGAAGCCCTCGTCCTCGTTGTGGTGGACGTGCAGCGGCGCCTCCGCGCCCGGCGGGTCGGTGCTGTCGATGATCGTGAGCTGTCCGCCGGTGCTCGCCGCCGTGGCCTTGATCACCGCGAGGCCGCCGAGCCACCAGCGCGCGTCGCCGAGGTTGGTGGACGTGGATGTGTCGGTCATGGCTGGTTCCTCCTAGGGGTCGTGGAGCAGGGTGATCGCGTAGCGCCAGCGCGCGTCGCAGGCGCGGTGCACGACGCTGACCGCGCCGTCGGCGACGATCAGGGCCGTGTCGCGCGCCTGCACCACGCGCCGGGGGTTACCGAGATAGGTGAGGTCGAGCGCCCACCGGCGCGCCACGAACCGTTCGACGCTCTCGCCGCGCGCCGAGGTGGACCCGTCGGCGATCACCGCGTCGGGCTCGAACAGCGCAGCGACCGCGGCGCCATCGCGGATCACGAACGCGTCCTCGAGCAGCGTCTCGAGCTCCTCCGGGCTGCGGGCTCCCGTCCTCACAGGATGGATTGAAGACCGGCGCGCGCCGGCTGTCTCTCCCACATTCCTGGTATTTCCGGTGGCCGGTGGGCGGCGTTAGCATCCGCCCATGGGAGCCTTTGGCATGGAGCGGGGGCTGGCGCAGATCTCCGAGGTGTCCGCGCGCGGGCACGACGCCGTGACGCTGTGGCAGGAGGTCGCGGGGATCCTCGCGCCGCTGGTCCCGAACGCGGGGGGACCGTGCTGCTTCACGCTGGATCCCGGCTCGCTGCTGATGACGAGCCACTTCAACCCGGCGATGTCATACGAGCTGCCGGAGCAGTGGCTGCGCGAGGAGTACGAGGTCGGCGGCGACGTGCACGACATGGCCTCCGTGGCCCGCTCGGAGACGGGCGTCTCGTCCATCTACGAGGCCGCGGGCGGCGATCCGAGCCACAGCCCGCGCTGGCAGGCGAACATGAGCCTCGGCGGCGATCAGGAGCTGCTGGTGGCGCTGCGCAACCGCGCCGGCGAGGCCTGGGGCAGCCTCGGGCTCTACCGCGAGCCCGGCGAGGAGCACTTCACCCGGGACGAGATCGAGTTCCTGCGGGCGGCGGCGCCGATCGTCGGCGAGGGCGTGCGGCGCGCGCTGCTGATCGGCGAAGCCCGTGATCCGGACCGGCCCGACGCGCCCGGTCTGCTCGTGCTCACCGAGGACCTCGAGGTCGAGTCCGCGACGCCGGGCACCGAGCGCTGGCTCGACGACCTCCCGGGAGGGCGGTACGGCGGGCGGCTGCCGGCCGCGGTTGCGTCGGTGGCCAAGCAGGCGCTGCGCAGCGCGGCCGGGCTCGACGCACCCGGCGACGTCGCGCTCGCGCGGGTCCTCACGGACTCCGGAACGTGGGTGGTGCTGCACGGCGCGTCGCTCGTGGGCGGCGGCGCCAAGCGCGTCGCCGTGATCGTCGAGCCCGCACATCCGGCGCGGATCACGCCGCTGCTGATGGCCGCGTACGGGCTGACCGAGCGCGAGCAGGAGGTCACGCGGCTCGTGCTCCAGGGAGCGCCGACCGGCGCGATCGCCGAGTGCCTCGTCATCTCGCCCCACACCGTGCAGGAGCACCTCAAGAACATCTTCGAGAAGACCGGCGTGCGCAGCCGCCGCGACCTCGTCGGCAGAGTCTTCTTCTCGCACTACGAGCCGAGGCTGCGCGACAACGAGCAGCGCGTGCTCGACGGGCGGCCGCTGCGTGGCGGCCCGTTGGCCACCGTCTCGTAGCCGCCCGCGCCGCGACGTGACGCGGGCGGCGTCAGCGAAAGAACACTGGGGGAACCGCCTGCCACCTCCGCGCCGATCCCAAGGGGAGGCGTCCGCTCGACGAGAGTGCACCTTCTCCGACGAAAGCGGCGCGGCACGGGCGCCTCTCAGCCCCGAGCGGCCAGCCCCCGCTCGCGCAGCGCCTCGCAGGCCCGGACGTCCTCGGGGCCGGGGTTCTTCGGATCGCTGAGCGTCTCCAGGACGCACGGGAGCCCGTCGAAGCGCGGCTCGGAGAGGAAGACCGCGCAGCCGTCCTCGCCGAGCTCGCCTTTCCCGACCAGCGCGTGGCGATCGACGTTGGATCCCAGTGCGACCTTCGAGTCGTTGAGATGCAGAGAGCCCAGGCGCTCGGCGCCGCACATTCGGTCATGCTCGTCCAGGGTGGCGGTGAGGCCCTCGGCGGTGCGGATGTCGAACCCGCTCGCGTAGAGGTGACAGGAGTCCAGGCAGACGCCGAGCCGCTCGTGGCCCCCGGCTGCCTCGAGCAGCGCTGCGAGCTCGTCGAAGGACCGTCCCAGCGTCCCGCCGGAGCCCGCGGTGTTCTCCAGATGCAGTGGGCAGGCGTCGCTCTCGGCCAGCGCCTCGGTGATGACCTCACCCGCACGTGCGATCGCCGCACCGACGTCACCCTTCAGCGCCGATCCCGGGTGCAGCACGACGGCCTGGGCGCCGAGGAGGTCGCCGGCGCGCAGCGAGGCGATCAGCGAGGTGAGGGTCTTGGCGCGGATCTCGGGGTCCTCGGAGGCCGCGTTGAGGAGGTAGACGGCGTGGATGAGCAGCGCGTCGATCCCGGATCCCGCCAGCGCCTCGTGGTAAGCCTCCACGGCCGCTTCGCCGTACTCGGTCGGCTTCCACGCCCGCGGGTTCTGGTTGAAGATCTGGACGGATCTCGCCGCGCGCTGCGTGCCGCGCTCGACGGCCTTGGCGGGCCCGCCGGCGGGGGAGACGTGGGCGCCGATCAGCACGTTCGGAGCACAGGACGATCGCGGCGGGGCATTGCCTAAAGTCAACCGCAATGTCCGCCCCGCCGCGCGTCCGCTTCGCTCCCAGTCCCACGGGGGCGCTGCACATCGGTGGCGCGCGCGCCGCGCTGTACAACTGGCTCGTCGCCCGGAAGGCGGGCGGCAGCATGGTGCTGCGCATCGAGGACACGGATCGCGAGCGCTCCACTCCGGAGAACGTCGAGCAGATCCTCGACGCGCTGCAGTGGCTGGGGATCGACTGGGACGAGGGGCCGATCTCGCAGGTCGAGCGCTCCGGTCGTCACCGGCAGGTCCTCGACGACCTCCTCGCGCGGGGCCTGGCCTACCGCACCGCTGCGACCGCGGAGGACGTCAAGGTCTACAAGCGCGAGCACGGCGACGCCGTCGGCTATCGCGGCGAGCCGAGCGCCGACGGCGAGGGCGCGGTGCGCCTGCGCGTCCCGGAGCACGAGCTGGTCGTCCACGACCTCGTCCGGGGCGACACCACGTTCCGGCCAGAGCATCTCGACGAGCCGGTCGTCGCGCGCGCCGACGGCACGGCGCTCTACAACTTCGCGGTCGCCGTCGATGATCACGACGCCGCCATCACCCACGTCATCCGGGGCGAGGACCATCTCTCCAACACGCCGAAGCAGCTCCTGGTCTACGCGGCGCTCGGCGCCGAGCCGCCCGCGTTCGCGCATCTCCCGCTGCTGCACGGCCACGACGGCAAGAAGCTCTCCAAGCGCCACGGTGCCGCCAGCGTGCAGGAGCTGCGTGCGGCGGGCTACCTGCCGGCCGCGATCCGCAACTACATCGCGCTGCTCGGCTGGGGCGACACGGACGCCGAGACGCTGATCGCGACCGATGACCTGATCGAGCGCTTCGAACTGAGCCGCGTCTCGAGGAACCCTGCCCGCTTCGACGAGCCGAAGCTGCGCTGGATGAACGGCCGCTACCTGCGCGAGCTGTCGCTCGACGAGCTGACCGCCGAGCTCGAGCGCTTCACCGGTCGCGACGGCCTGCGCCCGGGGGTGGAGATCTCCGCGGAGAAGATCCAGACGCTCGCCGACTTCTGGCCCCTGGCCGGCTTCCTGTACGACGGACCCGTCGACGATCCGAAGGCGCGGAAGAAGTGGCTGGCCGCCGCCGAGCACCGCGAGGCGCTCACCGACGCCCGGGCCGCCCTCGCAGACGTGGAGCCGTTCACCGTCGAGGCGATCGACGCCGCGCTGCGCGACGTGGTCGCCGCGCGCGGGACGAAGGCCAAGGACGTCTTCCAGCCCGTGCGGGTCGCCGTGGCCGGCACGGCGGCCTCGCCGGGGCTCTTCGAATCGCTGGCCGTCCTCGGTCGCGAGGAGGCGCTGTCCCGGATCGACGTCGCCCTTCGCGCTCCGGCTTGACGCAAAAGTTTTCTCCAGGGCTCAATCATTCGTCCACGGCTGCCGATAGATCCGCGACCCCCCGTCCAGGAGACGCCAGACCATGAGCACCGCCCCCGCCGTAAGCCCGCCCACGACCACCACCGCCGACGCGCAGCGCAGCCACAACGAGGGCCACGGACGGCGCCTGACTGCGGCGTTCGAGGCGCTGGAGGCGTTCCCCGCGCTGGCCGAGTCGCGCAACCGGCTCCTGCGCCTGGTCTCCGCGGAGCAACCCTCCACGAGCGACGTCGTCAACGCGGTGGAGTCCGACGTGGCGCTGGTCATCTCCGTGCTGCGCCTGGCCAACCAGGTGGACGGCAAGACGCGCGGGCGCGTCGAGTCCGTCGTCCAGGCAGTCGAGGTGCTCTCGCCCGATGCCGTCCAGTCGCTCGCGACCCGCGCGCGCACCTTCGACTTCTTCGAGCGCTCCGCGGTCTGGGACGCCGCACCCGAGCGCTTCCGTCTCCACGCGATCGCGACGCAGCGCGCCGCGGACCGCCTGGCGACCGAGATCGGCTACCCGCACCGTGACCGCATCATGGTCACCGCGCTGCTGCACGACATCGGCAAGCTGGTGCTCGTGCACGCCTATCCGGGCTACCCCCAGCAGGTTCACGCGACCGCGCGCACACCCGAGGAGCGCATCCACCGCGAGCGCCGTGAGCTCGGGGTCGACCACGCCCTCGTCGGCGGCGTGCTGGCGCGCCGCTGGGGCCTGCCGAAGGGCATCGCCTCAGTCATCGAACGTCACCATGCCGACGACGCCACGGACGAAGCCGCCCTGGTCCGCCTGGCCGACATGCTCGCCCACTACGCCCAGGGCGGCCCGGTCTCCCCGACGGAGCTGCTGAAGACCGCACGGGTCATCGGCCTCGGGCCGACCGAGCTGCGGACGGTCATGTACGACCTGCCGTACCCCACGCAGGGTCGCGCCCGCCACGTCGACCCGTGCCCTCTCTCGACGCGTGAGGTGGAGGTCCTGAAGCGTCTCGCGGAGGGGAAGGTCTACAAGCAGATCGCGCTGGAGCTGTCGCTGAGCACCTCCACCGTGCGCACCCACCTCCACAACATCTACGGGAAGCTCGGCGCCGTCGACCGCGCTCAAGCGGTGCTCATGGCCTCCGAGCGCGGCTGGCTCTGAGCCGCCATACGAGCACCGCCACCCCGATCCCCGCGGCGTCGATCGCGACGTCGAAGGGCGACGAGGTGCGGCCGCTCACCCACGACTGGTGGAGCTCGTCGGAGACCGCGTAGGCCAGGGTGATCGCCAGCGCCCACAGCGCCGCGGTGTGACGCGGACCGGCGAGCGCCCGCAGCCACAGCGCCCACAGGACACCGAACTCCGCCATGTGGGCCGCCTTCTTCAGCACGACGTCGAGCGCGGAGTCGACCGACGGCAGCGTCGACTGCGCCGAGACGACGAAGATGATGCCCATCAGCGCGAGCGGAGGAGCGAAGCGACCGACGGAAACCATAGGCTGGACGGAAGCTAGCCCGATGATCTCGATCACGACGAAGAGCCCCTACGCCCTGAAGGCCCTGACGGAGCTCGCCCGCAGCGGCGGCGCCGGACCCGTACCGATCGGGGAACTCGCCCGCCGCCGCGACGTTCCCGTCCAGTTCCTCGAGCAGCTCTTCGCGACCCTGCGCCGGACCGGCGTGCTGAAGTCCCAGCGCGGAGTCAAAGGGGGCTACTCGTTCGCCCGCCCGCCCGCCGAGATCACCGTCCTGGAGGTCGTCGAGCTCCTCGACGGCCCGCTCGGTCGCGACGCCGACGGGATCTTCGCCGACGCGGCGGCGGCCGCCCGCTCGATCCTCGCCCGCACCACGATCGCCGACGTGGTCGAGCGCGAGCGGCGCGAGGCCGGCGTGGCGATGTACTACATCTAACTTTCCTGTCCTTCGGACACCCGCGGGCGGGTGAAATGGGGGAGGTCGAGGGTTGCCCGTTGACGCCCTGTTGTTCTTGGTGCCTGCGCGCCCGTATCTAGTTTGGTGCAGTCGCTTGGCCGTCTATGACGGCCACGTAAAGACTGTGACTTTGGGTCCGCCACGGAGGTTCGCGCTGCTTTGTCGCCACGTTCCACCGAGCAACATCGCCCAGCGCCTTTGGCCAAACCGTCAGCGATCGTCGCGCGCTGTTCGGATCGCACCGACCAGACGTAGATCGAGACGTCGCCGGGGTGCGTCGAGGGCACGACCTCGCCTCCGTACTGGACCGTGAGCGGGCGGGTTCCGCGCTCGCTCAGCGGAGTCATTACCAGCGAGTAGAAAACGGCGGCGACGTTCGAGGAACCCGCCTCGGCGAGTGCGCCATCGAGCCGCGACCGTTTGACGGGATAGGACCAGCCACGGGCGAGTCGATCATTATCGAAGTAGTAGGCGAGCGGTTGGGCGGCTCGGTGCATCGGCGGATGATCGCTCGTAGCGTGGCCTGACGTCGAGAGCTGCTGGTTTCACTTGAACTCAGCAGCGCGTACAGCGCAGGCGAGGCGATTTCCGGGTCACGGGACGCGCGCCGCACGGTTGACCGCTCGGTTGGGCTGGAGTAGTGTCGCTGCACCGACGAACAGGAGCTGAACCAGTGCAAACCTACGTGATTCTTCGACGCAACGGGTGGAGCTCAGGAGGAGAACTCGAGGAGGCTGCCGGGCGGTCAAAGCAGGTCGGCGACGAGATGTCCGATGACATCCGGTGGATTCGTAGCTACGTACTCGACGAGGGCGCGGGGCCCGTGGGCACAGTCTGCATCTATCAGGCGAGTAGTCCTGAGGCGATCCGCGAGCACGCAAAGCGGGCCGATTTGCCTGCTGACGAGATCGTTCCCGTCGCCGACACAGTGGTCGTGCGTCCTGATCCCGAGCCGGCGAGCGCATAATCGCGGTCGAGCATTGACGGCAGCGCCTCCCGGATGACGCTCCGTCGGCGCGCGCAGGAGTTACCACCTGGTTGTGCTCGGCTTCGCTGCCTGACCACCTGACTGCTCCTTTCCCTGAAAGCACACTGCCGCTTCCTGCCTCGAATGAGCCGCTCCTTTTGCGTAGAGCAGGTGCCGCCGACGTTTTGTGAGGCGCTTGCGCGGGGACCTAGGCGCCCGATGCGTCAGAAGAAGACGTAGCGGAACTTCTGGCCGTCGCAGAAGCGTCGCAGCTTGGTCTCGAACGACGAGCCATGCGACCGAGGCGATTGCCCGTACTTCGGGCGGATGTAGAGCTCGCGACTGTCGATCTCGCGCGCGAGGCTTGAAGCGCCATCCACTCACCGCGCCGACCGGAGAGCACCGTCTGCATCGCCTCGTGGAGCGTCATGGCTTCCGACGCTACCGACCTTGCCATGGACCTGTCCGGGAGGCGTAAGGTGGCGCCGACCAATCAAGTGGGACCCGCGACTGTTGAAGCACCCCGGGCCCCGTTGGCCCTGACAGCGGAGACTGTCGGCGCGTCCGGGACGCTACTCAACCCGTCGGCTTCCCGCCCTCGCCGCCCCCCTCGCCCTTCGGCGCCTCCAGCCCAAGGGAGCGCACCACCATGAGCACCGTTGCTGATCCCGGACGACAGATCAAGGTCCCCGAAGACGTCCTGGTTTGCCTGCAGGGCGCCGCTCGCCGCGAGCTCGAGTTTGCCAGCGACAACCTCGCCCGCGTCAAAGACCCGGACCAGGACGCCAGACGCGAGGTCATCGAGCACCTCGAGGCCGGTCTTGCCGCTTACCACGACGTCAACTACGGCTCCACGGTGGCGGTGCAGTCCGCGCGGATGCTCGCTGCGTCGTATGTCGAGTGGAAGACCGGCAACGACGGCGTGCCGCTCCCGCAGTCGCTCGAGGATGCCGACGCGTTCATTGCCTGTTGACCTGGCATCGCGCGGTGATCGCGCTACGCGACCAGGCCGAGAGCCTCGTAGGGGTGTCGGCATGAGCACGACCATCACGCTCGACCAGGCGCAGTTCCAGTACCTCTTCTGCGAGGCGATGAAGCCGGCCGCGACCGATCTCCGCAACCTGGCCGACCAGCTCGACGAGCTCGCGACCATCTCCTCGTGACCACAGCGCATCCTTCCGTCTGACGCCGCGACGATCCGGGGGCTCGTGCTCGAGTCCCTCGCGGTCCTCGATGCGCTCGGCTGGCCGGACGAGGACGAAGGCTGATGGCCGCGGGGATCACTGTCCGTCACGGAGGGACTGCATCGCGCTGAAGGAGGCGCGGTGCCCTTGCGGACCGTCCTACCGCGCCCGCCGATTCGGAAGTTCAAGCCGACGAAGGGCCGGCAGGAGCGCGACGTCCCGATGAGTCCCACGCTCGCCGCCGAGCTGCGGGCATACCGCATGGCCTCCGGTCGGCGCGACGGCCTCATCCCGGTCAGGACGGCCGACGGCCGCTCGGCAGCGGCAAGCTGCAAGAGCGCGCCGGTGCCGCGTGGAAGGCCGCGGGCGTCGAGCGCGTTACCTCGCACGTCTGCCGGCACCTGTACGCGTCGCTCATGGCCGCCGCGGGCGTTCCGCTGGAGCGTCTCAGCCGCTACATGGGGCACTCGTCGATCGCGGTCACGTTCGACAACTACGGGCACCTGTTCCCCGGCGACGAGGCCGCCGACGCAACGCTGCAGGAGGCCTACATGGCCGGGCTCGACGCCGGGACGGCATCGGTCGCTGGGCAGGAGTGCGGGTGACTCGAACGAACTACGCTCAGACCGTGGGCACCGTCACCCAGATGCCACCGCGCGGTCACTACCTCGCCTGGGAAGCGGGGCGCTCGCAGGCGTCTCGGGACAGAAGATCGGCCAGTGGGCGCGCCGAGGAGCTGATTCACCGCCTCAAGCTGACGATCGCCACGGTGGACGCAGGCGGCGTGGCAGTACGAGACCGTGCACCGGTGGGCGCACGCGATGGAGAATCAGAAGCCCGCCACGCGCCGCCGCTACAACCCTCACCAGCACCGCCTTTGGACGCGCCGCAAGGGCAGGAAGGCTCGGTCTCGCGTCAAGCCGACTAGACCATCGGCCCCAAAACGTAGGCCTCGCCTGTCGAATTACGCATGTGGACCATCTAGGCGCAAGGCTCGGAAACGGCGTCTATCTCGCGTTCCTCCTAGGCGGAGAGCGGGGCGCGGACCGCCTTGGAGCTTCGCTGCCCGCGTGCCGCGATTCCTTGCGCCAGGCACAACGGGGGCTTATGGTCGTCGCCTGCCTTCGGCGCCTCAGATCCAAGGGGGATCCATGGTACCCCCATCGCCGTTGCTACGGACGCCCTGGTGATTGCCGAAAACCGCGAACAGGTCGCCAGCCTGGGCCAGCGAGCTCGACGACCTGGAGCCGGACGGCTGCAGACACCCACTTGGCCACGAAGGGACGTCTGATGGCCGTGAGCAGACGAAGCTGCGAAGGGCCTTCTTGTGAGGCCTACGCGCTTCCGGGATCTCCGTTCTGCGAACACCACGGCATGAGGACCGACGGCGACAGTGGGCTGATGGGTTGGCTGAGCTCGGCTTCCAAGTGGGCGCGCATCACCCGCGAGCTCGAGCGCGAGAAACACTCCACCGACGCGCATCACGGTCCGAAGGGTCTTCCGGCGAAGCCGAGTAAGGACACGCCTTAGCCCATTCCCACCCGGGAGCTCTGCGGTCGACGGACCCTCTCGTCGCGGAGATCACCGTCACGCATCCAGGCCCCAGAGCGCGGGCACAGAACCAAACGGCTGCGTCTTGTCCGGGGGGACGTGACGATACGCTAGAGGTAATGGCCGGAATCCCGACCGACGTTTCCGAACTGGTCGGGCGCACGCCGATGGTACGGCTCGCGCGCATGGCGCCCGACACCGTCGAGCTCTACGGGAAGATCGAGGCGTTCAACCCCGGCGGCTCGGTCAAGGACCGCATCGGCAAGGCGATGATCCAGGCTGCGGAGGACGAGGGCCGCATCGAGCCGGGAAAGACGACGATCGTCGAGGCGACGTCGGGCAACACGGGCATCGCGCTCGCCTTCGTCTGCGCCGCGAAGGGCTATGAGCTGGTGCTCATGCTCCCGCAGGGGATGAGCCGTGAGCGCGAGGGCCTGCTGCGCCTCTACGGGGCGCGGGTCGAAGTCGTCGAGTCGCTCGGCGGGATGAACGAGGCCGTCGAGGCCGCCCGGGCGCTGGCGACCCGCGACGATGTCTTCCTGCCCGATCAGTTCTCCAACCCGGCCAACCCGCGCGCGCACCGGGAGCACACGGGCCCTGAGATCTCAGAGCAGCTCGACGGCAGGCTCGACGTGCTCTGCTGCGGGGTCGGGACGGGTGGCACGATCACCGGCGCCGGGGAGTTCCTGCGGCACAGGAACCCGAAGCTGCGCCTGGTCGCCTGCGAGCCGCAGTCCTCGGCGGTGCTCTCCGGCCGCGCGCCGGGGCCGCACAAGATCCAGGGCATCGGTGCGGGCTTCGTGCCCGCCGTGCTCGAGCGCGAGCTGCTCGACGAGGTCATCCCCGTCCCGGACGAGGCGGCCATCGAGACCGCCCGCCTGGCCGCCCGCACCGAGGGGATCCTTGCCGGCATCTCCGCCGGAGCCGCTCTGTGGGGCGCCCTCCAGCTCGCCGCACGCCCGGAGTACGCGGGCGCGCGCATCGTCTGCGTGCTGCCGGACTCCGGCGAGCGGTACGTGTCGGCGCCCTGGTTCGCCGGCTAGGCGCTCCGGGCACGCGGACCCGCGATGGGCCGCCCCAAGTCCTTCCAGCGCCTGCGCGAGCTCCCGCTCGTCGGCCGCGCCGCGGACTGGGGCATGGGGCCCGCCGCCGCCTCGAAGCGCACGGAGCAGGCGGGGGCGCGGATCGCGGGTCTCAGGGCGACCGAGTCGGTCTGCCCGTACTGCGCGGTGGGCTGCGGCCAGGTCGTCTACACCCGCGACGGCACCCTGGTCGACATCGAGGGCAACCCGAACTCGCCGATCAACCAGGGCACGCTCTGCCCGAAGGGCTCGGCGTCGCGGCAGCTCGTCCAGCAGCCCGGCCGCCTGACTCAGGTCAAGTACCGCCGGCCGGGCGGCACGGAGTGGGAGGAGCTCGAGCTCGAGCAGGCGATGGACATGATCGCCGAGCGCACGATCGCCGCCCGCGAGGCGGGCTGGCAGGACGTCGACGACGAGGGCAGACGGGTGGATCGCACCCTCGGCTTCGCACACCTCGGCGGGGCGACGCTCGACAACGAGGAGAACTACCTCATCAAGAAGTCCTTCACCGCGATGGGCGCGGTGCAGATCGAGAACCAGGCCCGCATATGACACTCCAGCACCGTCCCCGGTCTGGGGACCTCGTTCGGCCGCGGAGGCGCCACCTCCTTCCAGCAGGACCTGCAGAACGCCGACTGCATCCTCATCCAGGGCTCCTCCATGGCCGAGGCGCATCCCGTCGGCTTCCGCTGGGTCATGAAGGCCAAGGAGCGCGGGGCGAAGATCATCCACGTCGACCCGCGGTACTCGCGCACCAGCGCCCTGGCCGACCGGCACGTCGCGATCCGGGCGGGGACCGACATCGCGTTCCTCGGCGGGCTGATCCACCACGTCCTGGAGACCGAGGGCTACTTCGAGGAGTACGTCCTGCGCTACACCAACGCCTCGACGATCATCTCCGAGAAGTTCCAGGACACCGAGGACCTGGGCGGCCTGTTCTCCGGCTTCGATCCCGAGACGGGAACCTACGACCGGTCGTCGTGGATGTACGAGGGCGGCGAGATGGCATCGGCGGCCGGCACGCGCGAGCACTCGAGTCAGGGCTTCGAGGAGCAGACGGGCGCCGGGATGCTCGAAGGCGCGATCCGGCGCGACGAGACGCTGCAGGACCCCCGCTGCGTCCTTCAGATCCTGCGCCGGCACTTCTCGCGCTACACGCCCGAGATGGTGCAGGAGATCTGCGGCATCTCCCCGCAGCAGTTCGACGAGGTCGCCCGCGCCCTGGTGGAGAACTCAGGTCGCGATCGCACGACGGCCCTCTGCTACGCGGTGGGCTGGACCCAGCACTCCGTGGGCGTGCAGATCATCCGCAGCTCGGCGATCCTGCAGCTGCTGCTCGGGAACATCGGCCGCCCGGGCGGCGGGATCATGGCCCTGCGCGGCCACGCGTCGATCCAGGGCTCGAGCGACATCCCGACCCTGTACGACCTCCTGCCGGGCTACCTGCACATGCCCCGGGCCCACGCGGACGGCGTGACGCTCGAGAGCTACGTCGGCTCGGGCGGGGCCGACCGCGGCTGGTGGTCGCACTTCGACGAGTACATCGTCTCGCTGCTGAAGGCCTGGTTCGGCGACGCCGCCACCCCGGAGAACGACTTCGGCTTCGGGCACATCCCGAAGATCACCGGCAACCACGCGCACTACCCGACGATGATGCGCGCCGTCGACGGCGGCCTCGACGGGCTGTTCGTGATGGGCCAGAACCCGGCGATCGGATCGCAGAACGGCGGCATGATGCGCCGGGCGCTGCGCGGGATGAGGTGGCTCGTCGTCCGCGATCTCGCCGAGATCGAGACCGCGACCTTCTGGAAGGACTCGCCCGAGGTCGCCAGCGGCGAGGTCCGGCCCGAGGACATCCAGACCGAGGTGTTCCTCATGCCGGCCGCCACCCACATCGAGAAGGAGGGCACCTTCACGAATACCCAGCGGCTGGTGCAGTGGCGCGACAAGGCGCTCGAGCCGCCCGGTGACGCCCGCAGCGAGCTGTGGTTCCAGCACCACCTGACCAAGCGGGTGATGGCCCACTACGCGGGCTCCGCCGAGCCGAGGGACTGGCCCATCGTCCACCTCAAGTGGGACTACGAGGAGCACGGCTCTCACTGCGAGCCGCACGCCGAGGACGTCCTGCGCGAGATCAACGGCTACGACGTGGCGACGGGGGCGCCCGTGCCCGGCTTCGCGCAGCTCGAGGCCGACGGCTCGACCGCGTGCGGCTGCTGGATCTATTCGGGCATCTTCGCCGACGGCGTCAACCAGGCCCGCCGCCGGACCCCCGGCGACGTCCACGATCCCGACGGCGGCGACGTCTCCCCCGAGTGGGCGTGGGCCTGGCCGGCCAACCGCCGCATGCTGTACAACCGCGCGTCGGCCGACCCGGAGGGCAAGCCCTGGAGCGAGCGCAAGAAGTACGTCTGGTGGGACGAGGACAAGGGACGCTGGGCCGGCTACGACGTCCCGGACTTCCCCGTGGACAAGAGCCCGGGCTACCGCGCGCCCGAGGACGGCGGCAAGGGCATGGACGCGATCGGCGGCGACGAGCCCTTCATCATGATGGGCGACGGGCGCGCCTGGTTGTACTCGCCGAGCGGCCTGCTGGACGGGCCGCTGCCCACCCACTACGAGCCCGTCGAATCGCCCGTGGACAACCTGCTGTACCCCGACGTGCGCGACAACCCCGTCGCCATCCGCTGGGACCGCGACGACAACCCGATCAACCCCAGCGACGACGGTCGCTATCCGCACGTCCTGACGACCTTCCGCCTGACCGAGCACCACACGGCCGGCGCCATGAGCCGGAACCTGCCCTGGCTGTCGGAGCTGCAGCCCGAGATGTTCGCCGAGATCGACCCCATGCTCGCGGCCAAGCGCGGCATCGAGGACGGCGGGTGGCTCGTGGTGCGCACCGAGCGCGGGGAGATCGAGGCGCGCGCGAAGGTCACCGAGCGCATCCGGCCCCTGAGGATCGCCGGCCGCACGGTGCACCAGGTCGCCCTGCCGTGGCATTGGGGCTACAACGGCGAGTCGAGCACGGGCGACAGCGCCAACGACATCCTGCACCTCTCGGGTGATCCCAACACCACGATCGAGACGACGAAGGCTCTGACCTGCGAGGTGCGCGCCGGGCGCCGGTCCTCGCCCGCGACGTCCAGCATCTTCTCCGCGCCGCACGGGTCCTCGACGGTCGACCACAACCACCCGGCGGAACAGCCGAAGCTCGGCGGGAGCCAGGCATGAGCACCGTTCCCCGCGCCCCGCGCAGCGAGCGCTCGATTCGCGACGCCGGCGCCGAGCGCATGGGGTTCTTCACCGACACGACGGTGTGCATCGGCTGCAAGGCCTGCGAAGTCGCCTGCAAGCAGTGGAACGACCTGCCCGCCGACGGCTCCAGCCTCCGCAAGGGCGGCTCCTACGACCACACGGGCTCACTGGGCGCGACCACCTGGCGGCACGTGCGCTTCGTCGAGGAGCTCGCGCCGTCGGAGCTGCAGCGCGCCGAGGCCGCCGCGGCGCTTGCGCGCGGCGAGGGCGGCGCGATTCCGCGCGTCCCGGCCGCCGCCGAGCTCGCCGACGCCGGCTCCGGCGTTACCGAGGAGGAGCTTCCGGATCTCGTCGCCTGGGCGCAGGCAAGCGCCAACGGCGCCCCCGCCCCGCGGGCGGACGCCGATCCCGTCCACCCTGGTGAGGTTGACGTCGCGGCCGCCATCGCCGACATGGACCGTTGGATCTTCATGTCCGACGTCTGCAAGCACTGCACCAACGCCGGCTGCATGGACGCCTGCCCCACCGGCGCGCTCATCCGCACGGAGTTCGACACGGTCGTGCTCCAGCCCGACGTCTGCAACGGCTGCGGCTACTGCATCCCGTCCTGCCCGTTCGGGGTCGTCGACCGCGACCGGCTCGACGGCCGCGCCGCCAAGTGCACCCTCTGCTACGACCGCCTCCAGGACGGCCTGGAGCCCGCCTGCGCGAAGTCCTGTCCGACCGACTCGATCCAGTTCGGGCCCTACGAGGAGCTCGTCGACGTCGCGCGGCGGCGCGTGGCCACCCTCCACGACCGGGGCCTGGGCGGGGCGTACCTCTACGGCGCCGGGGACGCCCCGGAGGAGCAGATCGCCGGTGGCCTCGGCGCGTTCTTCCTTCTCACCGAGCCGCCGGAGCGCTACGGGCTGCCGGCGCACGCCGACTCGCCGATCCAGCAGAACGTCGTGCCCGCCACGCTGGCGGCGATGGGCGCGGGCTTGGGCGCCGCGGCCGGCGTGGCGGCGGCCTTCCTGGCGCCGCGCTCGAGCGGAACCGATCGTGGCGTGGCACTGGCGACGGTCGCGGTGCTGTCGCTGGTGCCGGAGGTCGTGCGGGGAGTGCGTCGCCGCCGCGCCCGAGCAGCAGCGTCCGGCGGCGAGACCGCCGGGGACGCGGGCGGGGCCCGTGACGACCCGGACGGCCGCGACGCGGGAGCGCGCGCGTGACTGCCGGCGGGCACCGGGACGCGAAGCTGTCCCCCGGCCACAAGGTTCTCGCGGAAGCGCGCGCCCTGGCCTCGCGCGCCGCGCAGGCGCGTCGCTCGGCGGAGGCGGCGGCCGGAAGCCGCGACACGACGCCCGCCGTCGGGACCGGAGGCGGCGCCGCCGACTGGCGGCGTGCGAGTCCCGGCGCCCCGGTCGGACTGCACCGACGCCGCTGGGAGGACTCGAGATGGTCCTACCTCTACGGCGCCGGGTCGGGATACGCGTCGGCCGCCGATCCCCCCGCGGGCTACGTGGAGGAGGCCAACCGCCGCGGGCGCGGCGACGACGTGCCGTGCGAGGTGCAGGGCCCGGCGATGAAGGCGCCCGTCTGGACCTGGGAGGTGCCGCTGTACTTCTGGTTCGGCGGGATGGCGGCCGGAGCGTCGTTCGTCGCCCTGGCCTGCGACCTCGCGGGCGACGAGCGCTCCGCGCGGGTGGCGCGCACGGTCGCGGTCGCGGCGCTGTTGCCGTCCCCGCCGCTGCTGGTCATGGACCTCGGGCGCCCCGAGCGCTTCGCCAACATGCTGCGCATCTTCAAGCCGCGCTCGCCCATGTCCACGGGCGCCTGGTGCCTGACCGTGTTCGGGGGCCTCGGGTCCGCGGCGGTCGGGGCGGACCTGCTGGGCCGTCCGCGTGCGGCGAAGGCGATCGGCGGAGCCAACGCCGTCGTGGGCGGCTACCTCGGCTCCTACACCGGCGTGCTGCTGGCGGCGACGGCCGTCCCCGTCTGGGCCCGTTCGCGCCTCTTCCTCGGGCCGATCTTCGTCGCGACCGCGACGTTGACCGGCGCGACGACCACGCGGTTGGTGCTCGTGGCCACCGGGATGCCCGAGGGCCACCCGACGCGGGCGGCGCTCGGCCGGGTCGAGAGCGGGGCGATGACCGCCGAGCTGCTGCTGTCGGCGCTCAACGAGCACCGCCTCGGCCCCCTCGCCGAGGCGCTGGAGGAAGGCACGACGGGCACGCTGTTTCGCACCGCCAAGTGGCTTGCGCGCACCGGCATGGTCCTTCGCGTCGCCCGTCGTCGCGGCGGTCCCTGGACCCACCACGTCGCAAGCCTCTGCTACCTCGCCGCCGCGCTCTGCTTCCGCTGCGCCTGGGTCCGCTCCGGCCCGGGATCCGCCCATGACGACGAAGCCGTCGCGAGGACGGCACACGGCCGCGCGACCGGCGCCGAGCCGCGGCCCGTCGTCGTCACCCACCCCTGACCCGCAGGAGCCCCTCGTGCCCGACAAGTCCCCTCCCGAGATCGCCAAACGCCGGCATCGACGTCGGCGCGAGGAAGGCCCACACGTCGTGGGACAAGCTGATCGTCGCCGGCTTCCTCGGCGGCGCCTACATCGCCTTCGGCGGGTTGCTGGCGATCATCGTCTCCGCCGGGATGGACCCGGAGATCTGGGGCGGCATGATCACGCTCGCCAGCGTGGCGGTCTTCTCGCTCGGTCTCGTCCTCGTCCTCGTCGCGGGCTCCGAACTGTGACGGGCAACATGGCGCTTATCCCGCTCGCGGCACTCGGCGACAGGGCGTCGCTGGCCGGCCTGAGCCGCAACCTCGGCCTGGTGCTGATCGGCAACCTCCTCGGCGCGCTGTTCGTCGCCTACGTCCTCGCGGTCAAGACGGGGGTCGTGACCAAGCCGGTCGACCTTGCGCGGCTCGGAGAGATCGCCACCACCAAGGCGCTGACCGAGACCGACCTCCAGGTCTTCCTGCGCGCGATCGGCTGCAACTGGCTCGTCTGCCTGGCGGTGTGGATGGCGCTCGGCGCCGAGGACATCGCGGGCAATGTCCTGGCGATCGTCTTTCCGATCACCGCGTTCGTCGCGATGGGCTTCGACCACGTCGTCGCGAACATGTTCTTCCTGCCCGCCGCGATCTTCGCGGGCGTGCCCGGAATCGGCTGGGGCGATGTCCTCGGCAACTGGGCGCTGGCGTTCTCCGGGAACCTCGTCGGCGCGGGGATCTTCGTCGGCGGCTTCTACTGGTACCTCTACGCGCGGTCGGAGCCCGAGCCGGCCCGGCCCGGCGACGCCCCGCCCGCGTCCGAGGCGGCGGTCGCGGCTCCCGACCGGGAGCACGCGCCCGTGGGCTGAGGATGGACGACCGCTCGCGGGGTGGGGTCGCGGCATGGCCATCGCCGTCGCACCGACGCTCACCTCGCCGGCTGCCGTTTGACGGTCGACTCACCGGCGTCCGGGCGCGGGACGCGCGGCGACCTGCCCGAGGCGACCACGCACGCCCACCTGACAACACGCCGTCCAGATCAGGCCAGCGCAGGCACCAGGCCGAGCACCCAGTCGCGCATCGCCGGCCACGGGCCGTAGCCCGCCTCGACGTTGAAGTGCCCCTGCCCCGGCAGCAGGTCGGCGATCAGCTCGAGCGGCTCGGCCCAGTGCTCCATCGCGCCGCGGCCGGGGCAGTACGGATCGTCGTCGGCGCACACCAGGCGCGTGTGGCCCGCGGCCGCGCGCACCGCGTCGCATTCGGCCCGAGTGGGGTAGAAGCGCGTGAGCTCGGTGACCTTCGCGCCCGGGCAGGGCGGCGCGACGAGCGCCACGCGATCCACCCGGAGCGCGGGCGCGATGCGGCCGGCCTCCCGGAACCAGGTGACGCACCCGAGCGAGTGCGCGCAGACGACGCGCTCCCCGTCGCCCGGAGATGACGCCAGCGCCCCGAGCCCCGCGTGCAGCGCGGCACCCCACTCGTCGGGGCACGGAACGTCGCACTCCGGGAGATCGGGGAAGTGCACGTGCTGACCGGCGCTCCGCAGCTCGTCCTCCAGCCAGCGCTGCCAGTGGCCGGGCTCGGAACCCTGCCAGCCGTGCAGGATGAGCACGCGTCGCGGATCCATGCGGCCGCTACGGTACACAGCGGATGCTCGGGCTCGGAACGCTGTCGCGCGTCGCGCGCGAAGTCCGTCGCGACGTCACCGCGGTGCACGACCGCGACCCCGCCGCGCGCGGGGTCTCCTCGCTCGAGGTGCTCGCGGCCTGGCCCGGTGTCCAGGCCCTGCTGGCTCACCGGGTCGCCGCCACGCTGCACCGCGCGCACGTTCCCGTGCTGCCGCGCGCCATCTCAGCGACCACCCGGTCGATCACGGGGATCGAGATCCACCCGGCGGCCGCCATCGCCGATGGCCTGTTCATCGATCACGGCATGGGCGTCGTCATCGGCGAGACCGCGGAGATCGGCGTCGACGTCACGGTCTACCAGGGCGTCACGCTCGGCGGCAACGGCTTCGCCACGGGCAAGCGCCACCCGACCGTCGAGGACAACGTGACGATCGGCTCGGGTGCGAAGCTGCTCGGCCCGATCACCGTCGGTCACGGCGCGAAGATCGGCGCGAACACCGTCGTGATCACCGACGTGCCGCCGAACACGACCGTCGTCGGCAACCCCGGCCACCCGGTCCGTGTCGAGGGCAAGCGATCCGAGGGTCCCGACGCCGACTGGATCCACCTCCCGGACCCCGTCGCCAACGCGATCCGCGACCTCTCCGCCCGCCTGGGTGCGCTCGAGCGCCGTCTCGCCGACCCGGGCGCCGCTGAGGATCTCGAGCCTTCGGCGCAGGTCCGACCGCTGCACCCGGTGCGCGGGCAGCACCCCGCCGGCGGGTAGGGCTTCTAGAGCGGCAGCACGAGGACGTGCTGCGGCCCGAAGGCGCCCCCGAGGTGCATCCGGCCGGTGTCGACGAAGCCCGCGCGCCGGTAGAGCCGCACCGCGACGGGGTTGACGAAGTTGACCGTCAGCACCACACACTGCGCCTGAGGGTGCTGGCGGGTGACGAACGCCGGAAGCGCGCGCAGGGCCGCGGTCGCGATGCCTTGCCGCTGAACGCCCGCGTCGACGAAGAACGCGCGCAGGGCGACCGACGGCTCGGGCACGGTGTACCGGCAGATCGGGTCGGCGTGGTCGAGCGCGAGGAAGCCCACGGGCTGCTCGTCGCGGAGGACCGCGACCGCCTGACGGGTGTGGTGGCGCTCGGCCGCCGGGAGCGTGTCGGCCGCCACCCCGGAGAACCGCGCCTGCCGCGGCGCGGGCGCCAGGCCGAGGACCTGCTGACGCACGGCGGCGTCCACCGTTCGCAGGCAGACCATCAGTAGTAGACGGTGCGGCACCGGTGCCGCGGGCGTGCCTTGTACTCCGGGGCCTGCCCGCGGCTCCAGAGCAGGTGATCGAGCGCGTGCTCGGTCAGGCCGAGCCGCGGGGCGAGCATCGCGCAGGCATGGACCGCGCAGCCGCGGATCTCGCGCTCCCACGGTCCGGCGGTGAGCAACGCGCCCCGGTCGACGCGCGCGGCGAGCAGCGGGTCGTAGACGAGCACGCCGTCGCAGCGCAGGACGTGGGGGACGAGGTTGTCGGCGAAGATCGTCAGCCGCCCGAGGTCACCGAACGTCGCGACCCCCGCGAGCGCCAGGTCGGAGGCCAGAAGCTGCGCGCGCTTGTAGAAGCCGCGATCGGCCCACAGCGCCATCCCGCCGGCGACCGTGCCCGCCAGGGCGGCAGCGCTCCCACCGGCCTCCCGGACGACGTCGAGCGTCGTGCGCTCCCCCAGGAAGCAGCCGAGCGAGCGCAGCGCCTGGGCGTAGAGCGCCATGAGCTCGTGGTCGGCGCGCTGGCCGAGCGTCGCGGCGATCTCCTCCGTCCGCATCGCGCGCAGCTGCGCGTTGGTCCACGGGCCGTGCGCGCGGAAGCGATCGGCGAGCGCCCACGCGATCGTGAAATAGCCCGAGACCGGGTGGCCATCGTTGCCGCGGCGCTTGGCGAGCATCGGGAACCAGCCCGAGCCGAAGTTGACCGCGTCGACGGTCATCAGGTACGTCGCGACGTCGTCCTCGCTGCCCTCGAGGTAGTGGCGATCGCGATCCAGCGCGGGCGGCGGTGCGTCGCCGGGCCAGCTCAGCGCCTGGAGCCGGTCACGATCGATGCGCACCGCGCGCGCCCCGGCGGCGATCGCGGCCGCGTGGGCGCGAACCTCGTCGGGCAGGCCGGCGGCGGACACCGGCCCCAGGCTACGCCGCCGCGAGCCGTCTACCGGCCGTGCCCTCCCGTGCTGGTCACCTCAGCGAGGTGGCGCTCGTCCAGCGGCCAGCCGGCAGCGTGGCGACCCGGCGCCCGTTGCGCAGCAGCCTCCGCCCCTTGATCGAGAACGCGCGCGACGCGCGGAAGGGCGTGGGCGGCCCGAAGAACGGCTCAGCGCTGAACACGTCACGGTAGGCCACACCGGCAGCGGTGCGCAGCGCCACGACGCCGGGCTGCAGGCCGCGGGACACCGCGCTGACGAGGCCGGGAACGTTGATCCGCCGCTGTTCGCGGCCGCGGCGGTCGAGCAGGAGCAGCGCCCTGCGGCCGCCGACGACGTAGGCCGGGCGCGGCCCGGCGGCCAGGGCGAGCGCATCGGGGTCGGCGCGGTTGCAGTCGTTGGTCTCGTAACCACCCTGCGGGAGCGTCCTGAGTCCGAGGCCGAGGCGCGTCCCGACCGGCACGTCGAGCCGGATGGACGTCAAGGGGTTCGCCAGGTCCATGCGGCCGGTCGGCACGCCGCCCTTCAGCGACCGCTCGACTGCGATCGCGATGGAGGCCTCGCGCTGCTCGAACACCGTGGCGATGACCACCGCCGGGTTGCGGTCGAACGTGCTCTGGGTCGACGACGGGAAGCACGACGCGGCGGCCGGGGCGGAGCTGACTCCGAACAGCACCACGGTCGCGAGCACGATCCGACGCATGAGACGCCGCATCCTACCGCGGGCCGGCCGGCGGCGCGGAAGGCGCCGCCGGCGCACCTATCCTCAGGCGGGGATGCCGGACAGCTTCGCCCAGGACCGCATCGAGCAGCTGCTCGAAGGACTCAACGAGCCGCAGCGCGAAGCGGTGGTGCACGGCGACGGGCCGCTGCTCATCCTCGCGGGCGCCGGCTCGGGCAAGACGCGCGTGCTCACCCACCGCGTCGCCCACCTCGTCCACACGGGCCGGGCGCGGACGAACGAGATCCTCGCCATCACCTTCACGAACAAGGCCGCGCAGGAGATGCGCGGGCGCGTCGAGCGGCTGCTCGGCCACTCCACCCGCGCGATGTGGGTGATGACCTTCCACTCCGCCTGCGCCCGGATCCTGCGCTCCGAGGCGCCGCGGCTCGGGTACACGCGCCAGTTCACGATCTACGACCAGCCCGACTCGCGGCGTCTGATCAAGAGGTCGATCGACGACCTCGGCTTCGACCCCAAGCGCTTCACCCCGGGAGCGATCGGCCACCAGATCTCCGACGCGAAGAACCAGCTGCGCGACGCGGAGGCCTACCGCCAGCTCGTCGGGGGGTACTTCGAGCAGACCGTCGCCGACGTCTTCGCGCTGTACGAGCGCGAGCTGCATCGCATGAACGCGATGGACTTCGACGACCTGCTCGTCCGCACGGTCAACGTCCTCGAGCTCTTCCCGGAGGTCCTCGCCCGCTACGCCGCGACGTTCCGCCACGTCCTCGTCGACGAGTACCAGGACACCAACCACGCGCAGTACCGCATGCTCCAGCTCCTGGCCGGCGGGGACGGCGGTCACCGGAACCTCGCGGTGGTCGGCGACGACGCGCAGTCGATCTACTCCTTCCGCGGAGCCGACGTCCGCAACATCCTCGACTTCGCCGACGAGTTCAGCGACGCCACGGTCGTCAAGCTCGAGCAGAACTACCGCTCGACGCAGAACATCCTCGACGCGGCCAACGGCGTCATCGCGCACAACCGCGACCAGATGGACAAGGACCTGTGGACCGATCTCGGCGCCGGAGAGCTCGTCAAGGTGCGCGAGCTCGAGGACGAGCACGCCGAGGCGCGGTACGTGGTGGGAGAGATCGAGCGGCTGGTCGACGAAGGGGTCAGCCGCTCGGAGATCGCCTGCTTCTACCGGACCAACGCGCAGTCCCGGGTGCTCGAGGACACGCTCGTGCGGCGCGACGTCAGCTACCAGGTCGTGGGCGGCACGAAGTTCTACGAGCGCGCGGAGATCAAGGACGCCGTCGCCTACCTGACGGTGCTCGGCAACCCGCAGGACGTCATCGCCTTCACCCGCATCGCCAACTCGCCGCGCCGCGGGATCGGCCAGACGTCGCTGTCGCGCGTCATCTCGCACGCGGACACGATGGACATCTCGATCTGGGAGGCGGCGGCCGACCCCGCGTCGGTCCCCGGCCTGGGAACCGCGGCCGTGCGTTCGCTGACGCGCTTCATGGGGACGATGATCGAGCTGCGCGCCCGGATGGAGGAGGGCGTACCGGTCGGCGACCTGCTCGAGGCGGTGCTCACCGAGTCCGGGTACCTCGACTGGCTGGAGGCGGAGCGCACGATCGAGGCGCAGGGCCGCACGGAGAACCTCCAGGAGCTCATCGAGGTCGCGCGCGAGTTCGACGCGGCGGCCGACGCGGACAACGACACCCTCGACGTGTTCCTGCAGGGCATCGCGCTCGTCGCCGACGCCGACACCCGCCAGGACGACACGGGCCTCGTGACGCTCATGACGCTGCACAACGCCAAGGGCCTCGAGTACCCCATCGTCTTCATCCTGGGCTGTGAGGAGGGGGTCTTCCCGCACTCACGCTCGATCGACGAGGGCACGCTGGAAGAGGAGCGCAGGCTCATGTACGTCGGCATCACCCGAGCGATGCGCGACCTCTACCTCACCCACGCGCGGCGTCGCTCCGTCTTCGGCTCGGCACCGAACTACGGGCTGCCCAGCCGCTTCCTCGGCGAGCTGCCGAGTCACCTGGTCGACCGCAAGGAGTCCGGTGCGATGACCTGGGGCCCGGCCGGGGGCGTCCTCGCCGGCGCACCGGCGCGCGGCCGCGCGACGTCCTGGAGCGCGCCCGCGGGCGGTTCGAGCGCCTGGGGCGCGGCGCCCTCCGGCGGCGGCGGCGACCTGAGCTTCCGCACCGGCGACGACGTGCTCCACGCCGCCTTCGGCTCCGGCGTCGTGACGTCGGTCGAGCCGGGCGGCATCGTCGTGGTCCGCTTCGCCTCGGACGGCTCGGAGCGCAAGCTCATGGCGGAGTACGCGCCGATCACCAAGCGCTAGATGATTGATTTGAACGAGGTGGTCCCGTCGATCGGCGGTTCGGGTGGATGGCTGACGCCGCACGATCCCGCAGCCGATCCTGTACGGATCGGCAAGGGATCGGGTGGTGTCAGGTGCCAGCCGAAACGTCGAGCGGGCGGCACCGGATCCGCGGAATCACTCATCTAGGAGGGGCTCCGAGGAATGCCGCCGGCGCATCGGACCCGACCCCTCTACTCTCGCGCCATGCGCATCCGTCTGCCGCTCGCGCTCGCCGTGGTGTCCCTCGCCGGGATGACCGGCGCCGCGTCGGCGTCCGCCGCGACGTACGTCGGCAAGGATCGAGACGGCCGCGCCCGCATCACGCTTCAGCCCACGGTGATCCGGATCACCCTGAGCGCCACGAACGCGCGGCGGTCGGCGCGGCGGTCGGTCGGCCTGCAGTGCGGCACCGGGAACTACGGCCGCGGCGACAGGATCACCGTCCTGTGGCCGAGCGCGAGAACCCGGACGCTCACCCTTCCCGAGGAGGTGGGACCGGTCGATCGCTGCCGCCTGAGCCTCGGACAGGGCGGCACGATCATCGCGAGGATGAGGATGCGCAAGGTCTGATGGCCGCGGCGGTCATCGACGGCAGGGCGAGCGCGGCCTCCCTGCGGGCACAGCTCACCGCGGACGTCGCGGCGTTCGCAGCCGCGCACGGCCGTCCGCCGGGCCTGGCGACGGTCCTGATCGGCGACGACGCCGGCTCGCAGGTCTACGTCGCGGGCAAGCAGCGCGCCTGCACCGAGGTGGGCATCCGCGGCTTCGACCATCGCCTGGCCGCCGACGTCGGGCGCGGGAAGGTGCTCGCGCTGCTCGACGACCTCAACGCCGACCCGGACGTCAGCGGGATCCTCTGCCAGCTCCCGGTGCCCGCACATCTCGACGGACTCGAGCTGACCGATCGCATCGCCGCCGACAAGGACGTCGACGGCCTGACCGTCGCCTCGGCGGGGCGCCTGGCGCTCGGCCTGCCCGGCCTGCGCCCGTGCACGCCGACGGGGGTGATGCTGCTGCTCGCCGAGCAGGAAGTCGAGCTCGAGGGCGCCGAGGCCGTCGTCGTCGGCCGCTCGAACCTCTTCGGCAAGCCGATGAGCCAGCTGCTCCTCGCCGCGAACGCGACCGTCACGATCTGTCACTCGCGCACCGCCGACCTCGCGGCGAGCTGCCGCCGCGCCGACGTGCTCGTCGCGGCGGTCGGGGTGCCGCACCTCGTGCAGGGCACGTGGATCAAGCCCGGCGCGGTGGTCATCGACGTCGGGATGAACCGCCTGGAGAGCGGGCTGACCGGCGACGTCGACTTCGCCGCCGCGAGCGAGGTCGCTCGCGCGATCACGCCGGTCCCCGGTGGCGTCGGACCGATGACGGTCGCCTGCCTGCTGCGCAACACCCTGCGGGCGTCCGAGATGTCGCTCGCCGCGGCCGGACGGGGAGGGGCATCCGTCCCGTCCGGTCCGGGCGCCGGCCCGACCGCCCGGTAGGTTTGCCGCCATGGACCTCGCGCGCCTGCGCCTCGGTGAGCTGCTCAGTGGCGCCGCCGCCCTCGCGCTCCTCGTGACGCTCTTCTTCGACTGGAACCGGGACTCCGGCGCCGGCCGGGCCGCCACGCGCGTCGCCGGCGCCGGCACCCAGTCGGGCTGGAGCAGCCTCGGCGTCGTGATGCTCGCGCTCGTCCTCATCACGATCGCCCTCGCGCTCGCCCTCGTCTCGGCAACGGCAGGCAAGCGCCCGGCCGCGATCACCATCGGCGCCGCGGTGCTGACCACGGGCGCCGGGGTCGTCGTGACCCTCGTGCTGGCACTCCGCGTCCTCTTCCTCGACGACTCGCTCGGCGGCGCCTACCTCGGCCTGCTCTTCATGGTGCTGATCCCCGTCGGGGGCTGGATCGCGATGGCCGACGAGCGCACGGACGCGCCGTACTCCGCGGCCCCCGATCTCCCGCGGCGCCCGGCTCCGCCCGCCGAGGCCTGAGCACCGGCCGACCCGGAACGACCCTTAAAAGTGCTCCGATCCGAAGTTCATGGCAGCATCCGGGCGCCTCGCCGGGCCGTGCCGCCCGGCGACGGCCCCGCAAGTACGCCCAGTACGAGCAGGGGCGTCGCCGAACGCCACGGCGCGACGAATGCATCCCGGATCCTGCGACGGAACTTACGAATCGGAGCACTTAGGATGTGCGGGGGATGATCGACCGTGAACAGGTCCTGCACGTTGCCCGCCTGGCCCGCCTCGAGCTCACCGAGGAGGAGACCGAGCGGATGAGCGAGGAGCTCTCGAAGGTGCTCGGGCACATCGAGAAGATCGGCGAGCTCGACCTGGCGCAGGTCGAGCCCACGTCGCACGTCGTCGCGGTGGACGTCGCGCTGCGCCCCGACGAGCCGCACCGGTCGCTGCCCCGAGACGTCGCGCTGGCCCCCGCGCCCGACGTCGCCGACGGCGGCTTCCGCGTCCCGAGCCCGCAGGCATGACCGCCGAGCTGATCGCCCTCTCGGCAAAGGCGGCCGCGGACGCCATCTCCGCCGGCGAGCTCGACCGGGCGGAGTACTTCGCGGCCTACCGTGCCCGCTCGGCTGCCGACGAGCTCAACGCCTACGTGTGGATCTCCGAGGAGGGAGGAGCGCGCGCCGCGCCGGTCAGCGGCGAGCTCGGCGGGGTCCCCCTCGCGGTCAAGGACCTCTTCTGCACCGAGGGAGTCCCGTCGCAGGCCGGGTCGAAGATCCTCGAGGGCTACCGGCCGCCCTACACCGCGACCGTCGTCGAGCAGCTCACCGCCGCGGGGACGGTGCTGCTCGGCAAGACGAACCAGGACGAGTTCGCGATGGGATCCTCCAACGAGAACTCGGCCTACGGGCCGGTGCTCAACCCGTGGGACCGCACCCGCGTGCCCGGCGGCTCGAGCGGTGGCAGTGCCGCGGCCGTGGCGGCGGGGCTCGCGCCCTGGGCGCTCGGAACCGACACCGGCGGCTCGATCCGCCAGCCCGCCGCGCTCTGCGGCATCGTGGGACTCAAGCCGACGTACGGGAGCGTCTCGCGCTACGGGATGATCGCGTTCGCCTCGAGCCTCGACCAGGCGGGGCCGCTCGCCCGCGACGTCACCGACGCGGCGCTGCTCTACCGTCACATGGCGGGCAGGGATCCCCGCGACGCGACGTCCGTCGCCCACCCCGAGGAGCTCGTGCTGCCCTCCGCGCAGGACCTGGCCGGGCTCCGCCTCGGTGTCCCCGAGGACCTCACCGGCGAGGGCGTCGAGCCCGGCGTCATGGCCGCCTTCGAGGCGGCGCTCGCTCAGGCCGAGGCGCTCGGTGCCACCGTCGAACGCGTCGCGCTGCCGCACGCCGACTACGGCCTGAGCGCGTACTACGTCCTCGCTCCGGCGGAGTGCTCGAGCAACCTCTCGCGCTTCGACGGCGTCCGCTACGGCCTGCGCACGCCGGCCGACGACCTGACCGCGATGTACACCCAGACCCGCCACGACGGCTTCGGACCCGAGGTCAAGCGGCGCGTGATGCTCGGAACCTACGTGCTGAGCTCGGGCTTCTACGACGCCTACTACGCCAGCGCGCAGAAGGTTCGTACGCTGATCGCCGAGGACTTCGCCCGCGCCTTCGAGCGAGTCGACTTCCTCGTCACGCCCACCAGCCCCGGGGTCGCCTTCGAGCTCGGGGCGCTGACCGGCGACCCCCTCGCCATGTACCTGAACGACTACTTCACCGTCCCCATGTCGCTGGCCGGTGTCCCGGCGATCTCGCTGCCGTGCGGACTGAGCGACGGGCTTCCGGTGGGCTTGCAGCTCGCGGGACCGGCGTTCAGCGAGAACCGGTTGCTCGACGCCGCCCACGCGCTCGAAGCTGCGTTCGGCTTCGACGGAGCGGCGGTGAGGGCGTGAAGTACGAGACGACCATCGGCCTGGAGATCCACGTCCAGCTCCAGACCCGGACGAAGATGTTCTGCTCGTGCGCGCTCGGCTTCGGTGAGGAGCCCAACACGCGGACCTGCCCGGTCTGCCTCGCGCTGCCCGGTGCGCTTCCGGTCGCCAACGCGGAGGCGATCCACTTCGGGTTGCTGATCGGCCTGGCGCTGGGGTGCGATCTGAACCCCTTGTCGAAATTCGACCGCAAGCAGTACTTCTATCCCGACTCGCCCAAGGGTTATCAGATCAGCCAGAACGAGGAACCGCTCTGCTCGGGCGGTGAGCTCGGCGGCGTGCGCATCCATCGCGTCCACCTCGAGGAGGACGCGGCCAAGACGATCCACTCGGGGGGTGGCGGCGGGCGCATCCTCAGCTCGGCGAACTCGGTGGTCGACTTCAACCGCGGCGGCACCCCGCTGTGCGAGATCGTCACCGAACCCGACATCACCTCGGCCGAGCAGGCGGGCGACTTCCTGCGGCTGCTGCGGACCACGATGCGCCGCATCGGCGTCTCGGACGTGAACATGGAGGAGGGCTCGCTGCGCTGCGACGCGAACATCTCCATCCGGCCCTCAGGGCAGGCGCAGCTCGGGGTCAAGACCGAGCTCAAGAACATGAACTCCTTCCGCTTCATCGAGCGCGGAATCCGCGCCGAGGTCGCCCGGCAGGAGGGTCTGCTGCGCGCCGGGCAGCCCGTGGTGCAGGAGACGCTGCACTTCGACCCGCGCACCGAGCGGCTGACCTCGATGCGCTCCAAGGAGGAGGCGCACGACTACCGCTACTTCCCCGAGCCCGACCTCACGCCGGTGAGCATCACCGCCGAGATGCTCGAGCGCGCGCGGGCGGCGCTCCCCGAGCTGCCCGCTGCCCGCGCCGGGCGCTTCGAGCAGGAGCTCGGGCTGCATCCGGACACCGCCAGGCTCCTGGCCTGGCGCGCGGAGCTCGGCGACTACTACGAGGAGGCGCTTGCCACCGGCGCCGAGCCCGTCCCGCTGGCCAACTGGACGACGAACGAGCTCGTCCAGCGGCTGGGCGCCGACGCCGACCCCGCCACCTCGAACGTGCGCCCCGCCGCGCTCGGCGTCCTGGTGACGCTCGTGACCCAGAAGAAGATCACCGCGGCGGCGGCCAAGACCGTGCTCGACAAGCTCGTCGCCGAGGGCGGCGATCCGACGGCGATCGTCGAGACCGAGAACCTGGCGGCCATGGGGGGCGCCGACGAGCTTGCGCCGGTGGTGGCGGCGGCGCTCGAGGCGCAGCCCGCGATCGCCGAGCGGATCAAGAACGGTGACCCGAAGCCGATGGGAGCGATCATCGGGGCGGTGATGAAGGAGACCAAGGGCCGCGCGGACGGCAAGGAGGTGACCCGCCTCGTCCGCGAGCAGCTCGGGCTGTGACGGGCCGGGGGAGGGGCCCGGCTGCTGCCGGGGGACGTCTGAAGTCAGGGCGATCAGGAGGCGACGGGCTCGTCCTCGGCCGGCGCGCGCATCCGCCGGGCGACCGGCCGGGCGGCGAGCGCCAGCAGCCCGATCGGCGCGAGAGCGAGGTAGAGCAACGGGTCGGTGAGCGACAGCTCCTCCAGGCGGGAGCCCAGGAACACCACCACGAGCGTCATCGGCAGGAAGCCCGCGACGGTCGTCCAGGAGAACCGCCACAGCGGCACGTGCGCGGCGCCCGCCACGTAGCCCGTCAGGCTGAAGGGGATCACGGGGACGAGCCGCGCGGCGAGCAGCACGGGCGCTCCGCCGCGGTCGATCGTCCGTTGGGCTGCGCGGAATCGCCGCTCGCCCGCTATGCGGTGGAGCAGCGGACGGCCCGCGTAGCGCCCCATCGCGTAGGTGGCCAGGGCGGAGAGCAGCCAGCCGCCGACGACGATCGGCAGCGCGAGGGCGAACCCGTAGACGAACCCCGCGGCGGCCGTGAGGATCTCCGCCGGGTACCAGATCACCGCGTGGGCGATCATCACCGCGAGCAGCACGGCGACGCCCCAGGCGTCGAGGTCGCGCAGCTGACCGCGCAGGCCTGAGGCGTCGCCGCGCAGCGCGAGGCCGGCCACCTCGCGCAGCGGAGCCACGAGCCAGATGACGACGGCGGCGATCACCAGGGTCACGAGCGTCGCGCCGATGCTCCAGCGCGAGACGCCCGACGGGCTGAGGGAGGGCGACCCGCGCACGTGCGAAGCCTACGCGTCGGTCCCGGTGGCGGCGGCGTCGGAGGGACCCCGGGGAATCCCGACCTGGCGCCGCCGCGTCATCGGACCCTCGCCACGCCCGGGGCCGACGCGTAGGATCGGCGTCATGTCGCGCCTCATCCGCATGGATCACACCGGGCATACGACCCTCGCCGAGTGGACCCCCGACGACCCCGCCGCCGTCGAGGCTGCCGTCACCGCCTTCCAGATCGAGCTCGACCGCGGCTCCTTCGGGATGGTCACCACGGGCGAAGGACACGCCGAGCAGGTCAAGCGGCTGCCGGTCGACGCCGGCCTCGTGATCATGCGCCGGCCGATCGCCGGCGGCTGAATCCCACCCCGCCACCGCCGCCCGAGCCGGTGACCGACGTCCTGCCCGAGCTCGCGAGCGTCCACTGGCGCCCGCGGGTCGACGAGCAGCGCCTGCGCCGGCTTGGCCTGGGGTGGACGGTCACCACGGTCGCTCACGTCGTCCCGTTCGCGGGCGCCGGCATCGTCCTCGTCGCCGCCGAGCCACTCGCCTTCCCGGTGACGCTCGCGAGCTTCGCGCACGCGTGGATCATCCCGGAGCTCTACGCGGCCCGGGGAGCGAATGTCGTCCGCCCGCCGCACTTCGAGGCGACCGCGCGGGCCGAACGCGTCTCGGTCGGGCTGCTGGGCGATCTGATCGGCCACGAGGCGCGCGAGCTGCATCGTCAGACGGGGCTCGTGCTCGAGCGGGGAGCGCTCGGCGTGTGGCTCGTCGGCAGCGCCGGTGCGCTGCTCGTGCGCAAGAACGGCAAGCGTGTGCTCTGCTACTGCGTGCGGGTGCCCGATCCGGAGCTGCCCTCGGGCGATCGCATCGCGCATCTCCTGCTCGCCCTGCGCTCCGACGAGGCGGGATTCGCCACGCTCGCCAACTGCGCGTTCTCCGGCGCCCGCTGGCGCGTGCGCCGCCGGCTGCCGGGAGTCATGCGCCCGGCACTCGATCGGGCGGGGGCAGTGGCGCGCTCGTAGGGGGAGCACAAGCCTGGACCGACGGTCGAAGGCCTCGGTGCGACATTCGGCCAGAACGACGTGCAAACCCAGGCCCGTCTCGCGGAGGATGTCGCCATGCCCATCCTCGAGCCCCACCGCCTCCTGCTGTTCGCCGCCGCGTCGCGTGTCGTCGCGCCGAGCACCGAGACGAAGGTCCGTCGCTACCGACTCGCCCGGCTGCAGTTCGACGAATCGCGCCGAGCGGAGGGTCAGCCTCGCTACGACTATCTGAAGCGCAGCTACGACTGACGTCCACGGTCTGAAGCCGGGCCCCGAGTCGCCTGGCTACTATCCGGACATGCCCGACTTGTCCCGCTTCTCGTTGCCCATGCGTCTGCTCGGGCTCGTCGGGCTCCTGGTCGTCTTGTACCTGGTGTTCGAGCTGATCACCAGCTTCCTCTTCGGCCTCTTCTACCTCACGCTGATCATCCTGGTCGTGGGCGGGGCGGCGTTGTGGTACGTCGTCTCACGTGAACCGTGATCTACCTCGCTCTCTGCTCGGCCTTCGGCGTCGTCACGGCGCTGGTGGCCCGCGCGAAGGGGACGTCGTGGTTGATGTGGGGTCTGATCGGCGCGGTCTTCCCCGTCCTCGGACTCGCCGGCGTGCTGCTCTTCCGCCGCGAGACCGAGGAGCTGCGGCGCCCGTGCCCCGGGTGCGGGCGCCTCTGCATGATCTACGACGCGCTGTGCACCCGCTGCGGCACGGAGCTCAACTTCCCGGAGCTGGCGATCGAGTCCAGCGCCGACGCGGCGCGCAGGGCGCATCCCGCGACGTAATCCTCGTCCCGGCCTGAGCTACCATCGACCCATGGGCCTGGAGGACCGCAGGCAGCCGTAGGCGAGCAGCGTGAAGGAGGTCGAGGGGCGAGTGCGAGCAGTCGATGCCGTGATGGAGTGCCTGAAGGCGGAGGGCGTCGACGTCGTATTCGGCCTTCCGGGCGGAGCGAACATCCCCACCTACGACGCGCTGTACGACGGCGGGATCCGCCACATCCTCGTGCGCCACGAGGCCGGCGGCGGTCACGCGGCCGAGGGCTACGCCAAGGCGACGGGCAAGGTCGGCGTCGCGTTCGGTACGAGCGGCCCGGGCGCGACGAACCTCGTGACGCCGATCATGGACGCGATGATGGACTCGGTTCCCGTGGTCTTCATCACGGGTCAGGTGCGGACGGACCTGCTGGGCACGGACGGCTTCCAGGAGGCCGACGTGATCGGCATCACCATGCCGGCCGTCAAGCACTCGATCATGATCCAGCACCCCACGGAGATCCCGCGCGCGGTCAAGGAGGCGTTCCACATCGCGCGCACGGGTCGCCCCGGCCCGGTCGTGCTCGACATCCCGACGGACCTCTCGAAGGCCGACATCGACTACGTGCCGATCACGGACGTCCGCCTGCCGGGCTACCAGCCCACGACGGAGGGCAACGTCAAGCAGGTCCGCCAGGCCGCCAAGGCCCTGGCGGCGGCACGCCGGCCCGTGATCTACGCGGGCGGCGGCGTGATCCTCGCCGACGCGGGAGACGAGCTCGCCGCCTTCTGCCGCGCCGACCGCTTTCCGGTGACCACGACGCTCAACGGCCTGGGCGCCTACCCCGCGCCGGACCCGCAATGGCTCGGGATGCTCGGGATGCACGGCACGCGCACGGCGAACTACGCCATGGACGAGGCCGACCTCATCTGCTGCGTCGGAGCCCGCTTCGACGACCGCATCACCGGCAAGCTCTCCGAGTTCGCCCCGCGCGCGAAGTTCATCCACATCGACGTCGACCCGGCGGAGATCTCCAAGAACGTCCCGGCGCACATCCCGATCGTCGGCGACGCGAAGGGCATCCTGGTCAAGCTGAAGGCCGAGTACGACGCGCTCGGTGCCGACCCGGGCCGCCTGTCGGGCTGGTGGCAGCGCATCGAGGGCTGGCAGCTGAAGCATCCGCTCGGATACGAGGAGAGCGAGGACACCGAGATCAAGCCGCAGCGGCTGATCGAGGCCGTCTACGAGGCCACGGGCGGCGAGGCGATCATCACGACCGACGTGGGCCAGCACCAGATGTGGGCGGCGCAGTACTACCACTACAAGCGTCCCCGCCAGTGGATCTCCTCCGGCGGGCTGGGCACGATGGGCTTCGGCCTGCCCGCCGCCATGGGCGCCGCCGTCGGATGCCCGGAGGCGACCGTCGTCTGCCTCACCGGCGACGGCTCGATCCAGATGAACGCCCAGGAGTTCGCCACGTGCGCGCAGGAGGCGATCCCCGTGAAGGTGATCATCGCCAACAACGGGTACCTCGGCATGGTCCGCCAGTGGCAGGAGCTCTTCTGGGAGAAGCGCTACTCGAGCGTCGACATGGGCCGGTTCCCCGACTTCGTCAAGCTCGCCGAGGCCTACGGCTGCACGGGAGTGCGCCTGACGAACAAGGACACGCTCGTGGACGACATCCGCGCGGCGATCGCGACTCCCGGGCCCGTCGTGGTCGACGTGCGCGTCACCCGCGAGGAGAACACCTACCCGATGATCGTGCCCGGCGAGGCCGCGCGCGACATGGTGGGGTGAGCGGACATGGGTGAGCCGGGAGTCAAGGAGGTCCTGTCCCTCGAAGACCTCGAATCCGCCGGTTCGGTCCGCAGCGGTCGCAAGCACATCCTGTCGATCCTCGTGGAGAACAAGCCGGGTGTCCTGACGCGCATCACGAGCCTCTTCGCGCGACGCGGCTTCAACATCGACACCCTCTCGGTCGGGCCGACCGACGACGATCACATCTCGCGGATCACGATCACGCTCGACGGGGCCAACCACCCGATCGACCAGGTGACCAAGCAGCTTCACAAGCTCGTCAACGTGCTCAAGATCCGCGACCTCGAGCCCGCCGACGCGGTGTCGCGCGAGCTTGCGATGTTCAAGGTCACCGCCGACGGGAACCAGCGCGCCGAGGTCATGCAGCTCTGCGACATCTTCCGCGGGAAGGTGATCGACGTGACCAAGCGCTCGCTGGTCGTCGAGATCACCGGCACCGTGGACAAGATCGAGGCCTTCGAGCGCAACGTGCGCCCGTTCGGACTCATCGAGATGATGCGCACGGGGGAGATCGCGATCTCCCGCGGCCGCGGCGAGACCTGACCTGGCCGCGCCTCGCCGCAGGCGACGGTCCGGGCGCAGGTCGGCGCCGGCCGGGCCGTACCCTGACCCGAAGCGTCATGCCGACCCTGACCGCCGCTCGTCCCCCGTTCTCGCTGCTGCCCGCCGACCGTGCGCGGCTGCAGCGGCAGCTCGAGGCCGCGGTCCGGCGGGCACGCCAGGTGCGCGCCGGCGAAGCGCTCGCCGCGGTCACCGTGGCGCTCGACCCGCGCACGGATCCGACGGCCGTCGTCGTGGCCTCCCGCCGCGCCGGCGAGCCGTGGTTCGTCTTCGAGCAGCCGGACCGCGAGCGTTCCGCGCTGGCCACGCTGGGGTGCGTGAAGGCACTCGAGAGCCAGGGGCCTGATCGCTTCCGGACGGGTGCGGCGCGCTGGCGCCGCCTGGCGTCCGACGCCTGCTGCGACGCGCACGACGATCGCGGGCGCCCGCGCGGCGCGGGCCCCATCGCGGTCGGCGGCTTCGCCTTCGCGCCCGAGGGCGGGCACGCCCCGCACTGGAGCGGCTTCGCGCCGGCCTCGCTGCACGTCCCGGAGATCGCCATCGCGCGGCGCGGGGACGACGTCCGCATGACCCTCCACGCGCTCGCGCGCCCCCGGGACACCCCCGAGAGGTTGCTGGCGGGGCTGGAGGCGCGCTGCGACGAGCTGCGCCTCGCAGGGCTGCCGCTCCTCGACCCGGACCCCGCGGGGCGCGCGCGTGTCGTCAGCGCGATGCCGCCCGAGCACTACGAGGGCGCCGTCGCCCGCGCGGTCGAGCGCATCCGCGCCGGCGAGCTCGAGAAGGTCGTGCTCGCGCGCGAGGTCCAAGTCCATACGGGTCGCAGCCGCGCGCACGACGCGGGCGCGGTGCTCGGCGTGCTGCGCGAGGCGTTCCCCTCCTGTTACGTGTTCGCCGTCGGGCGCGGCGACGCGACCTTCCTGGGCGCCAGCCCCGAGCTGCTCGTCCGCCGCGACGGCCTGCGCGCCGGCACGCTGGCGCTGGCGGGCTCGGCCCGGCGCTCGGCCGACCCCGCCGTCGACGACTACCTCGGTGAGCAGCTGTTGCGCTCGGAGAAGGACCGCGGGGAACAGGAGATCGTGACCCGCCGGATCGAGCGCGCACTCGAGCGCGTCGCGCTGTGGGTGACGGCCGCCGAGGAGCCGCAGGTGATCAGGATGGCGAACATCCAGCACCTCGCGACGCCGATCCGCGCCCAACTGGTCGAGCACGTCGCGGCCGTCGAGCTCGCGGGCCTCCTGCACCCGACCCCGGCTGTGGGCGGCGAGCCGTGGGCGGCGGCGGCCCCGCTCGTTCCGGCGCTCGAGGGCCTCGACCGCGGCTGGTACGCGGGCCCCGTCGGCTGGACGGACCTCAACGAGGACGGCGAGTTCTGCGTGGCGCTGCGCTGCGCGCTGCTTCAGGGGCCGGTGGCGCGCTGCTACGCGGGGGTCGGCGTGGTCCGCGACTCCGACCCGGCGGCCGAGCTGGCCGAGACGGAGACCAAGCTCCAGGCGCTCCTGCCGGTGCTGGCGCTGTAGCCCGACGGATGCCCTGCGCACCGCGGGGCGAACGCCGGATGGTGTCCACCCTCGGGCGCGATCCGGCGTTCACCGGTGGTCGTCGGCGAGCGCGCGCTCGACGTCGTTCCACACCCGGCGGTGCAGGCGGACGTTGTGCGCGCGGTCGGTGTGCACGTGGACGAGGCAGACGCCGTCGTCCGCCAGGCCCGCGTCGAGCGCGCGGCGGAACTCCGGGACGGAGGTGGCGGGCAGGTAGCGCAGGCCGAAGGCGACCGCGACGTCGGCGAAGTCCAGTCCGGTCGGCGTCGCGACGTGGACTTCGTAGGTGTCGTGCGGCCGCGTGTCGGCGACGGGCAGGAAGTCGAAGATGCCGCCGCCCTCGTTGTCGATCAGCACGAGGGTGAGCGCGAGCCGCAGGCGTCGCGCGCTGACCAGGGCGCCGACGTCGTAGGCCAGGGCGACGTCGCCGATCAGCGCGACGACGGGGCCGGGGGAGCCGGCCGCGACCCCGAACGCCGTCGAGACGACACCGTCGATGCCGTTCGCCCCGCGGTTGGAGAGCACTCGCGGCGGGCTCTCCCGGGCGGGGAAGAACGTCTCGACGTCGCGGATCGGCATGGAGGCACTGACGACGAGCGTCGCCTCCGGGGGAAGGCCCAGGCCGAGCTCCCGGGCGACGCGAGGCTCGGAGAGCTGCTCGCCGAGCGTCGTGTCGAGGGCACTCGCGGCGAGCTGGTCGGCGCGCAGCCAGCCGCTGAGGTAGGGCGGGGGCTCGGCGGGCCCGGGCGCGAGCCGCCCGGCCAGCTCCGCCAGCACGCCGGCCGGCTCGGCGGGCAGCGAGAGGTCGAGCGTGGCGGCGGGGTCCTGCCAGGCGCCCTCGGGGTCGAGGCCGACCTGGATCGCGTCCGCGCCGGCGAGCCACTCGCGCAGGGGCTTGCCCGTCGGCAGGTCACCGACGCGGAGCACGACGTCGGGACGGGTGGCGCCCGCGAGCGCGCCGGCGCCGAGCAGCGCGGTGGCGATCCCGAACAGCGCCGCGGAGTCGTACGTGCCGCCCGCCACGGCGGGGCCCAGGACGAACAGCGGCCCGTAGCCGAGCGGCACGGCGAGCGCGAAGACCGCGACGGTGACCCACACCCACGGGCGCGAGCGCACGTGGCCGAAGCCCTCGGCGAGGTCCGAGAGGACGGTGGAGCGCTCCGCGGCCGTCGGCGGGGCGTCCGCCACGTCCACGCGGAGCAGGAACCACGCGCTGACGAGGAAGGTGACGGCGTCGAGGGCGAACGCCCACCCCGCCCCGACGCCGAGCACGAGCGCGGTGGCCAGCGCGGGCCCCGTGAGCTCGGCGACGTTGTTGGTCATGTTCGTGAGGGCGTGCGCCTCCTGGATCTCCGCCGCCGGGACGGTGCGCGGCAGCAGTCCCGTCGAGGCGGGGCGGAAGAACGCCTGGGCGGTCCCGAACAGCGCCTCGATGACCACCAGGTGCCAGACCTGCACCGTCTCGGTGAAGATGAGGACCGCCAGGAGCCCGTGCAGCCCGGCCCGGACGAGGTCCGTGCCGACCATGAGCCGCGCCCGCGGCAGCCGGTCGGCCCACACGCCGCCGACGAGCAGGAACGCGACGAACGGGACGGTCCCCGCGGCCAGCACCAGACCGACGTCGCTCGCGCTTCCCGTGAGGTCGGTGACGAACAGGGCGAGGGCGACGAGCACCAGGCGGTCGCCGAGGACGCTCGTGGTCTGCGCGAGCCACAGGTTGCGGAAGGCCGGCCGGCCGAGGACGCGGAAGCTGGCGCGCACGGGCAGGCACTACAGCAGGGCGCCCGCCTGGCATGGTGGAGGACGTGATCGCCGCCGTGTCCCGTGACGAGTGGGAGCGCTTGCGCGCCCTGGCGCCGGCCGGCGTCGAGGTGCGCCGGGCGGAGGACGGCCTGGACGGCGTCGCGTTCCTGGTCCCCGACTCGGGCCTGGACAGGGATCTCGGCGGGCTGCCGGACCTGCGCGTGGTGCAGGTCCTGTCGGCCGGGACGGAGTGGATCGAGGACCGGATTCCCGCCGGCGTCACGCTGTGCAACGCCCGCGGCGCCCGCGACGCCCCCGTCGCCGAGTGGGTCGTCGGCGCGGTGCTCGGCGCGGCCACCGGCCTGCTCGAGGCGGCCCAGAGGCGCTCCTGGAACTACGAGCCCCCGCACGACGTCGCGGGAAGCACCGCCGTCATCGTCGGCTACGGCTCCATCGGCCGCGCCACGGGGCGGCTCCTCGAGGCGCTCGGCGTCACGGTGCAGGGCGTCGGGCGACGCGCGCGCGAGGGGGTCCACGGGATGGACGAGCTCCCCGAACTCCTGTCCGGCGCGGACACCGTGATCCTGCTGACGCCGCTGACCGACGCCACCCGGGGCCTGGTCGACGCCGCGTTCCTGGGCCGGATGCGCGACGGCGCGCTGTTCGTCAACGCGGGCCGCGGCGCCTCGGTCGACACCCCGGCCCTCCTGGCCGAGCTGCGATCCGGGCGGCTGCGCGCGGTCCTGGACGTCGTGGACCCCGAGCCGCTGCCCGACGACCACCCGCTGTGGGCGGCCCCGGGGCTGCTCGCCCTGACGAGCCACCAGGCCGGCGACTCGGCCCAGGCCGACGAGCGCGCGCGCGTCCTCGCCGTCGAGCAGATGGGCCGGGTCCTGCGCGGCGAGCCGCTGCAGAACGTCATCCGGCCGGCCTGAGCCCCGCCCGCCTCAGCCGGGCGCGGGCACGACCGCCACGGTGACCCGCACGAGCGCGCACAGGCGCCCGTCGTCGCCGGCGAGGTCCACCTCCCACAGCCACGTGGTGCGCCCCCGGTGCCGGCGGCGGGCCTCCGCGCGCAGGGTCCCGCCGAACAGGGGCCGCAGGAAGCTCGTCTGGCTCGACAGGCCGCGCGCGGCCCCGCCCTCCGCGGCCACCGCGGCGGCGGTCGCCCGGACGCCGAGGGCCTCGGCGACGGAGGCCAGCAGCCCGCCGTGGACGAGCCCCATCGGCTGCTTGTGGCGGTCCTCCACGAGGACGTGGGCGCGAGCAAGCTCGTCCCCGAGCACGTCGACGACGAGCCCGAGGGTGGCGTCGTAGGCCATCGCCGCACCCTACCCGCGGCCGGGACGCGCCCCCACCCC
>CADCVR010000023.1 GCA_902806205.1 uncultured Solirubrobacteraceae bacterium | reverse complement strand
CGATCGACTCCGGCCCCCCGGAGACCATCTCATCGGGGGCACCGAGCTTCGGCTTCTCCGCGTCGGAGCCGAGAACGATCTTCGAGTGTCAGCTGAACGCCGGCGGCTGGGCCAGCTGCTCGTCGCCTCAGAGCTACAGCAACCTCTCCGATGGGCAGCACACGTTCGCGGTCCGCGCGCGCGACGTCGCCGGCAACACCGACACCACGCCCGCGAAGACGACCTTCACCGTCACCACGCCCGTCACCACGCCCACCACCACGCCCGACGCCACGCCCACTCCCACGCCCACCACCACGCCCGACGCCACGCCTACCACCACGCCTGACGCTACGCCCACCACCACGCCTGACGCCACGCCCACCACCCCGCCCGACACCACAGCAGCGCCGCCGACCAGCGCTCCTGCTCCTTCCGCGACGCCGACTCCGTCGACGAGCACCGAGAACGGCCCGACTGACACGACGGTCCCCGGCTCGTCGACGGCCATCGCGAGCGCGGCCCCGCTCCGTGCTCCGAGGTTCACCATTCCCACCGGCGGCCGCAAGATCACCGCCGGCGCCACCGGCATCGTGGCCATCAAGCTCACCGCGCCGACGGCCGCCGGAACGGGGATCCTCACGCTCACCAGAGCGCGGAAGTCCTCGACCTCCGCGGGAGCCGCCCCGCGGCCGCTGCGTCTTGGGTCAAGGCGTTTGGTCTTCAGGGCCTCGAAGAGCCTCGCCGTCCGCGTGCAGCTGTCGCCGGCGGGTAAGCGGCTACTCAAGAGGATGCGCACGATGCGCGTACGCGCCACCATCCGCGCGACAGGAACCACCGGTCTCACCGAGACACGCACGGTGACCCTCGTACTCAAGCGCCGCTGACACGGCGCTCAGTCCGCCGGCCAGGCCGCGGTGAGCGCCAGCGCGTTGGCCTCCTGGCGGGTGTCCAGGCGTGTGTGCCAGACGACGACGGGCACGTCGCTGACGACCATCGCCGCGTAATCCGTCCCGAGCGGGACGGGCTCGGGGTCGCTCAGGTCGTTGAAGCGCACGTGCTGCGTCCGGCGGGCGGCCACCGTCACCGGATAGGGCCCGGCAGGCTCGCGGTCGGAGAAGAAGACCGTCATCTCCACGTGCGCGTCGGTCTCCCCCGCGTTCAGGATGCTCGCGGTCTCGTGGGAGAGCATCTCGGGCTCCGGGCCCGTCGAGCGGTCGGGAATGAAGCCGTCGGCGATGAGCCAGACGGTGCGTCCGGGGGCAGGCATGACACCTCCCTACCCGGGCGGGCGCGCACCGCGCACGGGTGGGCCTGCGCGTCCGCCGCTCTCCAGCCGGAACGTCCGGCTCGGATGCACCCGGACGACCGCCTCGAACGTTCCGCCGGCGGCGGTCTTCCGCTCGACGAGCGTGCGCCACGATCCGTCGGGTTCCCGAACGGTGATGCGCGCCGCGCGCGTGCCGCGCCCGGGCCGCACGAGCGCCCAGAAGCCGACGTCCTCCCCCTGGCCCAACGCGACGAGCCCGAGCGCGTAGGCGGCGTGTGCGGGCTTGGCGCGGCCGTCCTCGAAGCGCAGGCCCGACTGATAGTCGCGCCACCGCGTCCGCAGGTCCGGGCCCCGGCGTTCGGGGAGGTCGCGGACGAGGAACTGCGCGGTCCCGCGGACGGTCGGCGCGGCGCGGGCGATCCGCTCGGCCTCGGGCAGCCAACGCGCCTGATCCTCGGCGGTGACCGTCCAAGTGGGATCGGGCGGGTTGGTCTGGTAGCCGAACTCCGTGAGGTACAGCGGCAGGGGCTGCCGCGTGCGGCCCTGGGTGTGCAGGCGCTCCAGCAGCGTCGTGAGCCGCTGCAGGTCGCCGATGCGGACGGTCTCCGGCCGCGGGTCCGACGCCCAGGGCGCGAGCTCCAGCGCGTAGGGATGGTGCGACCATCCGTCGCCCGGGAGCGCGGTGAACCCGGCGCACTCCGGGCGCTCGAGCGGCGCGAGTTGCCCGTCGACGCAGGCGAGCTCCCGCACGAAGGTCAGCGGCGACATGCGATCGCCCGGCTCGTCGCCCTGCGTGGTGCCGACCGACGAGGTGGCGCCGATCAGCGCGAGCGCTTGCGGCGCGGCGGACTTCAGCCGCGGCACCACCGCCTCGAGCATCGCCCGGTAGGCGTGCGGCGAGGCCGGTCGCCAGGCGCCGCCGACGCGCTCCCACTGCGGCAGCAGGAACGCGTTGTGGTTCGGCTCGTTCCAGACGGTGAACGCCGCCGCCTGCCCGTACCGCCGCGCGACCGCCTGGGCGAAGTCCGCGAGGTCGCTCGGGCGGACGCCGTCGCGCTGGCGGTCCGCGCGGCCTTCCGGCCGCTCCACCGCCCAGCGCGGCGCCCAGAACGCGACGTCGACGGCGAGTCGCATCCCGCGCTGCTCCGTGAGCCGGGCGACCCGGTCGAGCGCCTTCCAGGCGCCGGGCGGATAGGCCGCCGGATCGGTGGCGTCGAAGTCCGGCTTCGTCCGGGCGAACGGCTCCGGCGCGATGACCGACCAGCCCGCCGTGACGCGGACCCAGTCGACTCCCGACCCACGCAGGTCATCCAGGGTGGCCGCGATGCGCGCGGGCGAGCGGTGCAGGAGCTCCGCGTCGTCCTGGACGATCGAGACCACGGCCGTCGGCGGCCGCGGCGCGCCGGCATCACGACCCGCACAGCCCCCGAGCGCCAGGACGGCCGCTCCGAGGACAAGGGAGCGCAGACGCATCCGTTCAAGCGTAGGTGACCGCCTCGCCGCGCACGCCGGCCAAGCGGCGGCGCGCCTAGTAGTGTTTCGCTAGCGGTCGCGATCGATCGACTCGAGCGGCGGGGGGCCCTGCTCCCGCGAGCCGGGAACGGGCTCGACGCCCCCCCGGCTGGCCTTCGATCGCATGGCGAACAGCTTGAGAATCAGCGCGAAGACGAGCACGATCCCGACGACGGTTCCGATGATGAGCGCGGCGCCGATGCCGCCCTCCGGCGCTTCCTGCGTATTGCCGGTGGCCTGGGCCAGCGTGAACAGCGCAGCAGCGATCATGCACCGCCCCTACCCGTAAACGGCGCGCTCTACGTCACCGCCGCGGCCAGAGCGACGGTGGTCCGCCGAGCGACGCGCCGCGACGACCACTCGTACGGCCGGCGAGCGTCGTGCATCATGCCTACCGCGGGCGGTTCACCGTGCGAGAGACGACCGAGGGAGAATCACGTTGCGCGCAACCCAAGGCTTGGCACCGACGCCCCGGACGCCGCTCGCCTGGGCGATTGCACTGCTCGGAGGCGTCGTCGCGCTCGTAGTCGTCGTGGGCGCCGGCGCCTACGCGCTCTCGTTCAAGGGCACGGACTCCGGGACGGTCTGCGTCGTGCGCGAGGGCGGACCGTTCGACGGACGGGCGGTCAAGGAGGTGCGCCAGCCGGGCGAGGGACCCAAGGCGATCGGGGCCTTCAACCATCAGGACTGCCTGCCGACGACCGAGCGCGACTCCAATGACGTGCTCGAGGAGGACCCGACCTTCCCGACCCGTGACTCCGTGCAGGTCGTCGCCGACGGGCAGGCGCTCTTCTCGCTGACCACCGATCCCTCGAAGATCGCGACCTTCTACAAGAAGTACGGCCGGCGCACGTGGAACGGGGAGGAGATCTCGACCGAAGCGGGGTGGGTGAACTTCCTGCGCCAGCGGCTTGCGCCGGTGCTGCTCGACACCCAGCGCCAGGTCATCGGCCAGTACGAGTGCATCCAGCTCAACAACCTCTGCCAGTACGTGCAGAACGCCGAGGCGGTCACCACGGGCGACGTCAAGAAGGTCGACAACCAGCAGAACCTCGCGCAGGCCCAGGGGAGCATCGCCGAGGCGCTCAAGGGCAAGCTGCGCTCCGCCTTCGGCGATGACTACTTCGAGAACGTGCGCTTCCAGAACCTCCGGATCCGCTTCGAGAGCGAGGTGCAGCGCCAGATCACCAACGCGCAGTCCCTGCGCACCCAGGCGGCCAACGCCCGCCTGGAGGCCGACCGCCGCATCGCCGAGACGAAGGGGGCGGCGGACGCCAAGGTGGCCGAGGCGGAGGGCTCACGCCGCGCGGCCTTCCAGCAGGAGAAGGCCTACCGGGCCAACCCGACCCAGCGCGACATCGACAAGATCCGCGCCTTCTGCGGCGCCGACGGCTGCGACCCCCGCGTGATGGGCGGCAACCTCGACGGGATCCTCGCGGACATCAGCAAGTAGTGCTGCGACTGCTCGTCATCGTCGTGCTCCTGGCCTTCGTCGTCCTGGTGGCCTACACGATCGTCCGCGGCCTCGAGCGCTCGGCCGCTTCCCGCCGCACGCGCGGTGCGGCGGACCGCGGCTGGGTCGTGGAGGTCCGCAAGGACGAGCAGCTGACGGTGGTGCAGCTCGAGCGCGGCGACGAGGAGCCCTACCTGATCGGGTCGGTGTCGATCTCCCAGCCGCACTGGGAGTACGCCGAGCGCCTCGAAGAGCTGCGCCTGGAAGCCCAGGACAAGGCCGACGCCCTCAACCGGCGGCTGCCCGACTGAGCGCGCCACGGGATACGTGGTCCTTTCGCACACGCCGGCGCTCGGCATCGCGCTGCGTGAGGTGCTCTGCCTCTGCCGCGAAACTCGCCAGCAGTCGCTGCGGCCGGCGGCTCGCCGGCGGTGTCAGTCTGACTCATCGCGGGCGCGCCGGTAGCGCTCGAAGATCACGCGCGAGCCGAACGTCCGGGTCTCGATCAGGTCGAGCGGGACTTCTTCGGTGACCGGCGGCAGGAACGGCGTGCCGCCACCGACGACGACCGGATAGCGGAACATGCGCAGCTCGTCGACAAGGCCGAGCTCGACAGCCTGCGCGGCCAGGCCGGCGCCCCCGACCGCGACGTCCTTGTCGGTCGCGCCGAGCGCCGCAGCCGCCTCCTCGGCCAGTGACGCCTCGGCGAGCCGGGCGTTCCCCTGGACGCTGTCGAGCGTCCGGCTGAAGACGATCTTCGGGATCGCGCACCAGACGTCGGCGAACTCGGCCTGGGGCTCGTCGTCGCGCATCGACGGATCCGTCTCCCACACCACCATCGTCTCGTACAGCCTGCGGCCGCAGAGAAAGCCGCCGAGCTCGCGGACCTCCTCGATGTGGAAGCGGAACGTCTCATCGCTCGGGACGCTCCACCCGAAGTCGCCGTCACGGTCGGTGATGAAGCCGTCCACCGAGACGCTCATCGAGTAGATCAGCATGGCTTCAAGCTCGTCGCACCGCAGCGACGGACGATGATCGTGATGACGTTCGCTATTGAGCGTGACATCGGGCTCTCCTACCTTCCGGGGTCTGCTCTGCCACTGCTAGTGACTGATCGCCAGACGCAGATTCATCGGGGCCGTTGACGCGACGGCCGCTGCTGTGTGTCGCCCACAGCCATCGCTCGGACGGCCCGCTCGGCGGATGGTCGCTACACCTCTCGCTACTTGATCTGGTCGTACACCTTGAACAGCGGCATGTACATCGCGATCACGATGAAGCCGACGATGCCGCCCACGATCACGATCATGATCGGCTCGAGGATCGACGTGAGCTGCTTGACGGCGGCCTCGACCTGGTCCTCGTAGAAGTCGGCGATCTTCGACAGCATGGTGTCGAGCGCGCCCGTCTCCTCGCCGACGGCCAGCATGGAGCAGACCATTCCGGGGAACACCGGGGCCTTGGCCAGCGGTGCGGCGATGGTGCCGCCGGCCTTCACGTTGGCGATCACGTCCTGCATCGCCTTCTCGACGACGTGGTTGCCGGCCGTCCTGCCCGTGATCTCGAGCGCCTGCAGGATCGGGACGCCCGCGCTGACCAGCGCGCTCAGGGTCCGTGACCAGCGGGCCAGCGCGATCTTCTGCACGATGTTGCCGATGCCCATCGGGATGCGCAGGCGCAGCGTGTCCCACTGGGCGCGACCGGTCTTCGAGCGCTTCCAGCGGCGGAAGGCGAAGACGAGCCCGGCGACCACCGCCATGCACAGCCACCAGTAGCCCGTCACGAGGTCGCTCAGCATCACGGTGAACTTCGTGATGGCCGGGAGTTCGCCGCCGAAGGAGGCGAAGACCGAGACGAACACCGGGACGATGAAGGCGACCAGGGCGATCAGGACGATGCCGGCGAAGCTCATGACCACCGCGGGGTAGGCCATGGCGCTCTTGACCTGGCGACGGAGGGAGTCCTCCTTCTCGAGCTGGTCGGCGACGCGCAGCAGCGCGGCGTCGAGCATGCCGCCGGTCTCCCCCGCGCGCGTCATCGACACGTACAGCGGGCTGAAGAGCTTCGGGTGGCGCTCGAACGCGTCGGAGAGCGGTAGGCCGGCCTCCACGTCCTTGCGGACCTGGACGATGGTCTCCTGCAGGGTCTTGTTGTCCGTCTGCGCCTCGAGGACGTAGAGCCCGCGCAGAATCGTCATCCCCGAGCTGACCATCGTCGACAGCTGACGGGTCATGATCGTGAGCTCCGCGGGCTTGACCTTCTTCTTCAGCACCGCGATGTTGATCTCGCGCGAGCTGCGCTTGTCGGCGATCTCCAGCACGACGAGGCCGCGCTGCTTGAGCTGGTCGGCGACGACCTGCTTGGACTCGGCCTCGACCTCGCCGGAGGCCTTGGCTCCCGCGAAGTCCATCGCCTTGAAGACGAAGGTGCTCACGGCGTCAGGCGGCCATGCCGTAGCCGCCGCCCAGGCCCATCAGGCGGCGCAGGTCGTCGGGCGTCGAGGAGGTGTGCTCCGCGACGCGCTGGGTGATCTTCTGCGCGCGGACCAGCGTGGCCAGCGCCGCGTCCATGGTCTGCATGCCGGACGCCGAGCCGGTCTGCATCGCGGAGAGGATCTGGTGCGTCTTGCCCTCGCGGATCAGGTTGCGGACGGCGGGGGTCGGGATCATCGTCTCGCAGGCGACCGTCCGGCCCGCCCCGTCGGCGGTCGGGATCAGCGTCTGGGTGATGACGCCCTGCAGCGCGATCGACAGCTGCACGCGGATCTGGGCCTGCTGATGGGCGGGGAAGACGTCGATGATGCGATCGACCGTCGACGGCGCGCTCTGCGTGTGCAGGGTGCCGAACACGAGGTGGCCGGTCTCCGCGGCGGTCAGGGCGGTCGAGATCGTCTCGAGGTCGCGCATCTCGCCGACGAGGATCACGTCGGGGTCCTGGCGCAGCGCAGCCTTCAGGGCGGCGGCGAACGAGGTGGCGTCCGAGCCGAGCTCGCGCTGGTTGACCATGCACTTCTTGTGGCCGTGGAGGAACTCGATGGGATCCTCGATCGTGAGGATGTGCTCCTCGCGGGATGCGTTGATCTCGTCGATCATCGACGCCAGCGAGGTGCTCTTGCCCGAGCCGGTCGGGCCCGTGACGAGCACGAGCCCGCGCGGCTTGGTGCACAGCTCGTGCACGATCGGCGGCAGGCCGAGGTCGTCGATCGGGACGATCGTCGCGGGAATCAGGCGGAAGGCCGCGGAGAGCGCCGAGCGCTGGAAGTAGGCGTTGACGCGGAAACGCGCGTGTCCGGGGATGGAGTAGGCGAAGTCGAGCTGGTTGTCGGTCTCCAGCCGCTGGCGCTGATCGTTGGTGAGGATGGAGTACACGACCTCGCGCGTGTCGACGGGATCGAGGACGGGGTAGTCGTCCATCGGCGTCAGGCGGCCGCGCACGCGCACCATCGGGTGCTGCCCGGCGGTGATGTGGAGGTCGGACGCGCGTCGGTCGAGGACGTCCATCAACAGGTCGGCGAAGTCGAAACGCATCGTCCGGTCCTATCGACCGGGAGCGGGCCGGTCTTGAGGCTGGGTTGCAGAAGGCGGCGACGTGCCGCTGTACCAAGCTCACGTAGGGGCTGGCGCGGCGGCGTGCGCTCCTTTGGACCGTGGAGGTGGATCAGAGCACACGCCCCCTCGCTCTTAGCGCTTGCTCGGGCGGAGACCGGCCGGATTCAGACGACCGCGGTCCCCGTGCCCGTCACGCGCGCGACCTCGGCCAGCGAGGTGCGGCCCAGGCGGATCTTCTCCAGGCCGTCCTCACGCAGGCGGCGCATTCCGGCGTGAACCGCGGCGTCGCCGATCTCGTCAGCCGAGGCGCGGGCGATCGTCAGCTTGCGGATGTCCTCGGTGATCGTCATCACCTCATAGAGGCCGATGCGGCCCTTGTAGCCGGAGTTGCCGCAGCGCCCGCACCCGACGGGCTCGTAGGCCTCGACGTCGTGGCGGGCGGGAAAGCCGTTGTCGCGCAGCATCTCCGCGCCGAGGATCGTGCGGCGCTTGCAGTGCTGGCAGAGCGTGCGCGCGAGGCGCTGGGCGACCACGCAATCGATCGCGCTGGCCACCAAGAACGACTCGATACCCATCTCCGAGAGGCGCGTGATCGCCGTCGGGGCGTCGTTCGTGTGCAGCGTCGAGAGCACGAGATGGCCGGTGAGCGCGGCCTCGATGGCGATCTGCGCGGCCTCCCGGTCGCGAATCTCCCCGACCATGATCACGTCGGGGTCGGCGCGCATCATCGAGCGCAGGCCGTTGGCGAACGTCAGGCCGGCGCGGGGATTGACCTGCACCTGCGTGATGCCGCTGAGCTGGTACTCGACGGGGTCCTCGATCGTGATGATGTTCTTGTCCGGAGTGTTGAGCTCGCCGAGGGCGGCGTACAACGACGTCGACTTCCCGGACCCCGTCGGTCCCGTGACGAGCACCGCGCCGTAGGCCTGCTGGAAGGCGCGCTGGAAGCGCGTGCGCTCCGCGTCGAGCATGCCGAGCTTCTCGAGCTCCATCACGACGCTCGCCTTGTCGAGGATGCGCATGACCGCGCCCTCGCCGTGCACGGACGGCAACGTGACGACCCGCAGGTCGACGTGACGGCCCTCGATGTGCAGCCCGACGCGGCCGTCCTGCGGCAGGCGCTTCTCGGCGATGTCGAGGTCGGACATGATCTTCACGCGGGAGATAACCCCGTTGACCATGCGGCGGGGCACCGTCGCGGTCTCGGCCAGGACGCCGTCGATGCGGAAGCGCACCCGCAGTTGCGTCCCGTCGGGCGACAGATGGATGTCCGAGGCGCCCTGGTCGACGGCCTGGGCGATGATCTGGTTGACGAGCTTGATGACCGGTGCCTCGTCGGCCGACTCGCGCAGGTCGACGATCTCCGCCTGGCCGCCGTCGGCCTCCTCGGACTCGATCGAGGCGTTGGCGACGACGTCGTCGAGGCGCGTCAGGCGGGAGATCAGCCCGGCGATGTCCTCCCGGGAGGCGACCGCCGCACGCACCTCGAAGCCCGTCATGAGCGCGATGTCGTCGACGGCCAGGACGTTGGCCGGGTCGGCCATCGCCACGACGAGCCCGCGCTCGCCGACGTAGCCGACCGGGACCGCCTCGTAGCGCTTCGCCGCACTCGAGTTGATGAGGTTCGCCGCGGTCATGTCGACGTTGAACGCGGTGAGGTCGAGGTGGTCGAGGCCGTAGCGCTCGGCGATCGCGCGCGACAGCGCCGTCTGGGTGAGTGCGGTGCTCTCGAGCAGCACCGCCTCGGGCGTCGTGGACGTCGTGCGCGCGGTGGAGATCGCCTGCTCGACGCGGGCGCGGTCGACCAGACCGAGCTCCACGATGACGTCGGTCAGAAAGCGCGCGCCTCCCCCGCGGGTGCGCGGCCTGGTGACACCGGCAGGGGCTGCGGGGTGGGCGCCGGGTGCCTCGGTCACGGGCCGAAGATGAGGGGTGTCGGTCATCTCGTGGGTGGGTGGTCCAACGCTTCTACGTACCGCTTACAGCCTCGCGCATGCCCGCCATCGGTGCGATCCGCCCGGTTCGAGCCCCGCGTGCTTGCACGACAGGTGCGTCGACGCGGTCGACCACGATGAGGTACATCCCCACTGCATCGGCATCCGGGGGCAGCCGCTTGAGCGTCGCGAGCGTGATCGAACAATTTTATCTCGGCTTTCGCCCGACATTGGCGGTACGATCGCTGCCAGTCAAGGACACGGTGGTCCGTCACGATCACCTGACAGGGGTCCGCAATGCGGGATTGCGGGACGAACGAGTGATCACCAACCTCACCAAGACGGCGTGCGAAGGGCCGAGATCAGACGTCGGCAGGATCACGTGGCTCGTCCTGGTCGCGATGTGCGCCTTCGCATCCGCGCCGGCCGCAGCCAGCGCCGCCGTCGACGCGAGGTTCAACTTCCAGCCCGC
>CADCVR010000022.1 GCA_902806205.1 uncultured Solirubrobacteraceae bacterium | reverse complement strand
GCGAGCTCGTCGCGCGCGGCGACCTCCGCCACCACGACCCGCCGGCCGCGCGCCGCGGCGGCCAGCCCGAGCGCGGCGGCCACCGTCGTCTTGCCGGTGCCGCCCTTGCCGGTCACCACGACGAGGTCCTTGCCGAGCAGCGCCTCCACCTCCGGCGAGCGCACCCTGAGTGCTCTACGCCGGCGGCGCGAGCTCGCGGAAGGAGAGCACCCGCAGGCCCTGCGGCCCGGCCACGAACCGCTCGGCCCGCCCGACGACGGAGCCCCGCACGACCCACGGCTCCGCGCCGCCGGCGACGACCCGGCCCGAGCCCTGCAGGACGACCGAGACCTCCTCGCGGTCCGGGGACGGAAACCCCCGGCGCGCCGGCGCGATGTCGACGAGCTCGACGCCGGCCGCGACCGCACCCGCCGCGCCCCCGACGTCGCGCCGGACGATGGAGGTCAGGCCGTCGACCACCCGTTCACCCTCGACCTCCGACGGCTGCACGACGCCGCGGGACGGCGGCGCCCCGAGCCAGGGTCCCCCCGCCCTGCCCGCAGCGAAGACCAGCACGTCCAGGGTGGCTTGGGCGCGGACGGAGCGCTCCAGGTCGGCCGGGCGGCGGACGATCACGGCGTCGCGGTCGAGCGTCCAGACGATCGTCTCGCGGTCCTCGGCGTCGAGATGCAGCGGGTCGCGGGCGTCGATCGTGATGCGGCGCAGGCAGGCCCAGCCCGCGCCGACCGCCGCGGCGAGATCGTCGCCGGGCCGGTCGTCCCAGTGGACGACGGTCACCCTTCGCCGTCCCAGTAGTCCACGGCCTGCGCGCGGACGAACACGCCGCCGCCCAGCCCGAGCTTCCCCGACCGCGGGTAGTGGACCAGCTCGTTGCTCACCCGGGTGCCGTAGGCGAGGTAGGTCAGCCCGTCGGGACCGGCGTGGAGGGCGTGCGCGACGCCGGTCCCGGGCGGCCGGGCGACCAGGCTGCCGGGGCGCAGGGGGAAGCGCTGCGGGCCGAGCTCGACCTCACCCGAGCCGGCGAGCACGACGAAGAGCTCCTCCTCGCCCGTGTGCCAGTGCGGCGGGCAGGAGACGTTCCCGGGCTCCAGCACGTCGTGGCGCAGGCCGCTGAGCACGGAGCCCGCCGCGCGGCCCAGGTCGGCCTCGCGCCCCGCGTAGCCCTGGCGCGCGAACGTCTCCGCCCGGACGTCGGCCAGGTTGACGACGGTCGGCGGGCGGTCCGCGGCGGGCGCGGGCTCCGGCAGCTCGAGCGGCGCGGCCGCGGCCTCGAGCGCGAACGGGTTCGGCCCGTCGGACGGGATCCAGCGCGGACCCATCCACCAGGCGTGCGCGCGCGGCAGCCAGGTCATGTGCGTGAGGGAGCCCGAGCCGAAGGCGAACGCCTCGATCCCCTCCGCACCGGCGATCAACGAGTGGGCCTCCGCGCCCGCCCGGTGGCAGATGAGATCGCCGGCGCGGACGGGATGGGTCACGCCGTTCTGCCACGACAGCCCGCTTCCGCCGGTGACGTAGAACAGCTCCTCCTCGTCGGCGTGGAGGTGGACCGGCATGGCGCGCTCCCCGGGCCCCTGGCGGTAGTGCGAGCAGCCGATCGCCTTCGTCCCGACGAGCGGGCCGAGCCGGCGGCGCTCGCCCTGCAGCTCGCCCCGGTCGATCCGGAAGGGCGCCGCGTCGTCCCGATGGCCGATGTTCGGGTGCGATTCCATCCGCGGGCGATGCTAGTCATCACTCCAGCTCAGGAGGAGAACGCGAGGGCCGCACGAACACCGCGTGCGATCGGTCCGACCATCACCGCTTCCGGAGATCACCGTGTCGTCTGCCCCCACCACCAAGCCCAAGGTCATCGCCTTCGCCAACCAGAAGGGCGGCGTCGCGAAGACGACCACCGCTCTGAACCTCGCGGTCGCCTTCGCCGAGAAGGGCTTTCGCGTGCTCTGCGTCGACATGGATCCTCAGGGCAATCTCACGATGTCGCAGGGCATCGACCCCGACACGCTCGACGTCTCGATGTTCGACGTGCTCGTGCACGACATGCCGATACGCAACGTCATCCGCCGCCGGGAGGTCGACGTGGCGTGCGCGTCGATCGACTTGGCCGGAGCGGAGATCGCGATGAGCATGAAGATCGGGCGGGAGCGCTGCCTGGACAAGGCCTTCCGGGGGATCGCCGACGACTACGACTTCGTCTGCATCGACACGCCGCCCTCGCTCGGGCTGCTGACGATCAACGCGCTGACGGCAGCGGACAAGGTCATCGTCCCCGTGCAGTGCGAGTACCTCTCGATGCGGGGGCTCATCCAGCTGCAGAACACGCTGCAGATGATCCGGGAGAACCTCAACCCGGACATCCAGATCGAGGGCATCCTCCCGACGCTGATGGACACGCGCACCACGCACGCCAAGGAGGCGATCGAGATCCTCGAGGAGAACTTCGGAGATCGCGTCTTCGCCTCCCGGATCCGCAAGACGGTGCGTTTTGCCGAGGCACCGGTGAAGGGGATGTCGGTCCTCAAGTACGATCCCGACGGGATGGCCGCCCAGTCCTATCGCGATCTCGCGAAGGAGGTTCTCGCCCATGGCAAGCTCTAAGAAGGATCGCGCGAGCATGCGTGAAGGACCCCTGGCCGCGCTGTTCCGCAAGACCGACGAGGTCATGGAGAACGCGGAGGCGGCCGCCGCGCCTCCGCCGCGCGCCGGGGCGCCCGGCCCACCGC
>CADCVR010000021.1 GCA_902806205.1 uncultured Solirubrobacteraceae bacterium | reverse complement strand
CGCGGTGGCGGTCCGGTGGTCAGGTGACGGGCGCGAGCGTAGCGGCCGCCTCGGTCGTGTTCTCGTTGTTGGTGGGTGAGGTGGTCGATCGGCTCGTGGCAGCGCGCGCGGCGGCGACGTCTGACTCGACGGCTAGAGCGAGGGCGGCGAGCTGCTTGTAGCCGATGATCTTGCGGAATTGCTGCGCGGCTTCGAGCATGCCGGCGGCGGTCCAGCGCAGGCACATGTCGCCGTTCTGCCAGCGCTTGACGTTGCGGCTCGTGGCGCGGCAGATGCCGATCATCGACTCGATCGGGTTCGTCGAGGAGAGCGTGCGCCAGAGCTGCTCATCGACGCCGAGGCGCTGCAGCGTGACCGTCTCGGCGAGGCCCTCGCGCAGCGACGCCGCAGCGCCGGGGTGAGAGTGCGCGAGCTCGCCCGCCAGGCTCTCCAGGCGCTCAATCGCGGCCTCGTGGGCGGTCAGCTTCCAGGCCGCGCGCAGCCGCCGCTTGACCGCGGGGCGGTCGCGTTCGGGCAGGTGGTCGAGGACGTTGCGTTCTTTGTGTCTGACGCACCGCTGGACGGGGACGTGGCCGAAGACGGCGTCGACTGCGGCCCTGAGCGCCTTGCCGCCGTCGAGGACGACCAGGACGCCCTGGTCGCAGTCCAGCCCACGGTCGACGAGGTCGGCCAGCAGCTCGACGCAGACGCGCTTGTTCTCCGTCGAGCCGTCCCACAGCCCCAGCGGGACCTTGACGCCGTCGGTCGTGATCCCGAGCGCCACAACGCAGCAGCGGCCCTTGAGCTCGAGGCCGTCGAGCATCAACGCGGCCAGGCGGACGTCCGCGAGCGCCCGGGCCATCAGCGCCCGCAGGTGCTCGCTGGTGCGCCCGACGAACTCGCGGCTGACCGCCGACTTCGAGGCCGACCGCTCGGCATCGATGACCTCTTGGCCGACGGGCTCCCGCGTCCTGGCGTAGCGGCGCGTGGACACGCCGGCGAGCATCTGCTCCATCACGACCTTCGTCAGCGGGTCGCGGTCGGCGAAGTGCGCGTAGGTGCTCATCGCGACCTCTCCGGTGCCGTCGGTGGCGCGCACCCGCGGACGCTCGACGGGCACCCGGCGGCCGCCGAGCGTGACGCTCCCGGCCTCGTGACCGTGACGCACGGCCGCGCGGTCGGCGTCGTGACGGCCCTTCGGGCCGACCACGTCGTCGACCTCCTCAGCCATCAGCTCGGTGAGCACACCCAGCCCCACGCCGACGCTCAACGCCAGCAGCCCCTCCTTCGCGGCGCCCGCGAGCTCGCCAAGCGCCTCCTGCACGCGCTGCGGCAGCGCGTCGAACTTCGTCTGGCCGATCGCGTCGGCCCCGTCGTCTACGTTCGCCATGGCGGTTCTCCAGTCTCGGATGGTCTTGTTCGCACTCGCCACGCTCCCAGCCGGAGCGGACGAGGCGGAGGACCGCCACTTCAAGTTCTACGAGCTACGGGACAACCTCCTCCAACAGGTCGCCCCGCTCAGACATCAGCCGAGAGTACGCGAGCACGGCCAACACGGACTCAAACTGGCGACCCCTGATGAGCACCAATCGGCAGCGGCAGCGCCGGACGCTCATCGCTGCTTCTACCGCCGAGCTGGATCGAGCCAGCTCCGCCAAGCTGCCAGCGCGTAGCGCCAGACTGCCCCTTCGCCTGGAAGCGCTGCTGCTTTTGCCTCGAAGCGGCGGCGACTGATCGTTGGTGATCGCCGCTGTCTCAAGCAGTTGAGAATTCCCGGCGACGCAGCGAGACCACCAACAGTCCGACACCGACGAGGGTCAACACCACAAAGATCCCGGCTACGGCGTCATCCACGAAGAACTCGGTAGCCCCAAGAGCGCGGAGAGCACCCGGCTCACGATGACGGTAACCACCCCACTTCGGCCACCACGCCAGGCCATACCGGCACCCACAAGGGTGATGACGCCGAGCACCACGCCGATCAAGGTGACGAGCACCGGAGGCCCGTCGGCCACCAACCCAGCGAGGCCAGCGAGGCCAGCGAGGCTGACGATGTCGATGACGGCGAGCAGCGCGCAGATCGCAAGCCCGTAGGTGACGGGGGTGCTCCGTTTCATTGCGTCTCCCTCAAGTGTTGGGGCCTGCACTTACAAGGCACTGCGTTCGCCGCTGACCCTAACGGACCATGCGCCCCCTGCGGGGGAAAGGCTCACCGTAAACCCGGCCCCACGAGTTGTGCTTTCGCCTGAAAGCAGCAGCGCAGCGTTTTTGCCCGGGGCGCGTTCCCTGGAGTGTTTAACCGAGCGTTTGCCTGCCTGCGAAAGTCGCGTTCGTGTCGCTTGATGAGCAGCGCAGGAGATTGGAACACGCGCTGAACACAGGTCAGGGGGTGCGGTTCATCGGCGAGCACGGCGTTCGCTCGGCTTCACCCGAGTTTCTCGTGCGGCTGGATGAGCTGCCACCTTCGGCTCGGCGCCTTGCACTCGCGAAAGCCTGCGCGGTTCCGTGGCGAGACCGCCTCGACGAGCTTCCCGACTGCTACCGGTGGGGCCTCAGCCACGCACTCGACGAGTGGCACGAGGATCGCGCGGCATATCCTGATGCAGAGGCGGCGCTAACAGCCATCTTCGCGGATGTGCCCGAGCCGATCAGCGAGGCGGTGCTGCGCCAAATCGTGGAGCTGACCTCCGGCCGGCCGTTATTGCTCGCTGATCCTCTCGCTGGCCGCAGCGTCACCCGGCGGGCCTAAGCTAAAGAGCGCGGGCCATCGGCGAGCCCCCTCAGCCGCCCCGCGCGTCGAGCCACTCGCGGTGCTCGAGCCCCAAAACAGTCGATGGATACTGGCCGAGCAGCAGCTCGTCGGCCAGCGCGCGCCAGTCCCCGCAGGCGCGCAGGTCGGCGCAGACGGAGAAGACCATGTTCTCCATCCGGCGCAGCAGAACCGCCTCGCTGGGCAGCGAGAAGGACTTCACCATCCGCTGCCACTCCGGCCCGAGCTCGAAGATGCTCTCCATGATCTCGTAGGCGGTTCCGGGCAGCAGCCGGCGAGGTTGCGGCGGGTCGATCGACCACGCCGCCGCGCGGCGCATGTACTCGAAGAGCAGATCATCGGGGTGCGACCACGGCTCAGGCAGATAGCCCAGGCCGCCGAGCGTGCGGCGCAGGCCGACGTGGTCGTCGCAGCGCAGCGCCCGGTAGACCTCTCCCTCGCGCTTCATGTACTCCGCGGGGAGCTTTCGCAGCATTCCGAAGTCGATGAACGCGAGCCGGCCGTCTGCCGCGAGCAGGACGTTGCCCGGGTGCGGGTCGCCGAGCGCGACGCCGAGGCGGCCGGCGGTGTCGTGGAAGAAGCGGTGGATGACCTCGGCGAAGCGGTCGCGGTCGACGTCCGGGTGAGTGCGCATCTTGCCGAAGCCGGCGCTCGGGACGAACTCCGTGACGAGCACGCGGCGGGTGGAGAGCTCGGTGAGCACGCCGGGGACCACGAGATGCGGATGGTCGCGCCACCCACGGGCGATGCGGCGCTGCGACTGCGCCTCGAGCTCGTAGTCGAGCTCCTCGGAGATCCGCTCGCGCAGCTCCTCGGCCAGCGCCTTCGTGTCGAGCCCGGGCGCGATGCGGCTCAACAGCGGCATGAGCAGCTTGAGGTTGCGCAGATCGCTCTCGACCGCCTCGGCGATGCCGGGGTACTGGACCTTGACGGCGACGTCCTTCCCGTCTCGGGTCACCCCGCGGTGGACCTGACCGATCGAGGCGGCGGCCACCGCCTCGGGATCGATCTCCGCCATGACGCTCGAGACCTTCCCGCCCCACTCATGGGCCATCAGCTTCTCGAGCCTCGGGAAGTCGACCCGCGGCGCCTGATCGCGCAGCTCGGCGAGGCGGCCCTTGATGCGCTCGGCGTCCTCGGGCTCGAGGCCCGGCAGGTCGATCGTGGAAAGGACCTGACCGAGCTTCATGGCCGCACCCTTCATCTGCCCGAGCTGCACGACGATCTGCTCGACCACCGCACCGGTGCGCTTGCGCTGGGCGCGGCCCTTGGCCTCGTCGGAGCGGACCCGGTCGACGGCTCGGCCGCCCGCCATGCGGGCGCCCTGGCCCGCGACCAGACCACCGATGCGGGCGGTGCGGCTGAAACGGGAGGTGGGGGTGGGGTCGCGGTCGTCGGCAGCCATCTGAGGACTACAGAGTGGCAGCCAGGATCGGCCCTACGCGCTCATCCGCATGGGCCGTCCCCGACGAACGCGGACCCTGAGCCGCCGGCGTGATCGACACCGTAGGCTGCGCCGGTCGTGGAAACCCGCGAGCTGCTCAGCCCCCGGGGCGTGCCCGTCGCCACCTACGTCCGCGCCGAGCGTGACGGGCTGCCGTACGTGCACCAGCTCGTGCCGCGGCCCGGCGTCACGCCGGACGCCGTCGCGCGCGCCGCAACCGAGCATCTGGCGGGACTGCTCGTCGACACCGAGCTTCCGGGGCTCCGGGAGTCACTGGAGGCGGCCGGCGCTCAGGTGCGGCACAGCAGCGAGCTCATGCAGGTCGCGCTCTCGGGCGCCGAGGGGGCGGATCCGGGGGTTGAGCCACCGCATCCGTCCCCTCGCGTGCCCGACGGCGTCACGATCCGCCGATTCGGGGGCACGGTCCCACCCGAGCTCGGCGCGGTGAGCGTCGCCGCCTACCCGCCGGGGCACCCCGACCACGGCGCGCAGGACGCCGCGGCGGCGCTTGCGCTGCTGCGCCCGCTCGTGGAGGGCGGGCCCGGCTGGAGTCGCCGGGACGCGGCGCGCCTCGCGGTGCGTGACGCGGACGGGCAGGCCGTCGGCGCCGCGATCATCGCCGACTTCACGGGGAAGCCGCCCCGCGGAGGCCCGCACCTCGCGCAGCTGTTCCGCCTTCCCGGCGACGACCTCCGCGGCCTCGGCGCCGCGCTGTTGGACGCCGCGCTGGACGCCGCCCGCCGCGACGGCTGTGCGACCGTCGGGCTCCAGGTGAACGCCGACAACCCCGCCCGCAGGCTGTACCTGAGCCGCGGCTTCGCTCCGCTCGCGCTCTCGGTCGCGCTCCAGATGCCGGGGGCCGGCCGCGATCCGGCGGTCGTCTCACCGCACCGCCCGACTGAGCCGTAGCCTTCCGCCCGTGCCACCCGCGTACCGACCTCGCCGGACCGCCAAGAAGCTGCCCGGGACCCTTCCCGAGCCGCAGCCCGGCGAGGTGCTGATCTGGACCGACGGTGCGTGCCAGGGCAATCCCGGGCCCGGCGGCTGGGCCGCGATCCTCGTCGACGATCAGGGCCAGGCGATCGGCGAGCGCTCGGGCGGCGCGCCCCGTACGACGAACAACATCATGGAGATGACCGCAGCGCTGGAGGGCATGCGCGCGCTGCCGGCAGGCTCGGCCGTCGTCGTCGTCACCGACTCGCGTTACCTGCTGGACGGCATGACCTCCTGGATGGCGGGCTGGAAGAAGCGCGGCTGGAAGACCGCGGGCGGCGATCCCGTCAAGAACAAGCAGCTCTGGCTCGACCTCGACGCAGAGGCCGCACGGCACGCCTCCGTGCGCTGGCACTGGGTCAAGGGCCACGTCGGCAACGCGCTCAACGAGCGCGCCGACGAGCTGGCGGTGGCGGCCGCCGCGGCAGCCGCCTGAGCGCTCGGGCGTTGCCGGCCGCCGCCCCGGACGCGCCTCCTAGGCCCGGCACGCCGGTCGCGACGCGCCCCCGGATGAGGTCTCCTGCCGGGAACGGACGAACGCGAACGCCTCGGAGACCGAGCTCGTGAGCGGCCCTGACTTGCGCAGGAGTACTTCCACCCGTCGGAAAGCGGTTGCGCGTGCAACAATCATCGTCTCGTGCTCGAAGCCCGTCGCCGATCGCTCACGCTCGTCCTCTGCTGCCTGGCGCAGTTCATGGTCATCCTCGACGTCTCGATCGTCAACGTGGCGCTGCCCTCGATCCGCGCTGAGCTCGGCTTCTCCGCGGCCGACCTGCAGTGGGTCGTCAACGCCTACACGCTGACCTTCGCGGGCTTCCTGCTGCTCGGGGGCCGTGCGGCGGACCTCATCGGGCGCCGTTTCGTCTTCATCGCCGGGATGGCCGTGTTCGGCATGGCGTCGCTGGTCGGCGGCTTCGCGCAGGACGACACGATGCTCGTAGGCGCCCGTGCGGCGCAGGGGCTCGGCGGCGCGATCGTCGCACCCGCCAGCCTGTCCATTCTGACGACGACCTTCACCGAGGGCTCCGAGCGCAACCGTGCGCTCGGCCTGTGGGCGGCGATGGGCGGCGCGGGCGGCGCGGCGGGAGCGCTGCTCGGCGGAGTGCTGACCCAATGGCTGTCGTGGCGCTGGATCCTCTTCATCAACGTCCCGATTGGCCTCGGCGCGGCACTCGTGGCCATGCGGGTGCTCGCAGCCGGCCGCGGGAAGCGGCCGGCCGGTCACTTCGACCTCGCGGGCGCGATCACGGTGACCGCCGGACTGGTCGTGCTGACGTACGCCATCGTCGGCTCCGAGCAGCACGGCTGGGGTTCAGTACGAACGCTTGGGCTGCTGGCCGTCGGGGCGGCGCTCCTGGCAGGCTTCGCGCTCGTCGAGGCGCGCCTGGCCGCGGAGCCCCTCGTTCCGCTGCGGATCTTCGGCTCCCGCCAGCTCACGGGCGCCAACCTCGTGGTCTTCCTCATGGGGTCGGCCGCGTTTGCCATGTGGTACTTCGTCTCGCTCTACCTGCAGCAGGTCCTGCGGTTCTCGCCGATCGAGGCGGGGCTCTCCTTCCTGCCGATGACCCTGACGATCGTCGCCTGCTCACAGATCGCCTCGCGGCTCACGGGCCGCATCGGCGCCGGGCGGGTGCTGACCGTCGGGATGAGCTCGATCGGCGCCGGGATGCTCCTCTTCGCCCAGGTCCGCGTGGAGGGCACCTACATCGTCGACGTGCTCGCCCCGTCGTTGCTGACGGCGATGGGGCTCGGCTTCTCCTTCGTCCCGGTGACGATCGCGGCGACCTCCGGCGTCGCCGGCGCCGAGGCGGGCCTGGCGTCCGGTCTGGTGAACACGTCGCGGCAGGTCGGCGGCTCGCTCGGTCTCGCGCTGCTGGCGACGTTCGCGACGCACCGCTCCGCGGACCTCGCGGGCACGCTCGACCCGGTGGGGGCGCTGACGGAGGGCTTCCAGCGCGCGTTCGTGCTCGGCGGGATCCTCGCGCTCCTGGGCGCGGCGGCCGCCGCCGGCCTGCTCGCGCGGCAGCCCGCCGCCCAGCCCGTCTAGGCACGCGTCACGACCCCGCCGGGACCCGTGGTCCGGCCGGCGAACGTCGCGGCGCCGGCCCGCGCGGACGCCCTGAGCTGATCCGCCTTCTGGCCGGAGCCGTGGCAGAGTCCCGGGCGATGAGCGGCCGGCGCGAGACCATCTTCACGCTGGAAGCGACGCCCATCAAGTTCGGTGCCGGCGCGGTGGACGACGCGGGCTGGGAGGCCCGGCGGCTCGGGATCACCCGGGCCGTGCTGGTCACCGACCCGACAATCGTCGCCGTGGGGCACGCGGAGCGCGTCCGGAGCGCGCTCGAGCGCGAGAACATCACCGTCGCCCTCTGGGAGCGGTCACGCGTCGAACCGACGATCGGGTCCGTGCGCGAGGCCGCGCAGTTCGCGCTCGACGCGCGGGTCGACGGGTTCGTCTCCGTCGGCGGCGGCTCGAGCATCGACACCGCGAAGGTCGCCGATCTCGTCGTCTCACATCCGGCCGACGTCATGGAGTACGTCAACGCGCCCGTCGGCGCAGGACGCAAGCCGGAGGGCCCGCTGCGTCCGCACCTCGCGATCCCCACCACGGGCGGCTCGGGCTCGGAGGTCACGACGGTCGCGGTGCTCGACCTGCCCGCGCACAAAATGAAGGCGGGGATCTCCCACCGCCACCTGCGGCCGGCACAGGCGATCGTCGATCCCGAGCTGCTCGCCACGCTTCCTGGCGAGGTCGTCTCCTCCACGGGCCTGGATGTCGTCTGCCACGCGGCGGAGTCGTTCCTGGCGCGGCCGTTCGACACGCGGCCACGGCCCGACTCGCCCGGCGACCGCCCGCCGTACCAGGGGGCGAACCCGGTGGCAGACGTGTGGAGCGCACAGGCGCTCGAGCGTGGCGGGCGTTCTCTGCGGCGCGCGGTCGGCGATCCCGGCGATCTCGAGGCGCGTGGGGCGATGATGCTCGCCGCGACCATGGCGGGCGTCGGCTTCGGCTCGGCGGGGGTGCACATCCCGCACGCCTGCGCCTACCCGATCGCCGCGCTCAAGCACGAGTACCTGCCGCCGGGCTACCCCGCCGACCACCCGTTCGTGCCCCACGGGCAGTCCGTGATCGTCACCGCGCCCGCGGCCTTCCGCTTCACCTACGCGGCCGACCCGGAGCGTCATCACCGCGTCGCCGAACTGCTGACGGGCGCGCCGCTCACCGCACCGGGTCCCGAGTCGCTGCCCGGCGCGCTGCTCGCGCTCATGCGCGACGTCGGCGCGCCGAGCGGCCTGGTCGCGCTGGGCTACGGTGAAGCGGACGTCCAGGCGCTCGTCGACGGCGCCCTGCGTCAGCAGCGCCTGCTCGTCCTCGCGCCGCACGCCCCGGACGCCGACGACCTCGCGCAGATCCTCCGCGACTCCATGGCCAACTGGTGAAGGTCGAGGACTACCCGCACCGCCACCCGGTCGCGACGCGATGGGCGGACAACGACGTCTACGGCCACGTCAACAACGTCGAGTACTACGCGTGGTTCGACACGGCGATCAACGCCTACCTCATCGGCGAGGGCGGACTCGACATTCGTGCGGGCGACACGATCGGCCTGTGCGTCGAGTCGCACTGCGAGTTCCGCGCGCCCGTCACGTTCCCGGAGACGGTCGCGGTCGGCCTGCGGGTCGGCAAGCTCGGCCACTCGAGCGTCCGTTACGAGCTGGCGATCTTCCGGGCGGGGGTCGCGGCGCCTGCGGCGCAGGGATGGTTCGTCCACGTCTTCGTGCGGCGCGACGACCGGCGACCGACCCCGATCCCCGACGGGCTGCGCACGGCGCTCGCACGCCTGCTGCCCGCGGAGTGACCTTTCTCCGCCCACCGCCGCCCGACGGGCCGGCGACTTGGGTTCGGCACCGCGGATCTCGCGCTCAGAATAGTTCGAGCCGTGGCGCGCCGCCGTATAGCTTCTGCTGCATGGCCGGCTTCGACGACGACGATTGGGTGGGAACGCCTCCTGAAGGGCGTCACACCCGCGACCGCGCACAGCCCACGTTCTGGTGGCGCCAGCGTCCGGCCCAGTTCGGCTTCGCCGGGCTCGTCGTGGTTCTGGCGATCCTGGTCCTGGTGGTGCTGCTGGGCTGAGCTCGGCGCCGGACCTGTACTTGGCCCCGGAACGGTCCAGCGCCGGGCGTCCCTACGCCGTGGTGGCGGTGCCCTCGCGCATCGCCTCGGCCAGGCCGGCCGGCAGCACGCGGTAGGCGTGGAACTCCATCGAGTAGCCGCCACGGCCCTGGGTGGCCGAGCGGATGTCGTTGGCGTAGCCGAACATCTCGCTCAGCGGCACCTCGGACATCACCGAGACGATGCCGCCGGGGCGCGACTCCCGCTCTCCGACCAGGCCTCGGCGGCGGGCGATGTCGCCCATGACCCAGCCCAGGCCGTCCTCGGGGACGATCACCTCGACGAGCATGATCGGCTCGAGGATGACCGGCTTGCAGCGGCGGCAGGCCTCCTTGAAGGCGATGTTGCCCGCCATCTGGAAGGCGATCTCCGACGAATCCGTGTCGTGCGACTTGCCGTCGGTGAGCGTCACCTTGACGTCCTCCATGGGATAGCCCGCGACGACTCCGGCGCCCATGCCGAGCTCGCAGCCCTTGCCGACGGCCGGGATGTACTCCGTCGGCACGTTGCCGCCCTTGACCTTCGACTCGAACTCGAAGCCCTTGCCGGGGTTCGGCTCCATGTCGATGTAGACGACCCCGTACTGTCCCGAGCCGCCGGTCTGCTTGACGAACTTGCCCTCGATCTTCTGCGCCGAGGCGGTGATCGTCTCGCGGTAGGCGACCTGCGGGCGGCCCGTGTTCGCGTTGACCTTGTACTCGCGCTTGAGGCGCTCGACGGTGACCTCGAGGTGCAGCTCGCCCATGCCGGAAAGCACGGTCTGCCCCGTCTCCTCGTCCGTGCGCATCTGCAGCGACGGGTCCTCGCGGACCAGGTAGGCCAGCGCGACGGCGAGCTTCTCCTGGTCCGGACGGGAGGTGGGCTCGATCGCCACGTGGACGACCGGCGGTGCGAAGGAGATGTTCTCCAGCAGCACGGGCTTGGCCGGGTCGCACAACGTGTCGCCGGTCGTCGCGGTCTTCATGCCGATCGCCACCGCGATGTCACCCGAGTAGACCTCGGTGACGTCCTCGCGGTCGTTGGCGTGCATCATCAGCAGGCGGCCGATGCGCTCGGTCTTGCCCGTGGTGGAGTTGAGGATCTTGTCGCCGGCCTTCAGCGTGCCGGAGTACACGCGGAAGTACGTCAGCGGACCGGCCTGCGGGTCGCGCTGGATCTTGAACGCCAGGGCCGCGAACGGCGCGTCGTCGTCGGGCGCGCGGGTCTCGTCGGAGTCCGACGCGGTGACCTCGCCGCGGTCCAGCGGCGACGGGAGGTACGCGATGATCGCGTCGAGCAGGGGCTGGACGCCCTTGTTCTTGAACGCGGAGCCGCAGAGGACCGGCTGCACGGCGTTGGCCAGCGTCGCGGAGCGGACGCCCTCGACGATCAGCGCGGGGGTGACCGACTCCTCGTCCTCGAGGTAGGCCTCCATGAGCGGCTCGTGGTACTCGGCGATCGCGTCGATGAGCGCTTGATGCGCCGCGTGGGCGGCATCCGCCATCTCGCCGGGGATCTCACCGATGTCGTACTCCATGCCGTCTTCGGCCGAGTAGGTGATCGCCCGCATGTGCACGAGGTCGACGACGCCGCGGAAGTGCTCCTCCGCGCCGATCGGCAGCTGGACGGGAACCGCGTTCGCGCCGAGGCGCTCCTTCATCGTGCGGATCGCCTTCTCGAAGTCCGCTCCCTGGCGGTCCATCTTGTTGACGAAGCACAGCCGCGGCACGGTGTACTTGTTCATCATCCGCCACACGGTCTCGGATTGCGGCTCGACGCCGGCGACCGAGTCGAAGAGCGCGATGGCGCCGTCGAGGACGCGCAGTGAGCGCTCCACCTCGGCCTGGAAGTCGACGTGACCCGGGGTGTCGATGATGTTGATGCGGTGCTGCTGGGCGTCCTCGACGTTCGACGGCTTCCAGAAGCACGTCGTCGCCGCGGACATGATCGTGATGCCGCGCTCCTGCTCCTGGTCGAGCCAGTCCATCTGGGCGGCGCCCTCGTGCACCTCGCCCATCTTGTGGACCTTGCCGGTGTAGTAGAGGATGCGCTCCGTCGTGGTGGTCTTGCCGCTGTCGACGTGGGCGGAGATGCCGATGTTGCGGGTGCGTGCGAGGGAGATCTGGCGGCTCATGATGGGATTTCCTGCCTTGGGTTCGTCGTGAAGTGTGCGGATCGCGCCCGGCGACGCGCGCGGGGCGGGGGCCCGGGCGCTCAGCGCGCGACGGGCGGGCTGAAGCGCGGCGACCCGGGCGGGCGGCCACGCCGGTCAGCGAAGTGCCGACCGTGAACCCGAACGCGCGCGGGCGCGGCCGAACAGCACGCGGGGGGCGTGCGGGCACCGAGGCATGAGGCCGACCGGGCGGAACATCTCAGACGCACAGGCTAGAGCAACTCGTCCTGAGGTCCTCACGGGTTCACAGGTCGACGACCTCGAGCCCTCCCAGTCGCCTGCGCAGCCGGTCGACCAGGACGCAGCGGTGGCAGACGCGGGGGTCGGCCTCCAGGCACAGCAAAGCCGTCGCGGCCGCCTTCGGCAGCTCGGCGGCAAGCGCGTCGAGATCCCGGCCGGAGTGCGCCTCGACATGAGCGGCGAACGCGGCGTGGGCCTCCGCGACGCGGCCCGCGCGGTAGAGGGCGCGCAGGTCGGCGGGAGTCCCGAGCGCGCGGCGATGCTCGTAGCGCACGCCGTGCTCGGCCAGCAGGTCGCCCAACCGCGTCTTGGACATGCCGGGGCGGCGCGACTGCGGGCGGAAGCGCACGTCGATCACGCGCTGCACGCCGGCGGCGCCGAGCTCGTGGACGAGCGGCTCGGGCAGCAGCTTCTCGTAGCCGATCGTGAAGAGCGTGGGCGCCACGGTCACAGGCTAGGAGTGTGTTGCTGTATCGCCGTGTGGGTTCGCGGGGAGCCGCGTCGCCCGTGCCAGGCGTCGCGCGATGACGTGGCAGATCCTCGTTGGATCTGCGAGTCGTCGTGTGGCGGATGGTGCGCGCGAGGTGGTTTCCGGCGGGCGCGCGAATATTTCAACAGGCTCCTAGGCAGCGCTAGGCTCGGGGTCGTGCCGACCGTCGAGGGTCTTCAGTTCGAGTACGCGCTCCACCCGCTCAACCCCGGCCGCTGGAGCTTCACCCGCTGGCGCTGGGAGCTGTGGCACGGCGCCCACCTCATCGCCACGGGCTGGCACTACTCGCGCGCTGAAGCCGAGCGCTGCGTCCGCCGCCACGCCGCGCGGGTCGGCCACCGGCTCATCGGCCTCCGGGCCCCGGACCCCGACGCGCCCGTCCCGGGTGGGGACTTCAAGCCCGGGGCAACCGTCCAGCTCATGATCGGCGGCGTGCCGTGCCGGCTGAGTCCCCGCGCCCTCGAGGCGCCGCGCGACGAACGCGCGGCATTCGCAGCCTGAATACGCGGGTCTTCGCGGCTCCGGACGCCCGGCCTCCGCGGCCCAGGACGCGGCCTCCGCTGTCGGTGTGCGCGCGAGGTGGTTTCCGGCGACCACGCGAATATTTCAACAGTCTCTCAACCGCGGGCGCGCTCGCGACGCAGCGCCTCGCGCAGCGCCTCTGTGTCGCGCAGCAGGTCGCGCTGACGGTCCAGCAGCCGGTCGAGCTGCTGATCGACGCTCGGGCGTCCGCCGCGGCGCCCACTCCCGCCGTCGCCCGTCGCGCCGGCGGCGCCCGTCCCGCCGGTGGCGCCGGTGGCGCCGGTGGCATCCTCGACCGCAGGCACACCCGCGGCATCCTCGGCGGTGCTGCCGTCCGGCAGGCGGCCCGTGGCGAGGTAGCGCTGGGTGGCCACTTCGGCGCTGGGGTCGGTGTCGTTGTCGAACACCTTCACGAGCTTGTTGGTCTCCGCGTCGACCACCACGGTCTTCGAGACGGCGTTCGCGCTGATGGGGATGATCGACGCGAGGTAGACGAGGCGGCCGCCGGCGAAGACGGGCCGCGGCTCGACTACCCGGAAGTTGCCCGTCCCGCCCGGACCCTGCCCGAAGTCGATGCCGGGAATGGAGACGGCACGGACGGCTTCCAGCGCCCGGCGGTTCCCGCTCAGCGAGCGACCCCGCGGGACCCGCCAGACGCGCACCCTCCCCGTCACGGCGTCGGTGAGGAAGATCGCGCTGGCGGCGAACGCGCGGCCGTACGGCTCGGCGACTGTCACCCACTGCGGCCCGAGCCCGCCCGACCCGAAGTCGATGAGGTAGGGCTGGCGGTTGAGTGCCGTGTCGGTGATCTGCGTCTGGTCCTCGTGGACGAAGAGCTTGTTGAAGATGCCGCCCTTGTAGGCGTAGGAGTCCTGCACGGTGCGCGCGAGCGTGTCGGGGTAGATCCGCCCGGTCGCGGCGAGCTCGGGGCGCCTGGCGGCCTCCTCGGGCTCGAGGTCCTCGATCGTCCCGTCGCCCGACACCAGGAACACCCCGCCGAGCACCGGCCGGCGGGCGAAGAGCCCTCTGCGCTCGATGTAGGGCACCATGATCTTGACCCCGTCGGGGAGCTCGATGCCCACGGGATCTTGCAGCTCGACGAAGAAGCGACGCTTGAGCAGCTTCCAGCGCAGGTTGTCGGTCACCTGCAGCCCCGGAGCGACGCTGAGCTTCCGATCCACCTGGCGCAGGGAGCGCGCCGTCTGCTCCGCGTCGAGGACGACGAGGCCCTGGCTCTGCTTGGAGAACGTCCTGAACAGGCCCTGCGGCGTGCGCAGCGCCGTCCACTTCAGGCCGTCGCGCGTATTGACGATGTGAAAGTCGGTGAGCGTCTCGGTGGAGGAGTTGAACGCGCTCGAAGCGTTCTGCTCGGCGACCTCGCGCGGGACGAGGCGGACCTGGCCCCCCGCGGGCAGCTGCGGGATGGCCTCGAACGTCGTGTTCTTCGCGAGCGAACGCGAGATGAGCGCGCCGTTGAACGCCGAGCCGGCCACGAGCAGCACGAAGGCCAGTGTGGGGAACACGAGCAGCTTCGAGTCGGGCCGGCGCGGCGTCTGGAGCTCTTCCAGTGTCCGCCACTGGGTGGAGCGGCGCAGGGCGAAGGCGCCCGCGATGAGCACCAGGACCGGGGGCACCCAGACGATGGGCGAGGTCCAGAACAGCAGCGCGAAGCCGTGCCAGACCGGCCGGACGAGCCAGAGCCCCGCGAGCGCGAGAACTCCCAGGACCAGGACGGCGGCGCGTGACGGGCTCAACTGGATGCGGCGCATTCTGAAAGCAGACGCTAGTGGCGACGCCATCGCCGCGCGACGCGGGGTCGGGCGCCGTCGCGACCGGTGACGCCGTCGCGAGGCGTAGAGTGGGGGGATGCCACGTGCCCCCGCCCTGTCCGGAACCGCTCTGCAGAAAGAGCTCCAGCGTGTCGCCGAGGCGCTCGCCGGCAACGACGTGAAGGGCCCTGACCGGCTCGCGCTCCTGCGCCGCCAGGCGACGCTCGGCGACCTCCGCGACGCCCTCGCCCAGCGCAAGCGCACCGAGAACGCCTAGAAGCCGAACGCGCCTCGGGCCCGATGGGCAGACGTGCACGGGGGCGGGCGCAGGTCGCGACGAGCGCCAGGCCGCCGAAGCAGAGCGAGCCGACGGAACCGTCGCCGCGCTCCCGGCAGCGCCTGGACCCCGTCCGGCGGACGCTCGCCGCCTACCTCGGAGCGGCGCTCGCGCTGGGAACGCTCACTCTTGCCGGCATCCTCGTTCTCGGCGGAACGCTCGGGCCGCTCATCACGCTGGCCGTCGTGACCGTCGCCGCCGGCCTCGTGCACCGCGCCGCGACGGCGCGGCTGGCGGGCGCGAGGCTGACCGACGAGGACCGGATGATGCAGACGATGGCCGGCGGGATGCTCGTGCTCTCCGTGGTGCTCGCGGCGGCCGGCGCCGTGGTGGCGGCGCTGGCCTGAGCCGTCCCGGCGGGCACGGGGCGTGGTCTCGGGCAGACCGCGGGCAGGAGCGGGGCCCGTGCGCGCCGCGACGGCGTGCGGGTAGCCTGCGCCCATGGTCAACGACGTCTCGCAGGACGCCCTCCGGCGCCTGGCCGCCAACCGCGACGGGGCGGTCCTCTCCCTCTTTCTCGATCTCGACCCGTCGAAGTTCCCGACCGCACCGGCGCGGCAGTCCGCGGTGGACGCGCTGCTGAACGAGGCGCGGAGAACGGTGGAGGCGAGCCCGCTCGACCACGACGCCCGCGTCCGGATGCGCGATGCGCTCACGGAGATCAAGGGGCGCCTCGAGCCGCTCGCGATTCCCGTCGAGGGGGCTCGCGGACTGGCGATCTTCGCCCCGGGCCCCGGGGCACCCGTCGAGCTGCTCCGGCTGCCCGCGCCCATCCCCAACCGGGTCGTGCTCGACGCGAGCGCGCACGTCGAGCCGCTCGTGCGGTTGGCGGACCGCGGACGCTGGTGCGTCGCGCTCGTGGACCGCAGCCGGGCGTCCTTCCATATCGGAAACGAGGACGGCATGCCGCTCAGCGGGACGCTCGACGACGAGGTCAAGGGGCAGCACAAGAAGGGCGGCTGGAGCGTCGGGCGCTACCAGCGCTCCATCGAGAACGAGGTCGTCGCGCACCTCGACCACGTCGCCGAGGCGCTGCTCGTGGCCCTGCGCGAGGGCCGCTACGACCGGGTGATCCTCGCGGGCCAGCAGCCCATCCGCTCCGACCTGGAGGCCAAGCTCGACAACTCGGTGAAAGAGCGGCTCGCGGGTTGGATCGACGTCGACCAGTCCGCCGCGGACGCCGAAGCCGTCCGCGCGGCCGCGGAGCCCCTGATCGTGAAGGCGCGCTCGGACCACGAGCGTGAGGTACTCGAGCGTCTGGCCCAGGGGGTCGGCACCCCCGGTGGCCATGGCGTCGGCGGGTTGCGCACGACGCTCGGCGCCCTCTCGGAGCGGCGGGTGGAGACGCTCGTGGTCGATCCCCAGCTGGCGTCCCCGGGGTCCCGCTGCCCGGCCTGTGGCCTGCTCGGCCTGAATCTGGCCGAGTGCCCGGCCGACGGCGCGGAGATGAAGCAGCTTCCCAACGTCATCGAGGCGGCCGTCGCGCTGGCCTACGAGCAGGCCGCGGAGGTCGTGCTTCCCGCGCCGGCGTCCGAGCTGACCGCGGTCGAGGGCATCGGGGCGGTGACGCGCTTCTGAACGTCGACGCGGCCGCGGGCCGATCGGAGGAGCCCGGCGCTTGGCTGCCGTAGGCTGCCGTCCTCGATGCGCCGCTACCTTCGCAACGCACGCACGCGTGTGCGCACCTTCGGTCCGCTCTACGCGGTGGTCGCGCCGCTGCGCCGCGCCGCGGAGATCACCCATCTCCGAGCCGAGGCGTGGATGCTCGACGTCGAGGGCAAGCGCGGCGTCCTGGGCCCCGCGCATGCCGCCTGGCAGGACCACGCCCCGGAAGTCAACAAGGAGCACTGGGGGAGCTGGGACTGGAGTCGGCGCGGGGAGGAGTGGACCCTCTCGGCCGACTGGAAGCAGGGGCTGATCGACGACGTCCTGCTGCCCACGATCCCCCCGGGCGGAACGGTGCTGGAGATCGGCCCGGGCGCCGGACGCTGGACGGAGGTTCTGTTGGCGCGCGCGGATCGGATGGTCGTCGTCGACCTCGACGAGCGCATCCTGGCCCGGTGCCGTGAGGCGCTCGGCGACCCGCCCGGCGTCGTCTACCTCCTCACGCCCGGCGCCTCGCTCGCCGAGGTCGCCGATGCGACGGTCGAGGCAATCTGGTCATTCGACGCGTTCGTCCACATCGCCCCGGTCCAGCAGGCGGAGTACATGGGCGAGATCGCTCGCGTCCTGGCGCCCGGCGGCGTCGCGACGATCCACCATGCCGACGGCCGCGACCGCGGCTTCCACACCAGCCGGCGCGGCTGGCGGGCGCCCATGACGGCGACGCTGTTCGCCGCCCTCGCCCGCGAGCACGGACTCGCCGTCGACCGCGTCATCCGCTCGTGGTCGGGCGGGCGGCATGATCTCGCGGCCTACCGCGACGCCATCTCTGTGCTCGAGAAGGTCGCGTAGCGGATCCACCGGCACGGAGCACGGCCTATCGTGGACGCGATCGTGGCCGCCACCGACGTCTCCGAGCTGCGGCGGCGCCTGGGGGAGCTGACCCTCCGCGACGAGCACCGCCTCGCCGGCCGTCTGCAGCGCCTGGGCTCCCTCGAAGATGCGCAGGCGCGGGAACGAGAGCTCGAAGCCTTCCTCTCAGAGCTGAAGAAGGCCACCGCGCGCGTCGTCCAGCGCCGGGCGTCGGTCCCGGAGCTCACGTACCCGCCGCAGCTTCCGGTCAGCGCGCGCCGCCCCGAGCTGCTCGAGACCATCGCAGACCACCAGGTCGTCGTGGTCGCCGGCGAGACCGGCTCGGGAAAGACGACCCAGCTGCCGAAGATCTGCCTCGAGCTCGGACGCGGCATCCGCGGGACCATCGCTCACACGCAGCCGCGCCGCCTTGCGGCGCGTACGGTCGCCGAGCGCATCGCCGAGGAGCTCGCGGTCCCGCTCGGTGGCGCGGTCGGCTACTCGGTGCGCTTCACGCAGAGGGCGACGGCCGACACGCTGCTCAAGCTGATGACCGACGGGCTGCTGCTCGCCGAGATCCAGCACGACCGACTGCTGCGCCGCTACGACACGATCATCGTCGACGAGGCGCACGAGCGCAGCCTGAACATCGATTTCCTGCTCGGGTACCTGCGCGAGCTGCTGCCCCGCCGGCCGGACCTGAAGCTCATCATCACGAGCGCGACGATCGACCCCGCGCGCTTCGCCGAACACTTCGGCGGCGCGCCCGTCGTCGAGGTCAGCGGCCGCACCCATCCCGTCGAGGTGCGCTGGACGGAGCCGGCGGGCGAGGAGCAGCCCGACGCCGACCCGGTCGAGCAGATCGGCGACGCGGTCGAGGAGCTGCTCGACGAGGGGCCCGGCGACGTGCTCGTGTTCCTCTCGGGCGAGCGGGAGATCCGCGACACCGCGGAGGTGCTGACGGGTCGCCTCGGACCGCGCGTCGATGTCCTCCCGCTGTACTCGCGGCTGAGCGTCGGCGAGCAGCAGAAGGCGTTTCGCCCGCACGCCCACCGCCGCGTCGTGCTGGCCACGAACGTCGCCGAGACGTCGGTGACCGTGCCCGGGATCCGCTACGTCGTCGACCCGGGAACGGCGCGCATCTCGCGCTACTCCGCCCGGCTGAAGGTCCAGCGGCTGCCGATCGAGGCGATCTCGCAGGCCTCGGCCGAGCAGCGCAAGGGCCGCTGCGGCCGCGAAGGGCCGGGGGTCTGCATCCGCCTGTACTCCCAAGCGGACTTCGAGGCCCGGCCGCGCTTCACCGATCCGGAGGTGCAGCGCACGAACCTCGCTTCGGTGATCCTCCAGATGGCCGCACTCGGGTTGGGTGAGGTCGAGGATTTCGGCTTCCTCGACCCGCCCGACCGTCGCCAGGTCCGCGACGGCGTCAACCTCCTGCACGAGCTCGGAGCCCTTGACGTCGCCGTCGAGGATCCGCGCAAGCGCCTGACCCCGCTGGGCCGGCGCCTGGCCCGGCTGCCCGTCGACCCGCGACTGGGGCGCATGGTCCTCGAAGCCGACCGCCTCGCCTGCGCGGAGGAGCTGTGCATCGTCGCGGCCGCACTGTCGATCCAGGATCCGCGCGAGCGCCCCGGCGACCTCCAGGCCCAGGCCGACCAGAGCCACGCCCGCTTCAAGCACGAGAGCTCGGATTTCCTCGCGTACCTCGAGCTGTGGCGCTACCTGGAGGCGCTGCAGGCCGAGCTGTCGGGCAACCAGTTCCGCAAGCGCTGCAAGGCCGAGCTCCTGCACTACCTCCGCGTCCGCGAATGGCAGGATCTCGCGGGCCAGCTGCGCAGCGCCGCCGAAGGGGTCGGGGTGCGGATGAACCAGTCCCCGGCCGAGCCCGACGCCGTGCACATCGCCGTGCTGAGCGGTCTGCTCTCCCACGTCGGGCTGCGGAGCTCGCGCAGGCGTGAGTACGAAGGGGCGAGGGGCTCGCGCTTCGCCGTCTTCCCGGGCTCCTCGCTCTCGCGGGCGCAGGCCAGGTGGGTGATGGCCGCAGAGCTCGTCGAGACCTCGCGCCTGTTCGCCCGCACCGTGGCGGAGATCAAGCCGAAGTGGATCGAGCCGCTGGCGGGCCACCTCGTCAAGCGCACGTACTCCGAACCGCGCTGGGAACCCCGGCAGGCGTCGGTCGTGGCCACCGAGCGTGTCACCCTCTACGGGCTGCCGGTCGTGGAGGGCCGCACGGTGGCCTACGCACGCGTCGACCCGGCGCTGGCCCGCGCGCTGTTCATCCGCCGCGCGCTGGTCGAGGGGGACTGGGAGAGCTCCCACGCGTTCGTGGCCGAGAACCGCCGGCGCCTGTTCGAGGTGGAGCAGCTCGAGCAGCGCACGCGACGCCATGACCTGCTCGTGGGAGACGACGTCCGCATGGACTTCTTCGACGCACGCGTGCCGGAGGAGGTCACGAGCGGCCACCACTTCGACCGCTGGTGGCGCGAGGCCCGGCGCGCCGACGGCGACCTGCTGACCTACCCGCGCGCGCTGCTGCTGCGCGGCGGCGCGGAGGTCGATCCGCGAGCGCGGCCCGACACGTGGAAGCAGGGCGGGCTGCGCCTCGAGCTGACCTACCGCTTCGAGCCCGGTGCCCCGGACGACGGGGTCACCGCGCACGTCCCCCTCGCCACGCTCGGGACCCTGCGGCCCGTCGGCTTCGACTGGCTCGTCCCGGCCTTCCGCGGGGAGCTGCTGACCTCGCTGATCCGCGGGCTGCCGAAGGAGCTGCGCAAACCGCTCGTGCCCGTGCCCGACCTCGTGGAGGAGATCCTCGCCGACGTCAAGCCGCGCAGCGCGCCGCTGCTGGAGGTCCTGACCGCGGAGCTCGAGCGGCGCCGCGGCGTGCGCGTGCCGGCCGACGCGTGGAAGGCCGGGGAGCTTCCTGCCCACCTGCGGATGACGTTCAGCGTCGAGGACGAGCACGGCCGCGTCGTGGCGGTGGGGGACGACCTCGACGCCCTGCGCGAGCGGGTGCGCCCGCAGCTCCAGGCCGAACTGGCCGCCGCTGCGCCCGGGCTGGAGCGCACGGGGGAGACCCGCTGGGCGTTCGAGATGCTCCCGCGCGACGTGGCCCTTCCGGGGACCGGCGGCGCCGTCCAGGCGTACCCGGCGCTCGTCGACGAGGGGGAGACCGTGGGGGTCCGGCTGTTCGACACGTCGCTGGCCCAGGCCGACGCGATGCGCCTCGGCACGCTGCGGCTCCTCGCGCTCACGGTTCGATCGCCGGCACGCTGGGTGCGCGACCGCCTGGATCTCGGGACCCAGGTCGCCCTCGCCGCCGCGCCCCACGGAAGCCTGCCCGCGGTCATCGCCGACGCGCAGCGCGCGGCCACCGAGGCGCTGATGCTCGAGGGGGGCGGGCCGGCCTGGGACGAGCGATCCTTCCTGCGCTTGCGCGACCACGTCGCCGGGAGCCTCGCCGAACGGACCCTCGGGCTCGTCATCGAGGCTGCCCGGGTCCTGCAGGCGGCGCAGGCCGTCCGCGACCGCCTCGCCCGCTCCGGACGGGCCGATGTCCAGCATGCCCGTGACGACGTCGCCGTCCAGCTCGCGGGCCTGATCGGGCCGGGCTTCGTCGCGGCGACCGGCGCCGCGCGCCTGCCTGACCTCACCCGCTACCTCCACGCCGCCGCGCACCGCCTCGACCGCGTCGCGCAGAACCCTGCGCTGGACCGCCGGCGCACCGACGAGCTGCGTGCGCTGGAGGACGAGCACCGCGCGCGCGTCGCCGCGCTCGCGCCGGGTCGCCCGGTGCCCGAGGCGATGCGTGAGGTCCCGTGGCTGCTCGAGGAGCTGCGCGTCTCGCTCTTCGCCCAGGGGCTCGGCTCGCGCAAGGCGGTCTCCGGCAAGCGGATCCGCCGCGTGCTGGCGGGCGCCGCGTGACGCCGGCCGCCTCGCCCCATGACAGGAGACGTTGCAGTCGAGGCATCAGCGCATCAAACGTTACGATGCGTTGATGCGAACGACGGTGACGCTGGACCCCGACGTGGAGGATCTGCTCCGCCGCGCGATGCGCGAACGCGGGATCACCTTCAAGCAGGCGATCAACGACGCCATCCGCAGGAGCGCCCCGCAGCCTTCGTCGCGCCGGCGCCCGCAGGCCGACTTCCCGACCTTCGACATGGGCGAGCCGCTCGTCGACCTGACCCATGCGCTGCGGCTCGCCGGGGAACTCGAGGATGCGGAGCGCGCGCGAACGTACGCCGAGGGCTCGTGACCCGTTGCTGCTCCTCGACGCGAACGTCCTGGTCTACGCGGTCAACACGGCCGCCGCCGAGCACGAAGGAGCCCGGGCGTTCCTCCTCGAGGCACTCGACGGCACGGAGGCGGTCGGCTTCCCCTGGATCATCACGCTCGCGTTCCTGCGCGTGACCACCCACCCGCGCATCCTGCGCCGTCCCCTGTCGGCTGCGGACGCGGGTGACGTGCTGCGCCGCTGGCTCGACTCTCCCGCGGCCGTCATCCCCGAGCCCACGCGTCAGCACGTCGGGCTCCTGCTCGGGCTGCTCATCCGAGCCGGGGGCCGGGGCAACCTCGTCAACGACACGCACCTCGCGGCGCTCGCCCTCGAGCACGACGCCACGGTCGTGACGTACGACCGGGACTTCGAGCGGTATGACGGCGTCCGGTTGCGCCGGCCCGGCTGACGTGCGCCTGGCCGACGTCGCCCGGGCCCGGCGCGACGGCGGCCTGGTGGTCCTCGAGGGCTTCCACGCGCTCAAGCACGCGACGCGCTTCGGCGCCGAGGTGCTGGGCGCCTGGACGGCGGACCTCGAGACGCTCGAGGCGCTTCGGGCGCGGCTGGCTCCCGACGTCTCCTTCGCCGTCGAGCGGGTGAGCGCCGAGGAACTCGCGGCCGTGGTGTCCCGTGGGCAGGTCGTCGCCGTCGCACGGCGCCCGCGGCTGCCGCATCCCGACGTCCTGGTGGGCGCCGCCGCCGCCACGCCGCTCGTCCTGCTCGAGGATCCACGTCACCTCGGCAACCTCGGCGCCGCGGTACGGGTGGCGGCCGCCGCCGGTGCAGGAGGCGTGCTCACGACCGGGCCACAGGATCCGTGGCACCCCGACGCGCTGCGCGGCGCCGCCGGCCTTCACTTCGCGCTGCCGGTCTACCGGGTGAAGGCGTTGCCGGCCGGGGGTCCGCGGTCGCTGCTGGCGCTCGACCCGGAGGGCGAGCGCTTCGACCCGCGCGCGGTGCCGCCCGGCGCGATCCTCGCGTTCGGCACCGAGCGCGACGGCCTCACCGATGCGCTGCTCGAGCGCGCCGACGGGCGCCTGGCGCTGCCGATGGCGCCCGGCGTCTCGAGCCTGAACCTGGCCACGGCCGTGAGTGCCACGCTCTTCGCGCTCCGCCTGGCGGCCTGAGTACGACGGACGCCGCCCGGGAAGGGCGGCGTCCGAGACTGCCGGGCGACGGTGGTGCTAGGAGGTGACCTTCTCCTCTCGGGGTGACTGCTGGCGGTCCTCGGACTTCGAGTCGCCGGCCTTGGCCGCCTTGCGCTGGACGTCCTCGCAGGAGCCCTTCGGGTTCTCGGCCGTCGCGTCGGTGATCACGTCGACCTGGTCGAGGAACGCGCGATCGTTGCCGGCACCGCAGGTGATGCGGTCGACCTCGCCGTCGCGGGTGCGGAAGCGGTCGTCGCCGTTACCGCCGTCGAGCGTGTCGCCGACCTGGTCGACGGGGCCTGGGGTGACGTCGGCGCGGGCGAGGGCCCACAGCGTGTCGTTGCCGTCGCCACCGAAGCTCGTGTCCGTGCCGACGTTGGCGTAGATCACGTCGTTGCCGGCACCGCCGCTCTGGATGTCGTCGCCGGTACCACCGGACATCCTGTCGTTGCCGCGCTCACCTTCGGAACGGTCGTTGCCGCTCCCGCCGTGGATGCGGTCACGCGAGTCGCCGCCCTTGAGGGTGTCGTCGCCCGCCGCGCCGAAGATGCGGTCGAACGAGGTGCGGTCGCCGGCGTCGTTGGTGTCGCCGGTGATGGCGTCGTCGCCCGCGCCGCCGTGGAGCAGGTCGTTGCCCTGGACGCCGAGGATGGTGTCGTTGCCCTGGCCGCCGAAGATCCGGTCGTTGCCCTGGCCGCCGATGAGCCGGTCGTCGGCGCCGAGGCCGAAGATGCGGTCGTTGCCCGCGTTGCCGTCGATCGTGTCGGCAGCGGCGGTGCCCCGCAGCCGTTCGTTGCCGGGCCCGCCGTTGATGGTCGCGGCGAAGGCCGTCGCCGGGACGAGCAGTCCGAGCGTGGCGATCGCGGCTACCGTGTGCTTCCTCATGTCGAGCATGTGGTTCTCCTCAAGTTCGGATTCAGCGTTCGAGGGTCACTCTGCCCCCCGGGTGATCCGATGTGGAGCGGCTCTCACGCACTCCTCACGCTCCGTGAGGAACGTGTGAGGAACCGCCGCCGGCTCGCATGCCCGAGCGCCCCCTGCGTCATCGTGTCGGTATGCACCGCGCTCGCTCCGTCCTCGCCCTGACCCTGGTCGCCGTCTCCGGCGCGTCGGTCGCCTGGTCGGCCGAGCGCGTGGGCACGCGCGGGAACGACACGATCCGGGGGACCGGCGGCGCCGACCGCATCCTCGGGCGCGGCGGAGACGACCGGCTGTCGGGCCGCGGCGGCAACGACACCGTCAACGGCGGAGCCGGCAGCGACCTCGTCGCCGGGGACGCCGGCAACGACGTGCTGATCGGCGGCCGCGGGGCCGACGTCCTGCTCGGCGGGCGGGGACGTGACCGCCTCAACGCGGTGGCCGCGGACGGGACGCTGGACGTCGTGGCCGCCGGAGCGGGCAACGACACGGTGCGCGCGCGCGACGGCGCGCCGGACCGGATCGTCTGCGGACCCGGACGCGATGTCGTCTTCGCCGACACGGACGACAACGTGGCCGGCGACTGCGAATCGGTGAGGCGTGGCTGAGGCATCGGGTCCGCTGGTGCTCCTCGTCGACGACGACCCCGGCATCCGCCGCTCCGTCGCCACCGGGCTGGAGCTCGAGGGCTTCCGGGTCCTGCCCGCCTCGGGCGGCCGCGCCGGCCTCGCCGCCGCAGCGTCCGAGTGCCCCGACGTCGTACTTCTCGACCTCGCCATGCCCGATCTCAACGGACTGGAGGTGCTGCTCGAGCTGCGCAGCGGTGGCGATGACGTCCCGGTCTGCATCCTCTCCGCCCGGGACGAGGTCGACGACCGGGTCCGCGGCCTGGAAGCCGGCGCCGACGACTACGTGGTCAAGCCGTTCGCCCTCGAAGAGGTCGCCGCGCGCCTCCACGCGCTGCTGCGCCGCCGTCCGGCGGGCTCCGACGCCGCCCTGGCGGTGGGCGAGCTCCAGCTCGATCCGCAGCAGAAGAGCGCCCGTCGCGCGGGTCGCGAGCTCAGCCTGACCCGCCGCGAGTTCGAGCTGCTGCACCTGTTCCTGCGCCACCCGGGCGAGGTGCTCGAGCGCAAGCGCCTCCACGAGGAGATCTGGGGCTACACGTTCGACCCGGGGACGAACGTCGCCGACGTCTTCGTGGGCTACCTGCGGCGCAAGCTGGAGGCCGGCGGCGAGGAGCGGCTGCTGCACACCGTTCGCGGGGTCGGCTTCGTCCTGCGCCCGTAGGCTGGCCGGATGCGCAGCCTCCGCGGCCGCCTCACGCTCGGCGTCGCGGCCGTCCTGGCGGCCGTGCTGCTGGTCTCCGGGATCTCCGTCTCGCGCTACGTCGAGCGCACGGAGCTCGAGACGGTCGACGAGCGTCTGCAGCGCACCGCCGACCTCTCCCGGGCCAACGCGCTCGACGCGGTGCAGCAGGAGCTCCCGCTCGACGACGGCCGCCTCGACGACGTGCTCCGCGCGTCGGGCACCTCCCTGCGGCTCACGCTCGGCGCGACCGAGCTTCTGCGGGTCGGCGCGGCGCCGCCGACGCCGCCCGCCCGCCGCGACGGCCTGCGAACCTTCGCGTCGAGCGGAAAGCGCTACCGCGCCTTCACCACGTCGCTGGACGATCCGGCGCTCGGCGGTCTCACGCGCTTCGAGGTGACGACGCGGCTCGAGCGGGTCGAGCGCCGCCAGCGGGAGCTGGACCGCAACCTCCTGTTGCTCGGCGGCCTCGCGCTGATCGTCGCCGCCGCGGCGACGTGGTTCTTCGCGAGCCTCCTGCTGCGCCCGCTGCGCCGCCTGCGTACGCTGACGTCGAGCATCGTTGGAGACGAGGATCTCGACCGCCGCATCCCGGCCGACGACGGACCGGGCGAGCTGCGGGCGCTGGCCGCGAGCTTCGACGCGATGCTCACGCGCCTCGCGCGCTCTTCCGCCGACCGCGAGCGGGCCCTGGAGGCGACCCGCCGCTTCGCCGCCGACGCGGGCCACGAGCTGCGCACGCCGCTCACGAGCGTGCAGACGAACCTCTCCGCGCTGCGGCGCCACCCGGACCTTCCGGCGCAGCGGCGCGGCGAGCTTCTCGACGACGCGCTGGAGGAGCAGCGGCGGCTCGTGGCGCTGCTCGACGGCCTGCAGGCGCTCGCGCGCGGCGACGCGGCGCCCCTGCACCACACGCGCGTCGACCTGGCCGAGCTGCTCGACCAGACGCTCGAGGCCGCGGGCGCGCGCCACCCGCAGATCCTGTGGCGGTCCGAGCTGCCCGAGGACCCGGTGGAAGTCGACGGCTGGGCGCCCGGGCTCCGGGTGGTGCTCGACAACCTGGTCGAGAACGCGGCGCGCCACGGGCGCGCGGGGGGGACGGTGCGCGTCGCGCTCGAAGACGGAGCCGGCGGTGTCCAGCTCGTCGTCGAGGACGACGGGCCCGGGATCCCGCCGGCCGAGCGCGAGCGGGTCTTCGAGCCGTTCGCGCGCGTGGACGGGACGACCGTGGCGGGCTCGGGTCTGGGCCTCGCGCTCGTGGCCCAGCAGGCCCGCCACCACGGGCTGCCCGTGGAGCTCGACGACTCCGAGCAACTCGGCGGCGCGCGCTTCCGCGTGCGGTTCGGGGCGCCGGCGCAGGAGTGACGTCCGGCGCCGACGGGCAGAACGGCTGACGTGCTCTCCCGGATCGCCAGACGCGTCGTCGCCGGCCGCGTCGCCAAGCGGCTGCCGATCTTCAGAGTCGTCGCAGTCGCGCAGGTCGCCCTGCTCGGCCGGCGCCACCTGCAGCGCCTGGAGCCCGGCGAGGCGCGCCGGATCACCGAGCTCGTGCGCCGCGGTCGCAGCCTCTCGGAGCCGGAGAAGGTGGAGCTGCGCATCCTGACGGCCAAGCTCGAGCCGCGGGCCTTCGCGGGCGCCGCCGCCGACCACCTCTCGCCCGTGCCGCTGCCACGACGGCTGACCGGCGTCAAGAAGAAGAGCTGAGCTTTCGGGGTGTCGAGACCGTGCGGCCTCCTTCGCGTGATGCACGCGATGGACCGCAAGGAGGCGCCGATCCGCGGCGAGCGGGTACGGTCAGCCCATGGCCGCATCCGGGAAGCCCACCGTCGACGTGCCCGCGGGCCCGCCGCCCACCGAGCTCGAGCTCGACGATCTCACCGTCGGCGACGGCGCCGAAGCCACCGCGGGGCAGACGGTGGACGTGCACTACGTCGGCGTCTCCTACCGCAGCGGCAAGCAGTTCGACGCCTCGTGGGATCGCGGGAAGACATTCAACTTCGCCCTGGGCGGCGGCCAGGTCATCGCGGGCTGGGACGAGGGCGTGGCGGGGATGAAGGTCGGCGGCCGCCGCCGCATCACGATCCCGCCGCACCTCGCGTACGGCAAGCAGGGCGCCGGGGGCGTCATCGGGCCCGACGAGACGCTCGTGTTCGTCGTGGACCTCGTCGGCGTGAGCTGAAAGACCGCGTCGACTCAGAATGGTTCGCCGCTGGACGGCGGCAACGTGACGACCCGACTGCGGCGCTACGCCGCCGGGATGATCGCGAAGGCGCGGGCGGGGAAGCCGGTGCCCCCGAGCGGCTTGGGCCACGTCGCGACGATGAGCGCACCGCGCGGCGGCACCGAGTGGAGGTTGGCCATGAGCTCGAGCTGCCAGCGATCGGCGCCGAGGATGTAGGTCTCCGCCGGTACGTCGCCCGCGCTGACCCGCCCGCCCGGGTCGGTGTCGGTGACGTCGTGGCCGACCGCGACGACCCCGCGCTCCTCGACGAGCAGCCGCAGCGCGTCGACGCCCCAGCCGGGCGAGTGCGCCGTCCCGTCGGCGTCCCGGTTGGCCATCGCGTCCGCGTCGGGCCACTTCGCGCCCCATCCCAGCGACGCCGCCACGAAGCAGCCGCCCGGGATCTCGCCGTGCTCGGCCTCGTGCGCACGGACGTGCTCCGCACCCACCTCGAGGTCGCAGTCCGCCGCGGCGGCCGCGCGCAGGTCGAGCACGACGAGCGGCAGGATCATCTCCTCGACCCCGATCTCGTCCGACGTGCGGCCGCCGCGCGCGAAGTGCGCCGGTGGGTCGCAGTGCGTGCCCCACTGCCCGACGTGCCGGTACTCGTGCGTGAGAAAGCCCGCGCCCATCGTGCCGACCCCCGCGTCGAAGTGGTAGAGCACCGTGCGCTCCTCGTCCGGGAAGCCCGAGTAGTGCGGGATGCCGGGCGCGAAGGCATGAGTCAGGTCGACCCAGCGGCAGGTCCGCAGCTGGGCGAGGAGTGCGGAGAGCGGAGCGGTCATGCCACCGATCATGCCTTTCCGCCCGCCGCCGCGCGGTGCCGTCCGCTCTTCTTCAGTCCTTGAACGGGTCGTAGGTGTCCGGTGCCGCCATCGCGACCCCGATCGGCGTGAGCCGGTGCAGCACCTCCACGCTCGGGCCCTGCGCGGCGAGCACCTCGTCGAGGCGCTTGTAGGCCGCGGGCGCTTCGTCGGCTGCCCCACCGCGGAGCTCGACGCCGGCGCTCACGAGCGCCTCCTGGACCGTCACGAAGTCGATGCGGCCCTCCTTGATGCGCCCGCGCCGCTTGGTCATGCGGCCCTCCGGGTGGCGGGCGCAGAGCGTGAACGGCTCCCGCTCGCCGAGGCCGCGCCGCTCCCGCTCGTGACGGTAGGCACCCCACGTCACCCACGTGTCGCAGTCACGCTCGGTGCACTCCGCGCGCTTGCCCAGGCGGCCCGCCGCCTGCGTCCGCGACATCACGCGCCCCGCGCCGTGGACGGTCGAGTGCAGCAGCGCCGCGCCGTCCGGGTCGTCGGTTCCGCGCAGGATCACCGAGTCCTCGCCCATCGTCGCGCCGACGAAGCCCTCCTGGCCCGGGAAGGCCGGGGTGCACCCCTTGCGGATCACCCAGGCGTCCACTCCGCCGACGGACTCGCGCCAGGCGTAGTTGTGGTGGTTGTGCACCTCGTACTCACTCGCGGTGCCGAGGATCTCGAGCACGCGGTCGACGACGACATCGCGGCCCGCATAGGCGTAGTCACCCGCGAGCGTCATCGCGGCGATGTAGGACTGGCCGAGCCCGGAGGCGACTTCGAGCAGCACGGGGGGACTGTCCATCTCGCCGTCCGGGCTGCGCTCGTCGAAGCGCCCACCCGCGGCGAGCGAGAGGAAGCCCGACGCCGTCTTGTGGCCGAACCCACGAGAGCCGAAGTGCACGCCCACCCAGACCTGCCCGTCGTCACCGGCGAAGAGGTCGACGTAGTGGTTGCCGGCGCCGACCGTGCCGAGCTGGTTGCGCGCGCTCTGGAACAGCTTGCGCTGCGGGTGGAAGTCGGCACGGAAGATCGCGTCGAGCACCGGGTGGTCGACGGGCTCGTCGTTCTTGCGGCCCATGCCGAACGAGATGCGATCGAAGATCTCGTCCATGATGCGCGGCAGCTCGCCGCGCACGTCCTCGACGCGCAGCGGGGTGCGCACCGCCTTGTTGCCGCACCCGATGTCGTAGCCGACTCCCGAAGGGCTGATGTGCTCCGGGTAGGCGACGACGCCGCCGATCGGCTGGCTGTAGCCGACGTGGGCGTCGGCGCAGAGAGCGGCGGCGACGGCGTCGCCGGCCTCCGCGCAACGGCGCAGCTGGGCGACGGCTCGAGCTTCGATGTCCCCCCGGACGGTGATCGGGATCTCGGTCATGCGACGCATCGTCCTGGATGCGGCGGCGCCCGTGCGGTTGCTCGTGTCCGCGGACGGCTGCTTGGACGGCCGGCCGGGCGTTGGGTTCGGTTCCAGCCGGACTCGAACCCCCGCGCCCCCGTCCCTCCGGCCGGCCCGCCGGCTTGCGCTCCGCCGCCGCGATCTCTACCGTGGCTGGCCGCATGTTCCTGCGACGGCACACCTGGCTCACGCAGCGCTGCGCCCCCCGGGGTGCCGCCGCCACGTGCCCGCTGCGGGGCACCGAGCGGTTCTACGACGCACGCGACGGCGTCTAGCGGGAGGTCATCCACATGGCTCCCGCGACCTTCGCGGGAGCGCCGACCCAGGTCCGCACGGGCCGGGGCGGGTGGGACCGCGACTCGATCATCAAGGCCATCCGCGAGTGGGTGGCTCTCCATGGCGAGCCGCCCCGGGCGGCCGACTGGAACCCCTCCTCTGCGAAGTGGGCCGGCCAGACGTGGCGCATCGAGCGCTACCGGGCCGGCCGCCCCGACGGGTCGCCGTGGCCTGCGCTGAACTCCGCGAAGCGGCCGTTCGGCGGATCGCTCACCGCGGCGATCGAGGCCGCGGGCTTCCGGCCGGCCAAGCCGGGACCCAAGCGGCGGACCGAGGTGCGCCTCGAGCAGGCCGACCGGGCCGACATGGGTGCGGACGGCCGCGCCCTGCTCGATGCGGCGCTCGCGCAGGCGCGGGCGGCGGATCGGCGCGTGGCCGCGCTCGAGGACCAGCTCGTCCGTGCCCGTGATCGTGCATCCCGTCTCGCGGCGGAGCGCGACGCGGCGCGACGGGCCGGCCGGGCGTCGCGCCCGGCCCTGGACGTGGCCGGCGTCAGCCGCCCTGGATCAGGCTCAGGACGCTGTTCGGCGCCTGGTTGGCCTGCGCGAGCATCGACGTGCCGGACTGCGACAGGATCTGCAGCCGGGTCATGTTCACCATCTCGGACGCCATGTCGACGTCGCGGATCCGCGACTCCGAGGCGGACAGGTTCTCCTGGTAGACGCCGAGGTTGTTGATCGAGTGCTCGAGCCGGTTCTGGACGGCACCGAGCGACGCCCGGGCGTCGGCTACGGACGCGAGCGCCGCGTTGACGCCGTCGATCGAGGCCTCCGGGCTCCAGTTGAAGATCGCCGGGTTGATGATCGGCACCGCGCCGTCCAGCAGCCGGACGGCCGAGATGGCGATCGACTCGCCGCTGTTCGCCCCGACCTGGAAGGTGATGGTCGCCGCGCCCTGGAGCAGCGGGATGTTGTTGAAGGTCGTGGACGAGGCGATGCGGCCGATCTCGGCCGACAGCTGGCTCACCTCGACGGTGATGGCCGCCTTGTCCGCGGCGGACAGCGTGCCGTTCGAGTACTGCACGGCGAGCTCGCGGACGCGCTGGATGATCGAGTGGATCTCGTTCAGTGCGCCCTCGGCCGTCTGCACGAGCGAGACGCCGTCCTGCGCGTTCCGCGTCGCCTGCGCGAGACCGCGCACCTGGGCCCGCAGCTTCTCGGAGATGGCCAGGCCGGCCGCGTCGTCCGCGGCCCGGTTGATGCGCAGGCCGGACGAGAGCTTCTCGATGGCCTTCGACATGTCGCCCTGGGTCCGCTGCAGCTGGCGGTGGGCGTTGAACGCCTCGACGTTCGTGTTGATGCGAAGCGACATGCCTCGGCGCATCCTCTCGCAAGGCGCACGGGCCGCATCGCCTCGGAGTCCGCCCGGCCTCGCCAGAAGCCTGCGACGTCTCCCGGACTGAGGTGAGGTCGGGACCGAACGCGTTCGAAATCGGGTGCGTACGCGTTGAGAGCGATACGCACACCCTCCATCGGCAGGACGGGCCCGGAGCGTGAGCCCCGCGCAGCGTTCGGCGGCGGCGCGAAGGACGATCCGGCACGGCCGGGCACCGGCCTCATTCCGGGACCGGTTCTCAGGCCGTCCGCCGCCGGAGCGTGGCGGCCCCGAGTCCGAGCGCGGCCAGCGTCACGCCGACGAGCACCCCCCCGTCGAGCAGGAGTCGCCCGGCGTCCTCGTCGCCGACCGAGAGACGGCTGAGCGCGTCGAAGGCGTAGGTCATCGGCAGCGCGGCCGAGAGGAGCTCCAGACCGCGGGCCATGGCGTCGCGGGGGGCGATCAGCCCGCAGAGGAGGATCTGCGGCAGGAGCAGGGCGGGCATGAACTGGACCGCCTGGAACTCACTGGCCGCGAAGGCGCTCGCGAACAGCCCGAGGGACATCCCGAGTACCGCGTTGCCGACCGCGAACAGCACGACCAGGAGGAGGGACCCGCCCACGTCGAGTCCGAGCAGGCCGACGGCCACGCCGGTGACGAGCGAGGCCTGGACGACCGCCACGAGCGCGAAGGCGAGGCCGTAGCCGAGCAGCAGGTCGAGCTTGGCGAGCGGCAGCGTCAGGAGCCGCTCGAGCGTGCCGGACGTCCGCTCCCGCAGCATGGCGATCGAGCTGACGAGGAACATCGAGACGAGCGGGAAGATGCCGACGAGCGGCACGCCGATCCGGTCGAACACCTCCGGTCGCCCGGCGAAGACCCAGTCGAGCAGGGTCACGAGCAGGATCGGCACGAGCAGCAGGAGCGCGAGCGTCCGCGGGTCGCGCCGGAGCTGGCGCAGTACCCGAGCCGCCGTGGCGAGGGTGATCCGAGCGCTCATGACAGCACCTCCCGGCGGGGGGTGACGAGGGACAGGAAGGCGCCTTCGATGTCGTCGGCGCCGGTCCGCCCGAGGAGCTCCGGGGGCGTGCCGGCGGCGAGCAGACGGCCGTCGCGCATCAGCAGGAGGCCGTCGCAGCGGGCGGCCTCGTCCATCACGTGGCTCGAGACGAGCAACGTCGTCCCGCCGTCTGCGAGCTCGTGGAACGTCGTCCAGAGCTCCTGTCGCAACACCGGGTCGAGACCCACGGTGGGCTCGTCGAGGACGAGCAGGTCGGGCCGGCCGAGCAGCGCCGAGGCCAGCGAGACGCGGGCGCGCTGGCCACCGGACAGTCGTCCGGCGAGGCGGCCGGCCGCGTCGGCCAGGCCGACCTGGTCGACGGCGCGGATCACGTCCTCCTCCCCCACGTCGACGATCCGGGCGAAGTACCGCAGGTTCTCGAGCACGGTCAGGTCGCCGTAGACGGACGGTGCCTGGGTCACGTAGGCGACGTGTCGGCGGAGCTCCGGCGAGCCGGCCGGGCGGCCGAGGACGGTGACCGTCCCGGCGGCCACGACCTGGACGCCGACGATGGCCCGCAGGAGCGTGGTCTTGCCGCAGCCGCTCGGCCCGAGCAGCCCCGTGATGGCGCCGGACGGGACCGCGAGGTCGAGGTCGTGGAGCACGGTCGAGCCGCCGCGCTCGACGCGGAGTCGATCGGTGCGGACCGCAGGTCCGGTGATGCCGCTCATGGGCGTTCCTCCGGGGTCGGGACGGGCAGGTCGCCGTGCAGGTAGCGCTGGACGGTCGGGCCGATCAGCGTCGCCACGGCGTCCGCGTCGGCCGAGGCGAGCGGCTCGAGGCGGATGACGTAGCGGGCGAACGCGAGGCCGACGAGCTGGGAGCCGACGAGGGCGGCGCGGAGCTCGGGGTCGGGGAAGCCGAGGTCGCGGAGCGCGGCCTCGGGGCCGTCGGCCGTCAGCAGGTCGTGCAGCATCCGGGCGGCGGGCTCGTCGGAGACGGCCGAGCGGATCAACGCCAGGAAGGCGCCGCGGTTCGCGGCGGCGTCCCAGATCCCCACGAAGAAGCGGACCACGCGGGCGCCTGCCCCGGCGGGATCTCCGGCGAGCACGCCCGGCAGCACCTCGCGGGGGCGGATCGGCAGGTCGACCGCCGCCACGAACAGCGCCTGCTTGGAGCCGAAGTAGTGGAGCACGAGCGACGGGTCGACGCCCGCGGCGGCCGCCACGGCGCGCAGCGAGGCCGACGTGTAGCCGCGCCGCCCGAAGGCCTCGCGGGCCGCATCGAGGATCGCCTCACGCGTCCCGGCGTCACCGGGGCGACGGCCGGTGCGCCCGCCCTTCGCCTCTCCCTCTCCAGAAGTCATCACGTGTTGAAGTCTACATGTGTGGAGTTACCGGCGCAAGCATCGGACCGCGAGACGCCGTCCGGCCGACCGGGCGGGCCACCGGCCTGTCGGCGTCGCCTCGGCCGTGGCGCGGGCGGACGTCAGCCGCGGGCGGCAGGCCGGTCGCGCACCGCGTCGACCAGGAGCCGCAGACCGACGATGGCCATGAACACCGCGAACGTGATGCGGAGCACGGTCCCGGGGAGCGCGAGTGCGAGCAGCGCCCCGCCGGCGCCGCCGGCGGAGCCGAGCAGCCCGAGGCGGAGGCCCAGGCGCAGGTCGCCGACGCCTCGGCGGTGGAGCAGGAGCGATCCGGCCACCGCGGTCGGCAGGACGACGAGCAGCGACGTCGCCTCCGCGGCGTGCTGGCCGAAGCCGGCCACGAGGACGAGGAACGGGACCGTGAACGTGCCGCCCCCCACGCCGAGGAGCCCCGAGAGGATGCCGGTCAGGACACCCGCGCCGACGCACAGGACGAGCAGGGCGGCGCCGTTCACGGCGACAGGGCCACGGAGGCGGCGACGATCAGCAGGAACACCCCGAACCCGATCTTCAGGGAGCGCTCGTCGACGCGGACCAGCAGGCGCGCGCCGATCTGCGAGCCGGCGATCGCGCCGACCGCCAGGGCGGCGGCCTCGGCGTAGGCGATCTCGTCGGCCCAGGCGTAGACCGCGACGCCGGCCAGGCTGATCGGGACGATCGCGGCCAACGAGATCGCGTGCGCCTCGCGTTGCCCGAGTCCCGCCCACAGCGCGAGCAGCGGCACCATCACGACGCCGCCGCCGACGCCGAGCAGGCCGGACAGCACGCCGCCGACGACACCGATGATCAGGACCATCGGGAACGACAGGCGGACCGCGCCACCGCTCGCTCGACCTGCTCCGTCGGTCACCAGGCGCCCGCGCCGACGTGGCGGCGGGGGTCGGCCCAGGCCGAGACCACCCCGCGGACGGCGTCGTGCTCGGCGGCGCAGCACGCGCCGAACATCCCGTCGCCGGAGGGCCGCGTCCGGAGGTGGTGGCCGAGCGCCTCGAGGCCGTCGCGGAGCCCGGGCTCGAGATCCGCCTCGACGGCCAGGGCGCCCGCGATCGAACGCCAGCGCGGTCGGTCGAGGGCCGCGGCGAGGTCGAGCCCGTCGTCGAGCACGCCGGTCAGGACCTGGAGGAGCGTCTGCACCTGGCCGTCCGCACCGGGCGTGGAGATGGCGAGCGCCGTGCCGTCCCGCTCGAGGAGGGCCGGCGAGAGCGTGTGGACGGGGCGTCGGCCGGGCGCGACGTGGTCCGGCGAGCCCCGGTCGGTCGACGTGGCCGCGAGGCGGTCGTTGAGGAAGCACCCGGCCTCGGGCACCCACGTCGCGGCGCCGAACTCGTCGAAGACGCTCAGGAGCAGCGAGACGGTGGTGCCGTCGGCGTCGGCGGCGCAGACGGCGGTCGTGTGCAGGTCGCCGCGCGGCCCGTGCGCGCGACTGGCGGACGCCGGCAGGTCGAGCTGTGCCGCCGCCCGGAGGAGCGTCTCGGCGGCGTCCGGGCGCAGCACGTCGTCGCGGTGGGCGAACGCTGCGACGATCGCCTCCACAGCGCGGTGCACGCCCTCCACGCCGCGCGCGGCCGGCTCGCGATCGAGGCGCGCCAGCGCCATAGCGAGCAGGACGGCCTGCGAGGTCGGCGGCTGGACGTGGACCCGCGCCCCGCGGTAGGCCCCCGTCACGGCCGGGAGCAGGACGGATCGGTGCGCCCGCAGGTCGTCGGCGGCGAGGACGCCACCGTCCGCGCG
>CADCVR010000020.1 GCA_902806205.1 uncultured Solirubrobacteraceae bacterium | reverse complement strand
GGGCCGTCGTACTGCGAGTAGCCCGCGATCCCGTAGTACTCATAGAGGGTGGCCTCCTCGGCCTCGGAGAGCTCACCGTCGGCCTCGACACCCGGCGCATCCTTGATCCTCGCCTTGTCGTGAGCGAGGTGCACGTGACCGTCGTGGCTGTGCGCGCCGTCGATCGGTACGAGGGAGAGGTTGTGGCCCAAGAGGCCCGTCTTGACCGCGAGGAAGGTGGGTTCCCCCGTCTGGCGATCGAGATAGATGTGATCGAGCGATCCGATCTTGTCGCCGTTCGGGTCGACGGCCTCCTGGCCGGACCAGGTCTTGACGTCTGCAAGCGTGGGCATCGTGTTGACACGCCCCTTTCGTGGGTTGTTCGTGACTTGAAAGCGATCGGTTATCCGGCCTTCCTCAGACCGCCGACGCAATGGCGCGTACCCATCACGCCCCCCACAAACCCCAGGGGTGGACGGATGACATAAGCCCTTTTTCGGTGTGTCACCAAGCGGACTTGCAAGTGGCCGCAGCACGTCGGTGGGTTCCCGCAGTGGACGGCGGTTGCCGGGGCGTTGGGGGGGCGCCCCGGCAACCGTTTGTACTGCCGTCCTTGGGAATGAGAGCGCGGGGCCAGGGAGGAGGCCGCAATATGGCGCGTCTCTCGGTATCGGCTACCCCTACGACGCCGAAGCAAACGTCCGGTCCCGGACACCACGGTCAGCCCGAGGAGTTGGCGCGTCGGACCTCGGGACGCCCCCTGGTCATGCCGCCACCGCGTCGTCCGGGCCCTTCGGGATCCCGGGCCCCCCGGCGCGGCTCGGGCGGGCCTGCTCCGGGCGCAGGCCGCGCGCCTCGAGTTGCTCGCGCAGGCGCAGCAGGGCCAGATCCTTCGCCTTGGCCTCGAGCATGACGTCGAACTCGAGGTCGCCGGCGGTGCGCAGGAGAAACTCCTCGAAGGCGATGGGATCGATGAGGTCGGCGTGGGCACGTAGCTGGGGGAGGACGAGCGAGCGCTCGACGCGGCGGCCGACCTTCTTCCTGCGCTCCTCCACGTTCGTGCGCGGCGAGGAGTAGTGGATCTTGGGTCGCACCCCCTCGGGCCATGTCGCCAGCGCGAGGCGCAGCGCCTCGGCGTCGGGGATCCCGGCAGGATCGTGGCAGTGGTGGTGCAGGATGTCCCACACGACGGGGCGACCGATACTGGCGGAGAGGTCCAGGACGTCCCGGAGGCCGTAGGTGCGGTCGTCGTTCTCGACGACGATGCGTCGCTGCGCCTCCGGTGAGAGGCGGGCGAAGCCCCGCTGGAAGCGATCGAGGCCTTGCGCGGTGCCGCCGGGCGCACCGCCGACGTGGATGTTCACGACGGCCTCCGGGCCCAGGCCCATCGCGTCGAAGAGCTCGGCCTGGAGCTCGAGATAACGGATGGCCGCCTCGACGACCCGCTCCTCGAGGGAGTTCAACACGACGTACTGGCCGGGATGGGTGGACAACCGCAGGCCCCGGGCGCGTGCGGTGGCGCCGAGTTCGGCGAGCTCGGCAAGACTCTCGCCCACTTGCCCGTGGAACTGCGGGAGGTCGGGGTGGGTGGCATACGGTGCCAGCGAGGCGGTCATCCGGTACATCCCGATGCCGGCGTCGGCGCAGTAGGCGAAGACGGCGCCGAGGCGCTCGATCGAGACCCGCAGGTGGGGCGCCGACTGCCAGCGCCGGGTGTCCTGGGACGGCAGTCCGCCGGCGCCGAGGACCTTCACCGCAAAGCCGAGGCGCATCTGTGACGCATACCGCGCCCGCCTTCGTTTGACGCCTCGTGGTGCGGAGACAGCTTTCTCATGCCCTCTTCTGCCGACAAGGTCCTTCAGTACCTGGAGGAGATCCATGCCCTCGAGACCCAGCTGGCCTCGACGCTGACCGCGCACATCGCGATGACGCCGCGCTCGGCGTACCGCGACATCCTCGAGCGCCACCGGTACGAGACGCGTACCCAGGCGCAGCGCATCGAGCAGCGACTGACCGAGCTCGGCCGGTCCAGTTCGCTCCTTCACGTCGTCTACGGCACCGCTCAGGACGCCATCGGGCAGGGCATCTCGCTCGTCCTCGCGCCCTTGAACCTGATCCGCGGCACCGGCGGCGAGGAGAAGCTGCTCAAGAACGCGAGAGACGAGGCGGCCTCCGAGGCGCTCGAGATTGCGAGCTACGACGCGCTGGAAGCCGTCGCCGAGGCCGTCGACGACCCGAAGACCGCGGTGCTCGCGCGCGAGCACCGCACGCAGGAGGAGACGTTCCTGGCAGACCTGCGCGACCTCATCCCCGGCCTGGCCACCGACGTGGTCGACGCCGAAGTCGAGGGGCACCCGCACTACGACCCGATGACCACGGGCGCCGTGGACACGGTCCGCGGCGCCGCACGGAAGGTCACGGCGACCGCCCGCAGCCTCCGCGGGCAGACCGAGAGCGCCGGGGACCAGACGCACGCGGCCGGAGGCGCCATGGCGGTGGAGACCACCGCGGACGCCGACGACACGGTCGTCGCCGCGGCGCCCAAGGCCCCGGTCGATGCTCAGGTCGACGGCGAGGGTCGCCCGGCGACCGCGGAACTGGACGACGATCTGGCCATCGCCGACTACGACTCGCTCTCCGTGGAGCAGATCTTGCCCAAGCTCAAGACGCTGTCCGCCGAGGAGCTCGCGGCCGTCGACGGGTACGAGCGCGGCGGGCGCGGCCGCAAGCGTGTCCTGAATCGCATCGCGGCCTTGCGCTCGAAGAAGGTCGACGCTCAGCTCGCGAAGCTCTGACGGTCACCGCGTAAGAAGCTGTTCCGGTGCCGCGAGACGGTTTCCTCGGCGCACCGCTCTTTCTGAAACAGCTTCCAAGTCACGGCAGCGGCTCCAAGGCCAGCGCCTCGTCCTCCAGGCGTGCCGCGAGATCTTCCACCACCGTGCGCAGGTCACCACCAGCCTCACCGGCGATGTCGCGTTGGCACGTGCTGCCGGTGCTCTCGAGCAGAGTCCAGGCCACGGCGAACGCCCCGCCGGAGCCGAGCCCGGCCGCGACCGGCTCGAGCGTGCACAGCAGCGTTTCGACGCGCTCGCGCGCGGGCTCCGGGCTTCCCGTGCGCAGGTCGAGAAAGGCGCCATCGAGGCCGTGGCGCAGGGCGCGCCAGCGGTTCTCCTGAATACGCACCGTCGGGGCGGGTGCCCCGAGCTCTCCGGCGTCGTGCCGCGCCGACAGCCACGCGCACAGTGCCTGGACGACGGCGGCGAGCGCCGCGGACGCCCCCGCGGTGGCGGGCTGGTCGCAGACCCGCACCTCGACGGTGCCATGCTCCGGGTGCAGGCGCACCTCCCACCAGAGCTCCGCAGCGGGGAAGGCGTCGCCCGCCGCCCCCCAGGCCAGCAGCTCGCGGTAGGCCGCCCAGCTCCCGAGCGCGGGGGGAATGCCCTGCCGCGGAAGACCTTCGCAGAGCTTCGGGCGCACGGAATGCAGGCCGGTGTCGCGGCCCTCGTGAAACGGCGCGTTTCCCGCCAGGGCGGCAAGCTCGGGGAGATGGGCTCGCAGCGCGTCGTGGACCGCGAGCGCCCGGTCGCCGCCCGGCACGGCGACATGCACGTGGAGGCCGCAGGTCATGGCGCGTCGGGCGGCCCACTGGTAGCGCTCGCTCAGAGCGGCGTAGCGGGCGCCCGCGCTCGAGGCGCCCTCGGGGGCGGCGAAGGGATGGACCCCGGCGCCGGCCAGCCGGGCGAAGCCGTCGAGGCGTTCGACGGCGGTGCAGCGCGCGTCGAGCAGCGCGACGGCCAGCGCGTCGGCGTGCGGGAGGACGGGGGTGACGAGCTCGAGTTGGGCCGCCGGCAGCTCGGGCCTGAAGCGCGGGTCGCCGATGCGCTCGAGCGCCTCACCGCAGGCCGGCAGGAGGTCGAGCGTCTCGGGGTCGAGCAGCATCAGCTCCTCCTCGACACCGACGGTGAACGGACGCTCATGGGCATCGAAGGGGCGCAGTCCACCCCGGGCGGGGGCTCGCGGAAGACGCGGAGTCGAGCGGGCCGCCATCGAGGTGGGTATATCCGGACGGCCCCCGAAGCAAGCCCTGATCGCCGATCGGGCGCGCCCGGCGTGTTTCGGCGGCGCCGCGTACCGGAGAAGCGCAGGGCATGGCTTCAGAGACGTTGCTCGCAGATCCCGCCACCCGACTCGACGACTTGCTCACCGAGGCACTCGCCACCCCGGGGCTCGCGGGCGTCCTCGCCGCGGACCCCGGTCGCGGCGCCGCGTTGGTGACCGGGGCGCGCGAGGTCGCCGCGGCCGCGTTCGTCCTCGAGGAGCCCGCGGCGCTCGATGTCGCCCACCGTGCGCTGTACGTCCTCGGCGCTCAGCAGGGCTGGTCGCCCGTCGGCGCGCAACGCGACAACGAGCATGATCTCACGCTGGCCGCGGTCCGGCTCGAGCTCGAGCGGGCCTTCGAGGCGCAGCTCGCGCGCAGCGCGTCGCTTCCCGAGGACCTGCCGACCGATCCCGAGTCCTTCGGACCGTGGCTGGAGCATCTGGCGCTCGAGCGCCCGGTGCCCTTCGAAGGGCCGTCGATGGGCGAGTTCTACCGCGAGCACGCAACCCTCGAGCAGCTCTCCGAGGTGGTCGCGCAACGCTCGCTCTTCTTCCTCAAGGAGCCGGACCCGTGGACGATGGTCATCCCCTCGCTCCACGGACGCGCGAAGGCAGGACTCATCGACCTCATCCTCGACGAGTACGGCTGGGGCCGCTTCGACCAGATGCACTCGACGGTCTACGAGGTGCTCATGGGCAAGCTCGGCCTCGAGACCGGCTACGACCACTACTTCGAGCAGACGTCCTGGCCGGTCCTCGCCGGCCTGAACTACCAGGCGATGCTGGCCCGCCACCGGCGGCTGTGCCGGCGGATGTACGGGTACATCTACCTGGTCGAGGCCGACTCTCCGGGATCGATGAAGAACTATCTCGCCGCCTACGCGCGGGCGGGGATCGACGACCCCGAGGTGCTCACCTTCTACGAACTGCACATCGACGCCGACGAGGGCCACTCCGACGTGGCCCTCAACGAGGTGGTGATGCCCGTCGTGCGCGAAGAGCCCGCTGCGATGGCCGAGGTCGCTCGGGGCGTGCTCGAGGGCCGCTGGGTCCACTCGCTGCTCTCGGCGCATCTGCATGCGTGCTTCAGCGCCGGGCGCTCCTCGCTGCGCGCGGGCGGAACGGCCAGGTGACCTGGCTGGCGGTTCTGCGTGCGGACGAGCTCCCCGCGCGAACGCCGACCGCCGTCGAGGTCGCCGGCCGGTTCGTGTGCCTCGTGCGCCTCGAGGGCGCGGTACACGCCTTCGACGACGCCTGCCCGCACCGCCGCTGGCCGCTGCACGAGGGTCGGCTCGCCGGAAACGTGCTGACCTGCCGCGCGCACACCTGGGAGTGGGACGTCCGGACAGGCGAGCTCTTGCGGATGCGCGCCCCGGAGTGCCTGGTCACCCACGAGGCCAGGGAGCACGACGGCGTCGTCGAGGTGCGCGTCGACCCCGAGGCGCCCGCAGCGACGGAGCGTTCCGAGTTGTGGGCGCGCGCCCGCGCCCGCGAGGCGCAGGAGTCCGCGGCGTGACCACGCACCGCTTCGCGGGCCTGCGGCTTCTCGTGCCGCCGGGCGTCTACGCGCCGCGCTCGGACACGGCCCTGCTCGCGGGCCAGATGCCGGACGTCGCCGGCGCCGGCGTCCTCGAACTCTGCTCGGGCTCCGGCGCGCTGGCCCTCACCGCGGCGGCGCGCGGCGCGGCGCGAGTCGTCGCGGTGGATCGCTCGGGCCGTGCCGTCGCCGCCGCCCGCGTCAACGCCCGCCTGAACCGCCTGAGCCAGGTGGAGGTCCGCCACGGCGACCTGTTCGCAGCGCTGCATCCCCACGAGCGCTTCGACCTCATCGTCGCCAATCCCCCGTACCTCCCGGCGGAGGCGGACGCCGACGGGCGCTGGGACGCGGGCGCCGACGGCCGCAGGATCCTGGACCGCATCGTCGCCGAGGCCCCCACCCGCCTGCATCCGGGCGGGTGCCTGGCGCTCGTGCAGTCGGGCTTTGCCGGGGTGCCACTGACCGTCGCCGCGCTCGAGCGGGCAGGCCTCGAGCTCGCCGCGCCCGTCGAGCATCGCGGCCCGCTGGGTCCGATCGCCGAAGCGCGTCGCGGGCACCTCGAGCGTCGCGGCGTCCTGAGGCCCGGTGGCGACGAGGAGCTCATGGCCGTAGTCGTGGCGAGCCGCCCGCCCGTCGCCGTCGCGGCGTGACCCGCGGGTGACCTCCGGACGTTCCGGGGATACGACAGCCATGGCTACGACGCACAAGCAGATCGCTGCGCCGCCCGAACGGGTCTGGGCCGTGCTGGCCGATCCCGACAACTACGCGCACTGGGTGGTCGGCTCGCGCGACGTCCGCGACGCCGACCCGACGTTTCCGGCCGAGGGGGCCTCCTTCGGCCACACGTTCGCGTTCGGCCCCATCGACCTCAGGGACGAGACGGAGGTCGTCGAGTCCGATGCGCCGCGCCGCCTGGTCCTGCACGTCAAGGCCCGACCGCTCGGTCGTGGCACCGTCGAGCTCGACCTGGCCGCCGTGGGCGACGGCACCCACGTGACGATGCACGAGGGCCCGGCGAGCCCGGTCGCCCGGCTCTTCTACAACCCGCTCATGGACCTCGTCCTGCACGGCCGCAACGTCGAGGCCCTGCGCCGGCTTGCGGCGCTGGTCGAAGGGCGGCACCCCGAGCCGCAGACCTCGCGCAACGCGGGCCATGACGCGGGCGACGGTGAGGACGGGCCCGCCGTCGGGCCCGAGCGCTGACCCGTCGCGTCAGGAGCGCGCGGCGAGCAGCAGGAGCGCGTCGTCGCGCGTCTCGACGATGGTGAAGATCTGATCGAGACCGGTGATCTCGAAGGTCTTGGCCGTGCTCGGCTCGGTGTTGACGATCATGAGCCGGCCCTCCAGCGGCCGCAGGCGCTTGACGGCGCCGATCAGCACCCCGAGGGCGGTGGAGTCGAGAAAGCGCGTCTCCGTGAGATCCACCACGAGCTCCCGGGCGCCGCCGTCGATGGCGCCGCCGATCGCGCGCTTGAGCTCGGGCGCGGTGAAGATGTCCACCTCTCCGGCGACGGCGATGACGTGCGCGCCCGAGGCGGGCCGATCCTCGGTCAGCGAGAAGTCGAACGTCATCTGGGGGGTCCTGTCTGCATCGGGGCGGTTCGAAGTATCTGTCCATCTTGACGGATGGCAAGGGTCTGGGTGGTCGTGACGCGTCGCCGCTCGGATCCGCGAGCCCCCGACCGGGCCACCCGCAGGCGCCGAACGCCTGTGCAGAAGCCCTCGCTGAGCTCCGGGCCGCGGCGCTCGGGGGAGCTGTCCGCACCCCTCAACGGTCCGCCTCGCCGACGGCCGCGTCGATGCGGATCACGAGGTACTCGCCACCGCCGGCCCCGTCCCGGACACGAACGGCATCGGCGAGGCGCTCGATGACCGAGCCGACGGCCGGGAGCGCGGCCCCCTCGAGCACCAGGCGGCCGCCGCCGGGTCGCAGCGGGCCGATGCGGAGCTCCAGGCGCCCGGCGCCGGACTGCACGCTGACCGGAAGCCGATCGCCGACGGCGAAGGCCGGCGCGTGGGCGGCGATCGCGTCGGCGACCAGAACGGCATCGTTGAGGCGATCGACGGGAAGGTCGGCGCGCGCCGCGTGGATGCCCACCACGCGCACCAGGACCGGGCCGACCAGCGGTCCGACAGCGACCGTCACGCGCGTCCGGTCGAGGCGGTCGACCGCTTGGCTCGTGTCCAGGTCGCTCGTGCGCACTACGAGAGCCCGCCCGGCAGGTCCGGGTTCCTCGTGACGAAGCACATGCGCACTTCGGTCCCGCCGTCGGCGCGGTTGGTCAGCTCGAGCGACTCGGCGAGGCTGGCCATGAGCGGCAGGCCGACCCCCAGGCCTGGCGAGTCGGCGCGGGGCGTCATCCCCCGCCCGTGATCTCGCACGACGACCTCGAGCTCCTCGGGACCCGTGCGGAGCTCCATGTCGAGGAGCCCCGGCTCGCCTTCCGCGTACGCGTGGACCACGGCGTTCGCGCAGGCCTCGCTGATCGCGAGCTTGACGTCGGAGAGGATCTCGGGGTGCAGGGCCAGCGCGTCGCCGACTCCTCCGAGGACATGCCGGATGACGGCGACGTTCTCCGCGCGAGCGGGGAGGGAGATCTCGAGATCGGGGGCGGGCATCGGCGTCGCGGCGCTGGCGCGCTCCGCCCGGAGTCGGTGCCCGGATGGCACGCGGTCCAAACGGCGGAGCATCAGACGCGTGACCGGGTCTGTCCGGTTCGTCAAACGGAATTGGGGCGGCCCGAGCGGCCACTGCCCACCCTTGACCGCCTTGTCTGCGACGCGCGGACGGCGAAAGTGACGCCATGGCATCTGAACGATTCAGGGAGGAACCCATGAGCACGACCGAGAACCGCGCCGTCGAGCCGCGCACCTCCATCGCCACTGACGAAGTGGCGCTGCTGGAGCGCTATCACCGCGACGGCGACCTCCAGGCTCGCACGATGCTGATCGAGCGCATGATGCCGCTTGTACGCCACATCGCGCGACGCTACGCCAATCGCGGCGAGCCGCTGGACGATCTCGCGCAGGTCGGCGCCGTCGGGCTCATCAAGGCCGTCGATCGCTTCGACCTCGAGCGCGGCGTCAAGCTGTCCACCTTCGCCGCCCCCAACATCGCGGGCGAGATCAAGCGTCACTTCCGGGATCGGGGCTGGTCGATCCGCGTCCCGCGGGACATCCAGGAGCTCAACGCGAAGCTCACGCAGGCGACCGACCGCCTGACCACCAAGCTCTCGCGCTCGCCGACGATCGCCGAGCTCGCGATCGCGGTGAAGGCGACCGAGGAAGACGTCCTCGACGCGCTCCAGGGCGCCCAGTCGTACTCCACGGTCTCCTTCGAGGAGCCGATCGGGGAGAACCGCACCGCCCTCGAGTTGCTCGGCGAGGAGGATCCGGAGTTCATGACCGCCGAGCGCCGCGTCCTGCTGTCCAACGGCATGCGCATCCTGGCCGACCGTGAGCAGGCGATCATGCGCCTGCGGTTCTTCGAAGGGCTCACGCAGCGCGAGATCGCCGAGCACGTCGGCATCTCGCAGATGCACGTCTCGCGGCTCATCCGCCGCTCGCTGGAGGACATGCGCCAGCAGATGGCCGACACCGACGTCGTCCCCGCTTCGCCGCGCCGCCTCCGCGCGGCCTGACCCTTGCCGCGCCTGCGCCGCGCCGACCCCGGATCGCCGGGGCTGGTGCGTCGCCGCCACGGCAAGGGCTGGCAACTGCTCGATCCCGCGGGCGAGCGCGTCACCGACGCCGAGACCATCGCCCGCGTGAAGGCACTGGCGATCCCGCCGGCGTGGAACCACGTGTGGATCTGCCCTGACCCGCGCGGGCACGTGCAGGCCACCGGAACCGACGCACGGGGGCGCCGCCAGTACGTCTACCACCCCGACTGGCACCTCCAGCGTGCGCGACGGAAGTTCGACGACATGCTCTCCTTCGCGCGCGTCCTACCGGTGCTGCGCGAGCGCGTCGCCGAGGATCTCGAGCAGCCGCCGCTCTCCGCGCAGCAGGTGCTCGCCGTCACCGTGCGGCTCCTCGACCGCGGGTTCTTCCGGATCGGATCGGAGGGCTACGCCGCCGAGAACGGCACCTACGGGCTGGCGACCATGCACAAGAAGCACGTCCACGTCATCGAGGACGCGGTCCTCTTCGACTTCCCGGCCAAGCACGGCCTGCGTCGCGTGCAGCACGTCGTCGACCCGGTCTCGGCCGAGGTCGTCGCCCGGCTGAAGCGGCGCCGCGGCGGCAGCCCCGAGCTCCTGGCCTACAAGCAGGGCGGCCGGTGGCTCGACGTGCGCTCCGAGCACATCAACGCCTACCTCAAGGACCGCACGGGCCTCGATGTCTCCGCCAAGGACTTCCGCACCTGGAACGCCACGGTGCTCGCGTCCATCGCCCTCTCGGTGACGGGCGCCGCGAACGAGTCGCAGACCGCGCGCAAGCGCCTGGAGGTGCGCGCCGTCAAGGAGGTCGCGCAGTATCTCGGCAACACGCCGGCCGTCGCGCGCTCGTCCTACATCGACCCCCGGGTGTTCGACCGCTTCCGCTCCGGCTTGACGATCGGCACGGCGCTCGGGGAGGCCCTCGCCCGCACCGACGGTCCGCCTCACCCGACGCAGGGGCCCTACCCCGAGGGGGTGGAGGCCGCGGTGCTCGAGCTGATCGACAGTCGTGAGGGCGCGGCTGCGCTGGGCGCGGAGCTGCTCGCCGCGTAGCCCGTCTGCGGCGGGGGTATGGCTCGGGGATGAGCAACGAACCGAGCAGACCGCAGACCCCGGCCCGGGACGAGCAGTCCAACGAGGAGTTCGGCCCGACCGAGGCCGTCGGCCAGAGCGGCTACCCGGAGGAGTCCCCGGCCGAGGCCCAGCCCGACGGCGAGCCGCCGGAGGGCAGGCCCGAGCAGCCCCAGCGCGAGGAGGGCTGACCCGGTCCCGCCGAGATGGCGTGTGCCTTCGAGGCGGTCGTCAGCGGGTGACGAAGAAGCGAAGTCGGTCGGTCACCCGGCGACCCTTGGCGTCGCGTCCGCTGAGCGTGGCGACGAGATCAAGGCGCTCGGACGCCTCGAGGGCGTCTCGCGCCGCGCGGTCAAGGTAGATGTTGTGCCCGAGGGCCCGAAGTAGTCCTTCTGGTTGGCGCGCGCTGCGACCCACGCGGGGCGGGCTGTGCCCCGGCGGCGCAACCCAAGGCATCCCCGGGTGCCGTCACCGGCGTCGAGGTCGACGCGTGCGTTGTTGGACGCCGTGCCGAGCACCGTGACGTCGACCGAGCGGAACCCGTAGCGGTCCGGGGGACCCGACCTCCACGCCATCGAGAGCATGCGTCTGTTGCCCGAAGCGGGCCCGTCATCTCGAACCTGCAACCCGAGGCACCATCCACGCGGTTCATCACCTCCCACAACGTTTGCGGGAGCTCGATGGTGCAGTGGACTATGTCGGCGCGACCTGGGCTGACGTGCCGCGGGTAACGTCCCGGCCATGAAGATCCGCGCTGCGGTGCTCGAGGAGTTCGGCGCTCCCCTGGTGGTTCAGGAGATCGACCTCGAGGGGCCCAGGGCCGGGGAGGTGCTCGTGCGCCTGCACGCCTGCGGCGTGTGCCACACCGACATGTACACCGCGTCCGGCGTCGACCCGTCGGGCTACGCCCCGACCGTCCTGGGCCACGAGGGCGCCGGGGTCGTCGAGTCCGTCGGGGACGGCGTGACGAGCCTCGCCGTCGGCGACCACGTCGTCACGCTCTTCTCCCCGCAGTGCCGCGAGTGCGTCCACTGCCGGTCGGACAAGACGAACATCTGCCTGAGCATCCGCGACCAGCAGGGCAACGGGTACCTCCCCGACGGGACGACCCGCCTGAGCCGGCGTCGTTCCGGCGACGGTACGAGCGAGCCGATCCGTCACTTCATGGGCACGAGCACGTTCGCCGAGGCGACGGTGATGCCTGAGATCGCGCTGGCGAAGATCAACCCGGAGGCGCCGCTGGACCGCGCGTGCCTGTTCGCCTGCGGCCTGTCGACGGGTCTGGGCGCCGCGATGAACACCGCGCGGGTCGAGCCGGGCTCGTTCTGCGTCGTCTTCGGCGCAGGAATGGTCGGTCTCGGCGCGGTCGCGGGCGCGCGGCTCAGGGGCGCCGAGCGCATCGTCTGCGTCGACCTCTCAGAAGACCGGCTCGAGCTCGCCAAGGGCCAGGGCGCGACGGACACGTTCCTCGGCGGAGCCGACGCCGTCGAACGCATCCTCGAGATGACCGGCGGCTTCGGCGCGGACTACACGTTCGAGGCGACCGGCAGCGTCAAGGTCATGCGCCAGGCCGTCGAGGCGGCCCGCATGGGCTGGGGGTTGTGCACGGTCACGGGCGTCGCAGGCAAGGGCGAGACGCTCGACGTGATCCCCCGCTGGCTGATCACCGGGCGCCGCATCGCCGGGTCGAGCTTCGGCGGGGTCAAGGGCCGCGACCAGGTGCCACAGCTCGTGCAGCGCTACCTCGACGGAGATATCGACGTCGACGCGTTCCTCTCGCACCGCATCTCGCTCGACGAGGTCAACCGGGGCTTCGAGCTCATGCACGCCCAGGACGGCATCCGCTCGATCATCGCGCTGGCCTGATGCTGCTCAAGATCGCGAGGTTCTTCGCCGGCCCCGTGATGTTCGTCGCCGGGGTCAATCACTTCGTCTCGCCCGGGGTCTACGAGTCGATCATGCCGGCCTACCTGCCTGCCCAGCGCGAGCTCGTGTACGCCTCGGGTGTCGCGGAGTCGGTGCCGGCGCTCATGACGCTGCATCCGCGGACGCGGCGGGCAGGTGGCTGGTTGCTCATCGCCACGCTCGTCGGCGTCTTCCCGGCCAACGTCGACATGGCGTTGCACCCCGAGCGGTTCGCGCAGTTCCCGCCGGTTGCGCTCTGGGCCCGGTTGCCACTGCAGCTCGGCCTGATCTACCTGGTGTGGCTCGCGACGCTCAAACGCGACGCGTAGCAGCGGTCGCCGCAGCGGCCTGTTGGTGGCGGGCGGCCGCGGCGAGCTCGGTGGCCCAGACGGCGCCCTCGTCCAGGCCGAGCCCGTGCAGTGCCTCGCCCGCAGACCGGCAGGGAAGCGGCGCGAGCTCGGTCTCACCGGCCTGGTTGAGTTCGGCGCGCCAGCCGTCGGCGTCGCAGTGCAAGGTGACGACTCCGCGAACTTCCGGTATGTGACGGGTGACCCGCATTGCCGGAAAATACCCGAAACTCCAGCGGTTCACCCCATCCGATCCACGCGGGTGTCCCGCGGCCAACCCGGCTCCATCTCGAACTCCTCCTCACCCAGCGCCAGGACGAGCGCGTCTTCGGAGGCGCGCGCGGTGATCGAGAGCGGCGAGTCGGGCGTCGTGGTCTCCCAGGTGGCCAGCGCGACGTTGTCGGTCCCGAGGATCTGCGCGAGCTGACGGACCGCGACGGCGTAGTGCTCCAGGCCGCCGAGCGGCGAGCTGACCTCACCCGTGGCGGGATCGACGTCGAAGGCCGGTAGGTGCTTGACCTCGGGAACCAGGAGCGCGGCCGCGTCGAGCTGCAGCGCGTGCGGCAGGTGCACGACGCGCCGGCCGATCGTCACCTCGACGGGAAGCAGGCGGCCCACGTCGATCAGCGCGACGTCGTCCTCGAGCTCGACGACGGCAACCGCGCGGATCGCCCCCGAGCGATGCAGGAACTCCCGCAGCAGCAGGACCGTGGGATCGAGGGCCCCGACGCTCGCGACGACGTCGACCGGAGCAGCCTTCGTCTCCGGGGCGTCGTCGGGGAAGTTCATGGAGACGACGCTACCAACGGCCGCTTGGGGCAGATCGGGCTTCAGCTGGCTCGGCCCCGGGGAGGACGTTCTCCGCATCAGGCCACGAAGCCCTCCGAGCGATGGATCTCCTCGCCGGCGCGGAAGATGATGACCTCGGTCGGGCCGACGAGGCTCTGGTGCACCTCGGCGCTGACCTCCGAGCCGTCGGGCAGTGCACCGCGCAGGCGGAAGTCGCCGGCCGCCTTGAGGCTGTCCTGCTCCTGCCCGTCGACGAGCAGCGTCCAGGTGGCGTGCACCGGCCCGGTGGCGCCCATGACAGAGACGCGGACCCCGTCGATCTCGGTGACGTGCTCGTCGCTGGTGAGTGCCATCGCCTCCGTGTTCCCCGACCGCCATCCGCCGAACCGGTCGGTCAGAACTGCGAGCGCACCGGCACTTCGCCGGCCAGCGCGAAGGGCCGGACGAGCTCGATGCGGTCGCCGCTCCAGAAGCGCCCCGGGTCGTACCAGCTCGCCGGGCGGCGGGCGGGAAGCAGCCCCATCGCCTGGAAGGTCGTGGCGACGAGCTCGGCGCAGTAGACCGTCTCCAGCGACGAGGAGCGACGCCGGTAGCGGCCCGTCAGCCACTGGCGCACGAGCCCGGGGGTCGTCGGGAAGGCGCGTCCGTCGTAGCGCTCGATGACCTCCATGAGCCGGTCCTCGTGGTGGCGCTCGACCGTTCCTTCGAGCTGGCGGGTCCACACACGCTGGCCGTAACGCTGCTCCCAGATGATGACCGCGTCGCGTAGCCGGTGCAGCTGGACGCCGCGGTGGAACTCGCCCGTCCAGACGTCGGGAAGCGAGCGGCCGAGCTCGGCGTGCCACAGCAGCGGCGGCAGGTCGTCGAGCGCGACGACCATCCCGACGTGGTTGACGGGGCTGTTCGTCACCGTCCGGATCGCGACGTCGGCGAGCGAGCGGCCCCGAAAGAGCCAGACGTCGCCCGTGGCCGCCGTGGCGACGGCCTCGTCGAGGGAGAGCGAGGCGTCGGGCACGCGCCGTAGCCTAAGCCCGTGCGCGTTCCGTGGAAGATCGTCGGTCTGGCGGGCGTGGCGGGCGTCGCCGCCTCGGGGGTGGTGGTGGTCCGGCGGCGCCGCGGCCAGCAGGAGTACGACCCCGCCGACCTGCGGGCCAAGCTGCACGAGCGCCTGGCCGAGACGCGCGCCGCGCCGGCCCCCGACGCGGGAGACGGCGCGGCGAGCGCCGAACCGTGATGCTGCTCACCGGGCCGACGCTCGCCCTGCGGCCGCCCGAGCCCGAGGACGCCGCCGCGCTCTTCGCCCTGGGGCGGGATCCGGAGGTCACCCGCTGGTTCTCCTGGGGCCCGTACGCGGCCATCGAGCAACCCCGCGCGTGGATCGCCGAGCAGGAGGCGCGCCGCGAGGCCGGGGAGGGGCTCGCGCTGGCGATCGTCCATCGCGAGGCGGGGCTCGTCGGGATCACCGAGCTCTCGGAATGGTCGCTGCGCGACCGCCGCGCGGTGGTCGGCACCTGGTTCGCGCGGCGCTGGTGGGGGACGGGGCTCAACGCGGAGGCCAAGCGCCTCGTCGCGCTGCTGGCCTTCGATATCTGCGGCCTGGAGCGCCTGGGCGCTTACGCCGACGTCGCGAACGCACGCTCCCACGCCGCGCTCGCGAAGGCGGGCTTCTCCCCGGAGGGCGTGCTGCGCGCGTTCCACCGCCACGGCGAGCGGCACAAGGACGTCGCGGTCTTCAGCCTGCTGCGCGGGGAGTGGACGCATCCCGTCGCCGCGACGCTCGACGGCGAGGTGCCGGCGGCTTTTCGCCTCCTCCCCCGATGCGTATAGGGATGCGCATGCCCGGGTCACATCACGGTCCCGATGACCGACTCGAACGCTCTCGAGCCGCAGGACTCGATGTCTCCCGGGCGTGGCCTCTGGCGCCCTGTCCGAGGAACTGGACCGTCGCGCCAAGATCGCCGCGCTCGAGCGCTATCGGCGCGAACTCGAACTCGAGATGGTGGCGATCTCGGTCCATCGTGACGTGAGATCTCAGCGCACGCCGGGCTCGACGGTGACAACCGCTCAAGCGCGCCCGCGTTGTGCCTTCGCCGCAACGGTCAGCCGTGGCCGGGAGCGAGCGCGGGCGACGCGAAGACAGCGCCGACGGCGAGCCAGATGCCCGCCGCGCACGCGCGATCGCCGCACTCGCAGAGAAACTCGCGGATGGTTACGTCGGCCCCCCCATCTGCCCACGGGCGGGAGCGGCCCTCCCGGACCTGCGAGACGATCGCCCTGTTCGCCTCGCGAAGCAGCGCGCGTCGCTCAGCGAGTGTCTCGGCGCGAGGTCCCTCGACCAGCGCTTCGGCGAACAGGCTCTCGACGGCCGCGACGGTCTCGTCGACGTCTCGTGAGCCATCCACCGTGAGGATCGGCACAGCGTGCTTCGTCGCTTCGCGGTGTATCTGCGCCGCGATGAGCAGATACAGCGCGCGCGGCCCACGCGGCACTTCGCGCTCCTCGAGCCGCGCACGCTGAAATTCTGGCGTGGGGAAGGAGCCACACCGCGCGGGAGCGCTCGGCGACACCAAGGCAGACGCCGGCCGGCGACAGCGGCGAGCCTTCGGCGATGACGAGCGGGGATGTCGGAAGCCGCCGCAGGTCGTCGATCACCATCGGTCCACGCTCGGTGTGAAGCGACAGCTCGAGCAGCTCGTCGGAGGCAAGCCCCTCCCATCGCTGGGCGGGTGTCATCGTCTCCCAGCGCAGCGCCGCCGCGGACCCCTCGGCGAGCGCGCGGTCACGGTGCGTCCAGGTCTTCGTGTCGGCGCCATACCAGCGAAGACCGTGGCGGCGCGCGATTCGGGTTGCGACCGTCGTCTTGCCCGCGCCCGGAGCCCCACCGATCCAGAACGCGTGTGTCGGCAATGTCATCGGTTGCGGTACTGGGCTACCCCCGCCGCGCCTCCCAGGAGAAGCCGCGCACGGCCAGCACCGCGCCGCCGATCCCCCACAGCGCGATCACCCCGAGCGAGCCGGCGTTGTCGGCCAGCGAGGCGCCCGTGACCAGCGCCCCGCTCAGCCCGTCGATGACGTGGGTGAGCGGCAGCGCGCGGCCGATGTCGCGCAGGAAGGCGGGGGCGTTCTCCGCGTCGAAGAAGACCCCGGACACGAAGATCACCGGCAGGAAGACGACGTTGACGAACGCCGGCGCGGAATCGAAGTTCGGGATCAGATGCGAGTAGGCCACCCCGAGCGCGGCCAGGCACGCAACCCCGGCGGCGACGAAGACGACCAGCTCGAGGTAGTCCTCGGGCCACCCCGTGCCGAAGAAGACGCGGCCGGCGACGACGACGATGACCACCTGGATCGCCGCGTTGGTCACCGCGTTGGCCGCCAGCGCGCTGAGGTAGGCGCCCGACGGCAGCGGCGTGCCGCGCATGCGCTTCAGGACGCCCTGCTCGCGCAGGAACGTGAGGTTCATCGCCAGCGCGCTGAACGTCGTGGAGAGCACGCTCATCCCCGCGATGCCCGGCACGATGACGTCGAGCTGATCCTGGTCGCCCGACACGATCGCCCCGATGAGAAACAAGAACAGCAGCGGCAGGACGAAGTTGAAGAACGCCGCGGAAGGGTTGCGCCAGAACATGCGGCGCTCGAGGCGGTACTGGTGCCAGGCCAGGACGGCCGTGCTAGGCACGGGCGGGTACCGGGTCGGCGGTGACCGAGGCCGCGGCGTCCGCGGTCAGCTCGAGGTAGACGTCCTCGAGCGAGGGCCGCACCACGGTGAGCTCGGTGACGCTCGCGCCGCGCGCCACGGCCGCCGAGGTGAGCTCGTGGACGAGCGCCGTCGGATCCTCCACCTCCCGCTCTTGCAGCCTGCCCTCCTCGTCGCGCCAGCTCACCCGGACCCGCGTGGCCGCGCCCACCCCGAGCTCCTGCGGGCGGCCGATGGCGAGGATCCGTCCCGCCTTGATGATCGCGACGCGGTCGCACAGCTCCTGCGCCTCGTCGAGGTAGTGGGTGGTCAGCAGGACGGTCTTGCCCAGGTCGCGCAGCGAGCGGATCGTCTCCCAGGCCGCGCGGCGCGCCGCCGGGTCGAAGCCCGTGGTGGGCTCGTCGAGGAAGATCAGCTCGGGGTCGCCGACGAGCGCGAGCGCGAGGTCCAGGCGCCGCGCCTGGCCGCCGCTGAGCGTCCGCACCCGCGTCTCGGCCTTGTCCTGGAGGCCGGCGACGGCGATGACCTCCTCGACGTCGCGCGGGTGCGGGTACAGCCGCGCCCAGTGGGCGACGGCCTCGCGCACGGTGATAAAGCGGTACATCCCGCCGGCCTGCAGCACGATCCCGACCCGGACGCGCAGCTCAGCCGGGCGCTCCCCCGGGTCGAAGCCCAGGACGGAGACCTCGCCGCGGGTGCGTTCGCGGTAGCCCTCGAGGATCTCGACGGTGGTGGTCTTGCCGGCGCCGTTGGGTCCCAGCAGGCCGAAGACCTCCCCGCGGGCGACCGAGAAGTCGATGCCGCGGACGGCGTCGTGGGTCCCGTAGGACTTGTGCAGGTCGCACACCTCGATCGCAGGGCTGCTCACGACGTCTCATCATGGCAAGCTCCGACTGATGCGATGCGCCTGCATCGACATCGGATCGAACACCACGCGCCTGCTCGTCGCCGAGCGCGGCGCCGACGGCGTGGTGCTGTGCGACGTCACGGCCGACCGGGTGTTCACGCGGCTCGGCGCGGGCCGGGCGCCCGACGGCGGCATCCACCCGTCGCGCATCGCGGCCGTCGCGAGAGTGGTGGCGGCGCAGGCGGCCCAGGCCCGGGCAGCCGGGGCGCGCAGGCTGCGAGCCGTCGCGACCGCCGCCGTCCGCGACGCACCGAATCAGCTCGAGCTCTGCGCCGCGGTGCAGCGGCGGGCCGGCGTGCGGGTCGAGATCATCGGCGCCGAAGAGGAGGCGCGCCTCGCGTTCGCCGGCGCGATCGGGACGCTGAGCGCCGCCGCCTCGCCCCCTCCGGGCGAGTGCGTCGGGGTCGTCGACGTGGGCGGCGGCTCGACCGAGCTGGTCTGCGGCACGCGGGCCGAGGGGGTGAGCTGGGTGCGCTCGTTCCCGATCGGCTCCGGCGTGCTGACCGAGCGCCACGTCCGCGGGGACTGCCCGAGCGCGGCGGAGCTCACCGCACTGCGCGGCGAGGCCGCGCGGACGCTCGCCGGCCTGGACGCGCCTTCGCCGCGCGCGGCCTTCGCCGTCGGGGGCAGTGCGACGTCGCTCGGGCGCCTCACGGGCGGCCGGCTGCACCCGGCGTCGCTCGGGCAAGCCCTCGAGGCGCTCTGCTCCGGGCCGGCCGACGCCGTGGCGGAGGGGCTCGGCCTGCACCCGGACCGGGTGCGGATGCTTCCGGCCGGGATCGTCGTGCTGGGCGAGGCGGCGCGGGCGCTCGGGGTGCCGCTGCGCGTCGCCTCCGGCGGCCTGCGCGAGGGCGTGATCCTCGCGATCTGGGCCGACGGCGACGGGTAGGATGGCGCGATGGCGAAGGCGAGAGAGGTTCCCGGGCTCCACGCGCAGCTGTCCTACCGGGAGGCCGCCGCGGCAACCGTCCGCGTCCGCGCCGAAGAGCTCTTCGACGCGCGGGAGGGCGTGCTCGACACGGAGGACATCGAGCGCGTCCACGCCATGCGCGTCGCCACCCGGCGGCTGCGCGCCGTGCTCGAGATCTACCGGCCGTGCTTCGACGCGGACGCCTACCGGCCGGTGCTCCGCGACGTGAAGGCGCTCGCGGACGCGCTCGGGGCGCGACGCGACCCCGACGTGCAGCTCGACGCCCTCTCCGCCCTGGCCGCCGCGATGCCTCGCACCGACCTGGCGGGCATCGACCTGCTCGCCGACGAGGTGCGCGCGGAGCAGGCGCAGGGCAACGAGCTGCTCGCCGTCGCGCTGGCGGAGACCGAGCGGTCCGACCTGCACGCGCGGCTGCTCGGGCTCCTCGAGGACCCCGCGTGAAGGCGCGCAAGGTCAAGGCACTGGATCCCGACGGACCGCTTGGCGATCAGCTCGAGCGGATCGTGCGCGTGCGGACCGCTGAGCTCTTCGCATTCATGCCCCGCGCCGGCGAACCCGATGAGGTCGCCCACCTGCACGACATGCGCATCGCGGCCAAGCGCCTGCGCTACATCCTCGAGATCGCCGAGGAGAGCTTCGGGCCCTACGCGGCCACCGCCTCCAAGCGGACCAAGGAGCTGCAGGACCTGCTCGGTGAGATCCACGACTGCGACGTGACGCTGCCGCGGGTGCTCGCGCTCACCGGGCGCGCCCGGGCGGAGGACGTGGAGACCGCACGCACGAAGGCGGGCGCGGCGAAGGACCTGGAGCCGAAGCTCGCCAGCGGCGGCCCGAACGCGCAGGCCTACCGCGGGCTGGCAGCCCTGGCGACGTACTACCGGGCACGCCGTGAGCTGCTCTTCGATCGCTTCCTCGTCTTCTGGGAGGCCCTGCAGCGCGAGGGGTTCCGCGCCCGCCTGGAGTACGCGGCCGCCGAGCGACCGGGCGGGCCGGAGCCTTCAGCCGACGGCAACGGCCGCGCCGGGGAGCCCGGCCTACGGTCGGCGCTGTCGACGCCATGACCGGGCAGCCGACCCAGGAGCCCATCAGCGCCGTCGGGACCCCGCCGGTGCCCGCGGCGGTCCCGCAGGATCTCAAGGACCCGGCGCTCTACGAGAACCGGGAGCTGAGCTGGCTCGCGTTCAACCAGCGCGTGCTCGAGCTCGCCGAAGATCCCGCGCAGCCGCTCCTGGAGCGCACCAAGTTCGCGGCGATCTTCACGTCGAACCTCGACGAGTTCTTCATGATCCGGGTCGCGGGAGTCCACGACCAGGTCGAGGCCGGCGTGCAGAAGCGCGGCGCCGACGGCCGCGCCCCCGCCGAGGTGCTCGACGAGATCCAGGACCGGGTGGTCGCGCTCTCCGCGCGTCAGAGCCGCCTCGTCGACGGCGAGCTGCGCCCCGCCCTGGCCGAGCACGGGGTAAGGATCATCTCCTGGGCGCAGGCCGCCCCGGAGCAGCGCGCGGAGCTCGTCGAGCGCTACCGGCGCCAGATCTTCCCCGTCCTGACCCCGCTGGCGGTCGGGGTCGGGCGCCCGTTCCCGTACATCTCCAACCTCTCGCTCTCCCTCGCGGTGCTCGTCCGCGACCCGGCCGGCGGCGCGACGACGTTCGCACGGGTGAAGGTCCCCAAGGAGATGCTTCCGCGCTTCGTCGAGGTCGACGGGGAGCCGGGAACGGTCACGCTCGTGCCGCTCGAGGAGATCATCGCGGCGAACCTCGACGCCCTCTTCCCGGGCATGGAGATCCTCGACACCGGCGTCTTTCGCGTGACGCGCGACGCGGACTTCGAGGTCTCCGACGAAGCCGACGACCTCCTGCAGGCCGTCGAGGCCGAGCTGCGGCGACGGCGTTTCGGAGAGGTCGTGCGCGTCGAGGTCAACTCGGCCATGCCGGGCGCGCTGCGCGACGCGCTGACCCAGGCGCTCGAGCTCGAGCCGCGTCAGCTCTACGCCGTCGACGGGATGCTCGACCTCAACGACCTCTGGCAGGTCGTCAAGCTGCCGGGCTTCGGGGAGCTGCGCGACCCGCCATGGTCACCGGTCACCCAGCCGCGGCTCCAGGGTGAGGACGGACCGGACGTCCTCGGCGAGATGCGCCGCGGGGACATCCTCGTCCACCACCCCTACGACTCCTTCAAGAGCTCCGTCGAGCGCTTCGTCGAGCAGGCGGTCTCGGACCCGGACGTGCTGGCGGTCAAGATGACCGTGTACCGGACGGGCGACGACTCGCCGCTGGTCCCGGCGCTCATCCGTGCGACCGAGCGCGGCAAGCAGGCCGTGTGTCTCGTGGAGCTCAAGGCGCGCTTCGACGAGCGGGCGAACATCGGCTGGGCCCGGGTGCTGGAGGAGTCGGGTGTCCACGTCGTCTACGGCCACCCGGCACTCAAGACGCACACCAAGTGCGTCCTGGTCATCCGCCGCGAGGGTGACGGGGTGCGCCATTACGTCCACGTCGGGACGGGCAACTACCACGCCAAGACGGCCCGGCTGTACACCGACTTCGGGCTCTTCACCTGCGATGAGCAGATCGGCGCCGACGTCGCGGACATGTTCAACTTCCTGACGGGCTTCGCGCGGCCCGAGGGGTACCGCAAGGTGCTCGTCGCGCCGGCGCGCCTGCGCGAGGGGGTCATCCGGGAGATCGAGGAGACGGTCAGGGCGGCCGAGCGCGGAGAGCCCGCCCGCATCCGGATGAAGATGAACGCGCTGGTCGACCAGCGCTGCATCCGTGCGCTCTACCGCGCCTCGCAGGCCGGCGTGCCCGTGGAGCTCAACCTCCGCGGGATCTGCTGCCTGGTGCCGGGGGTCCCTGGGGTCAGCGAGAACATCCGCATCGTCTCGGTGGTCGGCCGCTTCCTCGAGCACTCGCGGATCTTCGCCTTCGACCGCGGGGACGAGCAGCGCGTGTTCATCGGCTCGGCCGATCTCATGCCGCGCAACCTCGACACCCGCGTGGAGCTCGTCACGCCCGTGGAGGACGCGGCGCTGCGCGACGACCTGCTCGACGCGCTGGACCGACTCCTCGCCGACGACGAGACGGCGTGGGAGCTGCACCGGGACGGCTCGTGGACGCGCCGCAGCCCGGCAGGCGAAGCGCCGCGCTCGGCGCAACGCGAGCTCATGGCCCGCCACGCGGCGCGGGCGGCCGAGGTCCGAGCCGACGAGTAGAAAGCAACTCGAAGAGCCCATGGGCCGACCCCCTGAGGCCGCTGAGCACTCAGCCTTGCGGTGACGCGTCCACGCGCTCGGCGCAGCTGCGCATCCCGAAGCCCCGCGCCGTGGCGTTGTTGGTGTCCTCGAGCTCGTCGACCCTTCCGGAGAGCTGCGCGATCCGCGTCTCGTCCTGGGCGTCGAAGGCCGCGGCGAGCTCATCGGTGAGCGCCGCCTGGCGTCGGTTGGCCGCCACCCAAGCGCCGACGGCGTCGCGCATCGCGGAGGGCTCCTCGAGCGCCTCGATGCGGTCGAGGGTCGCTCGCGAGATCGCCGCGCCCTCCCGGAGCAGTGCGGCCGACCGGGCGAAGACGACATCGGGATCGGCGCCCGCGGCGGCGGCGTCGATGCGCTTCTTCACCGCCCGCAGCTGCGCGAGGGCGGGCCGGCAGACCGCGTCGGCCTCGCGCGCGAATGCCTCCCGGGTCGGCCCGTCCTCGCCGCCGCAGCCCGTCAGGAGGAGCGATGCCCCGAGGGCCGCGGCGGTACGCAGCATCCCTACCAGTGGACGCCCTTCATGAGGTTGGCCATCGCGAGCTGCTCCATCGAGGCCTTCTCGTCGGGGTCCTTCTGCCCCTTGGCCGCCGCGGAGTCCGGGAACACCTTGTAGGCCAGGTGCAGGATCTGGTCGACGGCCTTCGGCATGAGCGAGTAGGCGACCGCCCCGAAGGTCCCGAGCCGCGTGTTGATCTCCTTGGGCTTGGCCCGCAGCGCCTCGCAGACGATGTCGCCCGCCTCGTCGGGAGAGAGCGTCGGGAACGCGTCGTAGATCTTCGTCGGGGCGATCATCGGCGTCTTGACCAGCGGCATGTGGATCGTGGTGAACGTCACGCCGCGGCCGATCACCTCGGAGGAGACGCACCGCGTCCACGCGTCCAGCGCGGCCTTCGAGGCGACATAGGCGCTGAAGCGCGGCGGCGACGTCTGCACGCCGATGGAGGAGACGTTCACGATGTGGCCGGAGCCGCGCTCCTTCATGTGTTCGACCAGGCCCATGATCAGCTTGATCGTGCCGAAGTAGTTGAGCTGCATCGTGCGCTCGTAGTCGTGGAAGCGGTCGTGGGAGAGCGTCATCGAACGCCGGATGGAGCGCCCGGCGTTGTTGACGAGCATGTCGATCGCCGCGTGCTCGTCGAGCAGCGTGGCGCAGAGCTCGCCGATGGCCTCCGTGCTCGACAGGTCGCAGGAGTAGACGTAGGCGGTGCCGCCGGCCGCCTCGATCTCCGCCTTGACGGCCTCGAGCTTCTCCATGCCGCGGGCGACGAGGATCGGGATGCCGCCCGCCGCTGCGATCTTCATCGCGGCGGCCCGGCCGATGCCCGAGGACGCCCCCGTGATGACGACGGTCCTGCCGTTGATCGCCGCGCCGAAGGAGCGGTCCTTGAAGAGGTCGGGATCGAGGTTGCGCTCCCAGTAGTCCCACAGGGCTTCGGCGTACTCGTCGAGCTCGGGCACCCGGATGTCCGTGCCGTGCAGCGCGCGCTCGGTGTCGCGCGTGTCGAACCTCGTCGGGAAGCCGACGTGCTCGATGATCTCGCCGGGGATACCGATCTCGCCGAGCACGGAGTCGCGTACGCCCTTGAGCTGCGGAAGGCGCAGCAGCATGGAGAGCGCGCCCTTGGGCAGCGCGTCGGTGAGCTTCTTGTCGATGCGCAGCGCCATCCGCGGCGCGTGCGCCGCGGCGGCGAAGGCGTTGAGCACCTCCCCGGAGCGCATGCCCTTCGGGTGGGCGAGGTGGAAGGCCTCGCCGTCGAGGCCGGGCTGATGGGCGATGTGGTCCAGCGCGCGGGCGACGTAGTCGACGGGGACGATGTTCGTCCAGCCCAGCTCGGGGCCGATCAGCGGGACCCACTGCGGCAGCGCGTCGCGCAGCTTCTGGATCGCCTTGAAGAAGTAGTAGGGGCCGTCGGTCTTGTCCATCGCGCCCGTCTCGGAGTGGCCGACGACGACGGCGGGGCGGTAGACGCGCCACGGCACGTCGGCGTCGCTGCGGACGAGCGCCTCGGACTCGTACTTCGTGCGGTGGTAGGCCGAGGGGAGCTTCTGCCCCTCGGCGAACATGTCCTCGCGGAAGAGGCCCTTGTAGTCGCCGGCGACCGCGATGGACGACACGTGGTGCAGGCAGCCGGCACCGAGCGCGTTGGCCAGGGCGACGGCGTGGCGGGTGCCCGTGACGTTCATCCGCTCGTTGACCTCGTCGCCCGCGGTCATGTCGTAGATCGCGGCGAGGTGGAAGAAGTGGTCGACCTGGCCCCCGTGCGCGTCGACCCAGCCCGGATCGACTCCGAGCTGGTCGAGCTGCAGGTCGCCGACGACCCGCTTGATCCGGTCGGCGGCGCCCGCGTGGGACAGCTCCCAGCCCGCGACGAGCTCGTCCAGCCGCGCCTGCGACCCGTCGCGGACGAGGACGTGCACGTCGCCCTGCCTCTCGAGCAGCTCCTCGACGAGGTGGCGGCCGATGAAGCCGGTCGCGCCGGTCACGAAGTACGTCATGCTTTGTGTCTTTCCCTTGGCTGGTCTCCGACCGCGGCAAGCCTATCTGCCGCTTGCCGGCTCAACGTCACCACAACCCGACCAGATCCGTCCGCGCGCCCCGGATTATCCTGCGCCGCATCCTCCGCTCGCACGTCCGCCCGGGCGCCCGGAGCCGGTGCCGGTGAGCTCGCGCCGCTTGCGGGAGGCCCTCGGCGCCGACGACGCCGTGATCGCGCTGCGCTACCTCGGGGTGGTGTTCGTCGGCGTGTCGCTGGCCTTCGGGGTCGGCGGGGCCGAGGAGATAGTGCTGCTGATCCGGATAGTCGGCTGCCTCGGCGCGACCGGGCTCGTCCTTCTCGTGCTGCTCGCCCGGGCGGAGGAGGGAGGATCCGAGCACCGTCCGCTGCTCGCGCTGGCGATCGTCGCCCCGGCGCTCACGCTCGTCCTGCTCTTGCTGGGAGCGGGCGAAGACAGCGCGTTCGCCCCGTTCTGGTGGTCCCTGGTTGTCCTCTTCATGCCGCTCACGCTGGCCTCGATGCTGATGGCGATGCCGCTGCTCGATGTCCGCCCGGAGACCCAGCCGCCCGGGAGGGTCCGCCGCGTGTGGGCGGGCGGCTCCGGCGTGCAGCCGCTGCCGGACCTCGTCGCCACCGCGGTGGTGAGCCTGATCGCGATCGTCTCCACCTCGTTGCGCAGGTCGACGGAGTCCACGCGCGGCCGCGGGCCGGCTTCGCCGGAGCCTCCCGGAGCCGATGCAACGCGCCGTCACGGCCGTTAGGCCGCGAGCCGCCTGAGGGCAGCTCCAGCACGTCTGCGCGGCTGCGCGCGCCGTGGCCGGCGGCGAGGAAGTGGTTGCCGCTCCACAGCGAGAAGGCGACAAGGCAGCGGACCTCGACCTCGACCGACGACCTTCTTGACGCGCTCGACGGCGCCGGGGTGCGACAGCTCCCGAGCCCGCGATCAGGTCGTCCGGGCGCTCCCGGAGTCCTCGCGGTCGAGGGCGTGGATCGCGGGGGTCGCGCCGTCGCGCGCCGGCAGCGCCTCGAGGAGGTGGCGGCCGATGAAGCCGGTCGCGCCGGTCACGAAGTACGTCATGCGGTTCTCTCCTGCATCGGGGCTCGCCGGCTCCGGGCAGCACTACCTCCCGCACGGTCGCTCGGCCCCCGCTGACCGCAGCAGGCGCGAGGCGCCGTCCAAGGGCAGGACCGCGCCCCGCTGCAGGTATTCGACGGCCGCGAAGGAGGCCAGCGCGGCCGCTGGGCTCGACCCGGCGCACGCCTCCGGGACGACGTGCACCCGAAGATCGAGCTGGTGGGCGTCGACGCAGGTGTAGTGGACGCACACGTCGCTGAGCAGGCCGCAGGCCACCACGGTGTCGACTTCCAGACCGCGCAGCAGCAGCCCGAGGTCGGTGGCGAAGAACGCGCTGTAGCGGCGCTTGCGCACCAGGTGCTCGGACGGTCGCGGCCGCAGCGCCGCAACCAGCTCGGCTCCCGGCGTCCCCTCGACGCAGTGCACCGGCTCGTCGCCGTCGAGCTCGCGACCGAAATCCACCCGGCCCGGCCGGTGCAGCTCCTGGGTGACGACGACGGGTGCGCCCCCGGAGCGCGCCGCGGCGACGAGCCGTTCCATCCCCGCGAGCGCCGCGGCGGCGTCGCAGCCGTGCGGGCCGCCCGCCTCGACCAGTCCGAGGAAGTCGATCTGCGGGTCGATGACCAGCAGCGCCGGGCGGCTCATGAGCAGGCGGCGGAGAGGTGCGCCCGCCAGCCGCCGCTCACGGTCACCTCCTCGGCTCCGGCCACCGCGTGCGCTTCGCACAGGAAGCCCTTGACCGTCGTCCCGTCTCGCAGCTCGACGCTGCCGATCGCCAGCGGCGCGGCGACCGCGTCGACGAGGCGGCCGAAGGCCGCGACGCCGAGCCGCCAGACCTCCAGCTCGATGGGCGCTCCCGCGGCGCGGTCGCGGAGCAGGCCGGGGCGGCCGGTCCCGTCCCCGAGGTCGAAGAGCCGGTAGGCCGGCGCCGTTCGCGTGGCCCGGACGAGCCGGGCGCCGAGGCCGACGAGCTCGTGGTTGCGGGGCATCCCGGAGAGGTGGGCGCCGACGACGGCGACGTCGACGGTGGGCCCGTCGCTGCGTTCCCACGCCCCGGCCAGGCGCAGCAGGGCGGCGTCCGCCCAGGCCGGCGCGACGAGGCTCACGCCGAACGGCAGGCCGTCGTCGCGAGGGGCGGCCGGGACGGCGACGGCGGCCAGGTCGAGGAGGTTGACGAAGTTCGTCCAGATCCCGAGCTGGGCGTTGACGCCGACCGGGTCGGCGGCCACCTCGGTATGGGTGGGATGGCGCGGTGCCGTCGGGACGAGCAGGGCGTCGACCCTGGTCCAGACGGCGTCGGTGAGGCGGCGCAGCTCGGCGAGCCGGTAGGCCCCGCGGAAGGCGTCGGCGGCCGAGGGCGCGGCCCCGCCGAGCACGATCCGGCGCACCGTGGGGTCGAGGTCGGGGCTTCCCTGCTCGAGGAAGGCGCCGACCGCGGCGTATCGCTCGGCGACCCAGGGGCCGGTGTAGAGCAGTTGCGCGGCGGCCATGAACGGCGAGAGGTCGATCCCCGCGAGCTGCGCGACGCCGGCCGCGCGGGTGAGCGCGGCCTCCCACGCGCGGCGCACCGGCCCCTCCCCGAGTGCGGTGAGGTCGGCGGCGCGGGGGACGCCCAGGACGGCCGGACGCCCCGCCGGCCCGGCCTGCGGGCGGCGCGAGAACGGGTCGCCGGCGTCGAAGCCCTCGGCCACCGCGAGCACGGCGGCGGCGTCGGCGGCGTCGCGCGCGAAGATCGAGACGCAGTCGAGCGTCCGGCAGGCCGGGACCACACCGCCGGTGCTCAGGCGCCCGAGGGTCGGCTTCAGCCCGACGATCCCGTTGAAGGCCGCCGGGACGCGCCCGGAGCCGGCGGTGTCGGTCCCGAGCGCGAACGCGACGAGGCCGCGGGCGACCGCCACGGCCGAGCCCGAGCTCGAGCCACCCGAGACGTGGGTGGCGCCCGCGACGCTCGCGCAGGCGCCGTAGGGCGAGCGCGTGCCGACCAGTCCGGTGGCGAACTGATCGAGGTTCGTCTTGCCGGCGAGGATCGCGCCGGCGTCCGTCAGCCGCGCGACGACGTGGGCCGAGCGCGCGGGCGCGTAGGCGAAGCTCGGGCAGCCCGCGGTCGTCGGGAGGCCGTGCGCGTCGATGTTGTCCTTGACGGCGAACGGCACGCCGAGCAGCGGAAGGTCCTGCGGGCCGCGGGCCAGCTCGGCCGCGCGGGCGCGCAGCGCGTCGGCGGGCACGCGCGAGATCCAGGTCGCCGGGTCGCCCGGCGCGTCGAGCGCGACGATCAGCGCCTCGACGGTTTCCGTGACGTCGCGCTCGCCGCGGCGGTGCGCGGCGGCGAGGGCGACGACGCCGTTCACGCCGCCGCCGCCCGCCAGGCGTCGCGCTCGACGGCGAACGCCGCCTGCTGGCGACGGCGAAACGTCCCGATGGACCCGGCGTGCTCGCCGACGAAGCCCGCGTGACCGGCCAGCTGGAAGGGGCACTCCTCCGTCTGGAGCTCGAGCTCCCCGGCCAGCAGCGCCGCGCGCTGGCGATCGAGCTCCTCGGTGCTGACCGGGTGGAAGCGCAGCCGGTCGAACGGCCGCAGCAGCCACGGCCGTCCGGCGGCGATCTTCCCAGGGTTCCAGACCTGGGTCGTGCGACCGACGAGCTGGTAGCCGCCGGGGCCCTCCATGCCGTAGACGCACATGTACGCCCCGCCGATCCCGACCGCGTTCTCGGGAGTCCACGTGCGGGCCGGGTTGTACTTCGTGGTCACGAGCCGGTGGCGCGGATCCAGCGGCACGGCGACCGGCGCGCCGAGGTAGACGTCTCCCAGCCCCAGCACGAGGTAGCTCGCGTCGAAGACGATCTCGCGAACCTCGTCGCGGTCGTTCAGTCCGTTGACGCGGCGGATGAACTCGATGTTGTCCGGGCACCACGGCGCGTCGGGGCGGACCAGGCGCATGTAGCGCTCCATCGCCTCGCGCGCGGAGGGGTCGTCCCAGGACAGGGGCAGGTGCACGATCCGTCCCGGGACCTCGAGGCCGGTGACGTCGCCGAGGTCGGTCGCCAGCGCCTCGACCCGTGCGACGAGGTCTTCGACCGCGACCTCGCACGGGTCGAACTGGACCTGCAGCGACCGGATCCCCGCCGTGAGGTCGCCGACGCCGGTCAGCGCCGCGTCCTCGAGGCGCAGCTGCAGCGCGTGGGCGCGCAGGCGCAGCTCGAGGTCGAGCGTGTTGGGCCCGAACTCGACCAGCAGCGCGGCGTCGCCGCACGGACGGACCAGCACGCCACCGCCGTGTCGGGTTGTCGCGTTGACCCCGCGAGCGGGGACGACCGACGACTCGACGGGCCGCGGTCGCCGCCACGGCCGCGCGCGGGGCTCGAGCCAGCGCTCCTGGCGTTCGTCGAGCGCGGCGGCCTCGCCGGCGTCGACGGCCACGAGCCGCACGCGATCGCCCGCCCGCAGCTGGCCCATCTTCCAGAGGTCCGCACGGACGACGACGCAGGGGGAGACGAAGCCGCCGAGGCTCGGGCCGTCGGGGCCGAGGAGCACCGGGGCGTCGCCCGTGAAGATCAGCGAACCCACGACGTAGGCGTTGTCGTGGAGGTTGGAGGGGTGCAGGCCGGCGTCGTCGCCGTCGAGGCGCGCCCACGTGGGGGTCCGCCCCTCGAGGCGCACGCCGGTTCGGTCGGACTGGGCGCCGATCGTCCAGACCTGGCCGAAGAGCGCCTCGAGGTCGGTCTCGGTGAAGAACTCGAGGTCGTCGTGGGGACCGCGCCGGACGCGGAGCTGCCAGTCGTGGCGCAGAACAGGGCGCACCGGCACGTTGAGCGCGCGGCGCGGGCCGCGGACGCCCGGGGCGTAGGCCAGCCGGTCGCCCGGCGCCAGGGCCCGGCCCTCGTACCCGCCGAAGTGGCCGAGCGGGAACGTCGCCCGGCTGCCCAGGACGTCGGGGACGAGCAACCCGCCCGAGATCGCGACGTAGCCGCGGAGACCGGCGCCGCGCGCCCAGCCCAGGACGAGCTCGGCGCCCGCCGCGACCGGCACGGGCGCCCAGCGCGGGATGGTCGTGCCGTCCAGGCGCGCATCGAGGTCGGCGCCCCCGAGCGCGATGGTCGCCGGCTCGGTGAACCGCGCCCGCAGCCCGCCGACGGTGACCTCGAGCGCCGCGGTCCCCGAGGGGTTGCCGGCCATGCGGTTGGCCAGGCGGAAGGAGAGGCTGTCCATCGGGCCCGACGGCGGGACGCCGACCGGCCAGAGCCCCCGGCGGCCCGGGTACTCCTGGACGGTGGTCATCGGCCCGGCGGCCAGCACCTCGAGCATCTCAGGCGGCTTCCGCGTCCCAGACCAGCAGCCGGACGGGCGTCGGGTCGTAGGCGTTGCAGGGGTTGTTGAGCTGCGGGCAGTTCGAGATCAGCACCAGCGTGTCGACGTGGGCGAGCAGCTCGACGTACTTGCCCGGCGCCGATACGCCGTCCTCGAACCGCAGGCCGCCCTCCGGCGTCACCGGCACGTTCATGAAGAAGTTGATGTTGTGCGTGAGGTCGCGCTTCTCCAGCCCGTGCCCGTAGGCCAGCGCCGCGCTGAGGAACGTCTGGCGGCAGGCGTGCATGTGCCGGGTGTGCTCCCCGTAGCGGACGGCGTTGCTCTCCTGGGAGCAGGCGCCGCCGAGCGTGTCGTGGCGCCCGCACGTGTCGGCGACGATCGTCGCGAGCTCCCTCCCCGAGCCCGTCAGCAGCCGCGAGCCCGTCGTCAGGTAGATCCCCTGCTGCGCCCGGATGGTGTCCTGGGCGCTGTAGCGCTCGGCCTGATCGTGCGCGTCGTAGAGCAGCGTGTCGACGGCCTGGTTGCCGTGCAGGTCGACGATCCGGAGCGCCTGGCCGGCACGCACGACGCCCGTCCAGCCGTCGCCGGCCTGCACGACGTCGTCGATGATCGCGTCGGCGGGATCCAACGGGCTCGCGGTCAGTTCGATCGTGCTCATCAGCGCTCCGTCCAGGCGTCGGTGGCGGCGAAGCCACGCTCGTTCTCGGGGCAGGCGGTGCGCACCGGGTCGTCGGGCGCGGCGACGCCGACCTCCCGCACCGATCGCGCCACCGGCTTCGGGCGCCAGCTCAGCGCGGGATCCAGCGGGTGGGGTGCCGTGTTGAGCAGCACGAGCAGATCGGCGTCGGCACGCATCACGACGCGCGCGCCGGCGGGCGAGCTGCCGGGGCAGAACGCCAGCCGCCCGGCCGCGTCGACGGTGACCTTGCTGAAGAGGTTGACCGTGGCGGCCAGGTCCCGGGCGCCCAGCCCGTGCTTGGCCAGCTCGAGCACGAGCTCCTCGCGGGCGCCGCGCCGGGCGGCGTTGCGCTCTGCTGCGTAGGTCGACGGGCCGAACCGCTCTTCGAGCTCCTCGAGCCGCCCGTGGCCGGCGAGCGGGTCGTGCCACCCGCAGGTGTCCTCGATCACCGACGCCATGACGCGTCCCATGTCCGAGTACAGCGCCACCCCGGAAGTGATCCGCGCGACGTGCTGGGCCTTCAGGGAGTCCGGCACGTTGAGGCGCTCGGTCGGCCGGTGGGCGTCGAGCAGCAGCAGCGCGACGTTCGCGCCGCCCTCGAGGTCCTCCAGCTCGAGGGCGGTCCCGCGGCGCAGGACGCCAGACCAGGTGGCCGCGCCCGGCAGGACGCGCGGGAGGGCCAAGAGCTCGCTCACGACGCGGCCCGTTCGACGGCGGGAGCCGGAGCGGGAACGGCCCTCTCGCGGGCCTGCATCAGAGCCCTGACCACCACGCCGCCGAGCCCGACGACGACCACCATGGCCAGCGCCCCGTAGTTGACGTACCAGGGGGTGCCGGGCAGGCGCGGCCAGGCGATGTTGACGATCTCGAAGGACAGCCAGGCCGCCGCGACGAGGTTGACGGCCAGGCCCCAGCGGCCGACGGTCCAGCTTCCGGGCTCCCAGCGGCCCGTCAGGCGGGCGCGCAGGCAGGCGAAGACCGGGAACGCGAATGCGATGTAGAACCCGACCGTAGCCATCGAGATGAGCGTCGCGTAGGCGTTGTCCGAGAGGGCGATCAGCAGGAGGACCGCGGCGGCGACGGCGCTGGAGCCGATGGCGTTGCGCGGCAGCCGGTCGGGCCCGGACAGCTCGCCGAGCCACGCCGCGCCCGGCAGCTCGCGGTCCCGGGCGAGGGCGAACAGCACCCGCGAGACCGCGGCCTGCACGGCGGCGATGCCGGCGACGAAGGCCAGGACCACCAGCGCGAACAGCGGCTTGGCCAGCCCGGATCCGAGCTGCGCGGTGACCGTGGCGGCGATGGGGTCGGCGACGTCGCCGGCGATGGCGGCGCCGAGATCGGGGACGGCGAGGATCAGCCCGAGCGCGGCGTACATGACGATGCCGGCCACGACGATCAGCGACAGCACGAGCGCCTTGGGCACCTGGCGCCCCGGGTCCTCGACCTCCTCGGCGATGTCGCCGGCGCTCTCGAAGCCGATGAAGCTCCACCCGATCAGGGCGACCGCCGCGAGCATCGGGGCGAGCGCCACCCCGTTTCCGCCGGGTCCGTCGAAGATCGCCGAGAACGGCTGCTCGCGGAAGAAGAGCAGCAGGATGGTCCCGATCACGACGCTGCCGAACAGCTCGGCGGTGATCGAGACGGCCACGAAGGCCTTGAGGGCGCGCGGCCCGAGGACGTTGACCACGGTGGCCAGCAGGAGGATCACGCCGGCCAGGACCAGCAGCAGGCTCTTGCTCGGTTCGTCGATGCCGATCAGGCCCGTGAGGAACGGCGCGGCGGCGTAGCACTGCGCGGTGACCAGGACGATGAGCGTCCACACGTAGGCCCAGCCCGCGGCCCAGCCGACGCGTGGGCCGGCGAGCTTCTGCGTCCACTTGTACAGGCCGCCCGTGAGCGGCCAGACCGAGGCGAGCTCGGCGAGGACGAGGGCGACGAGGAGCTGGCCGGCCAGGACGATCGAGAAGCCGAGCCAGAACGCGGGACCCGCGGCCCCGAGGGCGAGGGCGAAGATCGTGTAGAGGCCGATGATCGGCGAGATGAACGCGAAGGCCAGCGAGAACGTCGAGCGGAAGGTGAACTCCCGCTTGAGTTGGCCGGCGGCCGCCGGGGCAGGTGGGTCGGACATAGGTCAGACCTTTGCGGCACGCCGGCCTCGCGTCTTTGGACGGGTGTCCCAACGCGGTTGTGCAGTCGGTCGAAGCCGGCGGTCAGGCCTCGCGGCGGGCGAGCGTCAGCCGGATGCGCCGCACGTCGACGGCGATGCGCGAGAACGCCACCGCGTCGCCTCCCGGCGAGAAGAGCACCTCGCGCAGTTCGGCGTACGGCGTGCCGCCGGGCAGGCCGAGGTGCCGCGGCCGGTCGTCGGTCGCCACGCTCGGCACGATCTCCAGCACGGAGTGGTCGACCGCCGTGTCCGTGTTGCGCGCGATGAAGGCGAAGGTCGACTCCTCGTCGCTGAGCGCTTCGAGGTCCCCGCGCAGCAGCGGCGCGGGGACGGCGTCGGCCACCGTCACCACCGGCTCGCCGTCGGCGCGCAGCAGCCGTTCGATCAGGAGGCACTCCTCGTCGGTTTCCAGGCCGATCAGCGCGGCCACCTCGGCGCCCGGCGCCGCGATGTCCCGCCCGATCGGCTCCACCGTGCAGGCGAAGCCCGACTGCTCGACGAGGTCCCGGAACGAGGCGAAGCGGTTGAGCGCCACGCTGCCGCGCAGGACCTGCTCGTTGATGACCGTCCCGTGGCGCCGGCGCCGGGAGACGATCCCGTCCTCGGCCAGGCTCTGCAGCGCGGCGCGGATCGTCGCGCGGCTCACGCCCATGTCGCGGGCCAGGCGCTCCTCGGGCGGCAGCTTGCCGCCGGGAAAGCCGCCCTCGCGCATCGCCTTCAACAGCGCTTCGCGTACGCCGTGGGACAGCCGCCCGCTTCCCGGCCGCTCCGGGGACCACGCGTCAGAGGCGTCGGCGCTCACCGCGCCGACCCCAAGCCCCTACCACCCGCCCTTGGCGGCCGCGTCCTTCGAACGCACCTCCGCGGCAGCCTTGCGCGCGTACTTCCGCTTGTCGAGCCGCCACTGCAGGATGCTCATGAAGAGGATGAAGCCGGGGAAGAACGCGATCAGCAGGAAGCCCGCCTTCGTGACCATCAGGTCGTCGGTCTCGCCGATCAGGCCCTCGCCGCCGTCGTGCGGGCCGGCCAGGGCCATCGGGGCGACCAGCGCAAGGGTCAGCAGGACGGCGGGCAGGGCGGTCAGGAGGCGGAGCATCATCTCCATCGTATAGAAGCCCCGGGCGATGATCCCCCTGGAGTGCGAGCGTGTCGACGCCGGGATCGAGGTGCAGCGCCTCGCGCGGCCCGAGTTCACGACGCGCTCGACTCCGCGCTGCTCGCGGCGCTCGAGCAGGCCCTCGGCCGGCTCGCCGTCGCCCCAGCTCGGTGGCGCCGGTGTCGCGCTCCGTGAGGATCGAAAGGGCTCATGGACGGATGTCAGTCCGCCGATACGGGCGGCATGGCCCTCGCCGAATCGCAGCTGCCCCGTCGACGCTCCCCAGGGGCGTGGCGGTTGGCCAACGACGACGTTCTGGCCCGCGCAGCCGCCCGCGGCGACCGGTCCGCCTTCGAAGCACTCTTCTCGCGTCACCATCCGGCGCTGCTGCGCTACTGCCGCTCGCTGCTGCTCGACGCCGACGCGGCGCAGGACGCGGCGCAGAGCGCGTTCGCCGCGGCGCTGCGCGCGCTCGGGGGGACCGGGCCCCAGCCCGTGGTGGTGAAGGCCTGGCTGTTCAAGATCGCGCACAACGAGGCGATGACGCTCCTGCGTGCGCGCTCCGCCGACGCGAACAGCGTCCCGGTGGGCGACGTGCTCGAGCGTGTCGGGGTGCAGGCCGCCGCCGACGACCCGGTGCGCGAGCGTCTCCACGAGCTCGTCGCCGACCTCCGTGTCCTGCCCGAACGCCAACGGGGCGCCCTGCTGATGCGCGAGCTCAGCGGCCTGGCCTACGACGAGATCGCCGCCGCCCTGGGCACCTCCGAGGGAGCGGCGCGGCAGGCCGTCTGCGACGCGCGCGCCGGGCTGCAGGACATGGGCGGCGGGCGGGCCGCCGCGTGCGCGGCCGTCCGCCGGACGATCTCCGACGACGATCGGCGCGTGCTGCGCGGCCGCGGGGTCCGGGCGCACCTCGCGGGGTGTGCTCCGTGCGCGGGCTTCGCCCGGCAGATCCGGCGGCGCCGCCAGGACCTGCGGATCCTCGTGCCCGCCGGCCCCGCCCTCGCCTTCGCGCTGTTCACCGGCGGTGGTGCAGCGGGCGGCGGTGCGGCCGGGGGAGGACTTGCCTTCGGTCTCGGGGCCTCCTCGGCGGCCAAGTGCGCGGCGGTCTGCGCCTCGGCGGCGATGGTCGGCGTCGGCGGGGTCGGCGCGCTGACCGAGGGCCCGGAGCCCGGCCGCGTGGAGGCAGAGCGCCCGCGGGTCGCCGTGGCCGCTCCCGC
>CADCVR010000019.1 GCA_902806205.1 uncultured Solirubrobacteraceae bacterium | reverse complement strand
ACGGGGCTCGACATGGCGGGCGGGGCGGTGCGCGGGGTCGTCACCGCCGATGGCGGGCGCGATCGCTACGATGCGGTCGTCTCCAACATGGACTCGATCCGCACCTACCGGGAGCTGGTGCGGGGCGAGCACGCCGAGCCCTTCGCCAAGCGCGACTTCGAGCCCGCCTGCTCGGGCGTCGTGCTCTATCTCGGCCTCAGCAAGCGCTACCCCCATCTCGCCCACCACGACTTCGTCTTCTCCCGCGACCCGGAGGAGGAGTTCGACTTCATCTACAAGAAGGGCGAGCCGGCCCCGGACCCGACGGCCTATCTCGCCGCGCCGGCGATCACCGACCCGGACGTCGCGCCGGAGGGCGGCGAGGCGCTCTACGTCCTCGTCCACACGCCCTATCTCCGCCCGCACCACGACTGGTCGGCGATGTTCCCGGCCTATCGCCGCGTCATCCTCGACAAGCTGAAGCGCACCGCCGGCCTCCACGACCTAGAGGACCGGATCGTGGTCGAGCGCCATCTCACGCCCCAGGACATCCACGACCGCTACCGGGTGCTGAACGGGGCGATCTACGGCCTCGCCTCGCACGGCCGCTTTATGGGGGCCTTCAAGCCGGGCAACCGCTCGCGCCAGGTCCGCGGCCTCTACCTCGCCGGCGGCGCGGCCCATCCCGGCCCCGGCATGCCCATGGTGATGATGTCCGGCTGGATCGCCGCCGACGCCCTCGACGCGGATCTCGGGGGCGAGGCGCTGCGGAACGCGTCTTGAGCGCGGACGGGACACTCGCGCGCCGGGTCGCGCGCGCCGGCAGCCTCCGGCCGAGCCCGAGCCGGCGGTGCCCTCGTCGACCGACCGGCTGCGCAGCGCCTTCTCCTCCGAAGAAGGCTCGCAGACGCCGGCGCCCGCGGTCGTCGCGCCCCGCGGCGCACCCGTGAACCCGCCGCAGCGCGCCTACGAGTCCGATCCGTTCGCCCGCCACGAGACGCCGTCGCCGTGGGGTGAGGTGCGCCCGGTGGGGCAGCCGGTCATCCGGGTCGTGGGTGTCGGCGGCGCCGGCGTCAACGCCGTCAACCGCATGGTCGAGGCCGAGGTCGGGGGCGTGGAGTTCATCGCGATCAACACCGACGTCCAGTCCCTGCAGCAGTCCACCGCGAACGTCACGCTCCACATCGGCCCGAGCATCACGCGCGGGCTGGGCGCGGGCTCCAACCCCGAACTCGGGCGGGCCTCGGCGATGGAGGAGTACGACAAGATCAAGGCGCTGCTCAAGGGCGCGGACATGGTCTTCATCGCCGCGGGGGCCGGCGGAGGCACCGGCACCGGGGCGGCGCCGGTGGTCGCCCGCATCGCCCGTGAGCTCGGAGCGCTCACCGTCGGGATCATCACGAAGCCCTTCGGCTTCGAGGGCACCCGCCGTGCGGCACAGGCCGAGCAGGGCATCTCCGGCTTCGGCGAGGAGGTCGACACGCTGATCGTCGTCCCGAACAACCGGCTGCTCAGCGTGCTCGACAAGAAGACCTCGATGGTCGACGCGTTCCGCGTGGCCGACGACGTCCTGCGCCAGGGCGTTCAGGGGATCTCCGACCTCGTCACGCTGCCCGGACTGATCAACCTCGACTTCGCCGACGTGCGGACGATCATGTCCGACGCCGGCCCCGCCCTGCTCGGGATCGGCATGGGCACGGGAGAGGAGCGGGCGATCGACGCCGCCCACCACGCGGTCGAGTCGCCGCTGCTGGAGACCTCGATGGACGGCGCCCGGAAGATCCTGCTGTCGATCACCTCGGGACAGGACTTGTCGCTGTGGGAGGTCAACGCGGCGGCCAAGGCCGTCGCGGAGGCCGCGCATCCCGACGCGAACATCATCTTCGGGGCGATGGTCGACGAGCGTCTCGACGACCAGGTCTGGGTCACGGTCGTGGCCACCGGCTTCGGAGGCCCCGCGGGCCGCCCGCCGCGCCCGCGGCTGGAGGAGCCGGCCGGCGAGCCGCGCGTCCAGCGCCGCCAGAGTGCCCGCGACCCGGCGCCGCCGCGGAGGTCCGGCCTCGGGGTCACCGAGCTCGACGTCCCCGAGTTCGTGCCCAGGCGCTGACCGCATTGGGTTCGGGCGGCATGGTGGCCGCCGGGCACCCGGTCACCGCGGCCGCGGGCGCGCAGGTGCTGCGCGCGGGGGGCAACGCCGTCGACGCGGCGGTCGGCGCGATGCTCATGTCGTTCGTGGCCGAGCCGCTGCTCACCGGGCTGGGCGCAGGCGGGTATCTGCTCGTCGAGGGCTTCGACCCCGAGCCGACGCTGCTGGACTTCTTCGTCGCGGCGCCGGGTCGCGGGCGGTCCGCTCAGGCCGAGCGGGCTGCGCTGCTGCCCGTCGACGTCGACTTCGGCGACGCGACGCAGACGTTCAACGTCGGGCCGGCGTCCGTGGGAACCTGGGGGACGGTCGCGGGCATCGACGCGGCGCTGGGACGCTGGGGATCGTTCGGGCTCGACGAGCTCGTGCGACGCCCCGTGGCCCTCGCCCGCGAAGGGGTGACGCTCAACCGTTCCCAGGGCTACGTCGCCGAGATCCTCGCCGGCATCCTGACCTCGACCCCCGAGGCCGCGGCGCTCTTCGCGCCGCGCGGCCGGGTGCTCGGCCCGGGCGACGTCTTCCGCTGGCCCGATCTCGCCGACGCCCTCGAGCGCCTGGGCGCGGAGGGCGCCGAGCCGTTCACCACCGGCGCGGTCGCCCGGCGCGTGCTCGGGTGGCTCGAGCAGCGCGGGGGCGTGCTCACGGGCGCCGACCTCGACGGCTACACGGCCGTCGAGCGCGAGCCGCTGCGGATCGCCTACCACGGCCGCGAGGTGCTCGTGAACCCACCGCCGAACGCCGGCGGCATCCTCGTCGGACACGCGCTGGCGCTGCTGCAGCGCGGCACCGGCGTCGGGCCCGAGCGGCTCGTCGCGGTCATGGAGGAGGTGCAGGCCGGCCGCACCCCGGAGTTCGTCTCCGGGCTCGGGGAGCCCGGCTTCGCCGAGCGCTACCTCGCCTCCCGCCTGGGCTCGACCACGCACATCTCCGTCGTGGACGGTGCCGGGCGCGCCGCCGCGGTGACGTGCACGAACGGCGAGGGCTCGGGCGTGGTGGTGCCCGGCACCGGCATGCACCCGAACAACATCATGGGCGAGGAGGATCTCAACCCGCTCGGCTTCCATGCGTTGGCGCCCGGGCGGCGGATGCCGTCGATGATGGCTCCCACGGTCGTGGTGGGCGAGCACGGCGTCGAGCTCGTGCTCGGGTCGGCGGGCTCCAACCGCATCCGCTCGGCGATCGTGCAGACGATCGTCGGCGTCGTCGACCGCGGGCTGGCCGCCGCGCCGGCCGTCGACGCCCCGCGGCTGCACTTCGAGAACGGAACGGTCTTCGTCGAGCCGGGCGTACCGATCGCGAGCTTACGCGCGCAGGGCCACACGGTTCAGGCATTCCGTGATCGCAATCTCTTCTTCGGCGGGGTCGGCGCGGTGCAGCGCGGGCCCGGGGGCGCGCTGACGGGTGCGGGCGACCCGCGACGCGGCGGCGCGGCGGTCGCGGCGTGAGGCGCCGCGCCCCCACCTTCGGTGAGTGCCCGTGAGCCTGGGAGGGCGCGCTGGGCGTTCGGAGGGGTGGGCGTGGGTCGCGGCGGCGCTCGTGCTCGGGGCGTGCGGCGGCGGCGGCCCGCCGGCGGATCTCTTCGTGGTCACGCGCTCGGGCGACGTCCCGGGGGCGCGCCTGGTCCTCCGGGTGACCGACGACGGCCGTGCGTCCTGCAACGGGGCCGCGCTCGTCCCGATCACCTCGAAGGACCTCATCGATGCACGCCAGATCCGCCGCGAGCTCGAAGGAGAGGAGGAGGGCGAGGCCGGCCCCGCCGATCAGGGGCTCAGCCTGCCGCCGGGTCCGATGCCGGTCTTCCGCTACGCCGTGCGGGGGCAGGACGGGACGGTGAGCTTCAGCGACACCTCGAAGGGCCAGCCGCAGACGTTCCGGGACGTCGCCGCGCTCACGCGGCGCATCGCGAAGGGCCCCTGCCGGCTGCCGCGCTAAGCCTGGATCCACCGATCATCGGGGATGAATCCCTGTCGTGGGCCCGGGCATATGGCCTCGGCCACGGCGGGGATTCGCCGCGAGAATCGGTGGATCCAGGCTAAGGCCCCAGGCAAGCCGTCCGGACGCGTTCGCCACCGCGGAAGCGATGAGGCTTGCTTATGGCGTCACCAAGGAAGCGCCGTGGCGCTGATGGGTGCTGCGGCCTACCCTGCTGAGGGTGAGCCGTCGCTCCTGGATCCTCATGGCGGTGCTCGCCGCCACCTGGGGCGCGAGCTACCTCTTCATCAAGGTCGGCCTGCGGGACTTCTCCGCGCCGTTTCTGGTCTTCGCGCGCACCGCGCTGGCGGCGCTCGTGCTGCTGCCCGTCGCGCTGCACCGCAACGCACTCGGCGCCCTGCGCGGTCACGGCGGCTCCATCGCGCTGCTCGCCGGCCTGCAGGTCGTCGCGCCGTTCATGCTCATCACGCTCGGCGAGCAGTGGATCCCGAGCGCTCTCACCGGAATCCTCGTCGCGAGCGCGCCGATCTGGACCGCCGCGCTGGCCTTCACGGCCTACGCGCCGGCCGAGCGCCCCGGCCGCGTCGCCCTCGCCGGCCTCGGCTGCGGACTGGTCGGCGTCGCACTGCTGTTCGGCGTCGACCTCGGCGGGGACCGCCTGGCCGTCCTCGGCGGGTTGCTGGTACTTCTGGCCGGGCTCGCCTACGCGGGCGGCGGCATCGAGTTCAAGCGCCGCATGGCCGGCGTCGATCCTGCTGCGGCCGCCGCCGCGACGATGAGCGCCAGTGCGGTGCTCATGCTTCCCCCGGCACTGCTCACGCTGCCGACGAGCGCGGGCGCCGACAGCGTCTCGGCGCTCCTGGCGCTCGGGATCCTCGGGACGGGCCTGGCCTTCCTGATCTTCTACGGCCTGATCGCCCAGGAGGGACCCTCGCGTGCGTCGCTCGTGGCCTACCTCTCGCCGCCGTTCGCGGTCGTCTACGGCGTCTGGGTCCTGGGCGAGCCGGTCACCGCCGCCACGTTCGCGGGCCTCGCGCTCATCGTGGGTGGCTCCTACCTCGCGGCGGGCGGGCGCCTGCCCGCGAGCCGGGCCCGCGGGCCCGCCGTCGCGTCCGCCCGCAGCTGACCCGCGTCAGCCGAAGCGGACCTTCCCGTTCGAGCTCGCTCTCACCTGTGCGCGCTCGACGAAGTCCAACCGCTTGGTCGCCGCACGGAACAGGCGGGTGACGAGTCGCAGCCGCGCGTTCTCCGAGCGCAGCTCGAGCAGGTTCTGCTTGGCCTCGAGGCCGAAATCGACCGTGGCCGCCATCGCGTAGGCGGTCATCGCCGCGAGCTCGTCCTCGTCGGGCTCCTTGTCCGTCGCCTGCACGACGAGCTCGGCGTAGGCCGCCTGGGCGTCGAGCTCGGCCTCGGTGTCGCGCTCCTCCTCGGCGTCCTCGACCCACGACACGGTCGCGGCAGGGTAGGCGAGCCCCTCGACGGTCTCGATGATCCGGAAGACCCGCGTGCCTCGGGTGACGATGTTGATCCGCCCGTCCTCCATGCGCTCGAGCACCCGGGTGATCTCGACCGCGCAACCCACGGAGCGCAGGCCGTCGCCGTCGCTCCAGACGATCCCGAACTCCGACTCCCGCTCAAGCGCCTCCGCGACCATCGTGCGGTAACGCGGCTCGAAGATGTGCAGCGGGACGAACTCGCGCGGAAGCGCCACGAGGCCGAGGGGGAAGAGGGGGAAGTCCTGCACGACGCGGTCGGGCATGTGCTCATCGTACGGGCCTTCCGGCGCGGTGGTCCGGTGTTCAGGGAACATCCCAGACCGTGTCGCGTCCCCTGATCGGCCTGCTCGTCGCCTGCGCGCTCGCCGCGGGCCTGCGCTCGGCGACCGGAGCGGCGGCGGAGCGGCCCGTGCTGCTGGTGGTCACCGAGACGGCCGGCTTCCGTCACGCTGCCGCGATCACGGCCGGCCTCGCCGAGCTGCGCCGCCTCGGCGCGCGCGACCGCGGGGGCTTTGAAGTGCGGGAGCTCACGCGCTTTGCCCAACTGACCCCCGAGGAGCTCTCGGGGGCGCGCGGGCTCGTCCTCCTGCAGACCTCCGGGACGCCGGAGCTCGACGCCGCCGGCCGCGCGCGGCTGCTGGCGGCGGTGCGCGACGGGCTGCCGCTGCTCGCCTTCCACGCCGCCTCGGACACGTTCCACGGCTGGACCGCGTTCCACCGGATGCTCGGTGCGGAGTTCCGCGATCACCCGAACGCCGGGGTCGGCCGGTTACGCGTCGAGGACCGTGGCCATCCCGCCAGCCGGCGCCTCGGGCGCAGCTTCCGGCTCCGCGAGGAGTACTACCGCTTCCGGCGCACGCCGGACCCGCGCAAGGGCGCGCATGTTCTCGTCTCGCTCGACGTCGCGAGCTTCGGCGGACGGCCGCGCGGGGACCGGCCGCTCGTGTGGTGGCGGACGGAGCGGCGGGGCCGCGTCTTCTACTCGGCGCTCGGCCACCGGCCGCAGACCTGGCGCGACCCCCGGCACCGTCGCCTCGTGGCCGGCGCGCTCGAGTGGGCGCTCGCCGGTGAGCGGTGACGCCGGCCACACGGATCCGGCCGATCAGCCGCGCTTCGACCGATGAGTTCGAAGTGGCAGACTCGTCTGCACCGACATGGAACCTGCCATCGAGACAACCGGCCTGGTGAAGTCCTTCGGTGACGCCCGCGCCGTCGACGGCGTCGACCTGCAGGTCGCGCGCGGGTCGGTGTACGGCGTCCTCGGCCCGAACGGTGCCGGGAAGACGACCACCATCCGCATGCTCGCGACGCTCCTGCGGCCCGACGGCGGCAGCGCCCGCGTGCTCGGCTACGACGTGGTCACCGAGGCCGACGCCGTCCGTGAGCGCATCAGCCTGACCGGTCAGCTCGCGTCGGTCGACGAGGAGCTCACGGGCCACGAGAACCTCGTGCTGCTGGCGCGCCTGCTCGGCTACAAGGGCAAGCGGGCGGGTGGCCGCGCCGAGGAGCTCTTGACCGCCTTCGGGCTGACCGAGGCCGCGGGCCGCCTCGTGAAGCACTACTCGGGCGGCATGCGCCGGCGTCTGGACATCGCCGCCAGCATCGTCGTGACCCCGGAGCTCATGTTCCTCGACGAGCCGACCACGGGGCTGGACCCGCGCTCGCGCAACCAGGTGTGGGACATCGTCCGTGCGCTCGTCGCGCAGGGCACCACCGTGCTGCTGTGCACCCAGTACCTCGACGAGGCCGACCAGCTCGCGGACCGCATCGCGGTCATCGACCACGGGCGGGTCATCGCCGAAGGCACCCCGGGGCAGCTCAAGGCCTCGGTCGGGCAGAACACGCTCCACGTCCGGCTGGTCGAGCCCGGGCACCGCGCCGAGGCCAGGCGGCTGCTCGCCCGCGGCCTCGATGCACCCGTGCAGCTCGAGGGCGACCCCGCGGCCCTCTCGGTGTCCGTCGCCGACGCGGAGCGCGCCGCGGAGGCGCTCGCCGAGCTCGGCCGCGAGGGAGTGCCCGTCGCCGGGTTCTCGCTCGGGCAGCCGAGCCTCGACGAGGTCTTCCTGGCACTCACCGGCCATGCCCCCACCGAGGAGGAGATCGCAGCGTGAGCACCGTCACGGACATCCCGAGCGCGCCGGTCAGCGAGGAAGCGCTCAACGCCGCGCTGGCCTCGGGACAGCGCCCGCCGCGGCCCAGCGCAGCCTCCGTCTGCCTGACCTTCGGCTGGCGGGGGATGCTCAAGATCAAGCACGTCCCGGAGCAGCTGATCGACGTGACGCTCACCCCCGTGCTCTTTCTCGTCATGTTCACCTACCTGTTCGGCGGCGCGGTGGCGGGCTCGACCGACGACTACCTGCAGTTCCTGCTGCCCGGCATGCTCGTGCAGTCGGTGCTGTTCACCGCCGTCTACTCCGGTGTGACACTGAACACGGACATGACCAAGGGCGTCGTGGACCGCTTCCGCTCACTGCCGGTGTGGCGGCCTGCGCCGCTCGTCGGTGCCGTGCTCGGCGACGCGGTGCGCTACGGACTGGCCGCGACCGTCGTGGTGGTGCTCGGCCTCATCCTGGGCTTCGAGGCGAAGGGCGGCGTCGTCGGCGTGGTCGCGGGCGTGCTGCTGGTCGTCGCGTTCGCCTTCGCCCTCTCCTGGGTGTTCACGACGGTCGGCCTGGTGCTGCGCTCTCCCAGCGCGGTGATGAACTCGGGCTTCATGGCGCTGTTCCCGCTCATCTTCCTGAGCAACATCTTCGTCGATCCCTCGACGCTGCCGAGCGTCCTGGAGACCGTCGTCGGCGTGAACCCGGTCTCGCACCTCGTGACCGCGGTGCGCGGCGTCATGGCCGGCGCGGCGTCCGCGGGGGACATCGGCCTCGTGCTCGCCGAGGCGGTCGCGCTCACGGCGGTCTTCGCGCCGGTGACCGCGCGACTCTACGGCGCGAAGGGCTGAGCGGCGGCTCGACGGCACGACGCCCTCGCGGAGTAGCTTCGGGCGGATGAGTGGCGAATCCGGCGGCGGGCACTCAGACAGCACCGGGGCGATCGTCGCCGCCCTCCTGGCCAACGCCGGCATCGCCGTCGCCAAGTTCGTCGGTTCCTCCTGACGGGATCCTCCGCCCTGCTGGCCGAGTCGATCCACTCGGTCGCCGACGCCAGCAACCAGGCCTGCTGTTCCTGGGCGGGCGGCGGGCCAAGCGCCCCCCGACGCCGCTGCACCCCTTCGGCTACGGGCGCAGCCGCTACTTCTGGGCTTCGTGGTCTCCGTCGTGCTGTTCTCGCTCGGCGGCCTCTTCTCCGTCTACGAGGGCTACCACAAGATCGTCGAGCCGGAGGAGATCACCTCGCCGGTGATCGCGTTCGCGATCTTCGCCGTGGCGGTCACCTTCGAGGCCTTCGCGCTGCGGACCGTTCGACCCGGCCCTCTCGATGACCGAGTTGGCCGACGCGATCGACGCCTGCGAGGCCCGGGTGCGCGCGGCCGTGCCGATCGCGACGGTGATCTACCTCGAGCCCGACATCCCCGGGCACAGCGCTCCGGGGACTGCGTCGCCCGGATCCTGAGGGCGGCCTAGAGCCGTGCCGGAGGCCGCGCCGGCGATCGTGACCCGGCGACCGCCGGGCGGCTCTCGTCGCAGCGAACCCAACTTCGGCGCCTCCAGCGCGTTCTGAGTGGTACCCGACACCATTGGAGAAGCACATGAACGCCCGATCCGGCATTGCGCTCGCAGTGGGCGCGAGCCTCGCGCTCGTCCCCGCCGCGGCGGCACAGAAGCCGCCGAAACCGCCCAAGTCCACGCCCACGCCCGCCTCCTTCACGCTCGACGCCAAGCCCAACCCGCTCGTCTTCGGCGGGACTGCGACGCTCTCCGGCCGCCTCCCGGGCCCGATGGCGGGAGGGGTCTCCGTTCGCCTCGAGCAGGACGCGACGCTTCCCCTGGGCGACAAGTTCCAGCCGACCGCGTTGGTGACCACCTCCGCCCCCAACGGCGCGTTCAGCTTCGCGGTCAAGCCGCCGGTCAGCACGCAGTACCGCGTCGTCGCCAAGACGTCGCCCGACACGACGAGCCGGCCCCGGCTCATCAGCGTCCGAACGCGCGTCGGGCTCCGGCTTTCGGACTCCACGCCGCGCCGCGGCGCGCGCGTGCGCTTCTCGGGCTCGGTGCTGCCGGCGCACGACGGTGCGACCCTGCGCCTCCAGCGGCGCACGTCGAAGGGTGGCTTCACGACCGTCGCCACGACGACGCTGCGCGACGCCGGCACCGCCCGGTCGACGTACTCGCGGTTCCTGCGCATCCGCCGGGACGGCGTCTACCGCGTCAAGCTCGCGGGCGACAGCGACCACGTCAACGGCTTCAGCCGCTTGCGCCGCATCGACGTCGGCTAGCGCCCGTGTCTCAGGTCAGGGTGGCCGTCACCGTCGACCCGTACTATCGCGCGGTGTGAAGCGAGCACGGAGCACCGCCGTCGAGCGCGGCACCCACCCGCGTGCCGCGATTTGCAGGCCGGCCTGATGGCCGTCCTGCTCATCGGCGCCGGCGACCTGGCCGACGAGGTCGCCACCGCCCTCGACGCGCTCGACGTGAAGATCGTGCGCCTCGAGGAGCCCGACGAGCAGGAGATCACCGACGCGTTGGCGCGGGATGACCTCGAGCGGGTCTCGGTCGTCTCCCGGGACGACGCGGTGGCGCTGCGGATGGCGCTCATGGTCCGCTACGAGGACGACGAGATCCCGCTGCTCGTGACGATCGTCGACAGCACGGCGGCGGCGCAGCTGTGCCGGGCCGACCCGAACGTGGAGATCACCTCGATGGCGGAGATCGTCGCGCCGTCCCTCGCGGGCCCGTGTCTTGCAGAAGATCTCGTGGCCGTGCGCAACGGGCCGGACGGTCCGGTCGGGGTGAGGACCGACGGCGAGCGGACCCGGGAGGAGCCGCTCGTCCCGCCCGATCGCGGCAGCCGCGTGCTCACCCTTCTCGGCTCGCTCGCGCGGCCCTACGACAAGAGTGCCGCGCTGCTGGTGTACGGGCTGCTCGGCCTGCTCGCGGTCCTCGTCGCCGAGACGGTCGGCGCGGTCATCGTGCTCGACCAGGGCGTGATCGACGCGTTGTACGGCGCGACCAAGACGCTCGTCACCGTCGATCCGAACGACGGCGTGGCGAAGGGCCCACCGGGCTTCAAGCTCTTCACCACGTTCGCGATGCTCAGCGCGCTCTTCTTCGAGGCCCTCTTCACCGCCGGGATCGTCAACCGGCTCATCGACACGCGACTGACGGGCTGGGCCGGCAGGCGCTCCGTGCCGCGCCGCAACCACGTGGTCGTCGTGGGGCTCGGCAAGGTGGGGCTGCGGCTGTGTGAGCTGCTGCGCAGCGTCGGCGTCCGGGTGGTTGCCGTGGACGACCAGGACGGCGGGGAGAACGTCGGCATCGCCCGTCAGGCCGGGATCCCCGTCGTCATCGGGCGGGGTGCGGACCCGTCCCTGCTGCGGCGCCTCTCGCTCGAGTCGGCGTGCGCGCTGGCCGCCGTGACCTCCGACGACCTGCAGAACCTCTCCATCGCGATGTCGGCGCGCTCGATCGACCCCGATCTGCGGATCGTCCTGCGCGCCGGTGACGGCCGCCTGGCCAACGAGACGCGCTCGCTGTTGCGCTTCGGCGTCGTGCGCGACGTGCACCAGATCGCCGCCGTGCTCCTGGCGGCTCGGAGCACGGGCTCGTCGGCGCGGTCGGTCCTCTGCCACGAGGACGCCGCGCACCTCGTGCACGAGGACGGCCGCCTCGAGCGGGGGGCCGTCCTCGGTACGGACGCTTCCAGATGAGTCGCTCGGCAGGACGACCGAACTACGGCTTGAAGACGACCTTGAAGGTGTCGTCCACCTTGTCCTGGAAGTTCTTGTAGGCCGCGGGAGCCTCGCTGAGCGGGACGTGGTGGGAGGCGAAGCCCTCCACGCCGAGCGGATCTTCGCTGCCGCTGAGCAGCGGCATGAGGTCGTCCACCCAGCGCTTGACGTTCGCCTGGCCCATGCGGATCTTCACCTGCTTGTCGAACAGGACCAGCAGGTTCATCGGGCTCGCGGCGCCGCCGTACACGCCGGAGATCGAGATCGTGCCGCCGCGCTTGACGAGCTCCGTCGCCATGTTGAGGACCTCCATCCGGTCGGTGCCCGCGGTCGTGAACACCTTGCGCGCCACCGCGTCGGGCAGCAGCCCAGCCGCCGTCTGGGCGAGCGTGGCTGCCGGCGAGCCGTGGGCCTCCATGCCGACGGCGTCGATCACCGCGTCGGGTCCCCGGCCGTCGGTGACTTCGCGGACCGCGGCCACGATGTCCTCGGTCCCGGAGAGATCGAACACCTCGATCCCGTCCCGGCGCGCGCGGGCGACCCGATCGGCCACGAGGTCGATGCCGATCACCCGGTTGCCGAGATGCTGGGCGATGCGGGCGCTCATCAGGCCGATCGGGCCCAAGCCGATGACGCAGATGGTGCCTTCTCCCGGCGTGTCGGTGTACTGGACGGCCTGCCAGGCGGTCGGCAGCACGTCGGACAGGAACAGGAAGCGGTCGTCGCTGGGGCCCTCGGGCACCTTGATCGGCCCGAACTGCGCCTGCGGCACCCGGAGGTACTCCGCCTGACCGCCCGGGATCTGCCCGTAGAGCTTGGTGTAGCCCAGGAAGGCCGCCCCCGAGTCGTACTCGCGTACCTGGGTGGTCTCGCACTGGGACATGAGCGCGTTGTCGCACATGTAGCAGTGGCCGCAGGAGACGTTGAAGGGGATGACGACGCGGTCTCCTGGAGCGATGTGCCCGACGTCTGCGCCGACCTCCTCGACGATGCCCATGGGTTCGTGGCCGAGGATGTCGCCCGCGTCGAGGAAGGGGCCGAGCACCTCGTAGAGGTGGAGGTCCGAGCCGCACAAGCCCGACGAGGTGACCTTGATGATCGCGTCCGTCGGGTGCTCGATGGTCGGGTCGGAGACGGTGTCGACGCGGACGTCGCGCTTGCCGTGCCAGGCGAGGGCCTTCATGGGTGGGGGTCCCTTCGGGTCGGTTCGTTCAAGAGCGCTGCGAGCCGCGACGCTTCGGGACCGCTACCCGGGCGCGCCGGCATGAACGCACGCGGTTCGAGCCGCGCCGCTACGTTCCGGGCCATGGGCGCATGGGGAGCGGGCAGCTTCGAGAACGACATCGCCTCGGACTGGGCGGCCGACCTCGCCGACGGCGGGGACGTCGCGATGCTCCGCGACACGCTCACGGCTGCCGCGACGTGCCCGCAGGACGAGTACCTCGAGTCCGACGAGGGCGCCGCGGCGCTCGCGGCCGCCGAGGTCGTGGCGGCGGCGGCGGGCCGCCCGGTCAGGTCGGTCGCGATGGGCAACTCCGGCCCGCACGCGCTCGCCTGGGGCAAGAACCATCCGGCGGCCGGCAAGGATGACCTCGTCGAGCTCGCCCTCGCGGCGCTCGACCGCGTCGAGGGGCCGGAGTCCGAGCTCCAGGAGCTGTGGTCCGCCGAGCAGAGCGCGGGAGCCGGCGCGGGCTCGCGCGAGTGGTTCGCCGAGCTCGAGGACCTCCGCAACCGTCTCGGCGGCTGACCGAGCCGGAGGGCGGCTGACCGAGCCGGAGAACTCCCGCGTGATGCGGGCCGGACGACAGGTCTCGCGAGCCTGACCGCAGGCACCCTGCTGCCTTCTTCGCGACGTGTGCGAACCAGCCCGCGCGGTCGGCGTCAGCCCGCCTTCCGTGCGCTCACCATCAGGTTGTAGAAGAGCGCCGGCGGCAGCCGCTTCTCCAGCAGCCGCGAGTCGAGCTGCTGAAGCGCGAGGTAGCCGCGGAACGCGTACTGGCGCCACAGCCAGGGCACGTCCTCCGGCTCCGCGGTGGACTCCAGCGCCCGGTTGGCCCAGCCGAACCAGTTGGCCAGCAGCTCCTCGCCGCGGACACGCACATCCTCAAGGCCGGCGTCGCGGGCGAAACCGACGAGGTCGTCGGGAACGAACGCATGCACGTCGACCGATGCCTCGAGCTGGTGGTTGCGCTCTCCGCCGTCCGTGTGGCCCGCGGGCGCCTCGCGGGCCCGCAGCGCCCGGCGCCAAGCGGGCGCCATGCAGCTCGCGGCGCGCTTGGGCACGCTGGCGATCCTGTCGCCGGTCCGGGAGGGCTCGCCCGCGAAGAAGACGGTTCCGCCCGGGGTCAGCACGCGCTCGAACTCGCGGAAGGCCCGCGCGAGGTCGGGCAGGTGGTGCAGGACGGCGTGGCCCATCACCAGCTCGAAGGAGCCCGGGGCGAGCGGGAGCTGCTCGGCGTCGCAGGCAACGGTCTCCACGGACAGCCCGAGCTCAGCGGCGTTGGCCTCCAGCGTCTCCAGCATGACGGGGGAGATGTCCGTGCAGGTCGCCGCTTCCACGATCCCGGCCTTCAGCAGATGCAGCGAGAAATACCCCGTACCCGCGCCGATCTCCAGCGATCGGGCGAAGCGCGGCGGCGCGCCGCCGAGCGCCTTGCGCGTCTTGAGCAGGACCTGGTGGGCGCCGACCTCCCCCCAGTTGATCCCCCACTTGGCGTCGTAGTGCGCGGCGGCGCCGTCGTGGTAGCGGGTGTTGACGTCGCGGATCTCCTCCGCGGTGGGCGGGGCGGTCATGGCGCGGCAGGCTAGTGGCGAAGTACCGTGAGCCGCCGCATGGCCCCTGACGAGCCCCCGCCGATCTACCTCCAGCGCGGCCAGCCGCCCGGGGTCCCGCCGCTCGCGCTGACCGGGGAGCGCACGCTTCCCGACGTTCCCGAGGAGAACTACTGGTACCGGCGCCACCTCGTCGTCTACGAGTGGATCCGCGCGCGGGTCGGTGGTCTGAATGTCGTCGACATGGCCTGCGGGGAGGGCTACGGCTCGGCGGTGCTGGCCCGCACGGCGCGCGAGGTCGTCGGCGTCGATGCCAACCCGGAGGCCCACGAGCACGCGAGGCTGCGCTACACCCGGCCCGGCCTGCGCTTTGAACGCGGCCTCGTCGAGACGTGGGCCGAACCGTGCGACGCCGTCGTCTTCCTGCAGACCATCGAGCACGTCGCCGATCCCGACGCCGTGCTCGAGCACTTCAAGACGCTCGTCGGGACGGGCGGGGAAGAAGCGCTCGTCGTGCTCTCCACGCCGAACCTCCTGACGCTCGCGCCCGCGGGCGCCGAGAAGTCCGAGAACCCGTGGCACGTCAGGGAGTACCGGCCCGAGGAGTTCCGCGCGCTCTGCGCCGCGCACTTTCGGACCGCCGAGATCCACGGCCTCTTCCACGCGCGCAAGCTCGCCGCGCACGCGTTCGCACTCGAGCACCTGCGGTGGGACGCGATCCACCGGGGCCTCGGCTTCTCCAAGGCGTTCTACGACCGCTTCACCCCGGCGATCTGCGAGCGCGACTTCGCCCTGCGCACCGACCGACCGCTCGAGGGCGCGCTGGACTTCGTCGCGTTCTGCCGCCCGTGAGCAGCGCCCGGCTGGCGATCGTCCTGCACTCCCACATGCCCTACGTGGAGGGCTTCGGGACATGGCCGTTCGGCGAGGAGTGGCTCTTCGAGGCGATGGCCTCCTCCTACCTGGCGCTGCTCGACGTGCTGCCGGGCAGCGGCGTCACGGTCTCCGTCACGCCCGTGCTCGGCGATCAGCTCGAGGCCCCCGGGGTCGGGGAGCGCTTCGCCGCGTTCCTGCGCGACGTGCGCCCCGCCTCCCACGCGCTCGACGCCGAGGCCTACGCGGCACGCGGGATGCACCGGGAGGCGCGGGCGCTCGAGCTCGCCGCGGGCGACTACGTCCGCGCGCTCGGGCGCTTCGACGCGCTCGGACCCGGCGGCCTGCTCGACGCACTCGCCCCCGCGTGGACGTCGTCGGCCACCCACGCGGTCCTTCCGCTCTGCGCCACCGCGGCGGGGGTCCGGCTGCAGCTGCAGGTCGGCATCGAGGCGCATCGCGCGCGCCGTGGCGGCCACTGGGACGGCGGCTTCTGGCTGCCGGAATGCGCGTACGCGCCGTGGCTGGACCCGCTGCTCGAGCAGGCCGGGGCGCGAAGGGTCTGCGTCGACCTCACCGACGTCCTCGGCCGCGGCGCGCCGCAGCAGCTGCGGCCGCTGCGCACCCACGCCGGCCCGCTGCTCGTGCCGATCGACCGTGCGGTCGTCGAGCTCGTCTGGAGCCCGGGCGGCTACCCGTCGCATGCCGCCTACCGCGACTACCACCGCCGCTCGCCGCGCGACCATCATCCCTGGGCGGTCGACGGCGCGGCCTACGACCCGGACCGGGCGCGGGAGCAGGCCCGCCGCGACGCGTGGCACTTCGTCGCGAAGGTCCGCGAGCGGCTCGCCGGCGGCGGGCTATGCGTCTGCGCGATCGACACCGAGCTGCTCGGGCACTGGTGGTACGAGGGACCGTGGTGGCTCGGCGACGTGGTGGCGGAGTGCGCGGCGCAGGGCGTCGCGCTCACGCCGCTCGACGAGGCGGTCGCCGCGATCGGTGCCGCCGATCCGCTCCCGCCCGAGCAGCTCGGCACCACGACGTGGGGCACGTCGCGCGACCTCTCCACCTGGGACCACCCCGGGGTCGCGGAGCTCGCCTGGCGCGCCCGCGCCGCCGAGCTCGCGGTCGTCGCGGCCGGGCCGCACCCGCCGGCCCGGGCGCTCCGCGAGCTGCTCGCGCTGCAGTCCTCCGACTGGGCCTTCCTCATGACGCGCGAGCTCGCGGGCGACTACCCGCGCGAGCGGTCCGACGGCCACCACGCGGCGCTCGCCAGGGCCCTGGCCGAACCCGCGTCGATAGCCTCCCCGGTGCTGCGCAACCTCGCCCCGCTGGCCGGACCCGCCGCCCTCGCGCTCGCATGACCCGCGTCCTGATCCTCTCCTGGGAGTACCCGCCGATCGTCGAGGGGGGCCTGGCGCGTCACGTCGCCAAGCTCGCCGAGCAGCTCGCGGCGCAGGGGACCGAGGTGCACGTGCTCACCCGCGGCACCCGGCACGACGCGGCGTGCGAGCTCCGCGCCGGCGTGCACGTCCACCGCGTCGAACGGCCGCGCAAGCCGCGGGAGCTCGGGCGGTTCCTCGCGTGGATCGACCACATGAACGCCGACATGGTCCGCACGGGGGAGGAGCTGTGCGCGCAGCTCTGCTTCGACGTCGTCCACGGCCACGACTGGCTCGTCGCGATGGCCGCCGACCGGCTGGCCCGCGAGGGCGACTGCAAGCTGGTGATGACCGTCCACGCAACCGAGCACGGCCGCCACCAGGGCTGGGTCGACAAGCACCCGCAGAGCTACATCCACGCCGCGGAGCGGTGGATCACCCGCCGCGCCGACAGCGTCATCACCTGCTCGCACTACATGCGCGGGCACGTCGCCGACGTCTTCGGCCTGCCGGAGGAGGCCATCGCGGTCATCCCGAACGGCATCGACGCCGCCGACCTGGTGCCCGTCGAGGACCTCACGACGCTGCGCGCCCGCTTCGCCGGCCCCGACGAGCGGCTCGTGCTGCTCACGGGCCGCCTGGTCTACGAGAAGGGCTTCCAGCACGCCCTCGAGGCGCTGGCCGGTCCCGACGGAGCCCTCGCGGCGGTGGGCGGCAAGCTGCGCTTCGTCATCGCCGGGTCCGGCAGCCACGAGGCCGAGCTCAAGCAGCAGGCGCGGCGGCTCGGGCTCACGCCGCACGGCACGTTCCTCGGCTGGATCGGCGACGACGCGCTGCACTCGCTCTACCGGATCTCCGACCTCTGCGTGATCCCCTCGCTCTACGAGCCGTTCGGCCTGGTCGCACTGGAGGCGATGGCCAGCGGCTGCCCGTGCATCGTCGCCGACACGGGAGGCCTCCGGGAGGTCGTCCCGCACGACGTCGGCCTGCGCTTCAAGGGCGGCGACGCGAAGCACCTCGGCGTGATGATCGAGCGGATGCTCACCGACGCGCCCCTGCGCGACCGCCTCGTGGCGGAGGCCTCGGAGCACGTGCTCCGCTTCGACTGGACCGAGATCGCGCGCGAGACGGGCGCGCACTACGACGCACTGCTCGCCCTCGGCGTGCCCGCGGGGCTTGCGCACGGGAGCTTGCCGTAGCACGCCGGATGCACACGGTCCCTGCGCACGACCGACTCTGGCACCGTTTCCGGTCACCGTGTCCCACGTCAGCGCCTCCAACCTCGCCTACGCCCATCCGGGCGGGAACCTGCTCTTCGAGAACGTCTCGTTCAAGATCACCCCGGGTGCGCACGTCGGCGTGGTCGGGGTCAACGGCGTCGGCAAGAGCACCCTCTTCGGCGTGCTCATGGGCACGCTGCCCGCCGACGCAGGCGCAGCGGTCGTCGGCGGGCGCGTGGCGCACATGCCCCAGGACGTCGGCGTCACCGGCGATCCCCGCACGGTCCGCGAGCTGCTGCTCGGCCTCACCACGGGCGCGTTGCGCGACGCGGGAGAGCGGATGCACGCCGCGGAGGCCGCGCTGGCCGGCGGCGACGACGCGGCCGGGATGGCGCTCGGCGCCGCGATCGGCGACTGGTCGGAGCTCGGCGGCTACGAGCTCGAGGCGCAGTGGGACGCTGCCTGCCGGCGCATCGTCCGGGCGGGCTTCCGGGAGCTCGCCGACCGCCCCGCGATCACGCTTTCCGGCGGGGAGCGCAAGCGCCTGGTGCTCGACGTGCTGCTGCGCTCCGACGCCGAGGTGCTCCTGCTCGACGAGCCCGACAACTTCCTCGACGTGCCCGCCAAGCGCGAGCTCGAACGGCAGCTCACCGGAACGAAGAAGACCGTCCTGGTCATCTCCCACGACCGCGACCTGCTCACCGAGGCGGTCACCGTCATCCTCACCCTGGAGGGCAACGGCGCCTGGCTGCACCACGGCTCCTACGCGACGTACCCCGCGGCGCGAGAGGAGCGCCAGCGCAGGCTCGGCGACGCGGTCGCCCGCTGGCAGGAGGAGGAGAAGCGCCTGCGCGAGCTCGTGCGCACCTTCAAGGAGCGCGCCCGCTACTCACCCGACCTGGCCAAGCGGGCCGACGCGTTCGAGACGCGCTGGAAGCGCTTCAAGGAGTCCGGGCCGCCCCCGCCGCCCGTCACCGAGCGGCAGATCAAGGTGCGCCTGCGCGGCGCCGACTCCGCCCGCCGGGTGCTGGACCTGCGGCACGTCGGCGTGCCGGGACTCGTCAAGCCGTTCTCCGACGAGGTGCACTTCGGTGAGCGCGTCGGCATCATCGGTCCGAACGGGGGCGGCAAGACCCACCTCATGCGCCTCCTGGCCGGCCAGCCACCGGCCGCGGGGGAGCTCGTGACCGGCCCGCGCGTCTCGATCGGCCTGTTCACCCAGCTCAACGCGCGCTCGGACTTCGCGGGTCGCGGCGTGCTCGAGGTCGTCGAGGAGCGCCTCGGCGCGACGCAGCCGAGCATGTCCGCGCTCGCCCGCTACGGGCTGCAGGAGGCGTCGCGGCGCACCTACGACACGCTCAGCGGCGGGCAGAAGGCGCGCCTGGAGATCCTCTGCCTGGAGCTCGAGGGCCACAACCTCCTGCTGCTCGACGAGCCGACCGACAACCTGGACATCGACTCCTGCGAGGCGCTCGAGTCCGCGCTGGACAGCTTCGAGGGCACGCTCGTCGCGGTCTCCCACGACCGCGCCTTCGTGCGCCGCCTGGACCGCTTCCTGATGGTCCTGCACGACGGCACGGTGCTCGGGCTGCCCGACCCGCACTCCGCGCTGGAGGCGCTCGGCGATCCCGCAGCCGCGCGGGAGGTGCCGCTGGCCAAGGTGCTGTGAGCGGACGCGTCAGCCGCGGGGGCGGCGACCCCGACCGCGCGCGGGAGCATCGTCGAACCCGCGCCCGGTCGCAGGACCGTCACCGCATCGTCACCGGACGGTCACGTTTTTCCCTGCTCACCGCAGTGAACTGTGGTCCATGCGTTTCGCCGGTGGTGCCGGGGTCGAGGTCATCGCCCATCGCGGCGCCTCGATGGAGCTTCCGGAGCACACCTTCGCCGCGTTCGACCTCGCGCTCCGTCAGGGCGCCGACGCCCTGGAGCTCGATCTGCGCGCGACGGCCGACGGCCACGTGGTCGTCCTGCACGACCCGACGCTCGCCCGCACCCACGGCGACCCCCGCCCCGTCGCGCAGGTCCGCCTGGCCGACCTGCCGGCCGCGCCCGCGGTCCTGACCCTGGCCGGGGTCCTCGAGCGCTACGCGGGCGCGGCACGGCTGCTGCTCGAGCTCAAGCCCGGCGGGGCGCCCGCGGAAGCCGTCGTGCGCCAGGTCACCGGCACGCGGGGCGTCGTCCTGCAGTCCTTCGACCGCTTCGCGCTGCGGCGCGTCGCCCGCTGCGCTCCCGGCCTGGCCGTCGCACCGCTCTACACCAGCCGGCCCACCGCGCGACAGCTCGACCGCGCCGCGCGCGGCGCCGAGGGCGTCGGGGTGCCCCACGAGCTCGTCGACGCGGCGCTCGTCGGGGCCGTGCACCGGCGGGGGCTGCGCCTGCGCGCCTACACGGCCAACGAGCCGGCGGAGCTGCTGCGGCTGGCGGCCCTCGGGGTCGACGGCCTGATCACCGACGCCCCGGCCCGCGCCCGCGCCGCCCTCGCGCGGGTCGAGTCCGCGGCCGCCTGAGCCGGGGCTCCGCCGCGCCGCCAGGGCGCTCGGGCCGCAGGTGTCGGAGCAGGGCCTGCGAAGGCGTCGAGCTCGGGCTGCGCGCCCGGCCGGCTCGGCCGTCGAGACGCGACGCTTAGCCCTGCGAGGGCACGGGGATATTGTCAACGACCTGTGACCCGCCTTCCCCCCTCGCATCCCGTCCACGTCGTCGTGCTGGCCGCCGGCCGCGGCAGCCGCCTCGGGGAGCTCGGCGACGCCACGCCCAAGTGGCTGCTCCGGGTCGGGGAGCGGACGCTGGCCGACCGCCACCTCGAGGGTGCCGCTCGTGCCGGCGGAGCCGTCGCGTCGGTCAGTGTCGTCACGGGCCACGCCGCTGCGGCGATCGAGGCGGAGCTGGCCTCGCTTCCGCAGCGCGTCGGCTCGGTGCCCAACCCGGAGTTCGCCGAGCTCAACAACTGGTGGTCGCTGCTGCGCGCCCTGCGCGAGCTGCCCCCCGGCGGGCCCGTCGCGGTCGTCAACGCCGACCTCCTGGCCTCTCCCGAGCAGGTCGCCGCCTTCCTGGTCGAGGCGGCCACGGGCCCGGCCGACGGGCTGCTGGCGGTCGACCTCGACGGCCAGTTGACCGAGGAGTCGATGAAGGTCGAGCGGGGAGCCGACGGCACGCTGACGCGCATCGGCAAGGCAGGCGTCGACGAACCCGTCGGCGAGTACGTCGGTCTGCTCATGGCCCGGGGCCCCGTGCTCGCGGCGCTGCGCGCTGCGCTCGAGGCGTTCGTCGACCGCCCGGAATGCGCGGACGAGTGGTACGAGGGCGCCGTGGGTGGCACCGCCGCCGGCGGGCACCCGTGGCACATCTGGGCGATGCCTCCCGGCGGCTGGGTCGAGATCGACGACGACGCCGACCTCCACGCGGCGCGCACCCTGGTCGCGGCCCGATGATCGTCCCGCGCCCGCGGAAGGTGGCGATCCCCCGCCTTCTGCACGTCGGCGAGGACTGCCTGCGACAGGTCGGAGCGCTGCTGAGCGCGCACGACTTCGACCTCGGGCAGGTGCTGGTCGGCAGCGGGCCGGGTCCGTCGCGGGCGTTCGCCGAAGGCGTCGTGGCCGAGCTCCGCGCCGCCGGTGCCCCGGTCCGCCACCACTCGCACCTCACGGGCCGCCTCGACCAGGCGGCCGCGCTGGCCGGGGAGATCATCGAGGAGGACGTCACCGTCGCGGTGGCCGTGGGCGGCGGCCGGGTCATCGACACCGTCAAGCTCGCGGCGGCCCGCACGGGCGTGGACTTCGTCTCGGTCCCGACGACGATCTCCAACGACGGCATCTCCTCACCCGTCGCCTCCCTGGTCGGAAAGAACGGCGCCCGGGCCAGCCACGCCGCCCGCATGCCCGCCGGGATCGTGATGGACGTCGCGGCGATCGTCAGTGCCCCGGCCCGATCGCTGCGCGCGGGCGTCGGCGACCTCGTCAGCAACCTGACCGCGTGCATGGACTGGCGGCTGGCCGATCAGGCCGGCGAGGACCGCTACGACGCGTTCGCGGCGATGATCGCCGAATCCGCCGCGCGACCGGCGCTCGAGCTCGAGGACGTCAGCTCGGCGCAGTCGCAGACGGTGCTCGCCCACGGGCTGCTGTTGAGCGGTCTGGCGATGGCCGCGGCGGGGACCAGCCGCCCCTGCTCGGGCGCCGAGCACCTCATCTCCCACGCGCTGGACGCCCGGCTGACCACGGCCGCGGGGCTCCACGGGGAGCAGGTCGCGCTCGGGACGCTCGTGGCCGCGGCCGCTCACCGCTCACCGCTGCTGGACGCGCTGCAGCAACTCTTCTTCCGGATCGGGCTGCCCACCTGCCCCGAGGATCTCGGGCTCACCCGCCACCAGCTGGCCGCGGCGATGGAGGGGGCACCGGCCACCCGGCCGGAGCGCTGGACGATCCTCTCCGAGCGCTGCCTGCGGCCCGGCGAGGCGGCCGAGCTCGTCGCGGAGGCGTTCCCGCCCGCGGGCTCGACGGTGCGCCAGCTCGCCACGTGATCTGAGCTAAGTGCTCCGATTCGTAAGTTCCGTCGCAGGATCCGGGCGGCACGGCCCGGCGAGGCGCCCGGATGCTGCCATGGAACTTCGGAATCGGAGCACTAAGGGAGCGTCTCTCAACAAGTTGCGTGTTTGGGCACCTTCTCGCGGCGCTCGGAGCCACCCGGCCCCTTGCGAATACCACCGGTATTCGCGGCGGGGCCGCGCGGCCCCGAGCATCCACGATCCGGCACCCAAACCGTGCGACTTGTTTTCGGACGCTCCCTGAAGCGCAGCGCACGTCAGCGTTCCGGGAGGGGAGTCGAACGCCGGTCCGGCAGCGTGGCGCCCAGCCGGATCGGGCCGCGCGCGGTGCGCCCGTCGACGACCGCGCCGCGCTGGGTGACCGTGATCTCGCCGTGGTCGGCCAGAGCGAAGGCCACGGAACGCACCTCGTCCATGTGGGCGCGGAACGCGTCGTCGCCGAAGACGGCCCGTGCCGCCTCCGACGGGCAGATCGTCCTGCCGGGTCCACGTCGCCCGAGCAGTTCCCGGATCGCGGCTTCGATCTCCCCGGCTCCCGGCATGAGCAGAGCGCTCAGCGCCACCGCAGCGTCCGCGGCGCGTCGCGCATCCGCAGCACGCGCGCGGGCACGCCGCCGACCACCGCGTTGGCCGGCACGTCGCCGGTCACCACGGCGCTCGTGCCGACGATCGCGTTGTCGCCCACGGTGACCCCGCGCAGGAAGCAGGCGCCGTAGCCGACCCAGACGTTGTGCCCGACGCGCACGTCGCGCTTGTAGATGCCCTGCGCGCGGACGGGACGCTCGACCTCCACGACGCCGTGGTCGAAGTCGATCAGCATCACGCGGTCGGCGACGATGCACTCCCGCCCGATGGAGATGTGCTGAAACGACGTGATCGTGCACTCCTGGCCGATGACCGTCTTGGCCCCGACATGCACCTCGCCCTCGTGCGCGCGGACCTTCGTGCCGTGCCCGAGCCACGTCCAGCGGCCGAGGTGGACCGTCGCGCCCTTGCCGATCTCGAACGTCACCCCGGGGCAGACGAACGCGAAGCCGTCGGTCTGCAAGCGCCCGCGCCAGCGGAGCTTGAGCCAGGCCAGGCGGGCGAGAAGCCCGGCGTAGTCACGCGAGACCATCCCGTTGGCGCGCATGAAGCGCCAGAGCACCAAGGGGCCGCCCGCACGCGGCGGGGGATCGCCGCGCACCATGGGCGCGAGGACCGCGCTCGGAGCGGGCGGGGACAGGACGGGCTCCACTCGGGCAAGGGTAATGTGCCCGCCGCATGCCCCCTGCCGAGCAGAGCCTCGCCGAGCGCCTCCTCGCCGGGGACAAGCGCGCGCTCGCGCGGGCGATCACGCTCGTGGAGAACGACGACCCGGCGGGTTGGGAGCTTGTCCGTGAGGTCTTCCCGCAGACGGGCAAGGCGTCGATCGTCGGGCTGACGGGCGCGCCCGGCTCGGGCAAGTCGACGCTGATCTCCGCGCTGACCAAGCTGCGCCGCGAGGCCGGTCGCCAGGTGGCGGTCCTCTCGATCGACCCGTCGAGCCCGTTCACCCACGGCGCCCTGCTCGGCGACCGCATCCGCCTGACCGAGCACTTCCTCGACACAGGGGTGTTCATCCGCTCCATGGCCAACCGCGGAGCGCTCGGCGGCCTCAGCGAGGCGGCGCTCCAGGCCGCGCTGCTCATGGACGCCTCGGGCAAGGACGACGTGCTGCTGGAGACCGTCGGAGTCGGACAGGCCGAGATCGACGTCATCGACCACGCCGACACGGTGGTGCTCGTGCTCATGCCGGGCTCAGGCGACTCGATCCAGGCGCTCAAGGCGGGGATCATGGAGATCCCGGACATCATCGTCGTCAACAAGGCCGATCACCCGCTGACGGATACGATGGTCCGCGACATCCGCGGGGTGCTGTCGCTCGCCCCGGCGATCAAGGGCGCGTGGCGCGTGCCGATCCTCAAGACCGAGGCCTCGCGCGGGGTGGGCGTCGAGGCGCTCAGGGAGAAGCTCGACGACCACCGCGTGTTCATCGAGGCGGAGGGCACGCTGAGCGAGCGCCGGCAGCGCAACCTGCGCAACGAGGTGCTCTCGATCTGCACCTTCCGCCTGCGTCGCGACCTCGCCGCGCGGATGGACGGCGACGACGAGCTCAACCGCCTGCTCGCGGAGGTCGTCGAGCGCCGGCTCGATCCCGCGAGTGCCGCCACGCGGATCCTGAAGCACTTCGAGGCCTGACCGCCGCCCCTCTGTTCGCTACAGCGGCGGCAGCAGCGCTTCGAGGCCGCCCCAGGGCAACGGTCCCGACGGGGGAGCGAGGCCGGCGTCGTTGCCCAGGTGCACGCCGAGAACCAGCCACGCCGAGCCCGCCAGCGTCAGCACGGCGAGCGCGACGCCCGTCCGCGGGGCGTTTCGGAGCCCCCACGCCGCCAGCGCTCCGGCGACGGGCAGCACCGCCAGCACGTCTCCCGGGACGAGCCAGGGGCCCCGGAGCGACGGGGCTGCGAGCGCCGCGGCGGCCAGTCCGGCGGCAGCGGTCGCCGCGAAGAGCGTGGTGGAGACCTCCACCTGGATGCGCTCCGGGAGCGCCAGGGCGACGCGGTCGCGGCGCGAGCGCGCCAGCAGCCACAGCGAGACACCGGCCAGCGCCAGGACGGGCGCCCAGCGCAGGAGGCCGGCGTCCCGGCCGACGAGCGCTCCGAGCAGCGCGGGAACACGGCCGAGGAGCTCCGCCGCGTCCTCGACGCCGGCGGCACCGCCCGGGGCGGCCCCGGGCTCCGCGGCGCTCGGCACCAGGCCGCCGAAGAGCCGTTCGTTCACGCTGATCAGCGCCACCGCGCTCGAGAGCAGCACCTCGACCGCGACCAGGCCCGTCACCCCACGCTGGCGCCGGCGCAACCACCGCGCGAGGGCGACCAGCACCACCCCGCCGGGGGCGAGGAAGCGCACCCCGAGCCAGGGCAGCAGCGCGACGAGCCCCGCGGCACGCGCGGCGGCACCCAGGCGGGGGTCGTCGCGGACCCGGAGCGCGAGCAGCGCGGCGCCCGTCACAAGCGCGGCGGCCGCCGACGCGGGAGCGATCGTCGTGGCGCCCGCGAGCGCGGGCGGGCTCAGCCCGGCGACGAGCGCCGCGCGGGTCGCCCACGGATCCGGGACGAGGCGCCGCGCAAGCGCAGCCGACAACGCGAAGGCGAGCGCGAGCAGGCCGGCGCAGAGCACCTCGACGCCGCGGGGCCCGCCGAGCGCGTAGGCCGGCGCGGTGAGCAGCGCGAAGCCGATGCCCTGCGGCTCGATCAGGCGGCCGTCGCGCGGCGGGACGGTCGGGACCAGCGGCCGGGCCGAGAACGCCGCCCAGTCGCGCGCGGCGTACTCGTCGCTGAGCTCGAGGCTGCGGTCCTCGGCCAGGGACTTGGCGGTGAGCAGCCGGTGCGCCTCGGGGACGGAGTAGCGCTCCCGGGGGGTCGCGTCGACGCCGAGCGTCGTGGCGTACGCCGCGAGCAGCACGAGCCAGAGCAGGGCGCCGCGGCGCATCACGCGACGCCGCGCCCGGGGGTCCTCACCCGCGACAACGTACTGCGATCCCGACCTGCCCGCGCGTTGCCTTCCGCGTGCGGCGAGCGAGTGGCGACGCGCCACGACGGTGCGGGTGGGCTCTCCGAAGTGCCGGGGGTGACGTACTCAGGCGCGAACGCAGTTCGTCCTACTCCACAGGAGACACAGAACCCATGCGCAAGCTGATCATCGCGGGAGTCGTCGCCGCAGGCGTCGCCACCGCGGCTCCCGCGGCCTTGGCCGCCCACGAGAGCAACAACCGCTTCGACTTCAAGGCGACGGCGGCCGCGCCCGGCGCGGACGGCCGCGGCGTCAGCAACTACGTGGCCGGCGCCTCGAGCCCGGACGACGAGTTGTGGAACAGCCACGTGCGCGTCAGCGGCCTGGCACCGAACACCCGGTACACGTTCTGGGCCGAGAACGGGAACACCGTTCGTGAGCCCGCCGATACGGCGGTCTGCTCGTTCGTGACTGACGCCGCCGGCCGCGGTGGGTGCCAGCGCACGAAGCACAACGAGCCGGCGCTGGCCATCGCACGCATCCGGCTCGGCGACGAGCAGACCTTCGGAACGGTGGTCCTCGAGGCCCGCCGCATGCCGGCCGACGCCGACAACAAGGTCGACGACGGCGAGATCGAGAGCAGCGGCGGCAACCGCGACAAGTAGGCCCGCGGCGAGAGCCCGTCGCGCCGTCCGTGCGGCGGGCTCGCCGCCCCGCCTTCTGCGGAGAGAGGCGTCAGGCCGGCGCGGCCCCGTGCTGCTCGGCCAGCTCCACGAGCAGCCGGACGCCCCACCCCGCGCCGCCGTGCTTCGCGTAGGGCTTGCCGAGGTCGTTGGCCGCGGTCAGGTCGATGTGCGCCCACGGCGTGTCGCCCGCGAAGCGGTGCAGGAACTCCGCCGCCAGCACGGGCTGCGCCTTTCCGCCGCCCGGCGAGTTGTCCAGGTCGGCGTAGCGGCCCTTGAGCTGCTCGGCGTAATCCGGGTGAAGCGGCATGCGCCACACGAGCTCCCCGCTGGTCGCCGAGGCAGCCTCGAGCGCTCCTGCCCACTGCTCGTCGTTGGCGAACAGCGCGCAGTGGACCGTGCCGAGCGCCGTGATCGCGCCGCCTGTGAGCGTCGCGAGGTCCACCAGGCGCTCCGCTCCCAGCGACCGCGCGTGCGTGAGGCAGTCGGCGAGCACGAGCCGGCCCTCCGCGTCGGGGTTGTTGACCTCGACGGTCAGCCCGTTGGCCGCGCGGACCACGTCGCCGGGATGGACGGCTGCGGCGTCGATCGAGTTGTCCGTCGCGCCGATGACCGCCACGAGGTCGACGGGAAGCTCGAGCTCCGCGATCGCCGCGACCGCCTCGAGCACCGCGGCCGCGCCGCTCATGTCGAACTTCATCGCCGCGATGGAGCCCTTCGGCTTGAGCGCGTAGCCCCCCGTGTCATGGGTCACGCCCTTGCCGACGAGCCCGAGCACCGGGCCGCGGGCGCGGGCGCCGCGCCAGCGCAGCGTGATCAGCGCGGGCTCCTCGGCCGATCCCTGGAACACCGCGGCGAAGGCGCCCATCCGCCGCGCGAGGATCTTCGCGCGTCCCTCGACCTCCACGCCGACCCCGAGCGCTTCGAGCTCGCGCGCGCGGTCGGCCAGCCGGGTCGGCGTCAGGTCGTTCGGCGCGCGGTCCTGCAGGTCGCGCGCCCGGTTCTGCGCCCCGGCGACGACCACGGCGCGCGCCACCGCGGCGGAGCGGTCGGCGTGGTCGGAGGCGATGAGTGCGGCAAGGCCGCCTGGGCGCTCCTCGGTCTCCGGGTCCTCCGGTGGCGCCTTGTAGCGGTCGAAGCGTCGCGCGGCCAGCAGCGTCCCCTCCACGAAGGCCGCGACCTCGACGTCGTCGAGGCGGTGGGGGAGCTCCCAGCAGAGGCTCGCGGCGCCGAGCTCGCGGGCGCGCCCGTGGACGACGGCGGCGGCGATCCGCGCCCGTTCCGGGGTGAAGTCGTCCCGCCCGCCGAGCCCGACCAGGATCCAGCGCTTGCCCGCGGCGTGGGTGACCGCGAGGTGCTTGAACGCTGCGCGCGCCTCGCCGGCGTCGAGCAGCGCCTGCAGCGGCGCGCCGTCCAGGTCGTGGGGGATCCGCTTGCCCGCGAAGACCCCGAGCGCCACCGTGTCCGCCGCGGTGTCGACGGGTGCGGCGGTGGTGGCACAGACATCGTCCATGCCGCCCACGCTACCCGGCGACTACCCTCAGGCCCATGCCCAAGACCGTCATCCTCGGCACCGCCCGCACGCCCATCGGCAAGCTCGGCGGCGGCCTCTCGAGCCTCAAGGCCACCGAGCTCGGTGGCCTCGCGATCTCCGCTGCGCTCGAGCGCGCCGACGTCGCCCCGGAGCAGGTAGACCACGTCGTCATGGGCCAGGTGCTCCAGGCCGGCCAGGGCCAGATCCCCTCCCGCCAGGCCCAGCTGAACGCCCGGATCCCCAAGGAGACGACCTCGGAGACCGTCAACAAGGTGTGCGCCTCCGGGCTGCGCGCCGCGGTGATCCTCGACCAGGCGATCCGGGGCGGCGACGTCGAGGTCGGCGTCGGCGGCGGGATGGAGTCCATGTCCGGCGCGCCCTACCTGCTTCCCCAGGCTCGCTTCGGCTACCGCATGGGCGACGCCAAGGCGCTCGACGCCATGGTCCACGACGGCCTGACCAACGCGTTCACCGGCAAGCAGATGTTCGTCGAGGCGACGGAGACCTCCGAGCAGTTCGAGCTCACCCGGCTCGACCTCGACCGCTGGGCGCTGCGCTCCCACGAGCTCGCCTTGGCCGCGATCGACGACGGCCGCATGAGCGACGAGGTCGTCCCGGTGACGGTGAAGGGGCGCAAGGGCGACACGCTCGTCGAGGTCGACGAGGGTCCGCGCCGCGGCTCCTCGTTGGAGGCGCTGGCCAAGCTCCCCGGCCTGCACGGCAAGGAAGGCTCGCACACCGCGGGCAACTCACCCGGAGTCAACGACGGCGCGGGCGCGCTCGTGCTCGCCGCGGACGGGTGGGCGGCCGCGAACGGCAAGACCGTCCTGGCCGAGATCGTCGCCCACGCGCAGACCGCCGGCGATACCGCGGTCCTCCAGACCACCCCGGCGCTCTCGGCGATGAAGGCGCTCGACAAGGCGGGCCTGCAGCCCTCCGACATCGACCTGTGGGAGATCAACGAGGCCTTCGCGTCGGTGACCCTCCAGTCGCTGCGGATGCTCGGCATCGACGAGGACCGCGTGAACGTCAACGGCGGCGCGGTCGCGCTCGGGCACCCGATCGGCGCCTCCGGCGCGCGCATCGTCGGGGCGCTCGTGCAGCAGCTCAGGCGCCGCGGTGGCGGCTACGGCGTCGCGGCGATCTGCTCGGGCGGCGGGCAGGGCGACGCGCTCATCCTGAAGGTCCATGGCTGACGACTGACGTCGTGAGTCGAAGCGGAAGGAATCGCTCCGAGGAACCGCTCTGATTTTAGAAAACAGCTGCTCACCGTCCTCTACGGTCGCCCCGGGGCACTGCGCCCCGTCTGTGAACCGAGCCAGGCGCATCGTCGGGATCGCCTCGCGAGAGAACTCATCTAGCCTTCGGCCGGCATGCCAGAGCCCCGCGGCGCCGCGTTCTTCGACCTCGACAAGACGCTCATGGCGGGGTCGTCCGGCCTGCACTGGGCCCGCGCCGCGCGCAGTGCGGGCCTGCTCAGCCGCCGCCAGATGGCCCGCTACGGGTGGCAGAACGTGAAGTTCCGCCTGCAGGGCTCGACGGACAAGGCCACCGACCAGGTCAAGCTGGAGGTCGCAGACATGATCCGCGGGCGCCGGGTGGTCGACTTCCAGCGCATGACCCCGAAGGTTCTCGCGGGCGTCCTGCCGCGGCTCTACCCGCAGATGCTCGACACCGCCTACGCCCACCAGGACGCGGGCCGCCCAGTCTACATCGTCACCGCCGCCTCCCAGGAGATGGCCGAGATGATGGCCCACGTGCTGGCCTTCGACGGGGCGATCGGCGCACGCTCGGAGATCGTCGACGGCGTCTACACCGGCCGTGCGGGCGGCCCGTTCACCTACCGCGAGGGCAAGGCGATCGAGCTTCGCCGCCTGGCCGCCGAGGAGGGCTACGACCTCGCCACGAGCTACGCCTACTCCGACTCGGAGTCCGACCTGCCGATGCTGCGCGCCGTCGGGCATCCCGTCGCGGTCAACCCGGACACCGAGCTGCTGCGCGTCGCGCGCGAGCAGGGTTGGGACGTCATGCGCTTCGACCGGCTCGGGCGGCGGCTGAGGGCTGGAGTCGCGCTCGGCCTCGTCGGCCTGGTCGGCACCGCGGGCCGCTCGGTGGCGGCGCGCCGTGTGGTGCGCTGAGCCGTCGTCTCGAGGACCCGTAGCATCGAGCCATGGACTGGACGGGGTATGAGCTCTTCGATCCCGGCGTCGACGGACCGCTGGCGCGGGTCTCGCTGGAGCAGGCCCGGATGCACTTCGACAAGCTGATGGCCGAGAGGGAGGAGCGCAAGGCGCAGCTCGCCGCGCTTCTCGCGCGCGACGCGATCACGCTCGGGGGGGACGACGCCTCGGTCTCCGCGCTGGACCACTGGTTCCGCGACCGGGTGGCGCCGCGTCCCGGAAAGCCCCAGCTGATGGCCGAGGAGTGGTACTCCGTGGCCACCGACATGGGCGTGCACCTCGGCGACCTCCTCGTCGCGGAGCACCCCTGGCTGCGGTGGGAGCTCTTCGTCGGCGACAAGCACCATGTCAACCACCACCGGCCCGTCCTCACGGGCTTCCGGGTCAAGCACGAGGCGTACAACGTCGACATCGACGCGTCCGTGCAGGTCATCGGCCACCGCCAGATCAACGCCATGGAGCTCATGGACGAGGAGCTCGTGCCGTTCCTCCACGCGCTCGCCGCGGAGGCCACCGGCCGCCGCTGACTCCGTGCTCCTGACCCTGACGACGACCCACCGGCCGGCGACCGATCTCGGCTTCCTGCTGCACAAGCACCCCGACCGCGTGCAGCGCTTCGGCCTGCCGTTCGGAGCCGCGCACGTCGTCTATCCGGAGGCGTCACCCGAGCGGTGTACCGCGGCGCTCGTGCTCGACGTCGACCCGGTGGGGCTCGTGCGGCGCGGCCACGGGTCGACGGCCTTCGCCTTGGCCGAGTACGTCAACGACCGGCCCTACGTCGCCTCGTCGCTGATGTCGGTCGCACTGGTGACGGTCTTCAAGAGCGCGATGAGCGGGCAGTGCCGCACTCACCCGGAGCTCGCGGCGACGGCCATCGGGCTCGAGGCCCGGCTGCCGACGGTTCCCGCCCGCGGCGGCGAGGCCCTCGTGCGCCGGCTGTTCGAGCCGCTCGGCTACGCCGTCGACGTGCAGTCGATCGGACTCGACGAGCAGCACCCGGAGTGGGGCGACAGCCGGCACGTCGGCCTGCGGCTGACCGCCGCCGTCCGGCTCGCCGACCTGCTCACCCACCTCTACGTGCTGCTTCCCGTCCTCGACGACGACAAGCACTACTGGGTCGACCAGACCGAGATCGACAAGCTCCTGCACCGCGGCGGCGACTGGCTGCCCGGTCACCCCGAGAAGGAGCTCATCACCCGCCGCTACCTCAAGCACGAGGCCAGCCTGTTCCATCCCGCGCTGGACCGCCTGGAAGCTAGCGCGGTCGATCCCGCCGCGCAGGAGGACCCCGAAGGGGCGCTCGAAGAGCGCGTCCTGCTGCGCGACCAGCGGCTCGGGACGGTGCGTGCCGCACTCAAGGCGTCCGGGGCGCGGCGGGTGCTCGACCTCGGCTGCGGCCCCGGCGCGCTGCTGCGCCTCCTGGTGCAGGACGGCTACGACGAGGTCGTCGGCGTGGACGTCTCGAGCCGCGCGCTCGAGATCGCGGCCCGCCGGCTCAGGCTCGACGAGCTCCACGACGATCGCCGCGACCGCATCCGTCTGCTCCAGAGCCCGCTGACCTACCGCGACAAGCGCCTGCGCGGATTCGACGCCGCGGCTCTCGTCGAGGTCATCGAGCACCTCGACCCTCCGCGGCTGGCGGCCGCGGAGGTCAACGTCTTCGCCGACGCGCAGCCCGCGACGGTGATCGTCACCACCCCGAACGCCGAATACAACCCACGCTGGGAGACGCTTCCCGCGGGGCGCTTCCGGCACCCCGACCACCGCTTCGAGTGGACGCGCGAACAGTTCGCCGCCTGGAGCGCCGGGGTCGGGTCGCGCCACGGCTACCGGGTCCGCCACGTGCCGATCGGCCCGGAGGACCGCGAAGTCGGCCCGCCCACGCAGATGGCGGTCTTCGAGCGATGAGGATCGACGTCCCCGACCCGAGCCTCGTCGTGCTCGTCGGCGCCTCCGGCTCGGGCAAGAGCACGTTCGCGCGAAGGCACTTCCTGGCGACGGAGGTGCTGTCGTCGGACGCCTGCCGCGGCCTGGTCGCCGACGACCCCAACGACCAGAGCGCGACCGAGGACGCCTTCGCGGTCCTGGAGTTCATCGCCGCTCGCCGGCTGGCGCAGCCGCGCCTGACGGTCGTCGACGCGACCAACGTGCAGCGCCCGAGCCGCAGGCGCCTCGTCCAGCTCGCCCAGGCGCACGACCTGTTCCCGGTCGCCATCGTCCTCGATCTCTCCGAGGCCGTCTGTCGAGCGCGCAACCGCGGCCGGCCCGACCGGGACTTCGGCCCGCACGTCGTCCGTGGCCAGCGCACGCAGCTGCACCGCTCGCTGCGCGGGCTGCAGAAGGAGGGCTTCCGCCGCACCTGGGTGCTCGACAGTCCCGATCAGACCGAGGCCGTCGAGCTCGTGCGCTCCCCGCTCTGGACGGATCGGCGTGCCGATCCCGGCCCCTTCGACGTGATCGGCGACGTCCACGGCTGCCACGCCGAGCTCGTCTCGCTCCTGGGTGAGCTCGGCTGGGCGGTGGCGTCCGACGGCCTGTCGGCCGCGCCGCCCGGGGGTCGGCGCGCGGTCTTCGTCGGCGACTACGTCGACCGGGGGCCGGCCTCCGGGGAGGTGCTCGAGCTCATCATGCGCCTGGCCGCCGACGGCCACGCGCTCTGCCTGCCGGGCAACCACGACGCCAAGCTGGTCCGCAAGCTCAAGGGCCGCGACGTCCGGCTCACCCACGGGCTCGCCGAGACCCTCGACCAGCTCGGCCGCGCCCCAACCGGCCTGCGCGACCGGGCGCGCGACTTCCTGGACGGCCTGGTCAGCCATGCGGTGCTCGACGGCGGTCGCCTCGTGGTCGCCCACGCCGGGCTGAAGGAGGCCTACCACGGCCGCTCCTCCGGCCGGGTGCGGGACTTCGCCCTCTACGGCGACACCACCGGGGAAGCCGACGAGCTCGGGCTTCCCGTGCGCAACGACTGGGCGCAGGACTACCGGGGAACGGCGGCCGTGGTGTACGGGCACACGCCGGTCGCCGAGCCGCGATGGACCAACCAGACGATCAACATCGACACGGGCTGCGTCTTCGGCGGCCGGCTGACCGCGCTGCGGTGGCCCGAGCGCGAGCTCGTCAGCGTCCCGGCCGCGCGCGAGTACTTCGCGCCCGCGCGGCCCCTGTTCACCCTGCCGCCCGGGATCGACCCCGACCGTGGTCCGTCGACGCTCGACGTCGAGGACGTGGCGGGCAAGCGAATCGTGCAGACGCGGCTGGCCCGCACGGTCACCGTGCGCGAGGAGCAGGCTGCGGTCGCGCTCGAGGTCATGAGCCGCTTCGCAGTCGATCCCCGCTGGCTCGTGTACCTCCCGCCGACGATGGCCCCGACGGCCACCTCGCAGCGTTCCGGCCTGCTCGAGCACCCCGAGCAGGCGCTCGCCGAGTACCGGGCGGCGGGCGTCGCGCGGGTCGTCTGCCAGGAGAAGCACATGGGCTCGCGGGCGATCGTCGTGGTCTGCGCCGACTCCGACGTCGCCGCCGAGCGCTTCGGGGTCACCGACGGGTCGGCCGGCGTGGTCGTCACCCGCACCGGCCGGCCGTTCTTCGACGACGCCGCGCTCATGTCCGGTGTGGTCGAGCGTGTTCGCAGCGCCGTCACGTCGGCCGGCCGGTGGGACGCCCTGTCGACGCGATGGCTGGTCCTGGACTGCGAGCTCATGCCCTGGTCGGCCAAGGCGATCGAGCTGCTGCGTCGCCAGTACGCGGCCGTGGGCGCTGCCGCCGCTGCCGGCCTGACCGCCACCGCCCGAACCCTCGAGCAGGCGGCCGGCCGGGGCCAGGACGTCGGGGAGCTGCTCGGGCGAACGCGGGCACGCGCCGACCACGTCGAGGGCTACCGCGACGCCTACCGGCGCTACGTCTGGCCCGTCGACGGGATCGACGATCTGCGGCTCGCGCCGTTCCACGTCCTCGCGGCGGAGGGCGGTGTCTTCGTCGACCGGGACCACTCCTGGCACCTCGACCAGTGCGACGCGCTCGTCGACGCGGCCCCGGACTGGCTGCAGCGCACGGGCCGGCGCTACGTGGACGTCACCGACCCGGCCGGCCAGGACGAGGCCGTCGCGTGGTGGGAGCAGCTGACTGCCGCCGGGGGCGAGGGCATGGTGGTCAAGCCGCTGGGCTTTGCCGAGCGCGGCGCCAAGGGCCTCGTCCAGCCGGGCGTCAAGTGCCGCGGACGGGAGTACCTGCGGATCATCTACGGCCCCGAGTACGCCGACCCGGCCCAGCTCGACCGCCTCCGCGGTCGCAACCTGGGCCGCAAGCGCTCGCTCGCCGTCCGGGAGTTCGCGCTCGGCGTCGAGGCGCTGGAGCGCTTCGTCCGCCGCGAGCCGCTCCACCGCGTGCACGAGTGCGTCTTCTCCGTGCTGGCGCTAGAGAGCGACGCGGTCGATCCGCGGCTGTGACGCCCGGTCGTGCTACCCGTACTACAGCTCGGGTGGGAGGGCCGGCGGCGGTTGGCCCGGCGCCGGCGAACGCCATGTCACAGCGTCAAGCTGGCCGGCTCGCTCGCGCAGCGGCGGCACGACGGCGCGGCTTGCGCCGGGGACACGGCCCCGGGCCTGGCGTGAGGCAGCGCGGCGGCTTCTTCCCCCGCCGGCCAGGAGGGCGTACAACATCACGGCGTCGGCCTCGGCCTGGGAAGTGCGCTTCATCACAAGCAGAGTTTGCACATGCGCGTGGAACCGGAAACGCCCGAGGTTGTCAGTCAACATGGTCGGGCGCACGAGGCGCTCGGCGATACGGGAGCGCCAGAGTCCCACGGCCGCCGGTTCGGCCCGGGCGGGGCCCCGGCCTGCCGCCGTGACGCGGCCACGCCGCGGGTAGGATGGATCGACGTTTCCCGGCCGCGCACCCGCAGGCAACTCCTCATGTCGACCACCGTTCCCACCACTCACGACGAGTGGCTCACCGCCTACGGGCTGACTCCCGAGCGCGACGCGACGTTCACGACGCTCTCCGGAGAGGCGGTGCGCCCGCTCTACACCGCCGCTGACCTCCCCGACGAGGAGCGCATCGGACTGCCCGGGCAGTACCCCTACACGCGTGGCGTCTACCCGTCGATGTACCGCGGCCGGCTGTGGACCATGCGCCAGTTCGCGGGCTTCGGCACCGCGGAGGAGACCAACGCGCGCTTCCGCTATCTGCTCGATCACGGGCAGACGGGCCTGTCGACGGCCTTCGACATGCCGTCGCTGATGGGTCACGACTCCGATTCGCCGCTCTCGCTCGGCGAGGTCGGACGCGAAGGGGTTGCGATCGACACCGTCGACGACATGGAGACGCTCTTCTCCGGCATCGACCTCGGCCAGGTCTCCGTCTCCATGACGATCAACGCCCCCGCGGCGATCATGCTCGCGTTCTACGTCGTGGCCGCCGAACGCCAGGGCGTCTCCCCGGACCGCCTCAACGGCACGATCCAGGCCGACATCCTGAAGGAGTACATCGCGCAGAAGGAGTGGTGCTTTCCGATCGACGACGCGATGCGCCTGCTCGGGGACATGATCGAGTACTCCACGCACGAGATGCCGCGGTTCAACTCGGTATCGATCAGCGGGTACCACATCCGCGAGGCCGGCTCGACCGCCGCGCAGGAGCTCGCGTTCACGCTCAAGAACGGCCTGACCTACGTGGAGCAGGCCGTCGCCCGCGGCCTCGACGCGGACACCTTCGCGCCGCGGCTGAGCTTCTTCTTCAACGCGCAGATCGACTTCTTCGAGGAGATCGCGAAGTACCGCGCCGCGCGTCGCATCTGGGCGCGCGAGCTGCGTGACACGTTCGGCGCGAAGGATCCGAAGTCGTGGCTCATGCGCTTCCACACGCAGACGGCGGGCGTGTCGCTGACCGCGCAGCAGCCGCTGAACAACATCGTCCGCACGGCGATCGAAGCGCTCGCCGGCGTGCTCGGGGGGACGCAGTCGCTGCACACGAACTCCTACGACGAGGCGCTCGCGCTGCCCACCGAGGACGCCGTGCGCATCGCGCTGCGAACCCAGCAGATCATCGCCCACGAGACGGGGGTCACGAACACGATCGACCCGCTCGGCGGCTCCTACGCGGTCGAGGCGATGACCGACGCGATCGAGGCGCAGGCCTACGCGTACTTCGCGAAGATCGACGCGCTCGGCGGGATGGTCCAGGCGGTCAAGCTGAACTACCCCCAGCGTGAGATCGCCGACGCGAGCTACGAGCTGCAGACCGAGATCGACGCCGGGCGCCGTGTCGTCGTCGGGGTCAACCGGTACACCGAGGGCGACGACGGCCAGCTACCGATCTCGAAGGTCGACCCGACGCTCGAGGGCAAGCAGATCGAGCGCGTCCGCGCGATCAAGGCGGCGCGGGACCCGGCGCGCGTCGAGGCGTGCCTCGCTGTGCTCCGCGAGACGGCCGCGGACCCCGCGCGCAACCTCATGGCGCCGCTGCTCGACGCCGCACGCGCCCAGGTCTCCGAGGGGGAGATCGTTCACGCGCTGCAGGACGTCTGGGGCTCGTTCACCGAGTCGCCGGTGTTCTGAGCCCCGGGTTTCCGCGGCCGTGGCCGCTCGAGCTCAGCGGCGTATGCACCGCGGCCGGGAGCGGCGTGGCGCGAGCGGCTGGGTGTCGAACTTCGAACGGGGGACAGGCCGGCGACCGTTGGGCGTCTTCATCCGCGCCATGCTCCCGGCCGCGCCGCCCCGCGCCCACCGACCGACAGGCCAACACAGGACGCTCGGCGCTCGACTCCGGGGCCACGCGCACCGGCAAGCGGCAGGCCGGATCGGGTTGAGCGGAATATGCTCTGGCTCCCATGCCCACCGTGCAGAAGAAGATCCGTGTCGTGGTCGCCAAGCCCGGTCTGGACGGTCACGATCGCGGCGCGAAGATCATCGCCCGGGCGCTGCGGGACGCGGGCATGGAGGTCATCTACACCGGGCTGCATCAGACCCCGGAGCAGATCGTCGCGACCGTGATCCAGGAGGACGCCGACGCCGTGGGGCTGTCGATCCTCTCGGGCGCCCACATGACGCTCGTCCCCCGCATCGTCGAGCTGCTCTCAGACCAGGGCATCGAGGACGTCGTCGTCACCGTCGGCGGGACGATTCCCTCCGACGACATCCCGGAGCTCAAGGCGCTCGGAGTCGCCGAGGTGTTCACGCCCGGCGCGCCGACCCAGGCGATCATCGACTTCATCCGCGGTGCCGTCCACCGCCAGTAGGGTCACGATCCCGCGCGTGCCCGGCGCCACCGGCGGATCGGCGAGATGCCCGATTGACCCGTCAGTCAACCCCACGGCTACACTGGCGAGGTCCGTTGCCAGAGGAGGCCGAAGTGAAGATCTGTGTCCTGGTCAAAGAGGTGCCAGACGCCGCCGTCACAAAGCGCATCGATCCGTCCACGGGTCGGATGGACCGTTCAGGAGAGAAGAACCTGAACCCCTACGACACGCACGCCATCGAGGCGGCCATGCAGCTCAAAGAGGGTGGCGAGCTCCAGATCGACGAGATCGTCGCGGTCACGATGGGCCCCGAGTCCGCCGTCCGTGCCCTCCACAAGGCCGTCTCGCTCGGCGCGGACCGCTCCATCCATCTCACCGACCCCGTCCTCGCAGGCTCCGACGTCGCGGCGACGGGCTACGCGCTCGCGTCGGCGCTCGGACAGGAGGAGCCCGATCTCGTCCTCCTCGGCCAGCAGTCCGACGACGGCGAGTGCTACACGATCGGCGCGGTCGTGGCCGAGCACCTCGGCATGCCGTCGCTCACGCAGGTGGTGAAGATGGACGTCACCGGGGAAGCAGTCCGCTGCGAGCGTCAGGCCGAGTACGGCTATGACACCGTCGAGGTCCGGCTGCCTGCCGTGATCTCCGTCGGCGACGCGATCAACGAGCCGCGCTACCCGTCGCTCAAGGCGATCATGGGGGCGAAGAAGAAGCCGCTGCAGACCCTCGCGGCCGTCGACGCCGGGATCGACACGTCCATGGTCGGCGCGGACGGCTCGCAGGTCCGCTGCGGTGAGTTCAGGGCCCCGCCGCAGAAGGCCGCGGGACAGATCATCGAGGACGACGACACGAACGCGACGGTCGGCAAGATCGTCGCCTGGCTCGACGAGAGGAAGCTGATCTGATGGCCGACATCCTGATCTACGCCCTGCACCACGAGGGAACCTTCAACAAGAACTCGCTCGGAGCCATCACCGAGGGTGCGCGTCTGGCGGCCGAGACCGGCGGTCAGGCGCACGCCGTCGTCGTCGGGCAGGAGATTCCCGACGCGCTCGCCGCGACCCTCGGCGACTACGGCGCCGCCAAGGTCTTCAAGGCCGAAGGCCCCGAGGGCCTCGCGCAACCCGTCGTCGACGTGATGGCCCAGGTGATGGAGGAGAACGGCGTCCAGTACGCCCTGTTCGGCGGCGGCCTGGTGGGCTTCGAGGCCGGTGCCGGCCTTGCCGCCCGGCTCCGGGCCGGGGTGACGATGGAGGTCACGGGCGTCATCGTGGAGGACGGCAAGCTGATCGCCCAGCGCCCGATCCTCGGCGACTCCGCCATCTCGCAGTCCCGCTACCGGGACAAGGGCATCATCGTCGGGCGCTTGAACGCGTTCGAGGCCAAGACCTCGGGTGGTTCGGCCGAGGTCGTCGCGGTGGAGGCCGAGCCATCGCCGCAGGCGGCACGGGCCGTGATCGTCTCGCGCGGCGAGCAGCGGGGCGCCGACGTCGACATCGAGGGCGCCGGCACGCTGGTCGCCGGTGGCCGCGGCCTCGGGAACGCCGACGGCTTCGGCCTCCTCGAGGAGCTCGCCAGGGCCTTCGGCGGCAACACCGCCGTCGCCGCCACGCGCGCGGTCGTCGACGCCGGCTGGTACCCGTACGCCGGCCAGATCGGTCAGACGGGCAAGACCGTCGCGCCGAAGCTCTACCTGGCCGCCGGCATCTCCGGCGCGATCCAGCACAAGGTCGGCATGCAGTCCTCGGAGAACATCGTCGCGATCAACAAGGACGCGAACGCCCCGATCTTCGAGTTCTCAGACCTGGGGGTCGTCGGCGACCTGAACAAGATCGTGCCCAAGCTCACCGAGGCGATCGCGGCCAAGCGCGGCGCCTAGGACCCTTATGGCCGGTAGGAACCAAGACGGCAACGCACACGCGACGATTCCCGCCGCGTTCCCTCCCCCGGTGGACTCGCAGCGCGAGTTCGTCAAGCGCGCCCTGGACCCCGAGGACGAGCGCATCGAGGTCGGTGTGGCGATCGTCGGCGGTGGTACCGCGGGCCTCGCCTGCGCGACCCGGCTGCTCCAGCTGCTCGGGGACGACCCGCAGACGATGGAGCGCCTCGGCGAGGTCCCCGTCGCCGTCGTCGAGAAGGCCAAGGCCTGCGGCGGGCACAACCTGTCCGGTGCGGTCATGCGGCCCGACCCGCTGCTGGAGCTGCTGCCCGACGTCTCCCGCGAGGACTGGCGCGAAGCCGGCTTCGCGTTCGGGGAGGTCGAGAAGGAGGGCGTGTACCTGCTGCCCTCCTCCAAGACGTCGGTGCGCATCCCGACCCCACCGCCGTTTCGCAACCACGGCGCCGAGGTCATCTCCGTCGCCGCGCTGTGCCGGTACCTCGCCGCGCAGGCCGAAGCCGCGGGCGCCTACGTGCTCACCGAGACGGCCGCCACCGCGCTGCTGGTCACCGACGGGCGCGTCCAGGGCATCCGCTCGGGCGACAAGGGGCGCGGCAAGCACGGCGAGGAGCTCGGCAACTTCGAGCCGGGAGCCGACATCACCGCGCAGGCCACGGTCCTCGCGGAGGGCTGCTGGGGCCACCTGACGGGCGCCGCCATCCGGGAGTTCGGCCTCGCCGCCGGCCGCGAGCCCCAGAGCTGGGAGCTCGGGGTGAAGGAGATCTGGAAGGTGGCCGAGCCGCTGGACCGCGTGATCCACACGATCGGCCCCTGGCCGCTCAAGCTGAGCGCGAAGTACCACCACACGGGGGGGTCGTGGATCTACCCCATGAAGAACGAGAAGACCGGCGAGGATCTGGTCTCCATCGGATTCGTCGTCGACCTCGACTACGCCGACGCGACCACCTCCGCCCACGACCTCCTGCAGCAGTTCAAGCTGCATCCGCTCGTCAGGCGGATCCTCGAGGGCGGAGAGCGCGTCGGCTGGGGCGCCAAGGCGTTGCCCGGCGGCGGCTACTGGTCCATGCCGAAGCTCTCCATGCCGGGCGCGGTGCTCGTCGGCGACGCCGGCGGCATGGTCAACACGACGGCGTTGAAGGGCGTCCACTACGCCATCAAGGCCGGCATCATCGCCGCGGAGAACATCCATCACGCGCTCAAGCGCGGCGAGACGAGCTTCGCGCGGTACGAGGAGGACATCGACGCCTCACTGGTCGGCCAGGAGCTGTGGGAGGTGCGCAACACGCGCCAGCCCCTGGCGCAGAAGGGTCTGATCAAGGGGGGGCCGCTCACCAATCTGCTCATCGCGACCAAGGGGAGGTTCCCCGCCCGCCGCATCCCGATGAAGCCCTCCGACGAGACGCCGATGTTCCTCGGCAAGACGAAGGACAGCTACCCCAAGCCGGACGGCACGTACACGTTCGACAAGCTCTCCTCGGTCTTCATCACCGGCAACGCGACCCGCGACGACGCCCCGAACCACATCAGGGTGCGCAAGAACGTCCCGCGCGTGATCGCGGAGTCCTGGCGCTGGATGTGCCCGGCGGGCGTCTACGAGATCGCCGAGGAGCAGCTCGAGGCGACCGAGGGCGACCCCCGGGCCCACGTCGACGTCATCGTCAACTACACCAACTGCGTGCAGTGCGGAGCGATCACGGCCAAGGGCGGTCGCCTGACGACCCCGGAGGGCGGCGACGGCCCGCTGTACCAGCTGATGTAGAGGCCGACGTGGGGCGGCGTGCGCTCGGATCCACCCCTGAGGTGGATCTGAGCACACGCCGCCCGCGTTCGGTCAGGGGGTGACCTGCTTCTCGGTCTGCGCGCCGGCGATCCGTCCGCGGAGCGAGCCGGTGTACTGGATCGACAGCTGGCCGCCCCGGCGCGCGGCCGTCGGCAGCTTCTCCGACAGGCGCCAGCGACCGCGGGTGATCCGCGCGCGGTAGTTGAGGAACTTCGCCGTCCCGTCGCCGGCGTCGTAGCCCAGGCGCACCCGCACCACGCCGGGCGCCGCGCGGGAGACCGTTCCGGAGACCTGCAGCTCACCGGCGACGATGCGCGCCGTCTTCCGGACCAGCCTCGCCGAGCGGCTTGCCGCGCGCAGGCGTACCGCGTCGCGCCGCACGCGCGCGTTGCCTGCGTAGGAGACGCTCAGGATCCCCGTGCCCAGCCGCGACTGCGCCCGGGACAGCTTGCGCGACACGCGCACCGTGCCGCGCACGATGGGCTCGGAGAACGTCACCGTCTGCCCCGCCGCCTGGAGGCTGACGCGCGCGCTGCCCGTCGCCAGCGCGGTCGTGCGCACCAGCGCCTGCAGGCGCCCGTCGCGAATCTGGGCGCGCTCCACCCGCAGCTTCGCCGGGGCCTTGAGCTGCGTGGTCCGCCCCGGCGTCGGCGGCGTCGGCGCGGGGGGCTTCCCGGTCCCCGGAGGGGAGTGCCCGGGGGGATGAGGATCGGCCGCGCGGCCGGGAAGCGTCTGGAACTGGGTCATCATCCCGTCGTCCTCGTGCTCGAGGACGTGGCAGTGCATGATGAACGTGCCGGTGTAGTCGGTGAACGGGATGTCCACCACCACCTCCTCGCCCGGGGCCACGTACCACGTCTCCTTGAGCCGCTCGAAGGCCGGCGGCGGCTGGCCGTCGCGGGTGACGAGCTTCTGGTCGCCCAGGTGGACGTGGACCATGTGCGCCTGGGTCGTCGGGTTGCGGAACACCCAGCGCTCGGTCGTGCCGAGCGTCGGCTTCGCGTCGACGCGGGCGGGGTCGAACCCGGCCCCGTTGATCGTCCACTTCCCGGCCGTGCGGTCGAAGTTCCAGGTGCGGGTGACGACCGGCGGGGCGGTCGGCGCCAGCGGCCTCAGCGTGGCGGGAGGCGGGGAGCTCGTGTCGTTGACGTCCCGCGTCACCCGGAACTGCATCACTTCCGCAGTCCGGTCAGACGGCGAGAATGCCTCTGCGTTCTGGAGCACGATGTTCTCGCCGAGGCGACCCGCGAAGTCGATGATCACGTCGGCGCGCTCCGCCGGCCCCAGCCGGATGCTCGTGCGCGACACGGGCGCGGGCAGCAATCCGGTGTCGGCGCCGACCTGCGTCATCGACTGGCCGTTGCTCAGGCGGAAGCTGTAGTCGCGCTTGTTCGAGACGTTGTAGAGCCGGAAGCGGTACCGGCGGTCCCCGACCTCCTGGAACGGCTGAGGGACCCCGTTGACCAGGATCACGTCGCCCATGACGCCGCCGGCCAGGAAGGTGTAGGGCATCTGGTTCTCGGCGTCGAACGTCCGGTCGGCCACCATCAGCGGGACGTCGTGCTCACCCTTCGGGAGGTTCAGGCTCTGCTCCAGGGGATCGTCGTAGATGAACGCGCCGAAGAGGCCCATCCAGACGTTGCGTCCCGTGACCATGTCTCGATGGTCGTGGTACCACTGCGGGGCCGCGCGCTCGGGGGCGCCGTTGTCGATCGCGGGATAGACGTAGGTCTTGCTGCCGCCCGGGGGGATCAGGAAGCTCGTCGGGTGTCCGTCACTGTCCTCGGTCGTCTGCGCCCCGTGGTGGTGGGTCGACATGCTCCCGGCGGTCGCGGGCAGGTCGTTCTTGATGGTGACGTTCGTCGGTTCGCCGGTCGGCCGGCGGATGGTCGGCCCGGGCATGCTGCCGTTGTAGGTCCAGACCGTCGTCGGTGGACCCGTGGGCAGGACCTGCTGCTGCGTCTGGGCCATGGTGAGGGTGATGTCCCGGCCGGTGAGCACGGGCGGAATCGTCAAGGGCTGGGTGAAGCGGGGGAAGTCGGGGCTGGCCGCCCCGCTCATCGGCACGGCCGCGGCCGCGGCCGCGACGACCAGGGTCGAGACGGTGAGCACGAGTCGCCTGCGAGGGGCGGCGGGGATGACCGCCGGCCGGCGGCGTCGGCGCAGCAGGGCAAGCGCGACCAGCGACAGCAAGAACGCGACCGGCAGGGCGAGCAACGCGTCCGTCAAGCCGTGGACCACCGTGCTCGTGAGCCCATGGCTCTCCGGCGCCATCGGCAGCGTGACCGTGCCCCCGGAGGCGCCGGCGTGGGCCGCCCCCGCCGCGTCGGCGTCGTGCAGGACGCTGTGAGCCGCCGTCGCCGGGACGAGCAGGGCGACGAACGCCGCGGCGGTGACCGCCGCCACCCTCAGCAGGCCGGCGTCTGTTCGACGGTGCAAGCCCCACAAGGACGCCGCCAGCCCCAGGGGCAGCAGCAGCAGCCCGTCACGCAGGAAATGCGAACCGCCGGTGCCTGGCTCGAACGCGACGACGTAGGTGTGAAGCATCTGCATCCACGCGAGCGTCCCGAAGGCGAGCACCGCCGCGAACAGGCAGATCGCCGTCTCGGTGCCCCAGCCCTTTGGCGTCGTGTCGCGAGCGTCGCCCAGCGGCGCGGTCCCGTGAAGAAGTCCCATATTTCGGCAGGAGGGTAACAATGCGATGCGCGACTCCCGGGGCCGTCACCAAAAGTCGCCGCCGATGTGTCAGCCATTTGACGCGAAGGCGGCATTCCCCCCACCGGCTGCACCCGAGGTCGCGACGAGCGTCCAGGCCGGCCCCTCAGACAGCGACCCGGGCGCTAGAATCCTCTTAAGCCATGAAGATCGAGATCCATCCCAAGTACGCAGAGGCGCAGGTCACCTGCACCTGCGGCAACCAGTTCACGACCCGTTCGACGCAGGACACGATCAACGTCGAGATCTGCTCGAACTGCCACCCGTTCTACACCGGTCGCCAGAAGCTGGTCGACACGGGTGGCCGCGTGGAGCGCTTCAAGCGCCGCGCCGCCCGCAAGTCCGGCTGACCGCCGCGGGTGTCAGACGCCCCGTCGGCGGCCAAGGCCGTCCTCGAGGGCGTCATGATCCCTGGCGTCGCGGTTCCGCGCCGCCACCGGCTCCTGCGGCTGCCGGTCCTGCGCGGCGTCGTCGCGCTCGACGAGTCGATGCGGATCGGGTTCCGCGCGCTGAGCAGCTGGTCTCGATCAATACGACGATGGGCGACGAGGGCGAGGAGCTCTCCCCGGGCGCGTGGCTCTTTGCGCTGGTGGCGGCATCGGCCTGGCGGTCGGCCGACCCGCGAGCCCGACCACCGCCAGCTCGAGGTGGCGATCATCGCGCTGACCGTGGTGCTCTCCACGCAGGCGCCGGAGGACGCGGCGGCCGGCATCATCGGCGTCGAGGTCGTGGCGTAGAACCTGTTTCGAAAAGGCGCGGCCGTGAGGAAACCGTCTCGCGGCAACCGACGCCACCCGACGCCGCCATCAATCCGAACAGGATTGATCACGGCATCGCGCGACGCCGGTCATCCACGATCCGGCTCCCTCACGACGGCGCCTCATTTCGAAACAGGTTCTTAGCGATCACACCGGCGGTTGCGGGTCGTACTGGATACCGCGCCGAACCTCGCGGGCGCGGTCGGTGCCGGCCAGGCGGGCGACGAGGTGGAGCGCCATGTCGATCCCGGCGCTGACCCCGGCGGCGGTGATGATGTCGCCATCGTCGACCCAGCGGTCGTGCTCACGAACGTGCACGCTGGGGTCGACCGCCCGCAGCTCGTCGACGGCGCCCCAGTGCGTCGTCGCCGGACGTCCGTGCAGCAGGCCCGCCGCGGCGTAGACCAGCGAGCCGGTGCAGACACTGGTCAGCAGCGGGACGGCAGCGCGCTGCGCGCGGACCCAGTCCAGGTACGCCGCGTCGCGCATCAGCGGGCGGGTGCCCGCGCCGCCGGGGTGTACGAGCACGTCGAGCCGCGGGGCGTCGTCGAACGCGACGTGGGCGCCGAGGACCAGGCCCTTGGCGGCGGTGACCGGACGGCCGTCGCGCGAGAGGCACGACACGTTCCACCCGTCCTCCGGGTGGTGACGGGCCCAGTGCGCCAGCACCTCCCAGGGTCCGACGGCGTCGAGCTCCTCGACGCCGTCGAACAGCAGGATCCCGACATGTCGCGGAGCGGTGGTTGGGTCGGTGGACATGGCGAGAGCCTGCCGGTGCCGCGATCCGTCCGCAAGGGGGCTGCCCTCGCCGGATCCCGCCGCTACCCTCGCCGGTCGTAATGATCGTGAAGCTGGTCGAGCAGATCGAGGCGCGGTTCGCCGAGCTCGGTCGCCTGATGACGGACCCCGCGGTGATCTCCGATCGCAGGCGCTACGCCGACGTGGGCCGCGAGTACTCCCAGCTCGAGCCCGCCGCGAAGCTCTGCGAGCAGTGGCGCCGCAGCCACGGCGACGTCGAGGGCGCGCAGGAGATGCTCTCCGAGGGCGAGGACCCCGAGGTCCGCGAGATGCTCGCGGGCGCCCGCGCGCGCCTGGAGGAGATCGAGGAGGGGCTGCGCCTGGCGATGGTCGAGCGCGACCCCAACGACGACAAGAGCGTCATCCTGGAGGTGCAGGGCGGCGCGGGCGGCGACGAGGCCGCGCTGTGGGCCGGCGACGTCGCGCGCATGCTGTCCAAGTACGCCGAGAAGCGCGGCTTCTCCACCGAGGCGATGGACGCGGGGGAGGGCAAGTACACCTTCGCGGTCAAGGGGGACGGCGCCTACTCGATCTTCAAGTTCGAGGGCGGCACCCACAAGGTGCAGCGCGTCCCCGCGACGGAGTCCCAGGGGCGCGTCCACAGCTCCACCGCGACGGTCGCCGTGCTGCCCGAGGCCGACGAGGTCGACGTCGACGTCCAGCAGTCAGATCTGCAGATCGACGTCTACCGCTCCGGCGGCCCGGGCGGCCAGTCCGTCAACACCACGGACTCCGCGGTGCGCATCACCCACCGGCCCACGGGCATCATCGTCGCGATGCAGGACGAGAAGAGCCAGCTGCAGAATCGCGAGAAGGCGATGCGCATCCTGCGCGCGCGCATCTACGAGGCGGCCCTGGCCGAGCAGCAGGCCACGCTGAGCTCAGACCGCCGCGCGCAGGTCGGCACGGGCGACCGCGCGGAGAAGATCCGGACCTACAACTACGCCGAGCGGCGCGTCACCGACCACCGCATCAAGTTCACCGCGCACAACCTCGACGCCGTCCTGGAGGGTGAGCTGACCGAGTTCACCAGCGCGCTGCAGAACGACGAGAAGCGCCGCCGGCTCGAGGACCAGGCCGACAGCGCGGGCTGATGCCCGGTCCGTTCTCCGGCGTGCCGATCGGCGAGGCGCTGGCTTCCGCCCAGATCGCGCTGGAGGGCGCGGGAGTCGACACGCCGCGCCTCGACGCGGAGATCCTGCTCGCCCACGCGCTCGGGATCGACCGCACGCGGCTGATGCTCGAGCGCGACACGCCCGTCGAGGGCCCCGCGATCCGCGCGTTCCAGATCGCGGTACGGCGGCGCTCGGTGGAACGGGTGCCCGTCGCCTACCTCACGGGGACCAAGGGCTTCCGGCGCCTGGAGCTCGAGGTCGACCCGCGCGTGCTCATCCCGCGCCCGGACACCGAGGCGCTCGTGGAGTGGGCGGTCCGGGGGCTCCCGCCGGGCGCGCGCGTCGTCGACGTGGGGACCGGGAGCGGCGCGATCGCCCTCGCGCTCAAGGACGAGCGGCCCGATCTCGAGGTGCTCGCGACCGACGTCTCGGGCGCGGCGCTCGCGGTCGCCGAGGCCAACGCGCGGCGGCTCGGCCTCGAGGTGACGTTCGCGGAGGGCGACCTCCTCGCCGGCCTCGACGCCGGCGCCGTGCTCTCCAACCCGCCCTACGTCGAGACGGGCGCCGCCCTGGCGCCCGAGATCGCGCAGCACGAGCCACCCCGGGCGCTCTTCGCCGGCAGCGACGGCCTCGACGTGCACCGCCGCCTGGTCGCGGCGATCCGGGCGAGCGGCGCGCGCTTGGCCGGCCTGGAGGTCGGCGCCGGGCAGGCGGCGGCCGTACGCGCCCTCTGGGCGGGCGAGGGATCCCCGTGGGAGACCGACGTCGGCCGCGACCTCGCGGGGACCGAGCGGGTGGTGAGCGCGTGGCGACCCTGACCGCCGCCGACGCGGAGGCCTTCGAGCGCTGCATGGCCGTGGACGGGGTCGCGATCTTTCCCGCCGACACGGTCTACGGCCTGGCCTGTGAGCCCGCGTCGAAGGAAGGACAGCGGCGCCTCTACGCCCTCAAGCGCCGCCGCCGCGAGCAGCCTGCCGCGGTGCTCTTCTTTGCGCCCTCGCTCGCGCTGGCCGCCCTGCCCGAGCTCGGTCCGGCCACGCGCGACGCGCTGCTCGCGCTGCTGCCGGGCCCGGTGACGCTGCTGGTGACCAATCCCGCGGCGCGCTTCCCCTTGGCCTGCGGCCTCGACACGTCGGTGCTCGGGCTGCGCGTCCCGTCGCTCACCCGGGCCACGGCGGCGCTCGGCGGGGTCCGCCGGCCCGTGCTGCAGTCAAGTGCGAACCTCTCGGGCGAGCCGGAGGCGCGGCGCCTGGCCGACGTCGACTCACACGTCCGCTCGGGCGCCGACCTCGTCCTCGACGGCGGCGAGCTCCCCGGCGTCGCCTCGACGGTGGTCGACCTCACCGACTACGAACACGCGGGCCGGTGGACGGTGGTGCGCGAGGGTGCGCTCCCGGCGGCCGCGGTCGCCGCGCGCCTCTGACCCGGCGAGCGCGTAGGTTTCCACACAGGCTGAAAGCCCGGTGGCCACTCACCGCTCGTAGGGGTACCGTGAGGGCATCATGCGCATCGCTCTGGGTTCCGACCACGCCGGCTTCGCCCTCAAGGAGCACGTCAAGCAGACGCTCCAGGACGGCGGCCACGACGTCACCGACGTGGGGACGGAGAGCGACGAGTCCGTCGACTATGCGGGCTTCGCCCACACCGCCGCGGCCCTGGTCGCCGCGGGGGACGCGGAGGTCGGCGTGCTCGCCTGCGGCTCCGGCGTCGGTGTCTCCATCGTCGCCAACAAGGTCCACGGGGTCCGCGCGGTCAACGCCCACGACGCCGAGGAGGCCGCCCAGTCCCGCCGCCACAACGACGTCAACGTCGTGACGCTGTCGGGCTCACGGCTCGACACCGCCCAGGCCGACGACATCGTGGCCGCCTTCCTCGCCACCGACTTCGAGGGCGGCCGCCACGCGCGCCGCGTCGAGCAGATCAGCGAGCTGGAATCCGACTGAGCGCCTAGCCTGTCGGGTCTCATGAGTGACCTGAGCCCGGACTACTTCGACCGCCCGCTCACCGAGGTCGACCCCGAGATCGCGGAGGTCCTCGCCAAGGAGCTCGGGCGCCAGCAGCGCACGCTGGAGATGATCGCCAGCGAGAACTTCGTACCGCAGGCCGTGCTGGAAGCGCAGGGCTCCGTGCTGACCAACAAGTACGCCGAGGGGTACCCGGGCAAGCGCTACTACGGCGGCTGCGAGCACGTCGACGTCGCCGAGCAGCTGGCGATCGACCGCGCCAAGGAGCTCTTCGGCGCCGAGCACGCCAACGTCCAGCCGCACTCCGGCGCGCAGGCCAACGCCGCGGTGTTCCACGCGCTGCTCACCCCGGGCGACACGCTGATGGGCCTGTCGCTGGCCCACGGCGGTCATCTCACGCACGGCATGAAGCTCAACGTCTCCGGCCGCCTGTACGACATCGCCCCGTATGAGGTCGAGCGCGAGACGTCGCTCATCGACATGGACCGCGTCGCGGAGGTCGCGCGCGAGCGGCGGCCGAAGATGATCATCGCGGGCTGGTCGGCCTACCCCCGCCAGCTGGACTTCCCCCGCTTCCGGGAGATCGCCGACGAGGTCGGCGCGCTTCTGTTCGTGGACATGGCGCACTTCGCCGGCCTCGTCGCCGCCGGGCTGCACCCCTCGCCGGTGCCCCACGCCCACGTCGTGGCCAGCACGGTCCACAAGACGCTCGGCGGCCCGCGCTCCGGGTTCATCCTCTGCCAGGAGGAGCACGCGAAGAAGATCAACTCCGCCGTGTTCCCCGGCCAGCAGGGCGGGCCGCTCGAGCACGTCATCGCCGCCAAGGCCGTCGCGTTCAGGATCGCGATGAGCCCGCTGTTCGCAGAGCGCCAGCAGCGCACGATCGACGGGGCGCGGGCCGTCGCGGCCGAGCTGATGACGGCCGGCCAGGGGATCTCCGTGCTCACGAAAGGCACCGACGTGCACCTCGCGCTCGTCGACCTGCGCGAGTCCGAGCTCGACGGACAGCAGGCCGAGGACCGCCTGCACGAGATCGGCATCACCGTCAACCGCAACGCGGTGCCGTTCGACCCGCGCCCGCCCATGGTCACCAGCGGGCTGCGCGTGGGCACGAGTGCGTTGGCCACGCGCGGGCTGCAGGTGGAGGACTTCACCGAGGTCGGCCGGGTCATGGCCACCACGCTGGGGTCCGCGTTCCCCGCGCAGAAGGCGGAGCTGGCCGAGCGCGTCGCCGCGCTGGCCGACCGCTTCCCCCTCTACGAGCATCTCTGACGCCGCCGCGCCGGCCGCCGCGTTCTGAGCGACCCCTACGGCGCGCCGCCGGGCTCGCGCAGAAGCCCGCGCCACGCCGCTCGGCGCACGTGCGCCGGCGCGTCGACCACCGCGAGCAGCACCTCGGGGTCCGGTGCCGGCCCCGTGATCGCCCGGACACCCTGGTGGGCTCCGGGGCCCAGCGTCTCCCCGGGGCCGCACAGCACCTCGGCCATGACCTCGCCGGCACGCACGCCGACGAGCTCGGCCTCCGGCTCGCCGCGGTGGCCCGCTTGACGCCAGATGCGCGAGGCGAGGTCGCCGACGCTCAGCTCCGCGGGGTCGGCCGCGGTGGCCAGGCGCTCGCCCGTACCCGCCAGCAGCGCGCCGTGCGCGAGCATCGACGCGGCGTGCGCCTGGGTGATCCAGTAGCGACGCATCTCGGGGTTGGTGATCGTGAAGGGCACGCTCGCGAGCGCCTGGCGGCGGAAGAGGTCCGACGCGCTGCCCGCGGTGCCCAGGACGTTGACCAGCCGCACGGCGATCGCCTCGATGCCGTGGCGCGCGGCGGCGGCCGCCGCCAGCTGCTCCATCAGGCGCTTCGTGCGCCCGTAGGAGGACGTCGCCAGCGCCGCCTTGTCGGTCGAGGCCACCACGACCGACCGCGCGCCCGCGGCCACGGCGGCCTCGATCACGTTCCAGCTTCCCTCGAGGTTGGTGGCGACGAACTCCTCCGGGTACCGCTCGGCCCAGTCCACGTGCTTGTAGGCCGCCAGGTGGATGAGGACATCCGGCCGGGCGAGCGTCATCTCCTCGCGCACGCGCTCGCGGTCGCGTACGTCGCAGAGCGCGTGGTCGAAGCGGACGGCGGCGCCGCCCAGGCGCGCGCGGCGGTCGGCCGCCAGCGAGGCCTCGTGGGAGTCCAGCAGGGTGATGCGCTGCGGCCGCAACCCGTCGAGGAAGGTCGCCAGGCCGCGCCCGATCGAGCCGGCGCCACCGGTGAGGACGACACGGCTCCCGCCGAAGCGCCGCTCGAGCTCCAGCACCGCGGGCACGGGGTCGCGGCGCCCGACGACCGCCGGCCAGTCGAACTCCTCCCCGGGCAGGCGGCGGACGGGGCGCCGCCAGGCGACGGGCGCCAGGCCGAGCGCACGCTCGACCTCGCGGTAGCCCGCCTTCATCGCCGGTGAGCGCGCCGGGTCGGGCTCGTTGATCTCCGCGACGATGTACGGCACGAGGTCGCCGAGCCGGCGGGTCACGGGGTCGAGGTCGAGCTCGCCGGCCCCATAGGGCAGGCCCTCGCCCAGCACCCCCGCGGCGTCGGACACGTGGGCCACCTCCGTGGCCGGCCCGAGCTCCTCGACGTAGCGCTCGAGCTCGAGCCCCTCGTCGCCGAAGAGCCCGAACAGCCCGGGGTAGGCGGCGACGAACGCGCGAAACAGCGCGGCGTGGGAGGTGTCGAAGGTGTATCCGAGCGCCGGCACGCGGGCGCGCCAGGCGAGCAGGTCGGCCCAGTGGCCGCCGAGCGGGGAGAGGAACACGCCCCCGCTGCGCATCCGCAGGACGGGCGGGACGTTCTCGATCAGCGGCGTGACGCCGCGCGCGGCGCACGCGTCGGCGAAGAAGTCGAGGAAGCGCTGAACCTCGTCCTCGTCGAGCGGGCGCCCGTCGCGGTACTCGGCCGGTTGCTGCGGTGCGAACAGGTGGATCGTCAGGACGGGCGAGGCGATGCCCGCGGCGAAGTCGGCGCTGCGCCGGAGGCCGACGCGCGCCTCGTCGTCGAGGCGGTCGACCCGAACGTGGGCGCCGCTCGGCCAGGCCACCGGCGCCTCGGCGAGCAGGGTCACGTCGCGGCCGGTGGCCCGCGCCCCCTCCCGCGTGGCGGCCACGGCGCGCGCCACGGCCGCGTCGTCGGCCACGTCGCCGGGCATGAGGCACAGCTCGAGGCCGCGCCACGGACCGTCGCCGAGGCGTTCGGCGATCTGTTCAGGCTTGGGCGCCGCCTTGAGAAGCGGGATGCTGGGCGAGCCAGTCGACATACGCGGAGATCGCCGCCGGGAGCGGACGCGGCTCGAAGCCTAACCGCGGCGCCGACGGGTCGGCGGCGTAGCTCGCGTCCTCCGCCGGATCGAGCCTGCCGCCGGGGGTGTCGATCGCCACGCCCGTGCCCGCGGACGCGACCACGAGCTCGGCGGCGCGCAGCAGCGGGGTGGCCTTCCCGCTGGCGCCGGCGAGCGTCTCGCCCCACCGCGCCTCGGCGGCCAGCGCCTCCAGTCCGAGGACGACGTCGTCGACGTAGACGAAGTCCCGCGTCCTGCGTGCGTCGCCCGGGATCACGATCGCCTCCCCGGCCAGCGCACGCGCCGCGAAGGCCGCGATGGCGCCGGTGGCGCCCTCGGCGCGTACCTGGCCGGGCCCGAAGACCGACGCCAGCCGAACGACGCTCGCCCGGGCGCCGTGGAGCCGGCAGAGCTCCTCCCCGAGGCGCTTGGAGGCGGCGTAGGCGTCCGGCAGCGGCTCCACGGCGGCGCGCAGTGTCGAAGGGTAGACCAGCCCGGCGCCGTGACGCAGGCACGCGTCGAGCAGGTTCAACGTGGTTCCCGCGTTCTCCCGCACCGCCGTCGCCGGGTCCGCGCGCGCCCGGGCGGGGTCGGGCACGCCTGCGAAGTGCAGGACGGCGTCGCGGCCGGCCACGTCGGCCTGGATCGCCGGGTCACCCGCGTCGCGTTCGGTCACCGCCAGTCCGGCGGCGGCGGCACGGGCCACCCGGCCGGGCCGGGCGACGCACGTTACGTCGTGCCCGCGGCCGGCCAGCAGCGTGGCCGCGCGCCAGCCGAGGAAGCCGGTGGCCCCGGTGATCAGCAATCTCACGGCCGCAGGTGGTTCCCGAGCGCGTGCTCGTAGGCGAACGGGCTCACGTACGAGCACGGCGCGTCCCGGGGCGGCTGCTCACCGCGGGCCAGCGCGGCCACCTCACCGACGGTCACCGTCTCCGCCGTGACGTTCGCCACCCGCAGCTCGCCGCGGCCCGGCGTCTCGTCGACCAGGATGCGCGCCGCGTCGGCGACGTGCACGACGCCGATGGTCGCGCGCGGGTCGTCGATGCGCAGCGCGTCCCCGGCGGCGACCCGGCGGCGGAACGTGTCGACCACCGTGACCGACTCGGGAGCCGAGTGCATCACGGGCCCGGGTCCGAAGACGATGCCCATCCGCAGGATGCTCAGCCCGAACCCGTGGCGTCGCGCGTGCATCCGCAGGCACAGCTCGCCGTAGATCTTCGAGAGGTGTGTGAGGTCGCCCTGATCGCCGTAGGGATGGTCGGGCCCGATCTCGCCCGCCGGCCGGCCGCCGTAGACGTGCAGCGTGCTGGCGAAGACCAGTGACGGCGCCGCGTCCCCGAGCGCCCCGACCGCCTGGGCGACGCGGCGTACGCCGAGGATGTTGATCTCCTCGGTGAGGTCGGGTTCACGCTCGGACAACGGCCGGCTGGCCTGCGCGGCGAGCAGCAGCACACGGTCCGGGCCGTCGGCCAGCAGTGCATCGATTTGGTCCCGCGAGCGGATGTCGGCGGTGCGCACGTCGCCCCCCGCGCGGGCCAGCCCGTCGAGCTGCGCGCGGTCGGTGGTCAGCCAGTTGTCCGCGAGCAGCACCGAGTCACCGCGGGCCAGCGCGATCTCCGCGGCGGCCGCGCCGAGGTAGCCCGCGCCGAGGATGAGCAGGAATGCCACCGGCGGTAGCGTAATGTCTCGCCGGAATGTCCTTCACCGACACGCTCGAGGCGGTGGCCGGGAACGGCACCGTCGTCTGGGGCTTTCTCCTCGCCGCGCTGCTCGCCTTCGGGTTGACGCCGCTGGCCGCCCGCCTCGCTCACCGCGTCGACGCGCTGGATCACGGCGGCGACCGCCCGCGCATCCACACCGCGCCGATCCCGCGCATCGGCGGGCTGGCGATCGTCAGCGCCATCGTCGTGGTGCTGCTGGCCCTCGTGCGCCCGACCGGCGCGCTGGTGGGGGTGCTCATCGCCCTGCCCGTCGTCGCCGCCATCGGTCTGGTCGACGACCTGCGCGGCCTCAAGCCGAGCGTCAAGTTCGGCGCGGTCCTGCTCGCCGCGCTGATCCCGGTCCTCGGCTACGACCTCAACTTCCAGCGCGTCACGCTGCCGGGGATCGGCGACTTCGACATCGGGAGCCTCGGCATCGTCCTGACGATCCTGTGGATCGCCTTCGTGGCGAACCTGGTGAACCTGATCGACGGCATGGACTCGCTGGCGACCGGGATCGTCGGCATCGCCTGCCTGTCGTTCACGGTGCTGGCCGCGTCCTTCGGGCGCATGGAGGTCGCCGCGACGGCCGCCGTGGTGGCGGGTGCGACCGCCGGCTTCCTGCCGCACAACTACCACCCGGCGAAGATCTTCATGGGCGATTCGGGTTCGCTGGCGCTCGGCTTCCTCGTCGCGTCGCTGGCCGTCGAGGGCGTGCTCAAGAGCGCGGCGACGATCGCGCTGCTCTCGCCGCTGCTGGTGATCGCGGTGCCGATCCTCGACACGTCCTTCGTCGTGCTCAAGCGCCTGAAGTACCGCAGGCCCCCGTGGGGCGCCGACCACAACCACTTCTACCACCGCTTCCTGCGCATCGGCTACTCGCAGCGCCGCACGGCGGGCCTGCTGCACCTGTGGGCCTCGCTGCTGGCCGGCTACGCGCTGCTGCTGCGCTTCGTCCCCCCGCGGCCCGGCGGCGACTGGGATCTGACGCACGCGCTGGTCGCCGCCGGGTTCGGCCTGGTGATGATCGCCGCGTCGCTGTGGATGGTCACCACGCTGGAGATCCTGAAGTCCCGTCACATCGCGGCGTTCAAGCTCTGGCGGACGCGTGGCGTCGCGCCGGAGGACGGTGAGGAGGCGGTCGAGCGGGCGCTGACCGGAGCCGGGCGCCGGTAGCGGCCTGCTGAACGTCTCCCGCGCCCGCGGGAGACCACCTCGCGCGCACCTCAACCCAGCCAGTCCCCCAGCGCGAGCTCAAGCAGCGTCGCCGGGTCGCGCCCGCGAAACGGCCAGGGGTCGCGCGCCGCCTTGCGCTCCAGCACCACGTCCTGCGGTGCCTCGAACTGCCGCAGCTTGCCCTGCGCCTTCAGCGCGTCGTCGACCGCGCCCGGGCGCCCCTCGAACATCGACCAGACCGGGGTGCCGAGCACCGCGGCCTCCCGGTTCATCGTGCCGCCGGCGCTCACCAGCACGTCCGCGAGCGCGACGAGCGAGAGCCCGTCGACCGCGCGCGGCGGGACCCTCAGCCGGTCGAGCCCCATCGCGGTGATGTCGGCGATCTGCTGCGGGGTACGCGTCAGCACCACCGTGTCGACCGCGTCGGCTGCGGTCTGCAGGCGCTGGAGCAGCTCAGGGAGGGCCGCGTTCTCCGAACCGCCGAGGTACAGGGCGTACGCCGGCGCGGTGCGCACGACGCACAGCACCCGGCTGCGCGCCCGGTCGATGCCGAGCCTGTCGAGCAGTTCGAGGTCCGGCGTGAAGGCGTCGAGGTGATAGTCCTCCTTCAGCCCGGGGTAACGCACGAGCTTGCCCGGCCCGGCGCCGTAGCGCCGCAGCCGGTCGGCCGGGATCGCGTCGGGGACGAGCACGCGGTCGGCGGTACGGCAGTTGGCGTGGTGCTGGGCCACGGCCCACTCGTAGTCGAACATCGTGGCGTTGGGAACGCCGAGCACGCGGCAGGCCACCGGCAGCTCGGTCGATCCGTGCGCAAGCGCCGCGGCGAAGCCCTTGCCGCGCCCGAAGCCGATCATCGCCCGCACACGCTCGGCGGCCGCGCGCGCCTTTGCCGTGCGGCCCACGCCGCCGTGGCGGCCGAGCACGGTGTAGGAGCGGCCCCAGTCGTCGAGGAGATCGAGCGTGTGCGACAGCGGTCGCGCCGTCAGCGCGACGTCGTGCCCGGCTGCCTCCAGGCGCTCGACCAGCGGCCGCAGGACGATCACGTGCGCCGTGTTGGTGAAGTCGACCCAGACCCGCATCCGTGCGTCAGCCGGCCGGGCCTACGCTGAGGCGCACGACGGCCGCGCGTTCGGTCGTGACCACGCAGCGGAGCCTAGCCATCCGACCGGGCCCGGCACTTGTCACCATGTCGGACATGGCGCCGATGCCGAACCCTGGCCCAGCGCCTGACCCGCCGGTGGAACCCACCGTCAGCGGTGCGACGAGCGGTGAGCCGCGGGCGCCCTCCGGGTTCGTCACCCAACCGGGCCCCGCCGACCTGCACGCCTGGCACGTGCTGCGGCCGCTGCTCGACGGGCGCCCCTACCTGCCGTTCTCCCCCGGGGCGATGCGCGCCGGCGGCCTCGTCTACGTCTGCAACCTCATCGTCCACCGCGCACCCAGGCAGGTGGTGGAGTGCGGCGCCGGCGTGAGCACCGTCGTCCTCGCCCGACTGCTGGCCGAGCGCGGGACGGGGCGCCTGACCGCCCTCGAACACGACCCGGGCTGGGCGGAGCGCGTCGAGGAGCTCATCGCCCGCGAAGAGCTGGCCCACGTCGCACGCGTGGTGCTCGCACCGCTGGACCCGAGCGGCTGGTACGACGCGTCCGGGGTGGCGCGGCTGCCCGAGGCCGTCGACCTGCTCGTCGTCGACGGACCGCCCGCGGACCGGGCCGAGATCGCCCTGGCGCGCCACCCGGCGCTCGCGACACTGGAGCCGCGGCTGGCCGCCGACGCGCTCGTGATCCTCGACGACGTCGGACGCGCCGGCGAGCAGGAGGTGCTCGCGCGGTGGGAGCGCGAGCACCTGTGGGACTTCGAACGACTCGAGGACGAGGCGATCGCGGTGGGAACCCGCCGGCCCGGCCGCCTCCGCACGGCGTCCCGCAGCAGTCAGGTGCCGTAGACCGAGCGCATCCAGATGCCGTCGAGCGCCGCGACGAGCTCGTCGCCGTCGACGGGGGACCCCTGGACGAGCTGCTGATAGAACGTGCGCTCGGTCATCCAGACGAGCGCGAAGGCCGTGGCGGAGGCCGGCATCGCCGGCGCCCGGCCGGCCTCCTGCTCCTTCTCGATGCGGAAGGTCGTCGCGTCGGCGAAGCGCTGCAGCAAGGCACGCCAGAACACCGCGACCTCCTCGTCGTAGGTGGAGACCTCCACGATCGCGCGCAGCAGCGGCCCGTGTGCGAAGTAGAGCACCGCGATTCCCCTCAGCGCCTCGGCGACCTGGTCCTCGGGGGCCCCGTCGTCGCCGGAGAACCACGCGTCGGCGTGACCGTAGAGCTCGCCACTGATGTCCTCGGCCAGGCGCATGAGCAACTCGCGCTTGTCTTTGAAGTAGAAGTAGAACGCCGTTCGCGAGATGCCGGCGGCGGTCGCGATCCGCTCGATCTTCAGCTCCTGGAAGGATCCGCCGGCAGCGAGCAGATCCTCCGTCGCGGTCAGCACCGCCTGCTGGATCTGCGCGCGCTTGGCGGTGCTGGGCTGCGCGGAAGCCATGGTTGGGGCGACCCTAGAGGATGGGCGGCGAGCTACGTGCTCCGATTCCGTGATCCGAGCGTCGGAATCCCCTCGCGCCTCCGGTCCCCCGTAGCGGGCCCTACGCTGTGGTCGCCGATGGACGTCAGACGATCACCCGGGCGTCGGTTCCCCGGGCACCACGAAGGTGACCGCCGCACCGCTTTGCGGCACGCGAGAAGGACGCTGCTCACGCTGGTGTTGGGCGTCGCCTGCCTCGGCGCAGCGTTCGTCGCACAGGCCTCGGCGGCCGCGCCGCTCGTCGGGATCGCCGACCAGAAGCCCGGCATGTTCAAGGCTCCGCTGTTCGCCGATCTCGAGGTCCGCCACGCCCGCTACGTCGTGCCCTGGGACGCGATGGACGGTGGCTTCCAGCGCGACGAGCTCTTCGCCTGGATGCGGGCCGCACGGTCGGCGGGCATCACCCCGCTGCTCTCCTTCGGGCACTCGCGGCGCGTGGGCCGCGAGAAGATGCGCCCGACACCGACCGCCCTGCAGCGCCAGTTCCGCCGCCTGCGGGTGAACTTCCCGTGGGCGCGCGAGTTCGTCACCTGGAACGAGCCCAACCACTGCAGCCAGCCGCTCTGCCGCCGGCCCGAGCTGGCCGGACGCTACTTCGACGCGCTCTCCCGCTCCTGCCCGGACTGCACCATCGTCGCCGCCGAGGTGCTCGACACGCCGAACATGCGCTCCTGGGTGCGGCGCTTCCGGGCGGCCGCCCAGCACGAGCCGCGCATCTGGGGCCTGCACAACTACGTCGACGCCAACCGCTTCGGGACCAAGGGCACGCGGGAGCTCTTGCGGGCCACTCGTGGGCAGGTGTGGTTCACGGAGACCGGAGGGATCGTCAACCGCACGGCGAGGGCGAAGATCCCCTTCGAGGAGAGTCCGGGCCACGCGGCCGACGCCACACGCTGGCTCTTCGACCGGCTCGTGCCGCTCTCCGCGCGCATCCGGCGCGTCTACCTCTACCACTGGAGTCCGGCGGGCCCCAAGGACAAGTGGGACTCTGCGCTGCTCGACAAGTACGGGCGCCCGCGTGAAGCGTTCCGTGTCGTGCGCGCTCGCCTGGAACAGGCCCGGATCCGCACGGGCGCGGGCGCGGGCAGCGCGCCGGCCCGACGAGCGACGCGCCGCGCCCGGCGCTAACTCCAAACTCTAAGCCCGCTGCGCGCCGGGGCGGCCGTCCTCGACGACGAAGGAGGCGACGGTGCTGATCGGCGATGTCGGCGACTGCGTGGTTTCGATCCCGCGGAAGTCGGTCCTCCATTCCGCCTGGGTGAGCGTGCACCGAACGTAACCGCGGTGGGTGTCGTAGAACCGCTGGTGGGGGTTGACGCCCGTCTGGTCACCGTAGATCGTCGTCCACTGGCCGCCGTTGCGCAGGCGGGGAGCATCGCCGCCCGTGGAGATCGACGTGCCCACGAACTCGGTGCCGACCGTCTTGGACGAGGGCTCCGAGAAGTCCTCCTTGAGATCGAAGATGCGGTTGTTGTGGATGTCGCCCGTGAGCACGACGGGGTTCGACGGGGCACGGCCGCCCGCGCCGGCGAAGAGGTCCACCAGTGCCCGCCGGTCAGCCACGTAGCCGTCCCAGGAGTCGCCTCCGCCGGCCACCCCGTTTGCCTCCATCCGCTCGGCGAAGACGACCTGGTTGGCGAGCACGTTCCACTTCGCCCGCGTTGCCCGGAGGCCGGCCTGCAGCCATCGCTCCTGCTCGTCGCCCAGGATCGTCCGGCCCGGGTCGAGGGCCGCGGCGCAGTAGCCGTCCGTGGAGTTCTCCGGGCGGCAGGAGACCTGGTCGCTGCGGAACTGGCGGGTGTCGAGCACGTTGAACTCGGCGAGGTCGCCGAAGGCGGCTCTGCGGTAGAGCAGCATGTCCGGCCCGACGGGCCGCTGAGCCGTCCTGAGCGGCAGGTGCTCGTAGTAGGCCTGGAAGGCCGCGGCCCGCCGCGCCAGGAACGCCTCGCGCGAGACCGCGTCGGGGTCCTGGTCCTCGCCGGCCCAGTTGTTGTCGACCTCGTGGTCGTCCCACGTGACGATCCACGGGAACGCTGCGTGCGCAGTCCGCAGGTTCTCGTCGCCCTTGTACTGGGCGTGGCGTGCGCGGTACTGGGCCAGGGTCATCGGCTCGGTCCCGGCGTGCTCGCGCCCCACCGGGCTGACGACGTTCCCCTCGTAGATGTAGTCGCCGAGGTGGACGACGAGGTCGAGGTCCTCCCGCGCCATGTGCGCGTAGGGGGCGTAGTACCCCTCCTCGTAGTGCTGGCAGGACGCGAACGCGAACGCAAGCGCGCTCGTCGGCGCCCCCGGCGCCGGCGCGGTCTTGGTCCGTCCGACGCGGCTGATCTCCGGGCCCACCTTGAAGCGGTAGAAGTATTCGCGGCCGGGCTGGAGACCGTCGACCTCGACGTGCACTTAAGTGCGCGAGCTCCGGGGTCGCGAAGCTGTGGCCCTTGGCGACCACCGTCCGGTGGAAGCGCTCGTCGGTCGCGACCTCCCACCGGACGGGGACCTTGCGCGCCGGCATGCCGCCGCTGCCGTCCTCGGCCAGCGGCTCGGGCGCCAGCCGCGTCCACAGCACCACACCGGTCGGCAGTGGGTCGCCGGAGGCGACGCCGAGGCCGAAGGGATCCTCGTGAAAGAACGGCTTGGCCCACGCCTTCTGCGCGGACACCCCGCTTCCGGCGGCGATCAGCGCCCCGGTGCCCATACCCGCCCAGCCGAGCAGATGACGCCGGCTGACGGTTCGCCGGTCCCAGTTTCCGCTGATGCTCATGATGGTGCCTTCCTCTCGGCTTGTCGGGTCGTCGTCCCAGGGCACCGGCCTGCGCGGTGCCTCGCGCGCCTCGCGCACGGCACGGCGGTCGGAGACCGTGTTCAACGCTGACGAGCCGGCGAACCGGCGATGTGATCAAGGCGTTACGCGGTCGGGGCCGCCGGCTCTCTGACCCGGGGCCGGACGCGGGGGCCGTCCGGACCGGGGGTACGCTCCCCCGCGTGGGGGCCACGACGCTCGCGATCATCTCCGACACCCACCTCCCGCGCGGCAACCGCTTCCTGCCCCCCGCGTGTCTCGAGCGGTTGAGCGCGGCCGACCTGGTCCTCCACGCCGGAGACCTCGTCGAAGCCGAGGTCCTCGCCGCGCTCGAGGCGCTCGGTCCGCCCGTCCACGCCGTCGCGGGCAACGTGGACGGTCCCGCCGTCCGCGCACGGTTACCCGCCGAGCGGGTCGTCGAGGTGGGGGAGGTGCGCATCGGGATGGTGCACGACGCGGGCCCCGCCGCCGGCCGCCTCGAGCGCCAGCGCCGCCGCTTCGGTGACTGCGACGCGGTCGTCTTCGGGCACTCCCACATCCCGCTCCACCAGACGGCGGTGCAGGCAGGATTCGCCTTTCAGCTGTTCAACCCGGGCAGCCCCACGGACAAGCGCCGCCAGCCGCATCACACCATGGGGATCGCGCGCGTGGAGGGTTCGGAGCTCGGCTTCGAGCACGTCCGCCTCTGAGCGCCGGGAAGTGCGCGGCGGCCGTCGAGCCGTGTCACAAAGTTCGCACAAACTCCCTCCAGCCGCTATGCTGATACCTGCCGCCCCAGAGGCTTCGAAACCCGGTCTCCGCGGCGGCCGGATCACCTCACCGCCCAGTCCACGGCCCCGCCTGTAGGCTGGCAGCCGCCGCCGCCCCCATGCCCGAGAACGATCCTCACGACCCATCCCGTCCTGGCCCGAGCCGCTCCGCCGGCATCGCCGGCTACAGCGCGCGTCGGCGGCGCTGTCCGCTCGGCCCGCTGAGGCTCATGCGCGCCCGCAGCGCCCGGCGGCGCCCGTGCGGTCCCGTCGCCCAGCGCCCGCGGGAGGGGCGCTGACCCGTGCCGCTCTTCAAGCACATCGACCTCGTCGTACTCGCCCTCGCGCTGCCCGTATTCCTGGCCGCCGGCTTCCCGATGGCCGGCTACGCCACGGGCGCCGTCGCGTGGATCGTGCAGAAGGCGATCAAGGAGGTCACCGAGCGCCGCGCGCTGGAGATCGGCCGCCGGTCGGTCGGCCAGCCCGGGCGCGACCAGAGTGCTGCCGTCGCCGACATGCGCAAGGTCGCGGGGCTGACGGCCGGGTCGATGATCGGCCGCGGCTGGCTCAGCGCCCTGGCGATCTTCGCCGGTTACTTCCTGGCCGGACAGGACGACAGCGTAGGGCTCGCCGCCGCCGTGCTCGTGATCGTCTGCTTCACCGCCTCCTTCGCGACGCTGATGATCCTGCGTCCCTTCAAGACACCGAACGAGCTGCCCTCGTGACCCTCCGCCTCGCTGTCCTGGCCACCCCGATCTTGCTCCTGCTGCTCGACGCGCAAGCCGCGTTGGCCATCGAGGTCAACGAGGAGTACCGGCCCCAGGACGAGTTCAAGCTCGACCCCTGGATCGACCTCCCCGGTCCGCTCGACATCAACAAGGCGGTCTTCTACCTGCTCATCGCGACCGCGTTGACGGTGGGGACGTTCATGTACGTGGCCAATCGCATGCAGGCGCGGCCCAACCGCATCCAGACCGCGGTCGAGACCGCGTACGTCGCCATGCGCGACAACATCGCCGGCGGCAACATGGATCGCAAGATGGCGGCGAAGTGGTTCCCGTTCATCGCCACGCTGTTCCTGTTCATCTGGTTCTCGAACATAATCGGCTACCTGCCGCTGCCGACCAACACGGAGCACAAGGTCGACGTCTTCGGCGTGGAGGTCCCGAGCCTCGCGCTCTACGCGGCGACGGCCAACCTGTCGGTTCCGCTGGTGCTCACGCTCATCGTGTGGATCGCCTACCACATCGAGGGCTTCCGGGCCAAGGGCGTCGGCGGCTTCTACAAGGGCCTGGTTCCGTCGGGCGTCCAAGGGCCCGCCAAGGTCCCGATCTTCTTCATCGAGCTCATTTCGGACTTCGTCCGTCTCGTCTCGCTCAGCGTGCGCCTGTTCGCCAACATCCTGGCCGGCCACCTGCTGATCCTGTTCATGGGCGGCGGCCTCGTCGTCCTGCTGAACCTCGCGGCCGTCGGCTCGGTCATCCTCGGATTGATCACGCTGCCGCTCGCGGTGGCCTTCTTCCTCTTCGAGATCGGCCTCGTGGCGACGCTTCAGGCCTTCATCTTCTCGACGCTCACGGCCATCTACCTCGGCGGCGCCGTCGCCAAGGAGCACTAGCCCCCCACCTTTCCCGTCCTACCGAACCAGCGCTTCCAAGGAGCCGCAACCGTGGATCTCTCCCTCATCACCACTCTGGCCGCAGCCGAGGTCACCCCCGAAATCGCCGGCGAGTACGGCCGTAAGGGCATGAAGGCCATCGCCCTCGGCATCGGTGCCGGCCTGGGCACCGTCGGCCCCGGCGTCGGCGTCGGCTACATCTTCGGCAAGGTCATCGAGTCGGTGACCCGCCAGCCCGAGATGCGCGACGAGATCACGTCGATCCAGTGGCTCGGCTTCGCCCTGACCGAGGCGATCGTGTTCTACGCGTTCATCTTCGGCCTCATCGCGTTCTTCCTCGGGTAGATGGCGACCGTCGCCACCAGCGCCACGGCGTACGTCCTCGGCTTCGTCCAGGGCGGCGGGGCTGCCAAGGAGGAGAGCTCGACGTTCCTGGTGAGCCCGGACCTCGGGCTCATGCTCTGGACGCTGCTGTCGTTCGTCACCGCGCTGTTCATCCTGCGCAAGTACGCCTTTCCGAAGATCACCGAGGCGCTCGACAAGCGCCAGCACGCGATCGAGGACTCCATCGACACGGCCACCCGCACCAAGGCCGAGGCCGACGAGCTGCTCGCGGAGTACCGCGAGCGCCTCAAGGAGGCTCGGGTCCAGGCCGAGGAGATCGTCACCCGCGCCCGCACCGCCGGTGCGTCGGCCGAGCGCGAGTCCGCCGAGGCGGCGAAGGCCAAGGGCGAGGAGCTCATGGAGCAGGCGCGCAAGGACATCGAGGCCGAGACCCGGCGTGCGATCGGGGAGATCCGCTCCGAGGTCGCCGACCTGACCGTCGCCGCGACGGAGAAGGTCACCCGCAAGACGCTGACCGCCGAGGACCAGAAGCGCCTCGTCGACGAGGCGCTGGGCGAGCTCGACTTCACGGCGCTGAGCGGGGAGCGCCGCTAAGCCATGGAGGAGATCGCCCGCGTCTACGCCCGCTCGCTCTTCGAGGTGGCGCTCGAGGGCGGCAAGCTCGACGTGGTCCGCGAGCAGCTCGGCGAGGTCGCGGACGCCCTGGACGACAACCGCGAGCTGGCCGTCTTCTTCTTCTCGCCCTACTTCTCCACCGAGGAGAAGAAGGAGGGGCTGGCGTCCGCGCTCGAGGACGCCGACCCCGTGGTGCAGAACTTCCTCGAGCTCTTGATCGAGAAGCACCGGATGCCCGCGATCTTCCGCCTGCGCCGGGAGCTGGACCGCCTCTGGCAGGAGGAGAACAAGCTTCTGCCGGTCCAGATCACCTCCGCCGTCGAGCTCGACGCGGCCACCGTCGAGCGCATCGGCCGCGAGATCGGCGAGCAGACCGGTCGCAAGGTCGACCTCGTCTCCTCCGTCGATCCGGACGTGCTCGGCGGGATCGTCCTGCGCGTCGGCAACTCGATCCTCGACGCCTCCATCCGCACCCGTCTGGAGAACCTGCGCAAGCAGGTCGCCCGGGCGTAACCGCACCTCTCACGGAGCCATTTGACATGAAGATCAAGCCTGACGAGATCACCTCCATCCTCAAGAGCCGCATCGAAGGCCTCGACGCCGGCGAGGCCGAGCTGACCGAGGTCGGCACGGTGCTGTCGGTCGCCGACGGCATCGGGCGCATCCACGGCCTCGAGAACGCGATGTCCTTCGAGATGCTCGAACTGCCCCACGGCGTGACCGGTCTCGCGCTGAGCCTCCAGTCCGACAGCGTCGGCGCGGTGCTCTTCGGCGACTGGGAGAAGGTCGTCGAGGGTGACACGGTCAAGCGGACGGGCAAGCTGCTCGAGATCCCCGTCGGGGACGCCCTGCTCGGCCGCATCGTCACCCCGCTGGGCCAGCCCCTGGACGGCAAGGGCGCGGTCGAGACGACCGAGATGCGCCCCGCGGAGTTCAAGGCACCGGGCGTCGTCGCGCGCCAGGGGGTCAAGGAGCCGCTGCAGACCGGCCTGAAGGCGATCGACTCGATGATCCCGATCGGCCGCGGTCAGCGTGAGCTGATCATCGGCGACCGCCAGACGGGCAAGACGACGATCGCGATCGACACGATCATCAACAACAAGGACACGGGGGTCGTGTCGATCTACGTCGCGATCGGCCAGCGCATGGCCACCGTCGTCGGGATCGCCCAGCAGCTCGCCGACGCGGGAGCGCTCGACAACACGATCATCGTCGCCGCCTCGGCCGACGAGGCCGCGCCGATCAAGTTCATGGCGCCCTACGCCGGCGCGGCAATGGCGGAGTTCTTCCTCTACCAGGGCGGTCACGCGCTCGTCGTCTACGACGACCTCACCAAGCACGCCTTCGCCTACCGCCAGATGTCGCTGCTGCTGCGCCGCCCGCCGGGTCGCGAGGCCTACCCGGGCGACGTCTTCTACCTCCACAGCCGCCTGCTCGAGCGGGCGGTCAAGCTCTCCGACGACCTCGGCGGCGGGTCGATGACGGCGCTGCCGATCATCGAGACCCAGGCCGGCGACGTCGCGGCCTACATCCCGACGAACGTGATCTCGATCACCGACGGGCAGATCTTCCTCGAGCCGAAGCTCTTCTTCTCGGGCGTGCGCCCGGCCATCAACGTCGGCATCTCGGTGTCGCGTGTCGGCGGCTCGGCGCAGATCGCCCCGATGAAGAAGGTCGCCGGCCGCCTGAAGCTCGAGCTGTCGCAGTACCGCGACCTCGAGGCCTTCGCGCAGTTCGGTTCCGACCTGGACGCGGACACGCAGAAGACGCTGGCCCGCGGCGAGCGCCTGGTCAAGATGCTCAACCAGGGCGAGCGCGCGCCGCTGCCCGTCGAGCTGCAGGTGGCCCAGGTCTACGCGGCCACGAACGGGTTCCTGGACCGCGTGAACGTCGACCGCGTCGTCGAGTTCAACGAGCAGCTCACCGCTCGCCTGCGGGCCGAGAGCGGGGACCTGCTCGAGAAGATCAAGGGCGGTGACTGGTCCGACGACACGCAGGACGCGCTGAAGGGACAGATCAAGGACTTCGCCGACGACTTCGGCTACGACCTCGACGAGGAGGGCCAGCCCACCGACGACGGCGACTCCGAGCGCGTCAGCGACCGCAAGGGCGAGAGCGACGACGAGGGCAAGGACGAGGGCAAGGACGACGCCGAGGCGAAGGACGGCTCCGCCGAGACCGAGGAGGCCGTCACCGCGTGAGCCAGCGCGACGTCCAGAACCGCATCGGTTCGGTCAAGAACATCCAGAAGATCACCCGGGCGATGGAGATGGTCGCCGCGGCGCGCCTGCGCCGCGCCGAGCAGCGCATCGAGAGCCTGCGGCCGTACGCCGGGGCCATCCGCCGCATGACGCGGCAGGCCGCGGCGGCCGCGGGCGGCGAGGTGGGCGCCCAGCCGATCCTCACCGAGCGCGAGGAGGTCAAGTCGGCAGGGATCATGCTCGTCACGGCCGACCGCGGCCTGGCCGGCGCGTTCAACTCGCAGATCCTGCGTGCCGGGATCAAGGCGGCGGTCGACCACGAGCGCGAGGGCCACAAGGTCGTCTTCTTCGCCTCGGGCCGGCGCGGCGTCTCATCGCTGACGTTCCGTGACCGCGAGGCGCAGGGCACCTACACGGGCTTCACCGACCGCCCGGCGTACGCGAACGCCCGGGAGATCGCCGAGGACCTCATGACCGCCTACATCGACGGGGACGTCGACAAGGTCGAGATCTTCTACAACGGCTACATCTCGCCGCTGTCGCAGGTCGTCCGCGGTGAGACGCTGCTGCCGCTGCAGCAGGCCACGCTGCTCGAGGGCACGGAGGACGACAAGGACGGCAGCCCGGAGGAGGAGCCCGAGAGCGGCCATCACGCGCTCGTGGAGTACGAACCCGATCCGGCGGAGATCCTCCAGCGCCTCGTGCCCGACTACGTGGAGATCTCGATCTACCGTGCGCTCCTGGAGTCCACGGCCTCCGAGCACGGCGCGCGCATGACCGCGATGCGCAACGCATCCGAGAACGCCGGCGAGGTCATCGAGGACCTCACGCTGGAGATGAACCGCGCGCGCCAGGCCGAGATCACGCAGGAGATCATGGAAGTCGTCGCCGGCGCAGAGTCGCTCGTGTGAACGTATGACGTCGGCCGCGTGTGACGTCGTCCGCGTGTGACGTCGGCCGTAGGGACGAGCTTGCGAATCCCGTAGGACGAAACCCCTTCCCAACAGAAGATCCAAGAGGAACCCCATGGAAGCCGCCACCGCAGCCCCCGCCGAGAAGACCGAGGAGACCGAGCGCAACGTCGGCCGGATCGAGGAGATCCAGGGCGTCGTCATCGAGGCCGTGTTCCCCGACTCGCTGCCGGAGATCAACTGGGCGATCACCATCGACCGCGAGGACCAGGGCCCGCTGACCGTCGAGGTCCAGCAGCACCTGGGCGACGATCGCGTCCGCGGCGTCGCGATGGACTCCACCGACGGCCTCGCTCGGGGGATGGAGTGCGTCGACACCGGCGGCCCCATCACCGTCCCCGTCGGCGAGATGACGCTCGGGCGCATCTTCAACGTTCTCGGTGAGGTCATCGACGAGGGCGAGCCGATCGAGGTCAAGGAGCGCTGGGCGATCCACCGCTCCGCCCCGGACGTGGAGGACCTCACCCCGACCACGGAGATGTTCGAGACCGGGATCAAGGTCGTCGATCTGCTCGCTCCCTACGCCAAGGGCGGCAAGGTCGGCCTGTTCGGCGGCGCCGGCGTGGGCAAGACCGTCCTCATCCAGGAGCTCATCCACAACCTCGCCTCCGAGCACGGCGGCCTCTCCGCGTTCTGCGGCGTCGGCGAGCGCTCCCGCGAGGGCAACGACCTCTGGGTCGAGATGAAGGAGTCGGGGGTCATCGACAAGACGATCCTCGTCTTCGGCCAGATGAACGAGCCCCCGGGCGCGCGCATGCGCGTGGGGCTCTCCGGCCTGACGATGGCGGAGTACTTCCGCGACGAGGGCGGCCAGGACGTGCTGCTGTTCATCGACAACATCTTCCGCTTCGTGCAGGCCGGCTCGGAGGTCTCCGCGCTTCTGGGCCGCATGCCGTCGCAGGTCGGCTACCAGCCCACGCTGGAGACCGAGATGGGCCAGCTGCAGGAGCGCATCACCTCGACGCGCAACGGCTCGGTCACCTCGGTGCAGGCGATCTACGTCCCCGCCGACGACCTCACCGACCCCGCCCCGGCGTCGGTGTTCGCCCACCTCAACGCCACGACGGTGCTCTCGCGCGCGATCTCCGAGAAGGGGATCTACCCCGCGGTCGACCCGCTCGACTCGACCTCGACGATCCTCAAGCCGGACATCCTCGGCGAGGAGCACTTCACGGTCGCCAACCGCGTCAAGGAGATCCTGCAGCGCTACAAGGAGCTGCAGGACATCATCGCGATCCTCGGCATCGACGAGCTCTCCGACGAGGACAAGATCACCGTGCAGCGCGCGCGCAAGGTGGAGCGCTTTTTGTCGCAGCCGTTCAACGTCGCCGAGGCGTTCACCGGCACCCCCGGCCAGTACGTCGCGATCGACGACACGGTCCGCTCGTTCAAGGAGGTCATCGACGGCGAGCACGACGAGCTGCCGGAGTCGGCGTTCTTCTTGAAGGGCTCGATCGACGACGTCGTCGAGGCCGCGAAGAAGGAGTAGGCCATGCCCGCCAAGTTCAAGGTGGAGGTGCTCACCCCCGAGGGCGAGCTCTTCAACGACGAGGTCGAGATGGTCTCCACCCGGACCGAGGTGGGCTCCATCGGCATCCGTGCCAAGCACACGCCGCTGCTGGGGATGCTCACGCCGACCGAGCTGCGGCTCTACAAGTCCGACTCAGACGTCGTGCGCCTCGCTCAGGGCGAGGGCTACGTGCAGGTCGGCCCCGAGGGCGTCCTGCTGCTCGTCGAGGAGGCGCACGCCAAGGACGATCTCGATGTGGCCGACCTGCGTGAGAAGCTCAAGCGCGCCGAGGACGCGATCGCGGAGGCCGAGGACGGCTCGGAGGCCGAGGCCCGCGCCCGCCGCGACAAGCGCCGCTGGGAGGCGTTCCTGAGCGTCGCGGGCGAGGGCGAGGGCGGGGGCGCGTAGCTCCGCCGCGACCGCGGCACACGTCCCGGGTGGGTCTTCGCGTCAAGGTCCCTGGCGTCGGCCGAGGCGGCGTGGCGGTGATCCGATCGAGGGGCTTGGCAGGAGATGACCGCCTTTGTGGGTCATTTTTCCTCAAGCCCCCAGCGTCGCCCGCCCGCGCGAACGCTCGGCCGACTCCTACGAGCTACAATGACGCACATGGAGAGGGTCGGCATTCGCGAGATGCGTCAGAACCTCAGCCGCTACGCCCAGCGCGCACGCGGCGGTGAGTCGTTCGTGATCACCGACCGCGGCTCCGACGTGGCGCGACTGGTACCGGCGGCCGCGCGCGCCTCGGCGATCGATCGTCTCGTGGCCGAGCGCCACGCCCGGCGCGGGCACGGCAGCCTGCTCGACGTGCTCGAGGAGCTGAGCGAACCGATCGCCGGGCCGCCGAGCAGCGAGGTGCTCGACGAGCTCCGCGCCGAGCGCTCCTGAGTGCCGGACTACCTCGATACCTCGGCCTTCCTCAAGCTCGTCAGGTCAGAGCCCGAGAGCCGGGCACTGCGCGCGGAGATGACGATCGGCGACGCGCTCGTGAGCAGCGCCCTGCTCCTCGTCGAGGGCCGCCGCGCCGCGTCTCGATACGGCGCGCTGGCCCTCGCGCGGGCGCGCGCGGCGCTGAGCACGGTCACGCTGCTGGCGATCGACGACCAGACGCTCGAGACGGCAGCCGGTCTCGAGCCGCCAGAGCTCCGGTCGCTCGATGCGCTTCATCTCGCCGCCGCCCTGAGCCTCGCCGGCGATCTCGGCCGCGTGTACTGCTACGACGCGCGTCTCGCCGCAGCGGCCAGCGCGCTCGGACTCGACGTTCGTCAGCCACGCTGATCGACGCCGACATCGCGAGCGGTCGTACTGCGGGACACTGAGGGCGTGAGCGCGACGGCGAGTCAGTCGGCCCCGGCCCCGAGGGTGCGGTAGCGATGCCCGCCGAGCTGCTCATCGCCCGCAACCCCGACCCGGGCTCCACCCTGCCGTTCCTGGTCCGCCTGCCGCTGGGACCGGACGGGCTGGTGCTCAAGACCCGGGAGACCTGGCCACGGACGAGCAAGGTCTACTGTCACCGGGCTGAGGGCTGGCCGCCGGACGCCGAGGTGCTCGAGCGGCTCGCGGTACGCACCTGCAGCCGGCGCGGCCCGGCGATCGACCTGGTGCTGGAGCGCGCGAGGGAGAACCGCTCACAGCTCGTCGTGACCCGGGCTCGTGGCCGCGAGGTCATCTTCTGGCAGTCCCCGCGAACCGCCAAGCAGGCCCGGCCCAACGTGACGCTGCCGACCCGCCGGGCCGCGGGACAGGTCCTCCACGTACTGGTCGACTCCGCCGAGAAGTATCCGTACGCCTTCCGCCACCAGCAGGCCTCCACGACCCGGCGGCGGCTGCCCGCCGGGGACTACGCCGTCGAGCACGACGGGGTGGTCGTCGCCGCCGTGGAACGCAAGTCGCTCGCGGACCTCGCGAGCAGCCTCCTCTCGGGGAAGCTGACCTACGCCCTCGGCGAGCTCGCCGCGCTGCCGCGCGCCGCGCTGGTCGTCGAGAACCGCTACAGCGCGCTGTTCAAGCTCGAGCACGTGGCCGGCGGCCAGGTCGCCGACGCTGTGGCCGAAGCCCAAGCCCGCTTTCCCGCCGTTCCCCTGTTCTTCGCCGAGACGCGTCCGCTCGCCGAGGAATGGACCTACCGGTTCCTCGGAGCCGCCCTGAGCGAGCTGCGCGGCCACGCCGCCACCGCGGGCGCGGAGGGCCCGTTCGCGCCGCTGTGCTCCACCGCCCAGCCGGCGAACGACCACCCGGCGCCACCCGCCGCGGCCTTCGTGCCCACTGCCGACGCGGCCGCCGTCCGCCGCTGGGCCGCTGCCAACGGCCTGCCCGTCGCCGCCCGCGGGCGGCTCCCCGCTCACCTGGTACGCGACTACCTCGACCAGCACCCGCGGTCCTGATCCCCTCCGCCAGGCTCGTCTACGCTGCGGGTCATGGACGAGTGTGCCCTGGCCGAACGGCTGATCAGCTACGACACGTCCCGGCCCGAGCAGATCCACGCCGCCGCGAGCTTCGTCCACGGCTGGCTCGAGCGCGACGGGGATCTCGCCGTGAGCACCGTCGAGCACAACGGGCTGCCCGTGATCGTCGCCGAGGTCGGGCCCGACACCGGCCCCTGCGTCGTCTTCCACGGACACATCGACGTCGTCCCGGCGTTCGCGACGCAGTTCGTCCCGCGCCGGGAGGGCGACCGCCTGATCGGCCGCGGCGCCTACGACATGAAGGGCGCCCTGGCCTGCATGCTCTGCGCCGTCAAGGACGTCGCCGATCAGCGCCGCGTGCGCGTGAAGCTCGTCTGCGTCCCCGACGAGGAGGACGAGGACGTCGAGGACCGCGCGACCGACCGGCTGATCGCCGACGGACTGCGCGCCGAGTTCGCGATCACGGGTGAGCCGACCGACCTTCACGTCGGGGTGCAGGCCAAAGGGGTCCTGGCCGTGCGCGTCGAAGTGTCCGGGACCGCGGCCCACGGCTCGACGCCGTGGCTCGGGGACAACGCCATCATCAAGGCCCACGACATCTACCGCCGCATCGAGACCCTCCCGTTCTCGCGGGAGTCGTCCGACCTGTTCGACCGGCCGTCGATCAACCTCGCCCGGATCGAGGGCGGCGACGCGTTCAACAAGGTTCCCGACCGCTGCTCGATGGACGTCGACATCCGCTTCCTGCCCAACCAGGACCCGGGCGAGATCCTCGCGCAGGTCCGGGCGCTCGGCGACGTCGAGATCCTCAAGGTGTTCACGCGCGCGCCGGCCATCGTGTCGCGGCGCAACCCGTACGTGCTCGCGCTGCGTGACGGCGTCGGTCGCTCCGTCGAAGGTGATGCGCTCTCCGTCGGCCGCGACGGAGCGTCCGACGCGGTCTCCTTCCTCGAGGCCGGGATCCCCGCCGTCGAGTTCGGCCCCACGGGCGGCGGCCACCACGGCCCGCACGAGTGGGTGTCGATCGCCTCGCTCGGCGCCTACCGCCAGGCGCTCCGCGACTTCGTCCGCACGCTGCCGGCGTGGCTGGAGCGCCGGGGCGACGGGCCGCACCTCGAGGCCGTCGGCCCGTGAGTCCGCAGCCCCCGCCCCGGCTCGCGGGGCGTTTTCTGCTCAAGGCGCTGCTCGGCGGCCTGCTCATCGTCTGCCTGACGACCGCGGCGGTGGCCTCCGCGGTGCTCCTGCAGGTCGACAAGGTCGGTGACGGCATCCGCGTGACGCCGCCCGCGCCCTTCGAGCCGGGCGTCATCACGGCGGCCGAGCCCGGCGAACCGCAGACCCTCCTGATCGTCGGCTCCGACCGTCGCTACGGCGGAAAGCAGGAGGACGTCCGCTCGGACACGCTGATGCTGATCCGCCTGGATCCCCGGCAGGAGGCCACGGCGGTCCTCAACGTGCCGCGCGACCTCGCGGTCGACATCCCGGGCTACGGCCGGCGCAAGATCAACGAGGCATACCGCGTCGGCGGGCTGAGCCTCATCACCGAGACCGTGAAGGCGACGCTCGGCCTCGAGGAGATCCATCACGCGATGGTCGTCGACTTCAAGGGCTTCCGCCGGGTCGTCAACACGCTCGGCTGCATCTACACCGACGTCGACCGGCGCTACTTCAACGACAACACGGGGCCCGAGCCCGACTACGCGGTCATCGACATCAAGCCGGGCTACCAGCGTCTCTGCGGTGAGCGCGCCCTCGAGTATGTCCGCTACCGCTACAAGGACACGGACTTCGTGCGCTCCGCACGTCAGCAGGCCTTCCTGCGCGACACCAAGGACCAGGTGCGGACGAGCGCGCTCGTGCGCAACTACGGGGAGCTGCTGGACATCTTCGGCCGCTCGACGCAGACCGACCCGTCACTGCAGGAGAACAAGCAGGTGCTGCGGCTGCTCGAGCAGGCCGGGCTCTCCGCGGGCAAGCCGGTCCGCCAGGTGCGCTTGCCGGCGGTGATCCAGGAGGACACGACCTCCTACCTCGGCGCGTACGTGACGGCCAGCGACGAGGTGCTCGAGCAGACGCGTGAGCGGTTCCTGGCGGCCACGATGAAGCAGCGCCGCGTGCGCCCGGCGGTCGTCCGCGACGGCGCCAAGCGGTCGCGCCGAGGCGAGAAGACCACCCTGGCGGAATTCGGGCTCGTCGACGCCAAGCGCGAGGGCGAGGCGGTCGTCAGGGCCCTGGAGGCCAGGAACCCCGTCGGCTTCCCGATCTACTTCCCGCAGGGCCTCAGCGCTCGCGGGCGCTGGACGGGCACGCGTATCTATGAGCTGCGTGACCGTGCGGAGCGCATGCACCAGGCCTACCGCCTCGTGTTCACGGAGAACCAGACCCGCGGGGACTTCTACGGCGTGCAGGGCACGACGTGGAGGAATCCGCCGATCCTCTCGGGCAACAGCGAGAAGCTCCGCATGCGCGGTCGCACCTACCGCTTGTTCTACGATGGCAGGAAGCTGCGCATCGTCGCGTGGCAGACCAAGTCGGCCGCCTACTGGGTCTCGAACACCCTCGGGCTCGCGCTGACGAACACGGAGATGCTCGGTATCGCCCGCTCGCTCACGCGGGCCGGCCGCTAGCCGAGCACCGCCCATGGCCGCCTACCCCTTCGAACAGAACCCGCCGCGCCTCGCCTCGAGGCTCTACAAGCGTTTCCTGCTGGGAGCGCTGGTCATCGTCATGGCGACGTCCGCCGCGGTCTCGACCGCGGCGCTGCTCGAGGTCAAGTCGGCGTCGGACATCATCGACGAGTTCTCCACGCCGATCGCCGGCCTCGACGAGCCCAACGTGCTCGACGACGTGGACCCGGGAGGGCCGCAGACCATCCTCCTGCTGGGCTCCGACCGGCGGTTCGTCGACATCGCGACGATGTCGCCCGCGCGGTCGGACACGATCATCCTGCTGCGCCTGGATCCCTCCCGCGGTGCGACGGCGGTCATGTCGCTTCCGCGCGACCTCCGGGTCGACATCCCGGGCCACGGCCGGCGCAAGATCAACGAGGCCTATGCGCTCGGCGGCCCGAAGCTCACCGTCCAGACGGTGCGCAAGCTGCTCGGCGTGCCGATCAACCACGTCGTCAACGTCAACTTCGGCGGCTTCCAGCGGGCCGTGAACCGCCTCGGCTGCGTCTACGCGGACATCGACCGCCGGTACTTCAACGACAACAGCGGCCCGGAGCAGTACGCCGTCATCGACGTCGAGGCCGGCTATCAGCGGCTGTGCGGCAAGGCGGCCCTGGAGTACGTGCGCTACCGCCACGCCGACAACGACGTCGTGCGCGGGGCGCGTCAGCAGGACTTCCTCCGCCAGGCCAAGGCGCAGATCGGCGTCTCCAAGCTGTTCTCCGATCGCCGGGAGCTCATCAGGATCTTCTTCAAGTACGCCGACACGGACATCCGGGGAACCTCGGCGATCCTGCGGTTGCTCAAGCTGACGGTCGAGTCGGCGAAGAACCCGATCCAAGAGGTCCAGATCAAGGACCTCGACAACGAGGGTCCCTTCCTCGTCGCCACCCGCAAGGCCATCGAAGACGCGGCCCTGGACTTCATCGTCGCTCAGGCGTCGGAGGGCCCGCGGACGAACCCCGCCGACGACGGCAGGGCACGCACCCGCGCCAAGCGCTCGGCCTCACGCAAGTCGGGCGGCCTGCCCGCGGGGCTCACGGAGTCGCGCCGCGTCGCCGAGGACCAGGCCGTCCCGCTGGACGCGGAGCTCGACTTTCCCGTCTACTTCCCGAGGCTGGCCGTCAACGGCTCGACCCTGCGCGAGCGCGATCATCGCGCCTACGACCTGTACGACCGCGGCCGGCGCCGCTACCGCGCGTATCGCATGGTCGTCAACGCCCCGGGAACGGGACAGAACTACGGCATCCAGGGAACGAACTGGAAGGCGCCGCCGATCCTCGACAGCCCGTCGGAGAAGCGCGAGATCGGCGGCCGGACGTTCGAGCTCTTCTACGACGGTGACCGGCTGCGCCTCGTCGCCTGGCGGACCGACAAGGCGGTCTACTGGGTGTCGAACACGCTGCTGCAGACGCTGACCGAGCGGCAGATGCTCGGCCTGGCCGGCGGGCTGACGCGCGTCGGCGGCCCGTAGCCCGTCCTGCGCTTCTCGCTAGCCTCTCGCGCCTCATGAGCAGCCCCAGAGAGCCCATCGGCGTCGTCGGCACGGGCTACGTCGGCCTCGTCAGCGCCGCCGGCTTCGCCGAGCTCGGCAACGAGGTGCACTGCATCGACATCGACGCGGGCAAGATCGAGCGGCTCAAGGCCGGCGAGATCCCGATCTACGAGCCGGGCCTGGCCGAGATGGTCGGGCGCAACCGCGAGCGGATGCACTTCTCCACCGACATCGGCGACGCCCTGCGCAGCGCGCGGCTGCTCTTCGTCGCCGTCGGCACGCCGCCCACCTACTCCGGCGACGCCGACCTCTCGGCGGTCAACGCCGTCGTCGGCACGATGCCCGCCTCCGACCGGCACGCCCTCGTCATGAAGTCGACCGTTCCGGTCGGGACGGGGCGCGACATCAAGCGCCTCTTCGCCGAGCAGGACAAGACGGGCTTCCGCTACGTGTCGTGCCCGGAGTTCCTCAAGGAGGGCTCGGCGATCGACGACTTCATCCGGCCCGATCGCGTCGTGGTCGGCGACGACTCGGACTGGGCCGGCGACGCGGTCGTCGACCTCTACCGTCCGCTGCTGACCGCTGAGCACGGCGGCGACGGCCCGGGCGCGCTCGTCCGCACCGACATCGCCTCGGCGGAGATGGTCAAGCTCGCGGCCAACGCCTTCCTGGCGACGAAGATCTCGTTCATCAACGAGATCGCGAACGTCTGCGAGGAGACGGGCGCCGACGTGATCGAGGTGGCCAGGGGCATGGGCCTCGACGATCGGATCGGGCCGAAGTTCCTGCAGGCAGGGGTCGGATTCGGCGGAAGCTGCTTTCCCAAGGACGTCATGGGCCTCAAGCAGCTCGCGGGCAACTCGGGCTACCACTTCCAGCTGCTCAGCGCGGTCATCGAGGTCAACGAGCTGCAGAAGCGCCGGGTCATCGGCAAGCTGCACAAGCACCTCGGCGGCACGCTCGTCGGCAGGAGGATCGCGCTGCTCGGACTCGCGTTCAAGCCGGACACCGACGACATGCGCGACGCGACCTCGCTCGTGCTGATCGCGCGCATGCAGGCCGCGGGCGCCACGGTCAGCGTCTACGACCCCGTCGCCGAGGACGAGGCGCGCAAGCTCATCCGCGGCGTGCGCTTCGCCGGGAGCGCGCTCGACGCCGTCGTGGGCGCCGACGCGGCGGTGCTCGTGACCGAATGGCGCGAGTTCAAGGACCTCGACTGGAGCGCCGTGGCCGCCGCGATGAGCGGCACGACGGTGATCGACGGCCGCAACGCCCTCGACGCCGACGCGGTCAAGGCGGCAGGGCTGACCTACGAGGGCATCGGACGGTCCTAGTGCAGGCGGTGATCCTCGTCGGCGGTGAGGGGACGCGGCTGCGTCCGCTCACGAGCGGGACGCCGAAGCCGATCGTCACCTTCGTCGACCGGCCGTTCATGGGCTTCATGCTCGAGTGGCTCGCCGGCCACGGCGTGGAGGACGTCATCATGTCCTGCGGGTTCCTGGCCCCGAAGGTCGAGGCGGTCCTCGGCGACGGCTCGCACTTCGGCGTGCGCCTGCGCTTCGTCGAGGAGCCCGAGCCGCGCGGCACCGCGGGGGCGCTGAAGTACGCCGAGGAGCTCCTCGAGGACCGCTTCCTCATGCTCAACGGCGACGTGCTCACCGATATCGACGTCGGGGCGCAGATCGCCCAGCACCAGCGCACGGGCGCGACCGGGACCCTGGGGCTCGTCCCCGTGGCCGATCCCAGCGCCTACGGCCTGGTCCTCACGCACGAGGACGGTGAGGTCACGGGCTTCCTGGAGAAGCCCGCTGCCGACCAGCTCGAGGGCATCGACGAGTACCTCATCTCCGCGGGCATCTACGTGCTCGAGCGCTCCGTGCTCGACCGCATCGAGCCGGGAGTCAACGTCTCCATCGAGACGCAGGTGTGGCCCGGGCTGGTCGGCGAGGGCCTCTACGGCTGCGCCGCGCGTGGGGCCTACTGGATGGACATCGGGACTCCTGACCGCTATCTGCAGGGCACGGCGGACATCCTGCTCGGCAACGTCCGGACCGCAGTGGGCGAGCGACTCGACCGCGAGCATCAGTTCCTCGCTTCCGGGACGGTTGCCGAGGGAGCGCGGATCACGGGCGCGGTTCTCGTCGAGGAGGGCGCCGCGGTCGCCGCCGGCGCACGCGTCGTCGGACCGACGGTGCTCGGCCGCGGCGTCACGGTGGCCGACGGCGCGGTCGTCGAGCGCTCCGTGGTGCTCGACGGCTCGTCGATCGCGACAGGCGCCCACGTCGCCGACGCGATCCTCGCCCCGAGGGTCGCCGTGGGCGAGCGCACGATCGTGCAGGGCCGGGCCGTGCTCGGCGAGGGCGTCGACGTCGGCGCCGACTGCAAGCTCGATCACGGCATCAAGGTCTTCCCGGGCACCAAGCTCGGCGGCGGTGCGGTGCGGTTCTGAAGCTGTGCGGGACTGGACGCGTCGCTTCGGTTTCCCGCGCCTGACACACTTCCGGCCCATGAGCACGAGCGAGGGGCTGACGCAGGGCGTCCTCGACCGCGAGAGCATCGCGGCGACCGATCCGACCGACCAGCTGACCGACATCCTGGCCCTGCCGGAGCACCTGCGCGACGCGCTGTGGAAGACCGACTCCGCGGCGCTGGGTACCTGGGACTCGCCGGGCGGCCTCGTCGTCGCCGGGATGGGCGCCAGCGCGATCGGCGGCACCCTCGCCTCGGCTGCGCTCGGGGACCACGCGTCGCGCCCGATCCTCCCGGCCCGCGCCTACGGGCTGCCCCCGTGGACGACCCCGGACACGACCGTCCTGTGCGCGTCCTACTCCGGGGAGACCGAGGAGACGCTCGCCTGCTTCGAGGCGGCCGGGGCGCTCGGCGCCCGCCGCGTCGTCGTGACGACGGGCGGGACCCTGGCCGAGCAGGCCCGCGCGGAGGGCGTGCCGGTCATCCCCATCGCCGGCGGACTGCGCCCCGCGACCGCCGCCGGGTACATGGTCGTCGCCGCGCTGGAGACCGCCGCGGCCTGCGGCGCCGGGCCGCACCTGACCTCCGAGCTGGACGTCGCCGCCGAGCACCTCGAGGAGCTCGTCATCGAATGGGGCCCGGAAGGACCCGAGGACGGACTGCTCAAGGGCCTGGCGCGCGAGCTCGAAGGCACGATCCCGAACATCGCCGGCGCCGGCCTGACCGCGGCCATCGCCCACCGGTGGACGGCACAGCTGAACCGTCAGGCGCGCATCCCGGCGTGGGCTTCCGAGCTCCCGGACTCCGACCACTACGAGCTCGCGGGCTGGCAGGGCGCCGAGCCGCTCGGGCGCTTCTCCACCGTCTTCCTCGACGACCCGGACACCCACCCGCGGGTGCAGTCGCGCATCGCGCTGACGCGGAGCCTCATGGGCGCCCACGGGACGAGCACCCACGTCATCGCCTCGCGCGGCACCACCGCCGTCGAACGCGCGCTCTCGCTCGTCCTCGCGGGTGATCTGCTCTCCTTGTACCTGGCGGTGCTCCGCGGCGTCGACCCCGCCGGGCGCAGCGACGTGGACCGCCTGAAGGCCGAGCTCGCCGGTTGACTCGCACCTGAGCGCCGGCGCCGCAGAACCTTGACACCTCCGTGGTAAGGTCGAGCGGATGGACGCGCTGACCATTCACGAGGCGGCGAGCACGACCGGGTGGTCGGCTCGCATGCTCCGCTACGTCGAGGAGGCCGGGCTGATCGAGCCCAGACGCTCCGCCGCGGGCTACCGCCTCTACGGTCCCGGGGAGCTCCAGCGCCTGCGAACCCTCCGCGAGCTGCTCGACGCACACGCCGTGAGCATCACCGAAGTCGGCTTCGCGCTGCGGCTCCGTCGCGACGAGGAGCTCAGCGCCGCCCTCCAGGGCTGGTTCGCCACCGAGCCGGCCCGCCCCGCCGACGTCCCGGCCGCCGACTGGCTGCTGTGGGAGCAGGACAAGCACCAGAAGCTTCTGGCCGCGGCCGCGCGGCACGCCACCGAACTCATGGAGACCACCACACGATGACCACCGCCTCCCCCGCCCAGGACTTCAAGGTCGCCGACCTCTCGCTGGCGGCCTTCGGCCGCAAGGAGATCCAGCTCGCCGAGGTCGAGATGCCCGGCCTGATGTCGCTGCGCGAGGAGTTCGGCGCGAGCCGGCCGCTCAAGGGGGCGCGCATCATGGGCTCGCTGCACATGACGATCCAGACCGCGGTGCTCATCGAGACGCTCACCGCGCTCGGAGCCGAGGTCCGCTGGGTCTCGTGCAACATCTTCTCGACGCAGGACCACGCGGCCGCCGCGGTCGCCGTCGGCCCGGACGGCACGCCCGAGGATCCGCAGGGCATCCCCGTCTACGCCTGGAAGGGCGAGACGCTCGAGGAGTACTGGTGGTGCACCAAGCAGGCCCTGATGTGGCCCGACAGCCCCACGGGCGGCCCCAACATGATCCTCGACGACGGCGGCGACTCGACCATGCTCGTCCACAAGGGCCTCGAGTTCGAGGCGGCCGGCGAGGTGCCGGACCCGTCGACGGGGGGCTCGGAGGAGTTCGAGGTCTTCCTGCGGCTGCTGGCGGACTCCCTCGAGGAGGACCCCAACCGCTGGACCCAGATCGCCAACGGCATCCAGGGCGTCACCGAGGAGACCACCACGGGCGTCATGCGCCTCTACGAGATGGCCCGCGACGGCAAGCTGCTGTTCCCGGCGATCAACGTCAACGACTCCGTCACGAAGTCGAAGTTCGACAACCTCTACGGCTGCCGTCACTCGCTCGTCGACGGCCTCAACCGCGCCGTCGACGTCATGATCGCCGGCAAGGTCTGCGTGGTCTTCGGATACGGGGACGTCGGCAAGGGCTGCGCCGCATCGCTCAAGGGGCAGGGCGCGCGCGTCGTCGTCACCGAGATCGACCCGATCTGCGCGCTGCAGGCCGCGATGGAGGGCTTCCAGGTCACGACGCTGGAGGAGGTCGTCGAGACCGCCGACATCTTCATCACGGCGACGGGCAACAAGGACATCCTCATGGCCTCCGACCTGGCGCGGATGAAGCACAACGCCGTCGTGGCCAACATCGGCCACTTCGACAACGAGATCGACGTCGCGGGCCTGGCCCGCACCGAGGGCATCCAGCGCATCAACATCAAGCCACAGGTCGACGAGTGGAAGTTCTCCGACGGCCACTCCATCATCCTGCTCTCCGAGGGTCGCCTGATGAACCTCGGCAACGCGACGGGCCACCCGTCGTTCGTCATGTCCTCGTCCTTCACGAACCAGACGATCGCCCAGATCGAGCTGTTCGGGAAGACCGAGGACTACGACAAGCAGGTCTACGTGCTTCCGAAGCACCTCGACGAGAAGGTCGCCCGCCTGCACCTCGACGCGCTCGGCGTGAAGCTCACCCCGATCAGCTCCGAGCAGGCCGCCTACATCGGCGTCCCGGTCGAGGGCCCGTACAAGAGCGATCACTACCGCTACTGAGGTTCAGGCGATCGCCGGGGCGGCGTCCGCGATGAGCACCGCTGCGGACGCCGCGCTCGCCGGCGCGGGAGCCGACCGGATCGCCTGGGTCGACGCCCAGATGCCGGTCCTGCGGTCGCTGCGGACGCGCTTCGTCGAGGAGCGCCCGCTCGACGGGATCTCCGTGGCGGCGTGCCTGCACGTCACCGCGGAGACCGCGTGCCTGGTGGGTGCCCTCGTGGCCGGCGGGGCGCGCGTCGCCCTCTGCGCCGCGAACCCGCTCTCCACCCAGGACGAGGTGGTGGCGGCGCTCGCGCTCGACGAGGGAGTCCGCGTCCTGGCTGCTCGCGGCGAGGACGAGTCCGCCTACGCGGCGCACGTCGCGACGCTCGTCGCCGGCCGTCCGCAGATCACCCTCGACGACGGGGCGGACCTGCTCGGGGTCGCCCACGCGGTCGGTGGCGAGGTCGTCGAAGGGTTGATGGGGGGCACCGAGGAGACGACCACCGGGCTTCTGCGACTGCGCGCGCTCGAAGCCGAGGGCCGCCTCGCATGCCCGGTGGTGGCGGTCAACGAAGCGCGCACCGAGCGCCTGTTCAACGACCATTACGGCACCGGGCAGTCGACCTGGGACGGCATCCTGCGTGCCACGAACCTCCTGCTCGCGGGGCGCACCGTCGTCGTCCTGGGCTACGGCTGGACCGGCAAGGGTGTCGCGCTGCGGGCCCGGGGCGCCGGAGCGCAGGTCGTCGTCTGCGAGATCGACCCGATGCGCGCGCTCGAGGCGCGGATGGAGGGCTTCCAAGTCATGCCCGCGCTGGAGGCCGCGGCGCGCGGGCAGGTGTTCGTCACCGTCACGGGCTCGCGCGGCGTGCTCGGCGAGGAGCACTTCGCGCGGATGCCCGACGGCGCGGTGCTCGCCAACGCGGGGCACTTCGACGTGGAGATCGACCTCGCGGCGCTGCGTGCGGTCGCGACCGGCGGGGTGCGCCAGGCGCTGCCGCTCGTCGAGGAGCACCGCCTCGGGGACGGCCGGCGACTGCATCTCCTGGCCTCGGGTCGCGTCGTCAACCTCGCCGCGGGTCAGGGCCATCCGGCCGCGGTGATGGACATGAGCTTCGCCAACCAGGCGCTGGCCGCCGAGCACCTCGTGCGCGCCGCGACGACCGGCCCGCAGCTCGGCATCGGGGTCCACGCGGTGCCCGAGGCGATCGACCGCGAGGTCGCGCGGCTGAAGCTCGCGTCGCTCGGGGTGCGGATCGACGAGCCGAGCGCAGAGCAGAAGGCCTACGGTCGCGACTGGACGGGCGCGGGCTGACGGCCTTGACGGCTCTGCGTCACGTCCTCTGAGCCCGGGTGGCGCGCGGTCGCCGGGTAGGGTGCCGCCAGTGTCGACCACCGACGATCCCGCCGCCGTGGAACACTCCGCCGTCGTCAAGCTCCGTGAGGCCGGTGCGGCCGAGGCTGCGCTGCGGGCGTTCTCGCGCGCGGTCGAACGCGTCGTCGCGGGCGAGGCGGGGCTCCTGGCCGAGAGCGAGATCCAACCCGTCGAAGAGCTCCCGGACGCCGAGGATCTCCCGGCGCCCGATCCGGCCGCGGCCGCCGCGGCCCTCGACCAGGCCGTCGTCGTCAAGCTCAACGGCGGGCTCGGGACGAGCATGGGCCTCAGCGGGCCCAAGGCGCTGCTCGAGATCAAGGAGGGCCTCACCTTCCTCGACGTCATCGCCCGCCAGGTGCTCCGCCTGCGAGGGCAGACGGGCGCACGCCTGCCGCTCGTGCTCATGCACTCCTTCGCGACGCAGGAGCCCTCACTCGCGGCCCTCGCGGCGCACCCCGGCCTCGCCGAGCAGGACATCGAGTTGGACTTCCTCCAGGGCAAGGTCCCCAAGCTGCGCGCCGACGACCTGGAGCCCGCCACGCACCCCGCCCAGCCCGACCTCGAGTGGGCTCCGCCCGGACACGGTGACGTGTACGCGTCGCTCGTGGGCTCCGGGATGCTCGCGGCGCTCCTCGATCGGGGGTACCGCTACGCCTTCGTCTCCAACGCCGACAACCTGGGGGCCGTGCTCGACCCGGCGCTCCTGATGTGGTTCGTGGAGGAGCGCGCACCGTTTCTCATGGAGGTTGCCGACCGCTCGGCCGCCGACCGCAAGGGCGGCCACCTCGCGCGCCGCTGCGGTGGCGGGTTCGTGCTGCGCGAGCTCGCCCAGGCACCCGAAGCGGACGTCGAGAGCTTCCAGGACGTCGAGCGGCATCGCTTCTTCAACACGAACAACCTGTGGGTCGACCTGAAGGCGCTCGACGCCGCGCTGCAACGCGAGGGCGGCGCGCTCGACCTGCCGATGATGGTCAACCACAAGACCGTCGATCCGAAGGACCCGGATTCCGCGCCCGTCCTTCAGCTCGAGACGGCGATGGGCGCGGCGATCGACGTCTGGGACGGAGCGCAGGCGATCCGCGTGCCCCGCCGCCGCTACGCGCCCGTCAAGACGACCAACGACCTGCTCGCCGTGCGCTCCGACGCGTTCGTGCTCACCGAGGACAGCCGTGTCGAGCTGGCGCCCGAGCGCGACGACCGGCCGCCGGTGGTCGATCTCGACCCGTCGCACCACAAGCTGGTCGACGACTTCGAGGAGCGCTTCCCCGCTGGCCCGCCCTCGCTGCTGGCCTGCGAGCGCCTCGAGGTCGCCGGCGACGTCGGCTTCGGCGCGGGAATCGTCGTGCGCGGCGTCGCCCGTGTCGAGCACACCGGCCCCGGGCGTCTGGAACTCGCTCCGGGTACCGTGCTCGGCGACGCGTAACCCAAAGGCGCGGGCGTGGAGGCTCTACGCGGGCCCGTAGCGCTCGGCGCGCTCGTCCTCCTTCTCACTCTCTCCCAGCGCCTTCACGAAGAGATAGGCCAGGGCGACGCCCATCACCACGGACTGCTCCACCGCCATGATCGCGCCGGCGACGGCCTGGTCGTCGCCGGCGCTGAGGCCCCACACGCGCGGCCCGTCGGCGTAGAACGGGTAGATCGCGTCGGGGGCGAAGGTGATGGCGATCCCGATGAAGGAGACGAGGAGCTTGGTCACCAGCATGTAGACCACGGGCCCGAACGGGCCGATCGAGATGCGCCCGCGGATCGGCGACAGCAGGTGCCACCAGTAGAGGAGTCCCGCGTTGAGGAACGTGATGTGCTCGACGACGTGCACGGTGGGGTTCTCGAGCGCGAGGTCGTACATCGCCGGGATGTGCCAGAAGGCCATCGTGCCCACGTAGAGCACCACCGCGAAGGCCGGGTGCGCGAGCACGCCGGCACGCTGCTCGAGCACCGCCACGCGCCGCGTGACCGGCCGCAGCAGCGTCTTGGTCAGCGCGAGCATCAGCGCGATCGGAACGAGGTCGAGGACGAGCACGTGCTGGACCATGTGCATCGCGAAGAGCTGCTCCCCCAGGCGGTCGAGCGGGGAGATCAGCGCGACGAAGAGCACCGTCATCGCCCCGAGGAACGCGAGCAGGCGCCCGACGCTCGCCGTCCGGGAGCCGGGCTGGCCGCGTACCGTGCGCCAGCGCTGCCCGTAGAGGCCCGTGAGGATCGCGATCAGGGCGATCGGGCCGGGAGCAAGCGTCCACGAGGTGTCGGCGGCAGCGGCGAGAGCCACGGGCCGATCATGCCAGCGTCGGCGCGCTCCGGCGACGTGGGCTCACCGCAGCGCCCGCGCGTAGGTGAGCGCCACGACACGTTCGGTGCCCTGCGCCTTCAGCGCTCGCGCGCAGGCGTCGAGCGTCGCGCCCGTCGTGTGCACGTCGTCGACGAGGACGCAGGAGCGCGGGATCGCCGCGCCACTGCGGAGCCGCACCTCGATACGCCCCGCCGTGAGCCGCTCCCGCCGTCCCGCGCCGCGCTGCCGCGTCGCGGGGCCCTCGCGCTCGAGGCACTCGTGCGCCTCTCCGACGCCGCGCCCCGCCAGCCCCGCGGCCAGCACGGAGGCCTGGTCGAAGCCGCGCGACCGTGCGCGCACCCGGGCGGTCGGCACCGGGACGAGCACGGTTGTTTCACCGCACAGCCAGGGCGGCGCGCGGGCCATCGCCGCGAC
>CADCVR010000018.1 GCA_902806205.1 uncultured Solirubrobacteraceae bacterium | reverse complement strand
GTGTAGGACCAGCGCGGCGCTCGAGCGCCAATGGCTCGGAGCTGGGCCGTCGAGCGGGAAGCTCGGCCACGCGCGGTATTGACGGCCGACAGCGAGGAGGTCTGAAAGTGCGTCGTCGGGGCGATCCTGGGCGAAGCGCAGTCGCCCCCGTGCCGCAAGCGTCGAGATGCAGCCCAGGTGTGGCGGCCAGTCGCCGGCGGGCATGCGCGAGAGCGCTGACTCTGCTTCGTCGAGCTCGCCGCGTTCGACGAGGACGTCGACGAGGCTGCAGAGGATCCGGCTGAGGCTCCCGACGGCGATCTCGCCCTGCTCGAGGATTTCAAGCGCCAGGCGGGCGCTCGATTCCGCCTCGGCCAGGGAGCCGAGTCGCTCCGCCCGGTTGGCCTGCAGTTGGGCTACGAGCGCGAGCCCGCGTGCGTGGCCGCGGCGCTCAACGGCGCGGTTTAGCTCGGCAAGGTGCGCCGAGACTTCCTCATACCGCTCACAAAGGATCAGCGCCCACATGCACCTGCCGATCGCATCCCACTGCTCGCTCTCCAACAGACCGCGCTGGCACGCCTGCCGCGCGAGCTCTACCGCCGCGTCAGCCGGGGCGCCCGCCCAGGCGGCAGCCCCGGCCGCGAACGCCTGGACGATCTGGCCCGCCTCCCCGTCGGGAACATCCACAAGCAACCGTCCATATACCTCGACCACGTCCCGGGCGTATCCACGAGCATCGGAAGCCGCGGCGCTGACCAGCGCCGCCTCGAGCCGCAGCTCCAACTCGGGGTCCTTCAGGTCCTGGCGCTCGGTGAGCGCCGATCTGATCACCTCGGCGGCCTCGACGTCAAGCCCGCGGTTCTCGAGTGCTTGCGCCAGCTCGAGCGCGATCATTGCGCGTCCGCGCGGGTCAACACACAGTGCCCTTGCCTGCTGCAGGTGCTCGACCGCTGCCGGGTCTGCGCTGTGCGCCTCTGCCGCCCCGAGCTCGCGCAGCACGTCGACCCCTTGATCGCCTCGCGTGGTGCATTCCGCCAGGGCGCGGCGTAGGTAGAGCACCGCGATCTCCGGCGCTCCGCGGGAGATCGCCTGGCGCGCCGCGGAGCGCAGCGCGTCGACGCACCATTCCCCGCCGCCGGGGCTGATCGCGAGCAGGTGGGCTGCCACCCGGTCGGCTTCACCGCCCTCATCGATCAGCAGGCGAGCGGCACGCAGGTGAAGCCCTTCACGCTTGTCGGGCGTCAGGTCGGCGTACACCGCGCCGCGCACGACGGGATGGACGAAGCGAAACGGCTCCTCCTCGGCCAGGATCTCCATCTCGAGAAGCGCGCGCGCGAGCGTTCCTGCGTCTTCGATGCCGGCCAGGACGGCGGCATGGCGGACCCGCGCGCCATCACCCAACACCGCCATCGCGCCGGCGAGCCCAGGGGCCCCCGGGCCGACGCGGGCGATCCGGCGCAGCACATGGCGTGCGATCGACGCCGGCCAGACCTCACCCACCCTTGCCACCTGCTCGTGTGGGGGCAGAACGGACTCCGCTGCCAGCGCGCGCAGCAGCTCTCGCAGGTAGAACGGGTTGCCCCCGCTCGCCTGGTGACAGGCCCGACCGAACTCCGGATCTGCGTCAGCAGACAACTCGCCGCGGACCAGCTCGACGACTGCACCCTGAGAGAGCGGCGCCGGCCGCACGATCCGCGCCCCGTCGGTGGCGAGCAGCTCCTCGAGCAGCTCGTCACGCGCCTGGGGCTCCGCGGTGCGCAGCCCCAGCAACAACCCCGTCGCGGTGCCCTCGAGGCGGCGCGCCAAGTGCACCAGGAAGCGCAACGAGGGCCGATCTGCCCACTGCACGTCATCGACGCACAACACCAGCGGCGTCTGCGCCGCCAACCCGAGGGTCACCCAGTACAGGCCGTGAAGGATCGCGAACGACGCATCGCTCTCCGCACCGAGCTCGGCTCCCAGCACCCGTACCGCCGGCCGCGCCGCACCCTCGAAGACGGTCGCCCGCTCCTCCGCCGAACGCCCCGCGATCACCGGCTCGAGCAGCTGCCGCACCACGCCGTAAGCGAACCCCCGCTCCAGCTCGCTCGCCCGTGCGTGCACGACACGGGCCCCCCGCGCCCCCGCGCGCTCGCGGCCGGCGTCCAGCAGTGCGGTCTTCCCGATCCCCGCCGGCCCCTCGACGACACACAGCGATCCCTCGCCGCCCGCCGCCGCGGCGACGATCCCATCGACGGCCGCCAGAGCCGCCCCCCGCTCCAGCAACCCGCTCCGGGAGGGCGCACCTCTGGAGGTGATCCCGGTCGGACTCCCCATCGGCTGAGTCTAAGCCCGCGACCCAGCCACCGTTTCCCCAGACAGCGGGCGCATAACCGCCTACCCGTCGTCGTCGCGCGGGTGCCCCGTCGGGCGCCAACTCACCTACGCCGCGATGACGGCGACCTCGGACTGCTCGGTCTCGGCGAGATGCTGATGCGACGGGCAGTAGCCGTTGTGCGGCAGCGGCTCGCGCTGGCAGGCCGTGCCGCGGCGCGTGGTGGCGCGGCACTGCAGCGGGTTGCCGTTGGCGTCGTAGCCGTGGCGCGGCTGCTTGAGCAGCCACTCCTCGGCCGCGGCGATGTACATCTGCACGACGTGCCAGACCTTCGCCTGCGCCGACATCGGGAAGTACGGGCGGATGTCGGAGAACAGCGTTCGCGCCGGCTTGGCGAAGTAATGCCGGTCGGTCGCCAGGCGCTCGAGGTTCGCCTCGCAGGCCTTGAGCACCGCCTCGTGACCTGAGTTGGCACAACCCTTCGGCGCCTGGATGTCTCGCGCGAGCTCGCGGTAGATGGCTCTGCTGAACTGGAACATGATTATCGTGAGCCCTCGGGCTCGTCTCTCCTCCGTGACGGACGATCTCCCTACCGAAACCACGAAGCAGTGTCGGGTTGCGGTATGAAGGCTCCAACGATTTCCGTATTTTTTTGGCGTTAAGCAGCACCGGCCGGATCACGCGCAGGGGCACCGACGGTGGCGATCCGGTCAGTTCCCTGACCAGCGCTCGGGACTCCCGGCGCAGCGCCGCTCCTGAGGCGCGCTACGGCCAGCGCTCGAGCTGCGGGGGGTCGTCGCCGCGGACCACGGTGTGCATGCCGTCGAGCGCCGGGGCGAGCGCCGGGAAGTCCGTGCGCAGGTGCGCTCCCCGGCTCTCCTCGCGGTGCCGGGCGCACGCGGCGACCATGCGCGCCAGCGGGTGCGGGTCGGCCCGGAGCCGCTCGAGGCCCTCCCCTTCACGCTCGACCCCGGCCAGCTCCCACAGCGCCGTGCGCGTCTCCCGGCTCGGCGCCATGATCGCGCTCGGGGCCGGCGCCGGGGGGAGCTGTCCGGGCAGCACGGGCTCGTCGAGGCCGGCAAGGCCCGCGCGGCGGCCCATCACGAAGCACTCGCTAAGGGAGTTCGAGGCCAGGCGGTTGGCCCCGTGCAGGCCCGTGCACGCCGCCTCGCCGACGGCATAGAGCCCCGGAACCGTGGTGTCGCCGTCGAGGTCGGCGACGATGCCGCCCATGACGTAGTGGCACGCGGGCGCCACCGGCAGGAGCTGGGTCACGGGGTCCAGGCCGTGATCGCGCAGGGCGCTGACCACGTTCGGGAAGAGCGCCGGGTCGATGTGGCGCATGTCGAGGTCGACGTGCGTCGTCTCCTGCGAGCGGAGCTTGGCGACGATCGCCCGGGCGACCTCGTCACGCGGCGCGAGCTCCTGGACGAAGCGCTCGCCGCCCGCGTCCAGCAGCAGGGCGCCCTCCCCCCGGATCGCCTCCGTGACCAGGAAGCCCTCGCGGCCGGGGACACCGATGATCGCGGTGGGGTGGAACTGGACGAACTCGAGATCGGCGAGGGCGGCGCCCGCGGCGTGGGCGAGCAGCAGCCCGATCCCCAGCGAGCCGGGCGGGTTCGTCGTCCGCGACCACAGCGCAGCGGCGCCGCCCGTCGCCAGGAGGGTCGCCCGGGCACCGATGATGCGCCCGTCCTCGCACACCACGCCGACGCAGCGGCCCTCCTCCCGGGTCGTCCAGAGCGCCGCCACGCGGGCGCCCTCGAGCACCTTGATGCCGGGCTCCTCGACGACGGCGGCGGACAGCTGCCGCACGACGCGCCGCCCCGTCGCGCTGCCGCCCGCGTGCGCGACCCGGCGGCGGCCGTGGCCGCCCTCCAGGCCGAGTGCAAGCTCGCCGCGCTCGTCGTGGTCGAAGACGACCCCGAGTTCCTGCAGCTCGTGCACGGCTCGGGGTGCCTCACGCGCGAGGACGGTCGCGACCGTCCGGCGGACCGCGCCGCGGCCCGCGGCCTCCGTGTCGTGGCGGTGCAGATCCGGCGTGTCGTCGGAGCCGAGCGCCGCGGCGAGGCCGCCCTGCGCCCAGTAGGACGAGGTCTGCGCGAGCGGGGTGGCCGACACGAGCACCACCCGCGCGCCCTCGCGGGCAGCGGTCAGCGCCGCGTAGAGCCCTGCGCCGCCGGCACCGACGACGCAGACGTCGACAGCTTCCGTGGGCTCGGCTGCGTCAGCGGTCCCGACCATCGAGCGGGGTACGGTAACCCGCGTGGCCCACGGACCTCTGTTCGCGCACTTCGCGTCGTCGATGGCGCACGACACGGGTCGCGGTCACCCCGAGCGGGCGGAGCGCATCGCCGCCATCGCCGCGGCCCTCGACCAGCACGCCTGCTTCGGCTATGAGCTCCACGAGTCGCCGCCTGCGACCGCCGCGCAGCTGCACGCGGTGCATCCACCCGAGTACGTCGCCGCGCTCGAGCGGCTCTGCGCGGCGGGCGGCGGGGCCATCGACTCCGACACGATCGTCTCCGCACGATCCTGCCAGGCCGCCCGCCACGCGGCGGGCGGCGTCGTCGCGCTCGTGGATGCGCTGCTGGCCCCCGGCACCCCACTTGTCGGCGCCTCGCTGCACCGTCCGCCGGGCCACCACGCCGAGGCCGCCCGGGCGATGGGCTTCTGCCTGTTCAACTCCGTGGCCGTGGGAGCGCGGTGGGCGCTCGACCACCACGGGCTCGAGCGGGTGCTCGTCTTCGACTCAGACGTGCACCACGGCAACGGGACCAACGCGATCTTCCGCGCGGAGCCGCGCGTGCTGTTCGTCTCGGTGCACCAGTCGCTGCTGTACCCCGGCACCGGCCCCGCCACGGACGTCGGCTCGGGACCGGGCCACGGCACCAACGTCAACGTGCCCGTGCCCCGCGGGTCGGGGGACGAGACGTTCGGCTCGGTCGTCGAGCATCTCGTGGTGCCGCTCGCGCGCGAGTGGCGCCCGCAGCTGCTGCTCGTCTCCGCCGGGTTCGACGCGCACGTCGACGACCCGCTCGCGGGCTGCGCGGTCACCGACGCGGGCTACGCGGCGATGGCGTCCTCCCTGCGGCGGGTGGCGGACGAGCTCGCAGCGCCGGTCGGGATCGTGCTCGAGGGCGGGTACGAGCTCGGGGCGCTGACGCGCGGGCTCGGCGCCACCCTGACGGCCCTCGCCGCCGAGCCGGTCGATCGCCGGTCTGAGATCCCACGGCACCCGCTGGCGGCCGAGGCGCTGGAGCGCACGCTCGGCCTGCTCTGAAGTAGCCCGATCAGCCCGCGGCGCCGGGAGGCCGGGCGTTCCCGCGGCGGACCCTACCGCCGGGGCGTGCGCCGGCGGCGCCGCTCGGTCCGGTGGTGGCAGACGGTGGTGTCGTCGGGCCGGTGGCGCCGGGCGCCGGCGGCGGAGGAACGGTCGTCACCGGCGGTACGGGGACCGGGGACGGCGCCGGGGTTCCCGTGGGGCCGGTCGGCGCCGTGGGGACGCCGGGGGCCGGAGCCGGTGCGACCGCGGTGGGCCCACTCGCACCCGTGGCGCCCGTGGCACCCGTGGTGAGCTCGGGGTCGCCGGTCAGGGTGGCGAAGGCGAGCGCGAGGGCCACCAGGGAGAGCGCGACGACCGACGCGAGCCCGGCGATCGGGAGCTTCCAGTTGGGCGGCTGGGCCAGCCGCGTGCGGACGGCCGCGCCGCAGGCCAGGCACCAGTCCTGATCGCGCCCGACCGGGGCGGCGCAGCGCGGGCAGCTGATCACGCCGCCCTCGGGCGGCGGCGTCGCGTCGCTCACGGTGCTTGGGGGGACCGTCCGGGCTCGGCGCCGGGCTCCACCGCGGGATGCGTCTCGGTGGACTGCTCGACGGCGCCGGGGCCCGGCTCGACCGGAGCCGGCTGCTCCCGCGCCGGCGAGTCCGTGGCGGAGGCAGCGGGCCTGGCGCCGGCCTCGAAGGCGCGAAGGGAACCCGTTGGGCGGTCCTCCGGCGGCGCGGACGGGGACGGCAGCTCGGGACCGGGACGGGTGGCGTCGCCGGCCGACGGGACGGTGACCCGATCCCCGGTCGGCGGCGCAGCGGGCGCCCCGGCCGGCGCGGTGACGACCTCGGCGATCGCCTGCGGCCCGTCGAGGCGCAGGCCGCAGTTCGGGCAGAAGTGTGCGTCGGAGCCGTGCAAGGCGGCGCAGCGCGGGCAGGCGGCGATGCCGGGCTCGCGGAGGACGACGTACTCCTGGCGGTCGTCCAGCACCGTCTCGAGGGCGCGCAGCTCGACGTCGACGGCCGCAAGCGCTCCGAGCTTGCCCGCGATGAGCCCGGAGCCCTCGCGTCCGAAGCGATGGAGGTCGAACACGAGGCCCCCGAGGTCGCGGAAGCCGAGCTCGCGGACCCGGCGCAGATAACGCAACCGGCGGCGCAGGCGGCTGCGGTCGCGGAAGCTCGGCGCGCCGGGCGCGTCGGCCGGCTTGCGCTCGGGGCCTACGGCGGACCGGTCGGGCACCGCCGCGTGGACGGCGGTCGCCGCGGACGGGGGGACCTTCGCCGGCGCGGCCGGGTCGACGGCGGGGGCACCGGACGGCGGCGGCGTCGCATCAGGCACGGCAGCGGGGGCCGTTACGGGTGGCTCGGCGCCGGGGGCCGGGTCGGCGGCGCCTTTTCGCCTCAAGGACAGTCGGCGGGTCATGGTGTGGCGGCGCCGCGGTCGGCGCCGCGCCGCACCATAGCGGCGCTTCCGACCCGCCGTCGGGCAGCCTTGCGACCCGCTCGCCTCCAGGACGCCCGCGCACGTGACACCCCGTGCGCGGTTTCGTGACTGATTCTCCACGGGTGCGTCTAGATCCGTGACGCGGTGCGGTTGAAAGCTTGGCGCCATCCCGCATCCGACCCCGCCCGGGAGGGCCCAACGTCATGACCCATCGCTTCTCCGCCCGGCTCCACGCCTGGCTCGTCCTGTCCATCGCGGCCGTCACCACTCGCCTGCGCACCGCCCCTCAGGGCGGCCAGGGGACGGTCGAGTACGTCGCGCTGATCCTGCTGGTCGCCGGGGTGCTCGCTGTCGCCGTCGCCGCCGCCGGCAAGTCCTCGTTCAAGTTCGACCAGATCGTCACGGGGGAGCTCAAGGAGGCCATCGGCAAGGTGAGCAGGTAGGAAGCTGTTGCAAGACCGAAGTGGCTTCCGCGGACCATCGGTTCTCGTGAGACAGCTTCTCAACCCGTCCTGGGCCGGCCGCCTGCGCGCCGCCGGCCCGGGTCGGGGGCGGCGCGTTCGCCTACGCTGCCGGGATGGTCGTCGTCGCCGCGCAAGCCCATCCACGCGACCGGCCGATCGCCGTGTTCGACTCGGGCGTCGGTGGGCTCACCGTGCTCCACGAGTTGCTCGTCCGGCTGCCCACGGAGAACTTCGTCTACCTCGCCGACACCGAGCGCTTTCCCTACGGCGCGCGGCCCCGGGAGGAGCTCGAGCGCTTCAGCCTCGAGATCGGGGAGGAGCTGCTGCGCCACCGGGCGAAGCTGCTGGTGGTCGCGTGCAACTCCGCGACCGCCGCGGCACTGCCCGCGCTGCAGGCGCGGATGATGCAGACGACGCTCGGAGTCGACGTCATCGGCGTCGTGCACCCCGGCGGCGTCCACGCGGTCGCCGCCACGCGCAACGGACGGGTCGGGGTGCTCGCGACCCCCGCCACCGTCGCGTCGGGCGCCTACCTCGAGGCCGTCGCGGCGGCCGACCCGCACGTTGCGGTCACCCAGGTCGCCTGCCCCGAGCTCGCGCCGCTCATCGAAGAGGGCTTTCCCTACGACGCGCGGGTCGTCGAGACCGTGCGCACCTACGTCGCGCCCCTGCGCGAAGCGGGGGTGGACACGGTGGTGCTCGGCTGCACCCACTACCCGCTCGTGCGGCCGATGCTGCAGCGCATGCTCGGCCCCGACGTGACGATCATCGCCTCCGGGGCCCCCCTTGCCCGCCAGGTGTCCCACGTGCTCGGCGCCCGCGGGCTCGCGTCGCGGAGGACCGAGGAGGGCGAGTATTCCTTCCTCTGCACGGGAGAGCCCGAGTCCTTCCGCGCGCTCGGGACCCGCTTCCTCCAGATGCCGCTCGGCACCGTCGCGCGGATCCGGCTCGACCCGGGGGTGCCCGCCGACCCGGGTGCCGCCCGCCGCCGCGAGGCGCCGCGAGCCGGCGCCGTCCGCCCGTCCGAGGTCCCCACCCGATGAGCGCGGCACCCGCCCGCTCCTACGGCCGCGCCCGCGCCCACCTGCGCCCCGTCGCCTTCACGCCCGGCTTCGTCGCCACCGCGACGGGCTCGACGCTGATCGCGTGCGGGGAGACCCGCGTGATCTGCACCGCCTCCGTCCAGGAGAGCGTTCCCCGCTGGATGCAGGGACGCGGGACGGGCTGGGTCACCGCGGAGTACGGGATGCTTCCGGCGTCCACGGGGCAGCGCAAGCCCCGCGACGTCACCAACGGGCGTCCTGACGGGCGCACGGTCGAGATCCAGCGGCTCATCGGCCGCTCGCTGCGCGTCGTCGTCGATCGCGAGGCGCTCGGGGAGCGCACGGTCTACCTCGACTGCGACGTCCTGACCGCCGACGGCGGCACCCGCTGCGCGTCGATCACGGGCGCCTACGTCGCGCTCGCGCTGGCGATGGGGCGGCTCGTCACCGAGGGCCGGCTGGAGCGCTCGCCGCTCACGGGCTCGCTCGCGGCCGTCTCCTGTGGCGTCGTGGGCGGGGTGCCGCTGCTCGACCTCGACTACGCGGAGGACTCGACGGCCGCCGTCGACGCGAACGTCGTCATGACCGGCGACGGAGGCCTGGTGGAGGTCCAGGCGACCGCGGAGCGCACGCCGCTGTCCCGCGCGCACCTCGACGAGCTGCTCGTGCTCGCCGAGGGGGGCATCGCCGACCTCCGGGTGGCGCAGGAGGCCGCGATCGCGGGAGCCGCCTGATGCGGCTGGTCCTGGCCACCCGCAACGCGCACAAGGTCGCAGAGCTCGGGGCGCTGCTCCCCGATCACGAGCTCGTGGGCCTTCCCGAGCACCTCGACACGCCCGAGGAGACCGGCGCCACGTTCGCCGAGAACGCGCTGATCAAGGCGCGCGCGGCCGCCGACGCGCTCGGGGTGCCGGTGATCGCCGACGACTCGGGAGTGGAGTCCGCGGCGCTCGCCGGCGCGCCCGGGGTCCGCTCCGCGCGCTTCGCGGGTCCCGGCGCCGGCGACGCGGACAATCTGCGCAAGCTGCTGCGCGACGCCCCCGCGGGCGACGCGCTGGCCTACGTCTGCGCCCTCGCCTTCGTCGATCCGCGCGACGGCGACGCGTGGACGGTCGAGGGCCGCTGCACGGGAACCCTCGACCCGCACCCGCGCGGGGCCAACGGCTTCGGCTACGACCCGGCCTTCCTGCCCGACGACGTGGTCGACCCCGGCCGCCCCGGCCGCACGATGGCCGAGCTCGAGCCCGAGGAGAAGGCCGCGATCTCCCACCGCGGGCGCGCGGCGACCGCCTTGCTGCGCCGGCTCGATCGGCGGGGATGAAGCCCGCGCGGACGCCCATCCGCGCGGTGGCGCCCGCCCCGGGCTCCCGCTCGGGGGCGGCGGCGCTGTCGATCGTCTCCAACTCGACCCTGATCCTGCTCAAGGTCATCGCGGGCACGGTGACGGGCTCGGTCGCGTTGCTGACCGAGGCGCTGCACTCGAGCTTCGACCTCGTCGCCTCCGTCGTGGCGTTCGTGTCGGTCCGCAAGGCCGACATCCCCGCCGACGCGGACCATCCCTACGGCCACGAGAAGTTCGAGGATATGGCCGCCGCGATCGAGGGGATGCTCATCCTCGTCGGCTCGGGGGTCATCGTCTTCGAGTCCGTCCGCCGCCTCGTCGTGGGCGGCGAGGTCCATGCGCTCGGCTTCGGCATCGCGGTCCTGGCGATCTCCGTGGTGGTGAACCTCGCGGTGTCCGCGCGGCTGCGCACGCGGGCGCGCGAGACCGGCTCGCCGGCGCTCGAGGCCGACGCCGCGCACCTGCGCACGGACGCCGCCACCTCGGGCGGGGTGCTCATCGGCCTCACGCTCGTGCAGCTCACCGGCGAGACGTGGCTCGATCCCGTCGTCGCGCTGCTCGTCGCGGCGTCGATCGTCGTCGCCGGCGTGCGGATCCTGCGGTCGTCCTCGCGGGTGCTCATCGACGAGGCACTGCCGCTGGAGGAGCTTGCCGCGATCGAGGAGGAAGTGGTCGGGTTCGGCCCGCGCGGCGTCGCGGGCTTCCACAAGCTCCGCGCGCGGCGAGCGGGTGCCCGCCGCTACGTCGACCTCCACGTGCAGTTCCGCTCGGGCACGACGCTCGAGGCCGCCCACGCCACGTCCCACGTGCTCCAGGACGCGATCCGGCGCCGGGTCGCCGGCGCCGACGTGCTCATCCACCTCGAGCCCGAGGACAGCGTCGTGCCCGGGACCGAGGTTCCGCCGGTGCAGGCGCGCGGCCGGAACGGGCCCGTCACCGGAGGTTGATGGCGGCGCTCAGGCCCACCGCGAACGTGACCGCGCCGTAGCCCTGGTAGCCCGCGAGGAGCAAGAGGACCACGAGCACGACGCAGGCGCCGACGGTCACGCTCCAGGCGATGCGGTTCAGCGGCGGCATGCGACGCACATCCTCCCCGATCGGCAGGCGGCTCGCGGTGCGGCGCACCAGGCCGCCCGATCCGCGCCGCCCGACGTCCGTGCACGTCGGTAGCGTGGTGGTCTCTGATGAGCACGCCCTTCGGCCAACGGCTCGCCGGGGCGGTCGACGCGCGGCAGTCCAACGTGGTCCTCGGCCTCGACCCCGAGCCGGGAAGGCTCTGGCCCGACGCCTATCGCGCGGCGGGGGACGGACCGCCCGAGCAGCGGCTCGCGCGAGCCGTGCTCGCGCACTGCCACCTCGTCGTCGACGCCGTCGCGCCGGCCGTCGTGGCGATCAAGCCGCAGGTCGCGTGCTTCGAGCGGCTCGGCGCGCAGGGCCGCACGGTCCTCGGCGCGTCGTGTGCCCACGCGCGGGAGCGCGGGCTGCTGGTCATCGCCGATGCCAAGCGCGGCGACATCGACGTCACCGCGCGCGCCTACGCCGACGCCTTCCTGGGGGAGACCGCCACGCCGTTCGGTCCCGTCGCCGGCCTGGGCGCCGACGCGCTCACGGCCAACCCCTACATGGGCGCGGACACCCTGGCCCCGCTGCTGGAGGTCGCGCGGCCCCGCGGGCGCGGGGTCTTCGTGCTCGTGCGCACGTCCAACCCGGGGGCCGCGGACGTCGAGGACCTGCTGACCGCCCCGGACGACCAACCGGTCTGGGCCCGCGTCGCGCGGCTCGTCGCCGCTCTGGCGACGCCCGGAGCACCGATCGCCGACGTGGGGGCGGTGGTCGGCGCCACGGCGCCCGAGCTTCTCGCCCGCCTCCGGGAGCTCATGCCGCGTACGCCGTTCCTGCTTCCGGGCGTCGGCGCGCAGGGGGGCCGCGTGGAAGCGCTCGGGCCGGCCTGGGCGCCGGGACCGGCGGGGGGCCTGGTGACCGCGTCGCGCTCCCTGGTGCGCGCACACGAGGCCGACGGCGGCGATCCGGCGTCGGCCGCCCGGGCCGAGGCCGAGCGCCTCCGCACGACCGCATGGACGCTTGCGTCGTGATGCGTTCCGCCTGGAGCGCCCTATCCTCAGAGCGCGATGGCCGACCGGAGTCCCGCCCGCTTCCTGGCGCCTCTTGCCCTCCTCGCAGCGGTTGCGACGATCTACCTGGTGGCGCGCCCGGAGCTCGGCGGCGGGCCGAAGACCTCGACCGTCCCCACCGCCGCGAAATCCTCCTCGAGGCCGACGACGACCGCCGCCCGGAGGGAGGACCGCTCCGGCACCACCCGGAAGAAGGCGGAGCCCAAGGTCTACACGGTCAAGCCGGGCGACGTGCTGGGCGACATCTCCGAGACCACGGGGGTCTCCCTGGTCGACCTGCTCGACTACAACGACCTCCAAGACCCGCAGAGCCTGCGCGTCGGGCAGAAGCTCAAGCTGACCCCGTGAGGCCGGTACCACGCGCGGCGTGGCCGGGCCTCGTCGTGCTGCTGCTCTGCCTGCTCGTCCCGGGTGTCGCCGGGGCGCAGCGCGGGGGGACGCCGCCGCGCGTCAAGGCGCCCGCGGCCATCCTCGTCGAGCCCGCCACGGGCGACGTCGTCTTCGCCCGCAAGCCCGGCGCCCGCCGGCCCATCGCGTCCACGACGAAGCTCATGACCGCGCTGCTGGCCCTCGAGCGCCTGTCGCTCGACGACGTGCTCGTGCAGGTGCCCTACAGCGCCGCACCCGCGGAGTCCGTCGCCGGGTTCCAGCGCGGGGAGCGCGTGACCGTGCGCGACGTGCTCCGCGCGCTGCTGCTCGCCTCGGCCAACGACGCGGCGGCGACGCTCGCGGTGCGGATCTCAGGCACCCGCGCCCGCTTCGTGCAGGACATGAACCGCCGCGCCGAGGAGCTCGGCCTGACCGACACGAGCTACGCCAACCCCATCGGCCTCGACGACCCGGACAACTTCTCGAGCGCCGCCGACCTCGTCAAGCTCGCGCTCGTGCTGCGCACGAAGCCGTTCTTCCGCGACACCGTCGACCTTCCGCGGGTCACGATCCGCTCCGGGGCCTTTCCCCGCACGTTCGTCAACCGCAACACGCTCGTGCGCATCACCCCGTCGGTCGACGGCGTCAAGACGGGCCGCACGAACGCCGCGGGCTACGTGCTGGTCGGCTCGGCCAGCCGGAACGGCGTCACGGTGCTCTCCGCGGTGCTCGGCGACCAGAGCGAGTCGGCGCGCAACGCCGACACGCTGAGGCTCCTGCGCTACGGGCTGCGCCGCTACGGCCGCAAGGCGGCGGTCCGGGCGGGGCGCCGGTTCGCCCGGTCGCAGTTGCGCTACCGCGACGCGTCCGTCGCCCTGGTGGCCGGGCGTGACGTCGTGCGCACCGCTCGGCGCGGCGAGCGTCTCGACGTCCGGGTCATGGACGCCCCGGCCGAGCTCGACGGCCCGCTGCCGCAGGGCTCACGGGTCGGCACGATCGTCGTGCGTCAGCGCGGGCAGCTCGTGGCGCGGGTGCCGCTCGTGACCGCCGCCGCGGTCACCGAGGCCGGCGCGGCCGATCGCCTCAAGGACTTCGTCAGCCGCACCCGGACGGTTCTCCTGCTCTCGGTCTTCCTGCTCGGTAGCCTCCTGCTCGTCGTGCTCCGCCGGCGCATCACCCGATCCACCCGAGGACCCCGGACGACCGAGATCGCATGATCATCACCGTCACCCTCAACGCCGCCATCGACAAGTCGCTGTCGGTTCCGAGCTTCCGGCTCGGGCGCCGCCACCGCACCGTCGACCAGACGACGATGGCCGGGGGCAAGGGCGTCAACATCGCGCGCGCCCTGAAGATGCTCGGCCAGCCCGTGATCGCCACGGGCTTCGCGGGCGGCCCGACCGGCACGCGCATCGTCGAGCAGCTGACCCATGAGTCGATCCTCAACGACTTCGTGAGAATCCGCGAGGAGTCGCGCACGAACATGGCCGTGTACGACCCGACCAACGGGGAGACCACCGAGGTCAACGAGCGCGGCCCCGCGGTGACCGCCGCCGAGGTCGAGCTCTTCCGCGACAAGCTCTTGTACCTCGCGCGCGGCGCGGACATCGTCGTCTTCGCCGGCTCGCTCCCGCGCGGCGTGGAACCCGAGATCTACGCAGGGCTGATACGCGAGCTGCGCAAGCTCGGCGTCGTGACCGTCATCGACACCGACGGCGAGCCGCTGCGCCACGCCTCGCGCGCGGAGCCCGACGTCATCAGCCCGAACGTCCTCGAGGCGGAGGAGCTCGTCGGCCACGAGTTCAACGACGAGGAGGACCGCGCGATAGCCGTGCGCGAGATGGTCGGCCTCGGCCCCCACGAGGCGATCATGACGCTGCCCGACGGCTGCATCGCGTGCGCCTCGGCCGGCGGGGAGCGCAAGCTCCTCCGCGTGTGGATCGATCCGCGCGAGGCGGTCGCGGCGGTCGGGTCCGGCGACGCGTTCCTCGCGGGGCTCGTCGCCTCGCGCTACGAGGGCAAGACGATCGAGGAGTGCCTCCGCTTCGGGGTGGCCTGCGGCGCCGAGTCGACGATGCGCCTGGGAGCGGGGCTGATCGACCCGCGGGCGGTCGAGCGCATGTACGCGGAGACCACCGTCGAGTGGCTGACGCCGGCGGCGGGCGTGCCCTGACGTCGCGAGCCGGGACACCCGCCGGCTCGGCGCCGGGATGTGGCGCGTGGCCGCGCCTCGGGTAGGAGGCCCGCGTGCTGACCGCCGTGCTCTTCGGGCTGGCCGCGTCGAGCGCCCTGGTCATCGGGGCGCTGATCGGCTCCCGCTTCTCCCCGTCGAGGCAGGTGACGGGGACGCTGCTGGCCTTCGCCTCGGGCGCGCTGATCTCCGCGCTCGCCTTCGAGCTCTTCGAAGACGCCTTCGAGCTCGGGGGCGCCGTGCGCTCGGGGCTCGGCCTGCTCGCGGGCGCGGCGGCGTTCGTCGCGGCGGACACCTACCTCGACCGCCGGACCACCGGCCGCTCCGGCCCCGACAACCGCGAGGTGGCGGGAGGGGCGGTGGGCTGGGCGCTGCTGGCGGCGGTCACGCTCGACGGCGTGCCGGAGAACCTCGCGCTCGGCGTCTCGCTCGTCGAGAACACCTCGCTCACCCTGCTGGTGGCGATCTTCGCCTCGAATCTTCCCGAAGCGCTCGTGGGGGCCGTGGCGATGCGCCGCGGCGGCCGCTCGGGATCGGCGGTCATCGGCACGTGGACGGCGTGCGCGGTCCTGCTCGCGCTGATGGTCGTGCTCGGCCGCGGGGTCGCGGACGGGCTGTCGGAGGAGGTGCTGGCGCTCGCGCTGGGCTTTGCGGGCGGGGCGGTGCTCGCCTCCCTGGCCGACACGCTGATGCCCGAGGCGTTCGAGCACGGGCGCCCCTACAACGCCTTCGCCACGGCGGCGGGCTTCTTCGTCTCCTTCGTGCTCGCCGCTTAGTGCTCCGATTCGTAAGTTCCGTCGCAGGATCCGGGATGGATCGGCGCGCCGTGGCGTTCGGCGACGGCCCTGCTCGTACCGGGCGTACTTGCGGGGCCGTCGCCGGGCGTCACGGCCCGGTGAGGCGCCCGGATGCTGCCATGGAACTTCGGAATCGGAGCACTTAGGGTCGGCCGGACTCCCGAGCCGCGGTCAGGGCGCGAGCGCGCGGAGCAGCTCCGCCAGCGCCGCCTGGGCCTGCGCCGGCCCCAGCCGTTCTGTCTCGCGCAGCACGCGCCACGGCTCCGGGCCACTGACCGCAACGAGCTGCGCGAGGCGGCGGCGGTGCACGACCGGCGGCAGGGGGGAGAGCGATCGCGCGAAGGTGCGCGCAAGCCAGTCGCGGTGCAGGCGGCTCGCCGCCTCGAGCTCGCGGCGCGCGTCGGGCAGCGCGGTCTCGGCGGCGCCCAGGAGCGGCGCGTGGCGCTCGTACTCCTCCGCAAGCACCCGGGCGGCCCCGAGGTGGTCGCCCGCCGTCATCCGCGGGCGAGCGGCGCGGATCCGCGTGAGCGCCGTCGCGAGCGCGGACCAGACCAGGATGTCCTTGGTGGCGAAGTGGCGCAGGACGGTGGGAACGGTGGTGTCCGCGGCCTGTGCGACGGTCGTGATCGCCACGGTCCGGGCGGCGTGCTCGCGGAGCAGCGCCTCGGTCGCGTCGAGGATCCGCTGCCGCGTTGCCGCCGCCGTCTGCGCGCGGGCGACTTGACGGTACGGACGCCGGGGAACCGGCTCCCTGCGAGCTTGGAGTGACATTGGCGTTTGTGACACTAACGCGAAGTGCGGATCCGTCCACGGCCGGTGCTACCTTGCCTGCTCCCCGTCGAACCTCACCGAGTTGGAGACCACGCCATGGAAATCGACATCGGCCGCGGCAAGAAGGCCCGCCGCGCCTACGGATTCGACGACATCGCAATCGTGCCGAGTCGCCGCACGCGCGACCCGGACGACGTCGACGTGAGCTGGAAGCTCGGTCCCTACCGCTTCGAGCTGCCGCTCCTGGCCTCCGCGATGGACGGCGTGGTCTCGCCGCGTACGGCGGGGATCGTCGGCAAGCTCGGCGGGCTGGCCGTCTTGAACCTCGAGGGGGTCTTCACCCGCTACGAGGATGCAGAGGAGCAGCTCGAGCGCATCGCCCTGCTGCCGAAGGACCAGGCGACGCGGGAAATGCAGGCCATCTACGCAGAGCCGATCAAGCCCGAGCTCATCGCCCGGCGCATCGAGGAGATCAAGGCGGCCGGCGTCGTCGCGGCCGCCGCCCTGACCCCGCAGCGCGTGGGCAAGCACTGGGAGCTCGCCCTCGAGTCCGGCCTGGACATCCTCGTCATCCAGGGCACGGTGGTCTCGGCCGAGCACGTCTCGACCTCCTCGGAGCCGCTCAACCTGAAGGAGTTCGTCCGCGCGGCCGGTGTCCCGGTCATCGTCGGCGGCTGCGCGAGCTTCCACACGGGCCTGCACCTCATGCGGACGGGGGCGGCCGGCGTGCTCGTCGGCGTCGGGCCGGGCGCGGCGTGCACCACGCGCGGCGTCCTCGGGGTCGGCGTTCCGCAGGCCACGGCGATCGCCGATGTCGCGGGCGCACGCTCGACGCACATGCTCGAGACCGGCGAGTACGTCCAGGTCATCGCCGACGGCGGCATGCGCACGGGCGGCGACGTCTCCAAGGCGATCGCCTGCGGCGCCGACGCCGTGATGATCGGCTCGCCGCTGGCGCGCGCGTACGAGGCGCCGGGCCGGGGATACCACTGGGGCATGGCGACGTTCCACTCGTCGCTGCCGCGCGGCGCGCGCGTGCAGACGGTGCAGAACGGCACGCTGGAGGAGATCCTGCTGGGCCCCGCGCACGAGAACGACGGCACGTTCAACCTGTTCGGCGGCCTGCGGACCTCCATGGCGACCTGCGGCTATCAGGATCTCGCGGAGTTCAACCGGGCCGAGGTGATGATCGCCCCGGCGCTCATGACGGAGGGCAAGCACCTGCAGACCGCTCAAGGGGTCGGCATGGGCGCCCGCGGCGGGGCGGCTGCTCGCGAGGACCACGGCGGCGGCGGCGCGGTCCCCGCCGACGTCACGCGTGAGCCGGCACTGACCGAGGCGTGATACACCCGGATGCGCCCGTCACGGCGTCCTCCGCCGCAGCGGAGATCGTCGACGAGGGTGCCCCCATCACGATCGGGCCGAGCGGCACCCGGCTCGACGAGGTCGTCGTGCTCGACTACGGCGGGCAGTACTCGCAGCTCATCGCGCGGCGGGTGCGCGAATGCGGGGTCTTCTCCGAGCTGCTGCCGCATCACGTCGGCGTGGAGGAGGTCCGCCGGCGGGAGCCCAAGGGCCTCATCCTCTCGGGGGGGCCGGCGTCGGTCTACGCCGAGGGCGCGCCGGCGCTGGAGCGCGAGCTGCTCGAGCTCGGTATCCCGGTGCTCGGCATCTGCTACGGCATGCAGCTGGTCGTGCTCGACCAGGGCGGCCGGGTCGAGGGCGCCGAAGTCGGGGAGTACGGGCGCTCGACGCTGACGGTCACCGAGCCCGGGCGCCTGCTGGCCGGCCTGCCGCTCGAGCAGCCGTGCTGGATGAGCCACCGCGACACGGTCTTCACCGCGCCGCCCGGCTTCACCGCGCTCGCGTCGAGCACGGTCTCTCCGGTGGCCGCGCTCGAGGATCGCGATCGGAATATATACGGCATCCAGTTCCACCCCGAGGTCGTCCACACGCCGTTCGGGCAGGACATCCTCAAGACGTTCCTCGGGGAGGTCTGCGGCTGCGCCATGGACTGGAGCGCCGCGTCGATCGTCGAGGAGCAGATCGCCCGCGTGCGCGAGCAGGTCGGCCCCAAGAAGGTCATCTGCGGCCTGTCGGGCGGGGTGGACTCCAGCGTGGCGGCGCTGCTGGTGCACCGCGCGATCGGCGACCAGCTGACGTGCGTCTTCGTCGACCACGGGATGATGCGCAAGGACGAGGGCGCCCAGGTCGTCAAGACCTTCCGCGACCACTTCCGCGTGCCGCTGGTCGCGGTCGACGCCGAGGAGCGCTTCCTCGCCAAGCTGCAGGGGGTCTCCGATCCCGAGACCAAGCGCAAGCTCATCGGCACGGAGTTCATCCGCGTCTTCGAGGAGGAGGCCGAGAAGCTCGCGCAGGGCGGCGAAGGCGCGAAGTTCCTCGTCCAGGGCACGCTGTACTCCGACGTCATCGAGTCCGGCGGCGGCACGGGCACCTCGACGATCAAGTCCCACCACAACGTGGGCGGCCTGCCGGAAGACATCGAGTTCGCGCTGGTCGAGCCGCTCCGCGCGCTGTTCAAGGACGAGGTGCGCGCGGTCGGCGCGGAGCTCGGACTGCCGGAGCGCCTCGTCTGGCGCCAGCCCTTCCCGGGGCCTGGCCTCGCGATCCGCGTCGTGGGCGGCGAGGCGACCAAGGCGCGCCTGGACCTCCTGCGCGACGCCGACGCGATCCTGCAGGAAGAGATCCGCAGCGCCGGCCTCTACCGAGAGCTGTGGCAGTCCTTCTGCGTGCTGCCCGACGTCCGGACGGTCGGCGTCCAGGGCGACGAACGCACCTACGGGTGGGTGGTCGTCATCCGCGCGGTCACCTCCGACGACGCGATGACCGCCGACTGGGCGCGGCTGCCCTACGACCTGCTCGAGACGATCGCCGCGCGCATGATCGGGGAGTTGCGCGAGGTCAACCGGGTGGTGCTCGACATCACGAGCAAGCCGCCCGGCACGATCGAGTGGGAGTGAGTCAGCCCCGCGCCGCGTTGCGCCGGGCGATGCCGACGACCGTCCCCACCGATGGGCGCGGCTTGCTCCGGGCTCGCACCACCGAGACTTCCCAGACCTCGTTGCCCTTGAGGTAGAGCAGCTGCACGCTGCGCTTCCTTCGGTCGTCGATGCTGTAGGTGCTGCGGCGGGCCGCGCTCGCCTCGCCGATCTTCTCCGTCGCCACGCTGCCCGCACCGGAGAACGTCGAGGTCGCGCCGTTGAAGTAGGCGCTGGACGCCCCGGGGTCCTTGAAGACGTAGACGCCGACGAATGCCGTCTCGGTGACCTTGGCCCGGGTGCGACGGCGGAACTCACGCACGGAGGCCGACGCGACGCTCGACGCCGCGACGCCCGGCTGGAACTTGACGACGCTCGAGGCCGGGATGTCGAACGTCTTGACGGTCTTGAAGCCGCCGCCGAGCACGCTCGTGGAAGGCAGGCGTTCGCCGGAAGCGGCCGCGACCGCCGGGACGGTGAGCACGAGCGCGAGGCAGAGCACCAGGAGGCGGGGCAAGTGGGGCACCGTATCGCGGGGCGGCGCCGCTAGTCGCCGGGTGGTAGCCGCGGCCGTCGGCGGCGGCGGTGATCAGGGCTCGGGTTGAGGCCCCGGCGAAAACTGGTTCGAACTCGTACAATCAGGGATATCCGTCCGGGCGTGGTGGTTTCAAGGCTGGACTGCGGCGCTAGCTTTCGCGCCATCAGCCCGCCGGGCGCACCACGTGTCCTCCGGCGTCAATCTCACAAGAGGAGCAGAGTGCCCCCAATTCGATCCCGGCGGCTGCGTGCCGCCGCCCTCGGTGCGGCGCTGACCGCGAGCCTCGCGTCGGTCGCCGTCGCCCACGAGCAGCTCATCGCCAGCGACGGCGGCGTCAGCGACGGCGTCGAGCAGCGCGACACCCATCAGCACGGCGGCACCGGCGGCCATCTGAAGGCCGAAAAGGCGAACGTCGACCTGGTCAGCAGCCTCAAGCTCAAGAACGCCGAGCCGGGCAAGATCGCCGACATCGGCGTCTCGCCCGACGGCAACACCGCCTACCTGGCCGCCTGGGGCGGCGAGACGTGCAGGTACAACGGCGTCCACGTGGTCGACATCGCCGATCCCAAGACGCCGCGCGAGGTCGCCTTCATCAACTCCAAGGAGGGCAGCTACTCCGGCGAGGGCGTCCAAGCGTTGAACCTCTCCACTTCCGCCTTCAAGGGCCAGATCCTCGTCACGAACAACGAGAAGTGCAAGGAAACGGCCGGCTTCGGGGGCATGAACATCTACGACGTGACCAGGCCATCGAGCCCGACGCCGCTGGTCGAGGGCTTCGGTGACGCCGAAGGCGTCAGCGGTCAGGGCAAGAAGGCCGCCAACGACATCCACTCGGTCTTCGCGTGGCAGGACGGCAACAAGGCCTACGCCGTCATGGTCGACAACGAGGAGGGCAAGGACGTCGACATCGTCGACATCACCGACCCGCGCAAGGCCAAGCTCATCGCCGAGTACGACCTCGACGAGAGGTTCCCGGAGATCAAGCAAGCCACGCCGGCGAACCTCGGCGAGATCTTCCTGCACGACATGGTCGTCAAGAACATCGGCGGCAGGCAGGTCATGCTGCTCTCCTACTGGGACGGGGGCTACGTCAAGCTGGACATGAGCAACCCGCTCGAGCCCGTGTACCTGGGGGACACCGACTTCACCGACCCCGATCCGGAAGCGGCCGAGAGCGGCATCGACGTGCCGCCGGAGGGCAACGGTCACCAGGCGGAGTTCACGGATGACGACAAGTTCGTCATCGGAGCCGACGAGGACTTCGCGCCGTACGCCCTGTTCGCGACGAACACCACGAAGGGCACGCCGGTCACGGCCAGCCAGGGCAGCGGCACCACCCAGCTCGAGGAGGGTCAGACGATCACGGGCCAGTCGAGGTTCGTCGGCCGCGCCTGCGACGCCGATCCAGGGGTGCCGGCTGCTGCGCAGGGGGTCTCGCAGATCGCGGTGGTCGAACGCGGCGTGTGCCCCTTCACCGAGAAGGTCGCCAACGTCATCGAGGCTGGCGGCTACAAGGCCGTCCTGGTCTTCAACCGCACGGGCTCGGACGCCTGCAACGAGTCGCTCGGGATGAGCGTCGACGGGAACATCCCGACGTTCGGCGTGGCGCCGCGAGAGCAGGGCTTCGCGCTCTTCGGCGCTGCCTACATCGATGCCGCCTGCCGGGCCGGGGACGGAAGCCAGCAGTCGGGGATCCCCCTCGGCGCGACCGGCGACACGCTGAGCTTCGCGTCGAAGTTCGACGGCTGGGGCTACGTGCACCTGTTCGCCAACAGCGGCGGCAAGATGCAGGAGCTCGACACCTACGCGATCGACGAGGCCCACGACCCGGCCTTCGCGACCGGGTTCGGTGACCTCTCGGTGCACGAGGTGGCCACGTCGAAGAGCAGGGCCGACCTCGCGTACCTGTCGTACTACTCGGGCGGCCTGCGGGTCCTGAGGATCGACAACGGCGAGCTCGTGGAAGCGGGCCGGTACATCGAGGACGGCGGCAGCAACCTCTGGGGCGTCGAGGTCTTCTCCGACAAGGGGCAGGAGCTGATCGCCACCAGCGACCGGGACAGCGGGCTGCGGATCTTCCGCTACACCGGCACGAACTAGAGCGATCGGCCGGCCGGCGCTTCAGCGCGCCGGCCGGCCTGCTGTCCACCTCGGGCTTCGGGCCCGTCGCGGGTCCAAAGCTTCAGCCGTCGGCGGCCGCCTGCAGCAAGTCGCCGGCGCCTGCGGCGGTCAGCGCGCCGAGGAGCGTGCCGACGAGCAGGCCGAGGAGCTCCTCGCGGGCGACGTCTCCGCCGTCGAGCCAGTCGAGGATCGCACCGTCGAGGAACCACAGCCAGCCCCGGACCGCGATGCGCGCTGTCGGCGGGAGCGGCGCGCCCGAGCCGCCGGCGAGGCCGTCGAGGACGCGCTGCGCGGTCAGGTCGCGGACCTGATCGACGAGCTCCCGCGCCTCGCGGACCGTCGCGACGCTGCGCATGAGCTTGGCGTAGGAGTCGCGGTGCTCCTCGACCCAGCGCAGGTAGGCGGCGAGGCTGGCCAGCAGCGCCTCGGCCGGGGCGGCGTCGGGGTCGGGCTCGACGGCGAGGCGGAGCGCCTCGGCGCCCTCGGCCAGCGTCGCGGCGAAGAAGTCGCGCTTGCTCGGGAAGTAGTGGTAGAGCAGCGCCTTGGAGATCCCCGCCTCGCGCGCGATCGCGGCCATGGAGATCTCGTCGAAGGCGTTCTCGGTGAACAGGCGTTCGCCGAGCGCGACGAGCTGGCGGCGACGCTCGTCGTTCTCCAGGCGGGTGTAGGCCGGTGAGGACACCCGTCAAGCATGGCACGCCCGCCGACCGACGGTCAGCAGGCTGACTTGACCGTCGGTCAGCAACCCGCTACCGTCGTTCCTGACCGCTGGTTGACAAGACGGGAGCCGCGTCGCATGATCCCCACCACCGAGCAACGCCTCGATCACCTCGAGGAGCACGCCCGCCGGGCCGAGCAGCGGCTGCGCCGCCTCGAGCTCGCCGTCGCCCCCGTCCCGGCACGCGAGGTCCCCTGGGTCGAGATCCCCGAACACGTGGCGTCGCCGGCTGCGCCGCCGCGGTCTGGCATCGGGGAGCCTCCGGCCGAGGTCGTTCCCTCTCCTCCGGTCGAGGTCGGCTCTCCGGTGCCACCGGGCCGCTCTCCGGCGCCGCCGGCCCAGCCCGCCTTCGCCCCGCCCGCGGTCACCGCCGCCTCCAAGCCGCCACGGTCGCTCGAGGAGCTGCTGGGCGGGCAGGTTCTCGCCTGGGTGGGCGGGACGGCGGTGATCGTCGGACTTGCGCTGCTCTTCGCGCTCGGCGTCTCCAACGGCTGGATCGGCGAGGCTGAGCGGTGCCTCATCGCGGCCGCGGGCTGCGCGGTCCTGCTCGGCCTCGGCGTTCGGCTGCACGAGCGTTCCGGCCGCTCGCAGGCGGCCCGCGCCGCCGTGGCAACGGGGCTGGCCGGGCTCTTTCTCACGTTGACGGTCGCCACCTCCCACTACGAGCTGGTGCCGCCCGCGATCGGCATCGGCCTCGCCGCGGCGGTCGGTGCGCTGGCGGTGGCGCTCGCCATTCGCTGGGCGGCCCCGGTCGTGGCCGGGCTCGGCATCGTCGGCGCCCTCCTGTCGCCCGTTCTCGCGAGCGTGCCGTTCGAGACGGGCGGGCTCTGGTTCCTGGCCGTGGCCTCCGCCGCCGCGATCGCCGTGCTCGTCTGGCAGCGCTGGAGCTGGCTGTCGGTCTGCGTCGCGCTCGTCGCCACCCCGCAGTGGCTCGGGTGGCTCGACGCGGACCGCGCCGTCAGCGCGACGCTGCTGGTGCTCGTGGTCTTCGGCGTGCTCCAGGTCGTCGCCGCCGTCGGGACGGTGCTGCGGGCGCCGGACGACGGCCTGCCGACCCTCCCCGCCGTCCTGCTGTCGGTCAACGCGCTGGTGCTCGGCGTCGCCGGGTGGTTTGCGATCTTCGACGTGAGCGGGCGGCCGAGCGCCGTCGCCTGGCTCGCCGGGCTGGCTGCCGCCCACCTCGCTCTCGGCCTCGTCGCACGGCGTGCGCCGCGGCTGGCTGCTGACCTCGGCATCCTCGGTTTGACGCTGGGAGTGCTGCTCGCCGACGTCGCGTTCGTGCTGGCCACCGACGGCGTCGTGCGGGCGCTGGGCTTCGCCGCCGGGGCGGTCGCCTTCGCCGGGCTGACGCGTCTGGCGCGTGACGCGACGCGCGACACGGCCGCCGCGGCCTCGGGCCTCGGCCTTCACGTCGCGCTCGCCGTCGCGACGGCGACGCCGGCGCTCGAGACCCAGACGCTGCTGACCGGTGGCACGCCCACCGGGGGGGCAGTCGCGATGCTCGCCGCGCTCGCCGGCGCCTGTCTCGTGTCGGCGCGCCTCGCGCCCGCGTATCGGGTCGCGCTCGACGTGACCGGCCTGACCGCCGCTGCCATCCTCGCGGCGCTCTCGCTCGACGGGGTCGCGCTCACCGGCGTGTGGGCGCTGGAGGCGGTGGCGCTCTGGTCGCTCGGCGCGCGCGGGGATCGCACCGCGCGGCAGGCGGGGGTGGTGCACCTCGGCCTCGCGACCGCGTGGTGCCTCGCCGACCAAGCCCCGCCCGAGGGGCTCTACGGCGGCGTCGAGGACCTCGGCGCGGCGGTGCTCGGGCTCGCCGCACTGCTGGCCGCCACCGGCCGCATCGCGATACTCGTCGCCGACGACGAGCGGCCGCTGGTGCTCGGCGCGCTCGCCCTCGGGGGCCTGTACCTCGCTTCACTGGTGGTCGTCGACTTCGGGGTTCAAGATGTTCGCGAGGGCCAGTTGCGCCTCAGCGGCCTGTGGGCCCTGGTCGGGGTCGCCGCGCTCGTCGCCGGCCTGCGGCGCGACGTCGCGGCGGTGCGCGCCGGGGCGCTGGCACTGCTCTCCGTCACCGTGGTCAAGGTGTTCGTGTACGACCTGGCCACCCAGGAGCCCAGCTATCGCGTCGCCTCCTTCCTCGGCCTCGGCGTGCTGCTGCTCGGCGCCGCGTTCGCCTACCAGCGGCTGCGGCCCGAACCGCCGGGCGACGGCGCCCCGGCGCCGCAGTGAGCCAAGGGCGCGTCTGCCGCGGGTCGAACGTGCGCGGGCGAACTGCTCGACGTCCTTCCCGCCCGGCGGGCAAGATGTCGAACGGCTCGTCGGAGGCTCACGGCAGCGACTCCTGTCCGCGCCGTGCCGCTATAGTCCGTCGCCGCCGCGCGGTCAGCGCGACGCATCCTCCTGCCGCTGCAAGCCCCCGGGCGGCTCCCGCTTCTCGAAGACCTGCCGAGCTCCCCCGTGAAGACCTACGTCGCCACCCCCGAGAACCGCGTGCGCAACTGGCTCGTCGTCGACGCCGAGGGCCAGACCCTCGGGCGTCTGGCGACCCAGATCGCCGACGCCCTCCGCGGCAAGCGCAAGCCCGAGTACACCCCGCACGTCGACACGGGCGACTTCGTCGTCGTGATCAACGCGGAGAAGATCTCGGTGACGGGCTCCAAGCGGACCGAGAAGCGCTACTACCGCCACTCGGGCTATCCCGGCGGCCTTAAGTCCCGCACGCTCGAGGAGATGCTCGACCGCCGCCCGGAGGAGGTCATCCGCAAGGCGGTCAAGGGGATGCTCCCGCGCAACCGCCTGGCCCGCAAGCAGATCACGAAGCTCAAGGTCTACGCGGGACCCGAGCACCCGCACGCCGCCCAGATGCCCGTCCAGATGGAGATCGCCAGGTAATGGCCGACCAGACGCCCCCCGGCGACGACGAGACCGTCGCTCCCGCCAAGCAGCAGACCGAGGCCGAGGAGGCCGCGGCGACCCCGGCCGCCGAGTCCACGCCCGACCCGGCGGCGGAGTCCACACCCGCCCCGGAACCCGCCCGGGCTCCGAACGATCCGGCGCCGCAACTCGACGCGGACGTCGCCCCCGACGCGGGCGTCGACGAAGACGAGGACCTGGAGGACGACGAGCCCGCGGAGCCCCGCGTGAAGCCCTCGATCCCCGGCATGGACCTCGAGGTCGACATCGTCCTGGAGGGCGACGAGGGCCGCGGGGACGACGACGCCGAGAGCGACGCCGCCGACGGAGAGGACGAGGATCTTCACGCGGAGCCCATCGCCGCCTCGATCGTGCTCGCCGACGGCGCGCGCTACAGCGCGACGGGCAAGCGCAAGACGGCGGTGGCCCGCGTCATCCTCAAGCCGGGCACGGGGGTCTATCTCGTCAACGGCAAGACGCTCGACGTCTTCTTCCCCCGCCCCACGTTGCAGCGGAACATCCGTCAGCCCCTCGAAGCGGTGGGCTACGACGACCGCATGGACGTGGATGTCCGCCTCCACGGCGGCGGCGTCTCGTCCCAGGCCGGCGCCCTGCGCCACGGCATCTCCCGCGCGCTGCTGGAGGCGGACCCGAACCTCCGCGGGGAGCTGAAGAAGCGCGGCTTCCTCACCCGCGACGCGCGCGTGAAGGAACGCAAGAAGGCCGGCCTCAAGAAGGCCCGCAAGAAGCCGCAGTTCTCCAAGCGCTAAGGCCCCTGAGACCGGCCCGCGGGCGTGCGCAGGCTGTTCGGCACGGACGGGGTTCGCGGCGTCGCGGGCGAGGCTCTCACGGCCGAGCTCGCGCTGCGCCTGGGCCGCGCCGTCACCCGGGAGGCGGGCGCCCGCGCGGACGCGGCGGCTGCTCGAGGTTCGGCGCCGGTCCGGGTGCTCGTCATCCGCGACACGCGCGCGTCGGGCGACATGCTCGAGTCCGCACTGGCCGCAGGCGTCGCGAGCGCCGGCGGCGAGGTGCTCCTCGGCGGCGTTCTGCCCACGCCCGCGGCGCCGCTGCTGCTCGGGCGCTACGGCTTCGACGTCGCGGCCGTCATCTCCGCGTCGCACAACCCGTATCGCGACAACGGCATCAAGTTCTTCGGCGCGGACGGCTTCAAGCTCTCCGACGCGACCGAGCTCGCGATCGAGCGGCGCCTGGAGGACGGGCGGGCGGGCGTGTCCGGGCGCATCGGCCGGATCAGGACGCTCCACGGCACGCACGAGGACTACCTCCGCGCGCTCCACAGCCGCTTCGCCGACCTCGATCTCGACGGCCTCGACGTCGTCCTGGACTGCGCGAACGGCTCGACGCACCGCGCGGCACCCGAGATCTTCCGGCGCCTGGGCGCCGAGCCCGTCGTGATCGCCGACGCACCCGACGGGCGCAACATCAACGCCGGCTGCGGCTCGACGCACGTCGAAGCGCTGGCCGAGATCGTTGTCGCGGGCGGTCACGCGCTCGGGTTCGCGTTCGACGGCGACGGCGATCGGCTGTTGGCCGTCGACCGCCTCGGCGCCGTCGTGGACGGCGACGAGCTCATCGCCCTGATCGCGCTGCACCTGCGCAGACGGGGCCTGCTCGACGGGAACGGGGTCGCCGTCACGGTGATGACGAACTACGGCTTCTTCGGCGCGATGGAAGCGGCCGGTGTCCGGACCGCCACGACGAGGGTCGGCGACCGCTACGTCCTGGAGGAGCTGCGGGCGCGGGGCTGGAGCCTCGGCGGCGAGCAGTCCGGCCACATCATCGACATGGGCTTCGCCCCGTCCGGGGACGGGATCGCCGCGGCGCTGCTCACCCTCGAGGCGCTCGCGGGCTCAGACCTCGCCGACCGTGACGCGATGACCAAGCTCCCGCAGCGGCTCGTCAACGTCCCCGTCACCGATCGCGACGGCGTGATGGCCGCGGCGGAGCTCACCGACGCCACGCGCGCGGCCGACGGGGAGCTCGCGGGCCGGGGACGCGTGCTCGTGCGCTCCAGCGGCACCGAGCAGCTCGTCCGGGTCATGGTCGAGGCGCCGACCCCGGAGGAGACCGACGCGGTCTGCGCCCGCCTGGTCGCGGTCGTCGAGCGGCTCTCCGCCTGAGTCCCGGGCCGCCGCGACGGCCGTGGCGCCGAAGGGCCAGGTAGCCTCGGACACCGTGGACATCGGACTGGATCTGCTCGAGGTCGAGCGCATGGCGGCCGCGCTGGAGCGCCGCCCGGGGCTCGCCGAGCGCCTGTTCACGCCCGGCGAACGCGCCTACGCCGCCTCGCGGGCACGTCCGGCGCAGCACCTCGCGGCGCGGTTCTGCGCGAAGGAGGCGGTGACCAAGGCACTCGGGCTCGACGCCTTCTCGCCCCAGCTCATCGAGGTCGCCGGCGGGGGCAGCGCCCGGGTGGGCATGGTGCTCCACGGCTCCGTCGCCGCGCGGGCAGCCGCGCTCGGGGTGCGCGTCGAGGTCTCGCTGACCCACACGCGCGCGATGGCGGGCGCGGTGGCGGTGCTCGCGCGGTGAACGGCCTCGAGCCGCTGCCCGACGCCCGGGCGATGCGCGCCGCCGACGCCGCGGCGATCGCCGCGGGCACGCCCGGCGGTGAGCTGATGGAGCGCGCGGGCCGTGGCCTGGCCGACGTCGTCACCCGCGAGCTGCCCGAGGGACTGATCGCCGTCGTCTGCGGCAAGGGGAACAACGGCGGCGACGGCTACGTCGCGGCGCGGCTGCTGCGCGAGGCCGGCCGGGAGGTCCGCGTGCTCGCCGCCGCGCCGGCGGCAGAGCTCGAGGGCGACGCGCGCGGCGCCGCCGGCGCGCTCACGGGCGACCCTCCGGTCCCCGTCGAGCCCGGCGCGCTCGACGGCGCGGCCGGCGTGGTCGACTGCCTGCTGGGCACCGGCACCTCGGGTGCGCCGCGCGGCTGGGCGGCTGACGCCATCCGGCTGGTGTGCAGCGCAGGGTTGCCCGTGGTCGCCTGCGACGTGCCGAGCGGTGTCGACGCCTCGACCGGCGTGGTCGCCGAGGGCGAGACCGTCGTCCGCGCCGAGGCCACGGTGACGTTCGCCGCCGCCAAGCCCGGGCTGTGGATCCATCCGGGCAAGAGCTGCGCCGGCACCGTTCACGTCGTCGACATCGGCCTTCAGGAGCGCTGGCCCGACGCGGAGATCTCGCTCACGGGTCCCGGGGTGCTCGACGCGCTCCCCGCGCGTGGCCTGGCCTCGACGAAGTTCAGCGCCGGTCACGTGCTGGTCGTGGGCGGCTCGCGGGGCCTGACCGGCGCCGTCTGCCTGGCGGCGAGCGCCGCAGCCCGGTCGGGCGCGGGCTACGTCACCGCGCTGGTGCCCGCGTCGCTCGAGGCGATCTTCGAGGTCAAGCTCACCGAAATCATGACCCGCGGGCTGGCCGACGCGGACGGCGCGCTCGCCGTCGCGGCCGCGCAGGAGGCGCTCGCCGAAGCGGCCCGCCACCACGGGGCGCTCGTCCTGGGGGGTGGGCTGGGACGCGCCGAGGCCACGCGCGACATGACCATCGAGCTGGCCGAGGAGTGCCCGCTACCGCTCGTGCTGGACGCTGACGGCCTGAACGCGTTCGCCGGCCAGGTGCGCTGGATCGGCCCGCGTGCGGCCGCGACGATCATCACGCCCCATGCCGGTGAGCTCGGCCGGCTGCTCGGGGTGGAGAGCCATGCCGTCGAGCGCGAGCGGCTGCGCCACGCCCGCGCCGCCGCCGTGCAGGCCGACGCCGTGGTGGTGCTCAAGGGGGACGACACGCTGGTGGCCGCGCCGGACGGTCGCGTCGCCGTCTCGCCCGGGGGCGCCCCCGGGCTGGCGACCGCCGGGACAGGGGACGTGCTCGCCGGGGTCTGCGGCGCGGGGCTGGCCGCGGGCCTCGATCCGTTCACCGCAGCGGTGACAGCCGTCCACCTGCACCTCCGGGCGGGACAGCTCGCCGCCCAGGCCGCCGGCTCGGCGCGCGCGGTGATCGCCGGTGACGTGGTCGCGCGACTCGGCCACGCGAGCTGAGCCCTGGTGAGCCAGCCTTCGCCAGCCGGCAAGGGACGCATCCTCGTCGTCGGGCACGGACGCGTGGCCGACGCCGCGCGCCGTGCCCTGGACGACGCAGATGCGGAGGTGATCCACCTGCGCGAGCCGCCCGACCGCGAGATCCGTCGCGTGCTGGCCCCAGGCGTCGACGCCGTGCTGGTCACCTCGCGCGACGACCGCGTCTCCCTGCGCCTCGCGCTCGTCGTCGAGGGTCTGCGGCCCGGAGTGCGCCTCATCGTGACGATCTACAACCGCGATCTCGCCGCGCAGCTGCACCGCGCGGTGCCCACCGCCCGGGTCGTCTCGATGGCCGACGTCGCAGCCCCGTCGCTGGCGGCCGCCTGCCTCGCGGGCGACCTGCTCACCGTCCGGCGCGACGGCGACCGGGTGCTCGGCGTCCGCGACGGCGCCGACGGACCGGTCACCGTGCCGCTGGCGGTGCCGGGGGCCGGCGACCGGTTCGCACTGAACCTGGGCGCGCTGCTGCATCCCTTCGAGCTGAGCGCCAAGACGCTCCTCGCGGGCCTTCTCGGGTTCCTGCTGGTCCTGGTCGCCGACGCCACCGTCGTGGGGCTGGTGCTGCACGAGTCCGCCGTGGACGCGATCTACCTGGCGATGAAGACGCTCGTCACCGTCGGGCCCAACCCCGGGGTCGACGACGGGCCCGGCTGGCTGAAGATCTTCTCGGCCACGATGATGCTCGCTGCCCTGGCCTTCACCGCCGTCTTCACCGCGGGCCTCATCGACCGCCTGCTGAACCGTCGCCTCGTCGCGATCTTCGGCCGGCGGTCGATGCCGCGCAAGGAGCATGTCGTCGTCGTGGGCCTCGGCCAGGTCGGGTTGCGGCTGTGCATGATGCTTCGGGAGCTCGGCGTGCCCGTCGTGGCGGTCGAGCACGATCCCGAGGCCGACAACATCAGGCGGGCCAAGCAGTACGGGATCCCCGTCGTGATCGGCCGGGGGAACAGCCGGGCGGTGCTGCAGCGGCTCTCGCTGGGGCGCGCCCGCGGGCTCGCCGCCGTCACCTCCGACGAGATCGAGAACATCTCGACGGCGATGGCCGCGCTGGCGGTGCGCGAGGACCTGCGGACGGTCCTGCGCGCCGGCAGCGGCGATGTCATGGACGAGACGCGCGCCCTGCTGCGGGTCGGTGCCGTGCGCGACGTGTACCGGATCGGCGGCACGCTGTTCGCCGCCGCGGCGCTGGGCTCGTCGGCCCTGGAGGCCTTCGTCGCCGACGATGCCGTCTGGGTGATCGGGCGGGACGGGCGGATCGAGTCGTTCGACGTGCACGTGGGGACGGCCGCGACCGCCGGGTCTGCCGCCTCGGGCGCCCGGTAGCCTGAGGCGCGATGCAGACCGTCGCCGAGATCATGGACCCACAGCCCGTGACCGTGGCCCCGGACGCGACGCTCGAGGAAGTCGTGCGCAAGCTCCAGGAGCACGAGGTCAACGGGCTCCCGGTGGTCAACGCGGGTGGGCGCTGCGTCGGCATGATCACCGAAGCCGACCTGGTGATCGGCGACGAGGAGGGCGACCTCCACGTACCGCACTACATCGAGCTCTTCGGCGGGCTGATCCCGCTCGAGTTCAACGGCATGAAGCACTTCGAGGATCGCCTGAAGAAGGCGACCGCCGCGCGCGCGGAGGAGCTCATGACCGAGGACCCGGTGACGATCGGACCCGAGGCGACGGTCAAGGAGGCCGCGCACCTCATCTCGGCCAAGCACCACAACCGCCTGCCGGTCGTGGAGCACGGCCGGCTCGTCGGCCTGGTCACGCGCGTCGACGTGCTCGAGTCGCTCGCTCGCGACTAGATGAGTGATTCCACGGATTCGGTGCCGCCCGCTCGACGTTTCGGCTGGCACCTGACACCACCCGATCCCTTGCCGATCCGTACAGGATCGGCTGCGGAATCGTGCGGCGTCAGCCATCCACCCGAACCGCCGATCGACGGGACCACCTCGTGGAATCAATCATCTAGGAGTCTGTTGATGTATCGCCGTGTGGTCGCTCAGAGCCACATCGCCCGCGCCAGGTGTCGCGTGACGACGTGGCAGATCCTGGTCGGATCTGCCAGTCGTCGCGTGGCGGATGGTGCGCGCGAGGGAGTTTTGAGCGGGCGCGCGAATATCTCAAGAGGCTCCTGAGCCCGGGGACGCGGTGGCTCTGCGGGCCCAGGCGCACATCGATCCTGCTGCCCTCGCGGCGAACGCCGTGACGCTGCGCGCCGTCCTGTCGCGCGGGACCCGGCTGTGCGCCGTCGTCAAGGCCGACGGCTACGGCCACGGCGCCGCGCTGGCGGCGGCGCACACGGGCGCAGACTGGCTCGCGGTCGCGACGGCGCTCGAAGCGGCCGGCCTCCGCGCCGCCGGCTTCGCCACCCCGCGGATCCTGGTCATGGGCGCGCTCTCGCCGGCCGAGCGCGAGATCGCGCTGGCCGCCCGGGCCGACATCGTCGCCTGGAACCTGGCGTCCCTGGACGGCCTGCCGTCGGTCGCCCGTGTCCACGTCAAGCTCGACAGCGGCATGGGCCGCCTGGGAACGCGCTCGCCCGAGCAGGCCACCGCGGTCGCCGAGGCGCTCGCGGCGCGCGGACAGCTCGCCGGGCTCATGACGCACTTCGCCACCGCGGACGTCCCGGGCGACCCGTTCTTCGCCGAGCAGCTCTCGCGCTTCACCGCCTGGGCGCGCCCCCTGAACGCGCGCTTCCCCGACGCCCTCGTGCACGCGGCGAACTCCGCGGCGACCCTCGCAGCGCCCGCCGCCCACTTCGACATGGTCCGCGCGGGCGTCGCCCTCTACGGCCTCGACCCGGCCAACACGGACCCCGCACGGCTCGCTCTGCGCCCGGCGCTGCGGCTCACGTCCTACGTGGCGGCGGTGAAGGCCTGCGCCGCAGGGGAGAGCGCGGGTTACGGGCGGCGCTTCGTCGCCGCCCGTGACACCGTCCTGGCCACCGTGCCGATCGGCTACGGCGACGGTTGGCGGCGCGGGCTGACCAACAACGCGGACGTCGTCATCCACGGCGAGCGCTACCCGCTCGTCGGGACGGTCTCGATGGACAACATCACCGTCGACCTCGGACCGGGCGGGAGCCCGGTGCGCCCCGGCGACACGGTGACGCTGATCGGCGACGGGATCACCGCCGAAGAGGTTGCCGGGCGCCTGGGCACCTTGAACTACGAGGTGACCTGCGGACTCACCGCGCGGGTCACGCGCACCGAGGTGGCGTGAGCGCGGCGCTCGACGCGGCGCGTGAGCTGCTCGGCGACGCGCGGGCCTGGGTCGTCGGCGGTGCGGTGCGCGACCGGCTCCTGCACCGGCCCGTCGATGACGTCGACCTCGTCCTCGACGGTGACGTGCGCGCCGCCGCCCGCCACCTCGCCGTCGGGGTGGGAGGGCCGGCGTTCCCGCTCTCCGACGCGTTCGGCGGCTGGCGGGTCCTCGCCCCCGGCCGCGACTGGCAGGTGGACCTGGTGCCGCTGCGCGGCGGCTCCATCGAAGCCGACGTCGGCCTGCGCGACTTCACCGTCAACGCGATCGCCGAGCCACTCGGCGGGGGCCCACTCGTCGACCCGCACGACGGTGTGGGCGACCTGGCGAGTGGTCGCCTGCGGATGGTCGCGCCGTGCGCGTTCGCCGACGACCCGCTTCGGGTGCTGCGGCTCGCGCGCCTGGCCTGCGAACTGGGGCTGGAGCCCGACCGGGCAAGCCTCGCCGCCGCGCGCGCGGAGGCGACGGGCGCGGCCGGGATCGCGCAGGAGCGCGTCTTCGCCGAGCTCAAGCGGGTCGTGGCGGCCCCGGCCGTGCTTCACGGCTTCGAGCTGATGGAGCGCCTCGGGCTCTACGAGGCGCTCCTGCCCGAGCTCGCCGCCTGCCGCGGCATGGCCCAGAACCGCTTCCACCATCTCGACGTCCACGACCACACGCTCGCGACGCTGCAGGTCGCCGTCGACCTCGAGGCGCAGCCGCAGACGCTGGTCGGCGAGGAGCACGCCGCGGGCGTCACGGCGCTGCTGGCCGAGCCACTGGCCGACGGGCTGACGCGCGGCGTCGCGCTGCGCTTCGGCGCGCTGCTGCACGACATCGCCAAGCCGGCGACCCGGGACGTGCTCGACGACGGGCGCGTGACGTTCATCGGCCACGACACCACCGGAGCGCAGTTGGGGCGGCAGATCCTCGCGCGCTGGAAGGCGTCCGAGCGGCTGCGCGCACACGTCGCCGCGCTCACCCGCCATCACCTGCGCCTCGGGTTCCTGGTCCGCGAGCAACCCTTGGGCCGGCGGACGGTCTACCGCTACCTGACGGCGTGCGAGCCGGTGGCCGCCGACGTGACGCTGCTGACGGTCTGCGACCGCGTCGCGACCCGCGGTGACAATGCCCGCCCGGCGATCAGCGCGCACCTCGCCCTCGCGCGCGAGATCCTCCACGACGCGCTGGCCTGGCACGACGCCGCGCGTCCCGCGCCGCTCGTGCGCGGCGACGAGCTCGCGCGCGCCCTCGGGGTCGACCCGGGCCCGCGTCTCGGGACGCTGCTGGCGGCGATCGCCGAGGCGCGCTGGGCGGGCGAGATCGCGACCAAGGACGAGGCCGTCGCCCTCGCCCGCTCGCTCGGGGCCTGAACTGCCGGACGGCACGCGTCGTCCCGGGCTGCTCAGCCGCAGCGCGTGTCGACCGGGCGGCCGGCCAGGAAGCGCTCCGCCGCTCGAAGCGCGCACCCCGACGGGTCGCGCGCCAGCACGGAGTGGCCCATCCCCGGGACGATCACCAGCGTCCCGGCGGGTGCCCGGAGCCGCTGCTCGCGGGCGTCCTCCAGCGGGGTCGCGAGGTCGAGCTCCCCGGCCAGCAGCAGCGTGGGGACCGGCGGCAGCGGCCCGGTCGGCGTCGACGGTGCCTGCTTGAGCGGCGGCCAGCGCCGGCAGGTGTCGGCCAGTCCGTTCTCCACCGCGGTCGCGGGCTCGAAGCCGCCGAGGCGCCCCGGCGTCAGCTGAGCGCGCGCCTGGGCCAGGCCCTGCTCGCGGTCGGCGGGCAGCGCGGTCGCGTCGGCCCACGGCACGTCGCTCTCGGCACAGAGCGTCGCCGCGTGCAGCCCGGCCGAGAAGAGCTCCGGGGGGACGCCGGCGGCCTCCTCGCGCACCTGCGCACCCAGCCGCTCCAGCCCTTCGAGGCGTCCGCGCGCCGCGTCGCGCAGCGCCGCGGGTAGCTCGTCGAGCCGCGGCTCGCCCAAGCTCAGCGCGACGAGCGTGTCGAGCAGCGCGACGTCGTCGGCGCCGAAGGCGAACGCGGCGCGGAGGTCCGCCGCGACGTCCCCGCGGCAGCGCTCCCGCCGGCAGACCGCGCGCAGCACCCGCGGGACCGCCGCCATGTTCCGCGCGAGCAGGGCGTCCGCCCCGTGCTGGCGGACCACGGAGTCGAGGATCAGTCCCCGTACGCGCCCGGGATGGGCCAGGGCGTAGCGCTCGGCGACGAACGTGCCGTAGGAGACACCGGCCAGCGTGAGGCGCTCGGCACCGAGCGCCTCACGCAGATCCTCCAGATCGGCGACCGTATCGGCGGTGGTGAAGGCCGCGCGGCGCGCGCCGACCTCGCGCGCGCACGCCTCGACGCTCCCGCGGGCGGCCACGGCGACATCGGAGGACCCGACGGAGCGCTGCAGCCGCGGGCAGTCCAGGGCGCCGGCGCCCGTTCCGCGCTGGTCGAGGACCACGAGCCCGTAGCCCGGCGCGACGGACCCCAGGCGCTCGCGGACCTCCTGCGCCGAGGGCAGGCCGGGCTGCCCCGGCCCGCCGGAGAGCGACACGAGGTACCCCTCGGCCGGCCGGCCGCCCGCCTGGACGGCGACGCGGAGCGTCAGTCGCCCCGAGGCGCTCGCGGCCCGTCCGGCGCGGTCCAGGTCCACCCGCAGGGTGAAGCAGTCGAAGCCCGCGCCGGCCGGGCAGGAGCGACGGTCCGGGACGAGCTCCGGGGCA
>CADCVR010000017.1 GCA_902806205.1 uncultured Solirubrobacteraceae bacterium | reverse complement strand
GCCGACGCGGCGCGCTCCCTGCGCGCCGCCGCGCTCAGCGCCGCGGCGCCCTCACCGGCCGACGCCTACCGCAAGGTGCTCAGCGGGCACGTCGGGGGCGCAAGGGACGGGGACTGGATCCACGTGCAGCGCAAGACGCGGGCAGGCTGGCGCGAGGCGTTCTGGACGACCGCCGACGGCGCCGACGGGCGCTACCGCGCGACGCTGCCGGGACCCGGGACCTATCGCGTGCGCTGGCACGGGCTCATCGGGCCCGACGTGACGGCGCGGTAGGCAGGCGTCGGCCTGAGCGCCGGCACGCCAAAGTGGGCGGGGGCTGATCGACCGCGGTACGGCGGCGGCTCGCCGGCGAGCAAGCGCGGACGAGATCGTTCCTCGAGCGCCGCTACCTGCGTCTACCGCGCCGAGCGCCTGGTCATCGAGCTCGACGGCCGCGCCCACCCCGAGACGCCCGCAAGGCTCCTGTGCGCTCCAGGCTGGCGGCTTCGTTTCGAGAAGAGCTCAGCTCCCGTACGCCCGCAGGAGGGACTCAGCGACGCAGACCGGCTTCTCGCCGCCCTCCACCTCGAACGTCTGGGTGACGGTGAGCTGCACGCCGCCCGCGACGTCGTCGACCGCCGTGAGCGTCGCACGCATCCGCAGGAGGGAACCGACGGGCACCGGGGCCGGGAAGCGGACCTTGCCGAAGCCATAGTTCAGGGCGAACGCGACGTTTGCGATCGTGAAGATCTCAGAGCCGAACCGCGGCCCGAGCGAGAGCGTCAGGAGGCCGTGGGCGATCGTGCCGCCGAAGGGCGTCTCCCTCGCCCGCTCCGGGTCGACGTGAATCCACTGGTGGTCGCCCGAGGCGTCGGCGAAGGCGTCGATGCGCTCCTGGGTGACCTCGTAGCAGCCCGAGACGCCGAGCTCCTCCCCGACCCTCGCCTTGAGGTCGGCGATGCCGTTGATCGTGAGCATGGGGCCAAGCCTATGCGGCGGCGCGGGCTCCCGCGGGCCCCCTCGAGAGCACTGCGGTCAACCGATGATCCGGCCGAGCGGGTGCTCGGCCAGCGCCTCGCGGTGCTGCTCGGCGCCGGGCGGCTCGGGGAAGCGCTCGTCGAGCTGCGCGATGATCTCGGAGGCGTCGCCGGCCAGGACCGTCCCGTCCTCGAGGATGACCGCCGGGATGGCGCGCGTCCCCGTGCGCTCCTCCATGACGGTGCGCTCCTCGCGCGCCACGGGCACCGGCAGCGCGACGAACGGGAGGTCGAGCTCGTTGAGCCGCTCGCGGACTTGGGCGGAGAAGGGACACCACTCGGCTTGGAAGACCTGGATCATCCGTCGAGGATGCCCCGGGCGCGGCGAGCTGACCCGTGGTAGACCACCACCGTGCCCGCGCCCCTGCTCGCCGTCGACGCGCCGTCGCTCCTGTACCGCGCGTTCTTCGCCCTCCCGGACTCGATCAAGGACCCTGAGGGGCAGCCCGTCAACGCCCTCCTCGGGACCGCGAACCTGCTTCTGCAGGCCGTCGAGGAGCATCGGCCGCGCGCCGTGGTGCTGTGCTTCGGCGCGGAAGCCGCCACCTACCGCACCGACGCGTTCGCGGGCTACCACGCCGACCGGCCGCCGATGCCCGACGCGCTGGGCCACCAGTGGAAGCAGGCGCGCGCGTTCTTCGGTGCGTTCGGGTGGAGCTCCCTGGACGCGGGTGAGCTCGAGGCCGACGACCTCCTCGGCTCACTGGCCGCGCTCGAGCGCGACGCGGGCGGACGCGCCCTCCTCTTCACCGGGGACCGCGACATGTTCCAGTGCGTCGACGGGCAGGTCGCCGTGCTGTGGCCGGCGGGCAAGGGCAGCCCGGAGGTCGTCGACGCCGCCGGCGTCCGCGAGCGCTACGGCATCGAGCCGGCGCAGGTCCCGGACTTCATCGCGCTACGCGGCGACCCGTCCGACGGCATCCCGGGCGCGAAGGGCATCGGGGAGAAGGGCGCCGCGCAGCTCCTGCGCGACCACGGCGGCCTCGAGGCGCTCATCTCCCTGGCCGGCGAGGCGTCCGCGGTGACCCGGAGGCTCCTGCGGCCGAAGGTCGCCGAGACGCTGCGCCTGCAGGCCGGCGAGCTGCGGGCCTACAAGGACATGGCCACCCTCCGGACGGTCGCGACCCCGCGGCCCCCGGATGCGCCCGGCGACTTCGCCGGCGCCGCGGCGGCCGCTCGGGCGAAGGGCATGAACCGCCTGGGCGAGCGGCTGGAGCGCGCGGCTGCGGCCGCCTGACCAGGCGATTTCGTCCCACCGCGGCGGTCCGTGGCCCGCTGCGCCATCATGTGCGGCTCGTGCTCCGCCGCGTCCGCAGAACGCTGCTCGCGGTGACCCTCGTCGTCGCCGGCTCCTCCGTGACGGCCCCTGCCCGCGGCCAGGACGGGGTGCCCGCGGCGATTCCCCTCGCCTCGGGCTGGGAGTTCCGGCCCGACTCCGCTGACCGCGGGCTCAGAGCCGGCTGGCCGGCCCGCATGCCTGCGGGCGACTGGCAGCGCGTGGCCGTCCCGCACATCTTCGACCCGGCGGCCGTGGAGGCCGGCTTCGGCGGCTCGGTCGGCTGGTACCGGGTGCGCTTCACCGCCCCGCCGGCCCGCGCGGGCTTCGACTGGGAGCTGCGCTTCGAGCAGGTCCGCCGCCGCGCGCGCGTGTGGCTCAACGGGCGCGAGATCGGGCGCCACGGCGATCCCTACGTTCCCTGGGCCCTCCCGGCTTCCGGCCTGCGCCCCGGCGCGGTCAACGAGCTCGTGCTGCGGGTCGACAACCGCAAGGCCAAGGAGCCACGCGAGGGGTGGTGGAACTGGGGCGGGATCGTGCGCCCCGTGTCGCTCGCGCCGCGCGGGCGCCTCGTGCTCCGCGACCCCGGGCTGTTGTCGCAGGTCGATTGCGCGCCCGGCGGTGTGAGCTGCCGGGCGAAGGTGCTCGTCGAGGGCACGCTGGAGAACCGCAGCGACGCGGCGATCCCCGCGCCGCGGGTACGGCTCCGCCTCCGGGCACCGGATGGCGGAGCCCCGGCCGAGCAGACCGCGCCGACCCGCGCGCTCCAGCCCGGTGAGACGACGCGCGTGTCGTTCAGCGTCGAGGTGGACGACGCCCAGCTCTGGGCGCCCGGCAGCCCGAAGCGCTACGCCGCGACGCTCACGACGCTCGCCGGGGACGTCGCGACGCAGGTCGACGCGCGGAAGATCGGGTTGCGGGGCGTGAAGGTCCGCAACGGTCTGCTGGAGCTCAACGGCCGCCAGCTCGACGTGCGCGGCGCCGCCATCCAGGAGGACCTCCCGGGTCGCGGTCCGGCCCTCGGTGACGCCGACGTCACGCGGATCGTCCGCGAGCTGCAGGCCGTGGGCGCGAACGTCACCCGCGCGCACTACCTGCTGAACCCGAAGCTCCTCGACGCACTCGACGCGGCCGGGATCATGGTCTGGAGCCAGGCGCCGATCTACCACCGCGACCGCCTGCTCGAGACGGCCGCGCAGCGAGAAGTGGCGCTGTCCACCCTGCGCCGGACCGTCATCGCCGCCCGCTCGCACCCGAGCGTCATCACCCACTCCGTCGCCAACGAGCTCTCCGCGGTGCCGGACGCCGTCGCGGGCACCCGGCGGTTCCTGGCGGCCGCGCGCGCCGAGGTCAAGCGCCTGGACCCGACGCTTCCCGTCTCCGTCGACCTGCTGAGCTATCCGGGCTACCCGGCGGCGAAGGCCTACGCGCAGTACGACCTGCTCGGCGTCAACTCCTACTTCGGCTGGTACCCGGGCAAGAAGCGCCACTCCACGGCAAGGCTTGCCGACCTCGGCCCCTACCTCGACCGGATGCGCCGCCTCTACCCGACGCAGGCGATGGTCCTGACGGAGTTCGGGGCGGAGTCGACCTTCGAGGGCCCGGCGCTGAAGAAGGAGACCTTCGCCTTCCAGTCCGATTACGTCGCCAGGGTGCTCGAGGTCGTCCGCGATCGGCCGTTCGTCGGCGGCGCGATCTACTGGACCCTGCAGGAGTTCGCCGTCAAGCCCGACTGGGACGGCGGCGCGAAGCGCTCGGTGCCGCGCGACGGCATCCACAACAAGGGCCTGATCACCTACGACGGCAGGCGCAAGCCCGCCTGGAGCGTGGCCCGGAAGGACTTCGCCGCCACGCCGCTGTACCGCGAGGTGCCGGCCGCCGTCGCGCTCAACCTCCCGACCGGCCGGGAGGGGAGCGGAGGCGACAGCCTGCTGTGGGCCGCGGTGACCGGTGTCCTCGCGCTGCTCGCGCTCGATGTCTGGGCGCTGCTCGGGATCCTGCGCAGCCGGCGGCGGGAGGACCCGGTGCCCGCGACGGACCCTCAGTACTGACTCAAGGAGCCCCCGCGACCCGTCGCGTGGACCCCGGAAGGCACGGGAAGCGCCGGCGGCCGATCCTCACCGCCCCGCCCAGTCCTCTCGAGCGAGGCGGTCGCCCGCCGGGCCTGCCGCGCGGCGCGGAAATCGGTCCCGCAGAGGAAGCGAGCCAGGGCCAGTGCCATCACCGCGAGCACCACGCCGCCGACGTCGTCGAGCACGTAGTGCCATCCCAGGTAGACCGTGGCGAGCGTCGTCAGGACGAACCAGATCCACAACCCGATCTTCAGGCGCCTCCCGAGCCCCAGGAGGTGCGCGGCCACCGCGGCGGTGAGGCTCATCGAGATGTGCAGCGAGGCGAAGGCCGCGATGGCCTGCGGCGTCGCGGCCGCGGGGTCGCGCAGGAAATCGACCCGCTGATCGAGCAGCATCTGCTGCAGGCCGGTGACCTCGGAGACGGGAAGCCCGGCGAAGGCAGCCGGGTAGGCGTAGATCGGTCCCAGGGCCGGCAGCAGGAAGTAGCTCGCGGCGCCCAGCACCCAGTTGACCGACTGGGCGGTCGTGTAGAAGAGGCCCGCCCGCAGGTCGTCGAGGAAGACCAGCGCGACCCCGATCGTCAGCGGGAGGAAGACGATGAAGACGACGTACGCACTCGAGAGCACGTGCGTCGCGACGCCCGTCCCGAGGGCGGCGTGCAGGAGCGCGGCAGGATCGTGGCCGCCGAACATGCTGCGATCGAGCTCGGCGAGCTGGCGATCGAAGAGCTCACCGGGTCGCAGCAGCGGAACCACGCTCTTGAGGTTCCGGTAGGCCATGTACGTCAGGTAGAACCCGATCAGCGCGGCTCCGACGGCCACCGTGCGCCCCGGTGTCCACCGCTCGCGCCGGACGCGCCGCAGCACGGCTCGCGGCGGGGGGAAGGCTCCGGAGCGCGCGCGCGCACGGAGCAGGATGTCGAGCCCGACCATCGCCGCCACCCCGCAGCCCACCACGGCGAGGTAGATCGCGGCGACGTGGTCGGGATCGCGCAGCGGCAGTCCCACCACGTCGGTGACCATCGCCGCGGCGACGAGGGTGGCCGCGGCGACCAGCAGGCCCGCCGCCGTGCCACGCCACCCGGCCGATCCGGGCCTTCGCGCGTCCCGACGCCGCGTCACGCCGGTGACGGGGCCGGCGTGGACGGTCGTCGTGCGGCGCGCAGGTCGACGCCGGTGAGGGCGCGGGCCAGGGCGAACGCCGCGGCGCCGAGCAGCAGCCCGCCGAAGTCGTCGACGACGTAATGCCACCCGAGGAAGATCGTGGCCGCGATCGTCAGGCCGAGCAGGAGCCACGCGCCGACCCGCAGGCTTCGCCCGAGCCCGAGCGCGTGGGCGACCAGCGCAGCGGTGAAGAAGATCGAGACGTGCAGTGAGGAGAACGCCGCGATGCTCTGTGCCGTGCCGGCCATCGGGTCGCGGATGAACTCGAGCCGCTGGTCGAGCAGGATGTCCTGCAGCCGGGTGACGCCGGAGGGCGGCAGGTTGGCGAAGACGGCCGGCTCGGCGTAGACCGGCCCCAGGGCAGGCAGGAGGAAGTAGCTCGCAGCGCCCAGGAGCCAGTTGATCGACTGGGCGGTCGCGTAGAACAGGCCGGCCTGCAGGTTCGGGGAGAAGACGAGGGCCAGGGCCAGCGTCGCCGGGATGAAGGCGAAGAACAGCAGATATGCGACCGACAGGACGTGGGTCGGCAGCCCGGTGCCCAGGACGGTATGCAGCAGCGCGGCGGGATCGTTGCCGGCGAACAGCATGCGATCGAGCGCGGCGAGCTGGCGGTCGAAGAGCTCACCCGGCCGGAGCAGCGGAACCACGCTCTTGAGGTTGCGGTAGGCCAGGTAGCTCACGTAGAAGCTGGTCAGGGCGCTGGCGACGGCCACTCCCCGGCCGAGCGTCCAGCGCTCGCGGCGAACGCGTCTCAGCTCCGCGCGGGTCGGTCGCAGGGTGCCCGTGCGACGACCGGCACGGACCACGACGTCGAGCGCGACGAGCACCGCCACCAGGCAGAGCACCAGGACGAGGCGACGGCCGGCGACGTGGTCGGGATCCCGCAGCGGCAGGCCCGCGGCGTTCGTCGCGACCAGCGCGGCGAAGATCGAGACCGCCGCGACCGCGGGGCCGGCCACCAGCATGCGCCGCCGGGGCGATGTGGAAGCGGGCGGGTCCGTGAGGACCCTCACGCCGCGACCGTGCAGTGCAACCATCGAGGGGTCCATTGCTGCTGTGAGGTTAACGCCAAGGCGCCAGTCCTTCGGCGCCGGTCGACGGCCGCTCAGCGACCGTGGGGCGCCTGCGGATCGAAGAGCGGCTCGGCGGAGACCGCTACGGCGTGAACTTCACCGTGATCACGTCGCCGTCCCGCACGACGTAGTCGCGGCCCTCCAGGCGCAGGGTGCCGACGTCGCGGGCAGCGGAGTACCCCCCGGCTTCCAGCAGCTTGTCGTAGGGGATGACCTCCGCGCGCACGAAGCCGCGCTGGATGTCGGAGTGGATCTCCCCCGCGGCATGCCAGGCCGTCGAGCCCCGGCGCAGGTGCCAGGACTGCGCGCGCTTGCCCGTGCCGACGGTGAAGAACGCGATCTGGTCGAGCAGGGAGAACGCGCCGCGTACGACGCGCTGCAGGGGCGGGTCGGTCGACGTCCCCGCGCCGAGCTCGGTGCGCATCTCGGCCGCCTCCTCGTCGTCCATCTCGCGCAGCTCGGACTCGATGCGCGAGGAGACCGACACCACGCCCGCGCCGACCGCCTCGGCGTGTGCGACGACCTCCGGCGGAATCTCGTCCGAGCCCTCGTCGACGTTGGCGACGAAGAGCACCGGCTTGGCCGTGATGAGCTGAACGGACTGGCTCCTGTCCATCGCGCCGGGCACCGGGACGCCGCGCGCCGGGCGCCCGGCCTGGAGCTCGTCACGGACCGCCTCGAGCCAGCTCTGCTCCACCACGGCGGCTCGGTCGCCGCCCCTCGCCGTCCGCACCACGCGCTCCAGCCGGCGCTCCACCTGCTCGAGGTCGGCGTAGACGAGCTCGGTCTCGATCGTCTCGATGTCCCGCGCGGGATCGACGGAACCCTCCGGGTGGAGGATGTTCTCGTCGTGGTGGGCGCGGACGACGTGGATGATCGCGTCCGTCTCGCGGATGTTCGCGAGGAACTTGTTGCCCAGGCCCTCGCCCTCGCTCGCGCCGCGCACGAGGCCCGCGATGTCGTGGAAGGCGATGGTGTCGGCGACGATGTCCGACGCGCCGATCATCACGGAGACCTCCGTGAGGCGCGCGTCCTCGACGGGCACGATCGCGATATTGGGCTCGATCGTGGTGAACGGGTAGTTCGCGGCTTCGGCGCCCGCGCTGGTGAGGGCGTTGAACAGCGACGACTTGCCCGCGTTGGGCATGCCGACGATCCCGACCTTCACCGCGCGGCGCTGCCCATGATCGTCCCGAAGGTCGCGCCCGCGACGATGTCGGTCGGGTAGTGGACGCCGAGGTAGACCCGCGAAAGTGCCATCGCGCCGGCGACCGCGTAGAGCGGGCGCGGGGGCAGCAGCGGCGAATAGGCGCGCGCGGCCGCGAAGCTCGAGGTGGCGTGCGCGCTCGGGAAGCTCAGCGCGGTCGGCGTCTTGATGAGCTGCGGCAGCTCCTCGAGCAGCGGGCGCTTGCGGCGGAAGACGTTCTTCAAGGCGAAGTTCGCGAGGTAGGCGCTTCCCACCCCGATCACCGCGCGGCGCCAGCGCGGCCGGCGCTCGACGTCGAAGGCGGTGCCGGCGAGGCCGACGACGAGCCACAGGGCGGCGTGCTCGCCCGTGCTCGAAAAGCGCGATACGGCACGCACCACCCCGGGCGGGCGCGCCGTGCTGCGGATGGCGCGGTAGGTCGCCAGATCGGCTCGGGCCACCGCCCTGGCGAAGGGGCCGCCGCGCAGCAGGAGGCGCAGCGCGGTGCGCGCGCCGGGGTCCCGCGGCGGTGGGGTGGACGAATCGACGGGCATCGCGCGGCACGATAGGGGGAAGATGCCTTCTGTGCGCATCCTCTTGGTGGTCAACGAAGGCTCGGGAGGCGGCACGGACGCGGAGGCTCTCGGGGAGGCACTCCGCGCGGCGGGAGCAGAGGTGACCGTGCGCCCGTTCGACGCGCTGGACGGCCTCGACCTCGACGGCGTCGACCGCCTGGTGGTCGCCGCCGGCGACGGTGGCGTCGGCCTGGCCGCGTCCCGCGCGAGCCGTGCGGGCATCTCCTTCGCGGTGCTGCCGAGCGGGACGGCGAACGACTTCGCGGGCTTCCTCGGCCTTCCGGACCAGCCCGAGGACGCGGCCGTGCTCGCCGCCGACCCCGCCGCGCGAACGCGGACGCTCGACATCGGGCTCGCCGGCAACGTGCCGTTCCTCAACGCGGCGGCCTGCGGGCTCTCCGTCGCCGCCGCGGAGAACGCCGGGCCGCTGAAGGGCGCGCTCGGCGCGCTGGCCTACGCGGTCGGCGCCGTCCAGGCGGGCGCCAGCGAGGACGCGTGCTCCTACCGCGTGAAGATCGACGGTGAGGAGGTCTTCGACGGTGCGGCGTGGCAGGTCATCGTCTCGGGAACCGGCGCGTTCGGCGCGGGCTCGAGAGTCGAGCCCGCCGACCCCGGCGACGGTCAGTTCGACGTGACGGTGCTGCACGACGGCTCGCGCACGGCACTTCCGCTGCGGGCCTGGGGCATGAAGCGCGGCGGGCTCACCGAGCAGGACGGCGTCACGCACTTTCGCGGCCGCGCGGTCGTGGTGGAGGGCGCAGAAGCCTGGAACGTCGACGGGGAGCGCTGCGAGGCCCCGGACTCCGGCCACTTCCGCCTCGACGGCCGCGTGGAGGTGGTCGTCCCGTGACCGGACCGCTCACCGTTGCCCGAGCGGGTCCGCGGAGCTCCGTCGCGCGCCACGGCGCGCGCCTTCAACGCCGCCTCCGCCCGCCGCCGCGCCGCGTCGCCCGCTACGCGTGGCCGGCCGCGGTCGCCGCCGTGTTCGGGGCGCGCTACGCGAGCGAGTCGCTGCGCCACCGCCGGGAGGACGGCGAGGGCTACGAGCTCAAGTGCGACCAGCTCGACGTCGGCGACCACGCGTTCATGCGCGCCGCCGAGGCGCTGACGGGCGCGCCGATCTCCGCAGGAAACACGGTCGAGTTGCACGTCAACGGGGACGCGATCTTCCCCGCGTTCACCGAGGCCATCGAGAGCGCGCGCAGGACGATCACCCTCACGACGTACGTCTTCTGGAAGGGCGAGATCGCCAAGGAGATCGCCGGCCTGCTCTGCTCACGCGCCCGGGCCGGGGTGCACGTCAGCGTGCTGCTCGACTTCGTCGGCTCGGTGAAGATGGACCGTTCCGTCGTTCGGGAGATGCGTGAGGCCGGCGTGGAGGTGGCGCTGTTTCGCCCACCCCGGCCCTACGCCCTGAGCCGGATGAACAACCGCACGCACCGCAAGCTGCTCGTGATCGACGGGGAGCGCGGGATGATCGGTGGCGTCGGGATCGCCGACGAGTGGACGGGCAACGGCGAGGACCCCGACCACTGGCGCGACACGCACGTGACCGTGCGCGGCCCGGCGGTGCGCGGGCTGCAGGGCGCGTTCGCGGAGAACTGGCTCGAGGCGACGGGCTGCGCGCTCGTCGGCCCGGAGCACCTCCCCGACCTGCAGCCCGTCGCCGACGGCGGGCCGATGCAGGTCGTGCGCTCCAGCGCCGGGGTGGGTGACACGAACGTCGAGGCGCTCTACTTCCTGGCGATCGCCTGCGCGCGCCAGACCCTCGACCTCACGGCGGCGTACTTCGCGCCCCGGCCCGCGTTCATCGACGCCCTCGAGAAGGCGGCCGAGCGCGGCACGCGGATCCGTGTCCTCGTGCCCGGGGCCAACATCGACAAGCCGTTCGTGCGGATGGCGGGTCGCGAGGCCTACAGCCGGCTGCTCGACGCGGGGGTCTGCCTGTACGAGTACACGCCGACGATGCTCCACGCCAAGACGATGGTCGTCGACGGCGTGTGGTCGACGGTCGGCTCCGTGAACTTCGACAACCGCTCCTTCCAGCTCCAGGACGAGGCGACCCTGTGCGTGCAGTCCGCGGACTTCGCGGGCGAGCTCACGCGGCAGTTCGAGGAGGACCTCGCGAACGCGAACGCGATCGAGCCGGGTCGCTGGCGTGGGCGCCCGCTGCATCACCGCCTCCAGGAGCAGGCGCTTTCGCTCGTGCGGCGGGAGATCTAGCCCCGCAGGGCCCGCTCCGCGAGCGCCAGGACGCCCTCGCGCGAGCCCGCGGAGGCGTAGAAGCCCGCCGCGTGACAGAAGATCGCGTCGGGGACGCCCGTGGTCGCCGCGAGCCGTGCGCCGCTCAAGCCCGCCCACTCGGACGGGAGGTCCCGCCGGTTGTCGAAGCCCCCGAGGTCGAGCGGCACGGCGTGCAGGCCCCAGCAGTCGGGCTTCGGGTAGACGACGAAGAGCGCCGCGGGCGCCTGGGTGACCACGGACTCCCGCCACGGCAGGTTGCCGTCGAGCTCGATCACCTGCGGGTCGCGCGCGCGGGCGATCGCGTCGCGCACGCGCTGCTGCGCGCGCCGAGAGGCGGCCGCGCCGGCGATCTCGCGCTCGAGGATTCCCGTGGCCAGCGCGACGGCCGTGCCGAAGCGCTCGTCCTCCTCGGTGGGGGTGCGCTCCTCGTCCCACGCCGGGTTCAGCGCCGCGATGACGCCGCTGACGGTCATCGGCCGCACCTCGCCGACGAGCGGCTGCACGATGGTCTGGCCCGTGTCGTTGGCGTCGACGCCCTGCACGAGGCGCTCGTCGACCGCCCGCGCGGCCTCCTGGCCGGCAGCGAGCGCGGCGCCGTGCTCGCGCCAGACCAGGCCGAAGCTCGCGAAGCTGATGCCGTTGGCGCGCTTGCCGGCGCCATCCTTCTGGTGGTGATCGAAATCGCCCGTGGCCGCGTCGGAGCGCGCACCCACGTCGACGCGGACGTCGGCTCCGGCGATCAGCGCCTCGTCGCGGGTGCGCACGACGTCGAGCTCCCCGAGCGCCAGCCCGAGCGTGGCGACGGCGAAGACGTCGTCGGCGTGGAAGTTTCCGGGGTGCGTGGCGACCAGCATGGGCAGGAGGGTAGGGGCGAGAGGCCTCCCCCCGACAGACGACAGCCCCGGTGCGGCTCAGCCTCCCAGCCCGAAGCCCACCCGCTGCTCGTCCTTGTCCACCTTGAGCCAGAGGACGTGCTGGAGATTGAGCCTGACCGTGCCGTCCTCCGCGGAGATGTCGTGCCAGCCCTCGGTGCCCAGAGCGTCCTGCAGGCTCGAGAGCTGCTCCTCGGAGACGCGGAGGACGAGCGGTGCGGATGCGTAGATGCCGATGGAGATGCGCTGGGGCATGTGACGTGTCCTTCAGTGGGAGGGCTGGACGATCTCGGTGAGCACGCCACCCGAGGATTTCGGGTGCAGGAAGGCCACACGCGACTGGCGGATGCCGACGCGCGGCGTCTCGTCGATGAGCCGCACCCCCGAGGCCTTCAGGCGCTCGAGCTCGGCGGTGATGTCCCCCGTCTGGTAGGCGACGTGGTGGAGCCCGGGGCCCCGGCGGCTGAGGAACTTGCCCACGGGCGTGTCCTCGGCCGTGGGCGCGAGCAGCTCGACGTGATTCTCGCCCACGTCGAGCAGCGCCGCCTCGACACCCTGCTCCTCGACGATCTCGCGATGCACGAGTTGCATGTCGTAGTCGCGCTCGTAGAGCGCCAGGGCGGCATCGAGGTCTTCGACGGCGACCCCGACGTGGTCGATGCGGGCGAACATCGCGCGCAGTCTACCGGCGGGTGTCTCGGGCTCAGTCCGTGGACGGCCCGTCGAGTCGGCGCCCTTCCGCCGCCACGACGCGCAGCCCGGGCTCTCCGGCACTGCGCCGCAGCCGCGGCACCCCGCGCATGATCTCGTCGAGCCCCGCGCGGTCGATGACCTCGTGGGCGAGGAGCTCCTGGGCGATCTCGTCGAGCTTGGCGCGGTGCTCGATGACCAGACGGCGCGCACCGCGCTCGGCCTCGAAGACGAGGTCCTGCTGCTCCTCGTCGCGGATGCGGCGCGTGGTGTCCGAGACGACGTTCGCGTCGGTGACCGCCCGCGCCGTGGCCGCCACGGAGCCCATGCCGTACTCGTGGATCATCGCGTGCGCGATCTCCGCGACGCGCAGCAGGTCGTTGGCCGCGCCGGTGGTGACCGCGCCGAAGACCTGCTGCTCGGCCACCCGCCCGCCGAGCAGGACGGTCATCTGGTCGATGAGCTCCTCGCGCGTCTTGAGATAGGAATCCTCGTCGGGCAGGTTCATGACGTACCCGAGCGCCGAGCCGCGCGGCACGATCGAGATCTTGTGGACGCGGTCGCTGGTCACGAGCAGCTCGCGGCAGAGCGCGTGGCCGGCCTCGTGGAACGCGACGACCCGCCGCTCGTGCGGGTTGAGCGTCGTGGAGGACTGCACGCCGGCGACGACGCGCTCCAGTGCGTCCTCGAAGTCGGCGTGGCCGATCGCCGCGCCGTCGCGCCGCGCGCAGAAGATCGCGGCCTCGTTGCAGATGTTGGCGAGATCGGCGCCCGTCAGGCCGCTGGTCTGCGCCGCGACGAGCTGCAGGTCGACGTCTTCGCCGAGGGGCTTGTCGCGCGTGTGTACGCGGAGGACCTTCAGGCGGCCCTCGACGTCCGGCGGGGTGACGTACACCTGGCGGTCGAAGCGGCCCGGGCGCAGGAGCGCGGGATCGAGCTTGTCGAGCAGGTTGGAGGCCGCGATCACGATGACGTTCTCCGACGCCGAGAAGCCGTCCATCTCGACCAGAAGCTGGTTGAGCGTCTGCTCGCGCTCGGAGTTGTTGTCCGTGCCGCGGCGGGCGCCGACCGCGTCGAGCTCGTCGATGAACAGGATCGCCGGTGCGTGCTTGCGCGCCTCGGCGAACAGGCGGCGGATGCGCGCGGCGCCCAGGCCGGCGAACATCTCGACGAAGCTCGACGCGGACTGGGAGAAGAACTGCGCACCCGACTCGTGCGCGACGGCCCTGGCCAGCAGCGTCTTGCCCGTGCCCGGCGGGCCGTGGAGCAGGACCCCCTTGGGCACCTGGGCGCCCAGGCGCTTGAAGCGCTTGGGGTCTGAGAGGAAGTCGACGACCTCCTTGAGCTCCGCCTTGGCTTCGTCGACGCCGGCGATCTCGTCCCAGGTGATCTCGGCGCTGGCCGTGGGCTTGATCTGCACGGGCTTGGTGCGGGGCATCATCTTCAGCGTCCGCCACAGGACGTAGACGATCGCCGCCATGAACAGCAGGGCCAGGACGCCGCCCCACTGGTCCGCCCACTCCTGGACCTTCCCGGTGATCGAGCCCTGCGCCGGGTCGACGGGCACCAGGACGCTCTGCTCGAGCGTGCTCTTCAGGCCCCCGAGCGCGTCGATGAGGGGCTGCTTGTCCTCGTTCACCGCTGAAGTGTCGCGCATCGGGCTCCTGAGCTCTATCGGGTGCAGACCCGAGATCAGGCGGTGGTCGCCGCGCCCTCGACTCGCAGGATCTCCGCAAGCGCGGCCCGGCCGACCTCGAGCTGCGTCTCGGTCGGCTCGCGCGTGCCGAGGACGCGCTGCAGCTCATGGCCCGGCACGCGCAGCGCCCGGGCGGTCTGGCTGCCGGCGTGCCGCTCCGACCAGGAGAAGACCTCCACGGCCAGGCCGATCGAGGCGAGCGAGAGCGCGGCACCGTGCGCGGCGGTCGGGCGCTCGACGAGCTTGCGCAGCAGCGCGGTACCCGCGACGTTCGCGGTGAGCAGCGGAGCCATGAGGTGCGAGCCGCAGCGGTCGTGCTCCTTGGCGGCGTCCCGCGCGTCGGCCTTGTCGTCCTGCTCGTAGGCGGCGATCGCCTTGTGCTCGACACCGTGGTAGGCGGCGAGATCGCCGCCGCGCAGCGCGAGCAGCGACGGCGCGAGTGAGACCGCCGCCAGCAGCGCGTCGCCGCGCAGGCCGCGGACGCGACGGCGCAGTAGGGAGCCGGCGAGAGTGGCAGCGGCCATCGAGCTGAGCACCTGGGGGTTCTGGAACGGCAGCTGAGCGGCGGGCAGCTGCTTCTTGACGAGCGGGATGACGAGCATCGCCTCGGCGAGGCGCACGACCCCGCGGGCCCCCGGCACCGCCTCGACGGGACCCTTCATCCGGGGCTTGCGGCCCGAGGCGACCTCGATCTCCCCGTCCGGGTTGCGGATCGCGGCGGCCCAGTGCGTCGGGCCGTGCACCAGCAACCCGTTGCGCAGGGCCATGCCCCCCAGGCGCAGCTTCGTCTCCTCGCTCATCCCAGCAGCTCCTTCGCGATGTCGTGGTAGGCCCGGGCCGCGAAGCCGAGGTCACTCGTGTGGATGCGCTCGTCCTTGCCGTGGACGAGCGGCCACATCTCATAGAGGGTCATGTCCCGCTGGGGGAAGAACCCGTAGGCCGTGCACTCGGGGAACGTCGCACGCCACGTCCGCGAGTCGGTGAAGGCCGGAAGCATCGTGGGCACGACCCGGGCGTCGGGGTCCTCGCGCTCGAGGAACCCGGCGATCGCGTCCCAGAGCACGCCCTCGGAAGGGGAGGCGTTGCCCACGACCTCTTCGTCGAAGGTGAGCTCGTAGCCGTCGAGACCGCCGAGGACCTCGGCGATGCGGCGGCGTGCGTCCTGTTCGCCGAGGCCGGGTGGGACGCGGCAGTCCACCTTCAGCCAGGCTTCGGAAGGCACGACGTTGATCTTCGTCCCGGCGCCGATCATCGTCGGGGCGAAGGTCACCGAGAGCATCGGCTCGACGAAGGCGGCGAGCTCGGGCGCGAGGTCGCGCAACCGGGCCAGCGCGGCGGCAGGGTCGTCCCCGACCTCGATGCCGAGGCCACGCAACAGCCCCGCCGGTGCGGCGGTGACGTCGAGCGACGGCTCCGCGGTGGCCAGGGCGGCCAGCAGCGGCGCGAGCTTGGGGAGCGCGTTCTCGGCCAGGGCGGGCATCGACGCATGGCCCGCCCGGCCGCGGGCGGTCAGCGTGAAGCGGAAGACGCCCTTCTCCGCGATGCAGATCCCGTAGTGGCGATCCTCGCCGACGGAGAAGACCGTCCCGCCGCCCTCGTTGAGAACCCAGTCGCAACGGACCTTCTCGGGGTGCTCGCGGCAGATCCACTGCGCGCCCTGTGAGCCCCCGGTCTCCTCGTCGACGACGCAGACGACGAGCAGGTCGCCGCGCGCGGGCCGCCAGCCCGTGCGGGCGAGGGTGAGCGCTGCCGCCACCTCCGCAGCGGTCTGCGACTTCATGTCCTGCGCCCCGCGGCCCCAGACGACGCCGTCGTGCAACATGCCCGACCACGGGTCGATCTGCCATTCCGACGGGGTCGCCAGGACCGTGTCCATGTGCGACAGCAGGCAGAGGGCCGGACCCTCGGCGTGACCGCGCAGCCGCGCGACGAGGTTCGGGCGCTCGGGCGTGGAGCCCAGGAGGTCGACTTCGAAGCCCACCGCGCGCAGCACGCCTGCCAGCCACTCCTGGGCCACCCGCTCGTCTCCCGGCGGGTTGACCGTGTAGCAGCGGATCAACCGCCGGAGCAGCTCGGTGGCGAGGGCCTCCATCGCTTGCCATGCTACGGCCACGGTGCTGCCGGAGTGCCGCGGTGGCCTGCCGGCGAGCCTGGGGAGGGTGGTGCGGGAGTGGGGCCGTATCGGGCTGATCGGCTTCGGCGGACCCCCGCACACGTCGCGCTGCTGCGCGAGGTCGTCGTCGAGCGGCGCCTGGATGGACGCGCGGGACGCCAAAGCGGCCTGCGGCCTGCTGCCCGGGGCCGCCTCGACGCAGTTCGCGATCCTCTGCGCGCATCGCGTCGCCGGGCGCCCGGCGCTCTGGCGGGCGGCGCGGCCTTCGTGCTTCCGGGGCTGCTGACTGGTGCTCGCCCTGGCCTCGCGTTCCGGGGGCTTGGGCATTATCGACCACTCCTGGGGTCACGAGAGCCCAAGCCCCCCGTCCACCCTCCTGGAGGCCGCGGCTTGTCAGCCGGCGCCCAGCAGTTCCAGCAGCGATTCGGCGTGCTTGTCGATGAAGCTCGGGCCGATGCCCTTGATCGCGAGGAGCTCGGACTCGCTGCGCGGCCTCCGGCGCACGATCTCGTAGAGGGTCGCGTTCGGGGCCACCGTGTAGGCCGGCTTGCCGTCGGCCCGCTGCATCCGCCAGGCCTTGAGCGGCGCGAGCTCGGCCTCCGGGACGTCGGCGCCGTCGTCCGCCGGACCGGCGCCGTCGGGGTTCGCGCGGAAGCGGCCCTTCCTCTCCACCGTGATCGGCCCCAGCCAGTCGACGGGGTGGTGCACGTCGCAGCAACGGCCCTCCGGCGCCTCCGGGGTCGGATCGCCGAAGTGGTCCAGAAGCTGGCGGCGGCGGCAGGTGCCGGCCTGGGTGGCGTAGCGCTCGATGGAGCGGTAGGACTGCCAGCGGCGGTCGGTCGCCGCGCGACAGAGCTGGGCGGCGAGCCGGTGGTCGGGGCCGTCCGCGGCCAGCTCGACTCGCACGCGGCCACCCGCACCCGGAGCCAGGCTCAGTGCGCCCGCGCGCTCGGCGACCGCCAGCGCGATCCGGTCGCGGTCGTCGCTCCACTCGAGCTCGACGACGCCGCGGTCGGCCCGCGCGCGCAATCGGCCGACGAGCGCGCCCACCTGCTCGGGAGTCACCTCCGCCTCCTGGATGAAGCGCACGAGGCGCCCGAGATCTGAGCGGGACGCCAGGAGCACAGCGCGCGCTGGGCCTCCGTCGCGGCCCGCCCGGCCCGCCTCCTGGTAGTACGCCTCGAGGCTCGAGGGCAGCGCCCAGTGCCAGACCGAGCGCACGTCGGCCTTGTCGACGCCCATGCCGAACGCGTTCGTCGCGACGACGACGTCGACGGCGCCGGACATGAACGCGTCCTGGCGCTGCGCGCGCGCGTCGGCGGCCATCCCCGCGTGGTAGCTCGCGACGCGCAGGCCGCTTCCCGCCAGCAGGTCGGCGGTCTCCTCGGTCGACTTGCGGGTCCCGCAGTAGACGACGGCGGGCCGGTTCTCCTCCATGGCCACACCGGCGACGAGCGTGGCCCGCTTGCGCGCGACGGAGCCCTCGCCGTCGAAGCTCAAGACGTCGAAGGAGAGGTTGGGCCGGTCGAAGCCCGAGCGCACCCGCTCTGGCTCGCGCAGGGCCAGGCGGGCGACGATCTCCTCGGCGACCTTCGGCGTCGCGGTCGCCGTGCAGGCCATCACGGGCGGGTGGCCGAGCTCGGCGATGACCGCGGCTAGGCGCAGGTAGTCCGGGCGGAAATCGTGGCCCCACTCGCTGACGCAGTGGGCCTCGTCGACGACGAACAGCGCGAGCGCCCGGTGCCGCAGCGCGGCCCGGAACGGCCCGCTCGCGAAGCGCTCCGGCGCGGCGAAGACGATCTTGGCGCGGCCGTCGCGGATCTGGCCGAGCGCATCGCGATTGGCCGAGCCGTCGCCGCCCGAGGCGAGCATCACCGCCGGGTGGCCGAGGCCGGTGAGCCGCGCACACTGGTCACGCATGAGCGCGATGAGCGGCGAGACGATGACGGTCAGGTCGTCCCCCGCGAGCGCGGGCAACTGGTAGCAGAGGCTCTTGCCGCCGCCCGTCGGCATGACGACGAGCGCGTCGCGCCCGTCGAGCGCCGCCTGCACCGCCTCGCGCTGCCCGGGCCGGAACGCACGCAACCCGAGCAGGCCCAGGAGCTGCTCGGGCGTGACGTCCGCCGGCGGGGTGCGCGGCTTCGGCGGCGCGGCGGACGCAGGTGGTGCGGGGGTGGCCATCGAGAAGAGGTCGCCGCCGAGGGGGTCGTCCTGACCGCTCACCCGCGCCGGCAGGGCGCCCGGGCCGGCTTCGTCGCCGCCGTCCGGCCCGGCGAGGGAGGCGAGGTAGCCGTCCTCGTCGTCGTCGGTCGCCGGGACGGGCGCGGGCGCCGCGGCCTTCACGCGCCCGGCCGCGAGCCGGGCCAGCGGCGTCAATGCCTCGCGCTCCTCCGGGGCGAACACAGACCAGCGGGCGCGCAGCGCGTCGAGCGCCGCGTCGGCCCCCGGAGCACCGGGATCGGCGAAGACGGAGGCCAGCAGGGTGAGGGCGCGCTGCACTCCCGGCACCGTAGCCCCGGGGCGGATCGCACGCGATCTCCCGGCGTACCCACAGCCGCAACTTGCGCAAGAGAGAGCCAAGGGGACCGCCCGACGTCGAGCGGCGGCTCGACGACCACCGCGCTTGAGCGTCGCTGAAGCTGCCTGCGGCGTGCCCGAGTCACGTCGCGCGACTTGAGTCCAGGTTCCCATACGATCGATTCGTCGCTATGAGCCTCAGCACCGAGCAGCAGGACGAGATCCGGCCAGCGGTGTGGTCGGGGATCCACTCGCGCAACCAGTTGGTGGCGATCGTCACCGAAGAGCTCTACGCGCCGGGTGACATCGACGCAGACGACGCGACCGCGTTCATCGACGCGGAACTCACCCGCAAGTCGGTCGCGGAGGCAGCGTGGTCGGCTGAGACCGACTGTGACCGGCTTACTACGATCTTCGCGCGGCTCAACGCTTCCGGTCTGGCCGCTGTCGAGAACGCCGGCCTGACGATGAGTGACGGATTCGAGGACGTCGACGCCTTATGCGCCGCTCGCGGTGGGCCGGGGCCGCAGTGCTTCGGTTACTGCTTCTTTCATGGTCAAGATCTCGCGCACGCACAGGATGGGGAAGGCCTGCACCTGGCGTTCGGCGCCTTCAGCGGCGATGCCGCCGAGACAGTCGCCGTCGGTCGACTCGTTGCTGACACGGCAACCGAGCACGGCCTCCAAGTCAGTTGGGACGGCACACCTGGACAGCGAATCCTGCTCGTCCCCTTCAGGTGGCGGAAGCGCGGCGTCCCGCGGGACGCTTGAGCACGACGGTCACGCTGGGGCTGCTGCTCCGGCGACAGGCAACGATCGGGAGCATCGGGTCGCATACGGAGCCCGTTGCCCAAGCGTTTGCGCACGGATGAAGACCCCCGCGGAAGCGATCGGTTTCGCCCGGCAGCCGGTCCCCCACGCAGCCCGGGCGATAGGAGCGCCCAGCACCGCCAAGAGCTTGACCCGAGTCCCCGCTCGCCACGCTCATGGGCTGGGAGAGGCGGGCGCCCACTGGCGCGTGCGTCGCCTGGCCCAGGGGCGAGGCGGTGGTCGAGCTGCTGTCGTGCCTCGGCGAGCCGGTGGATCGGCTGGGCTCGGCCGATCCGCAGTTCCTGGACTACCCGAAGCTCCGGCCGGCTTCCGAGGACTGTTGCGCCGTGCGGCGTCGAGCGCTCCGAAGGCGGCCCCGAAGAGCGTTCGCTGAGTTCGACGTCGCCAGACCGCCGTCCCGTCGAGTTGTCGGTTTGCCGCCTCCAGAGAGGTCGAACCGACGACTCGATGCACGCTCTACGCCGCGGCCATCGCGGGCGCGTCGGAGCGCGTCATGACCGTCTAGACCTATGGCCACGAGCGGGGCCGGCGGCTTGAAGCGCTCGCCGTACCGGGCGGCCGGCTCGGCGCGATCGGAGCGGTGCCCGAGAGACGGTCACGGCTGCGCGGCCCACTACCGCGGCGCGCGATGGGACGGCGGGTCGAAGAAGGCCGAGCTGGTGCCGCCGGGGGCGAGCCAGAGCTCGACGAGGCTGCGAGCTCGATCGGGGTCGCGGTGAAACAGGCCGACGCGGACCGCGAAGACCTTGTCGAAGCGGCGGTCTCCCAGCTCGAGATCCTCAAGGGTCGCGACGAGGAACTCGGCCTTGCCGCCTTCGATGTAGGCGGCGTTTCGGCGGGTCGCGGCGGCGATCATCTTCGCGGAGCGGTCGACCGCCGTCAGATGGCCTGCCTCGAGGCGCTCGCAGACGAGCGTCGCCGCAACTCCATGCCCGCATCCGATCTCGAGCACCCGGTCACCCGGCCGGATGGCGAGTTGCTCGACGATCGATCGCAGCCGCTCGCTCATGACGCTAGGAGCGCTCGATCGTCCGCACGCCGTCCGCGGGCTCGATCACGAGGGCCTTGCGCTCGTCGTCGAGGCCGACGGTCGAGACCTCGCGCAGGTCGCGCCGGAACAGGTGCGAGTGGACGTGAGCCTCAACGCGTGCGCGCACCCTCTCGGCAGGCGCCGGAGCCACGCTCCGCAACCAGACCAGCTCGTCATGCAGTAGAAGGTGGCGCAGCGGGCGTGCCGCGTCCACCCGGCTTCGGCGTCGATCTCGCCATCCGCGAGTCAGCAGGGCGCCGGCGCGATCCTCGACACCGCGAGGATCGCGGTTCGTCGTCCTCGCCCGGGAGCGCTCAGCCAGTTCAAGCTGCAGGAGCGTCCAGCGTGACCAGGCACGGGCACCCTGACGATGACACCGACCGAGGGCAGGATGCGCCAGCGGCGCGTCTTGGCTTTCATGACGGCGTGGGATCGCTCCAGCACCTCGCGGTCACAGCCGGGATCGCGGTGCTTCGCCTCGATCGCCCGGAGCGTCGCAACGCGCTCGACTCGGCGTTGCTGTCCGACCTGGTCGAAGCACTCGAGCGCCTGTCGGTCGACGAGGAGCTGCGCGTCGTGGTCCTCTCGACGACGTCCGCGCGGGCGCTCTGCTCGGGTGTCGATGTGACGGAGGAGCTCGACCACGCCGGTGGCATCTCGCGGATGCAGTCGTTCTCGCGCTTCCTCACCGCGCTCGAGGCGTTCCCGCTGCCGACGATCGCCGTCTGCGTCGGCAACTGCGTCGGCGGCGGTGCCGAGATCGTCGCCGGCTGCGACCTGCGCATCGCGGGTGACAACCTGCAGCTCGCGTGGGCGGGCGCTCGGCTCGGGGTCCCCGTCGGTCCCGCGAGGCTGACGCCGTTGGTGGGCGTGGCGCGGGCCAAGGAGCTGATCTTCACCGGGCGCACGATCGGCGCCGAGGAGGCGGCGGCGATCGGCCTGGTCCACGACACGGTGCCGGCCGAGGACGCCGAGGGCGCCGCACTGCGGCTGGCCGCACTCGTCGCCACGCACTCCCCCGACGGAGTCCGGACCCTGAAGCTCGCGTTCCGCGAGCTCGACGGCGCGCAGGGACGCGTCGCGCACGAGAACGAGCTGCTCGAGGTCTTCCAACGCAAGGGCGCGGGCCTGCCGCAGGGCAGGCGCCCCGGCGTCGCCGCAGACGATGGTTAGGTCCGCGCGGGCTCGGGTCGAACCACTGTTCGCCCGGACTTCCTCGACGACTGCCGCTCCACGTCGAGCCCGCCGCCTCTCGTCCACGACCCGTCGCCGCCAGCCGGGCGACGAGCGTCCGCTCCCGGCGCGACGATGGGCCTGTGATCTGCGCGATGACCGGCCGCGAGCACGCGCTCTTCTGGATGCGCTCGGCGTGGTGGTGCCGCGACTGCCGCCAGAAGATCGAAGGCTGCTGCGAGGGCGGTGGCTGCCCGTCGATCGCCGACCTGCGACCGACGGTTCCGCGGTGCCCCACCGACCCACCGACCCACCGACCCACTGACCCACTGACCCACTGACCCACTGACCCACTGACCCACTGACCCGAATGGTGCCCGGCCGGTACCGCAGGAGGCCTCGCCGGAGCGGGTCCGCGCCCCACGGCGCGTCAGTCCGAGGAAGCCGGCCGGTGCGCGAGGTAGTCCACGAACTGCGGATCGGCCGAGCGGAGCTGATCCACCGGCTCACCGAGGCACGACAGCAGCTCGACCACCGCCTCGTCCCGGGCCAGGCGGCGCACGCGCCAGTGGGCGCCCGCTTCCTCCCAGCGCATGAGCGTGGCGAACGGTGACTCGGGCATGGGAGCGATCGTAGGCCCGATCGCCACGCGCGTCGGCACAACCCTCGGCCAACCCGAGCTCGCGATCCACCGAGACGCACCCGATGCCCCGCGCTCAGCCGGGCCGGCGAAGGCGTCTGCCGCGTCGCTACTCACGCTTGGGTGATGGGCTCGGGCTGCCCGCTGCCGTCGAGTCGTCGCCTTCGCCCGCTCCAACGGGGCAACCGACCACTCGATGCGTCGTCCGTCCCGCTCTCAGGCCGACACCATCGCGGGCGAATCGGAGTACGTCTCGCCCGCCTCGGCCTTGGCCACGAGTGAGGCAGGCGGCTCGAAGCGCTCGCCGTACTGCGCGGCCAGCTCGCGCGCGCGTACGACGAAGCCCGCCACACCGCCGGCGTATCCGTTGACGTACTGCAGCACCCCGCCGGTCCAGCCCGGGAAGCCGATGCCCATGATCGAGCCGATGTTGGCGTCGGCGACCGACTCGATGACGCCCTCGTCCATGCACCTGACCGTTTCGAGCGACTCGACGAAGAGCATCCGCTCCTCGAGGTCGCGCAGGGAGATCTGCGACGGGTCGACGTGCACCGGGAACGTCTCGCGCAGTCCGGGCCACAGGCCGGCGCGCCTGCCCTCGGCGTACTCGTAGAACCCCGCGCCGCTGACGCGGCCCGGACGGCCGGCCGCGATCATCGCGTCGATGACCGCGAAGGCCGGGTGGTCGGTCCAGGTGCCCCCGTCGGCCTCGACGGCGTCCTTGCCCGCCTTGCGGATCTTCGCCATCAGCTCCAGGCTCAGCTCGTCGGAGAGCTGGAGCACGGGCGCGGGGTAGCCCGCCTGCGAGGAGGCCTGCTCGATCGTCGGCGCCGGGATGCCCTCGGCGAGCATCGCGATGCCCTCGTTCATGAACGTCCCGATCACGCGGCTGGTGAAGAAGCCGCGCGCGTCGTTGACGACGATCGGCGTCTTGGAGATCTGCTTGGCCAGGTCGAGCGCGCGGTGGAGCGCCTCCTCCCCGGTCTTCTCGCCCCGGATGATCTCCAGGAGCGGCATCTTGTCCACGGGAGAGAAGAAGTGCAGCCCGATGAAGTCGGCGGGGCGCGAGACGCTTCCGGCCAGCTCCGTGATCGGCAGCGTCGAGGTGTTCGAGCCGAGCAGCGCGTCCGGCGCCAGGTGCGGCTCGATCTCGGCGAAGACCTGCGCCTTGACCTGGGGGTCCTCGAAGACCGCCTCGATGACGAGGTCGGCGCCCGTGGCGTCGGAGGCGTCCGCCGTGGCGGTGATCCTCGCCAGGAGCAGGTCGCCCTGCTCCTGCGTCGAGCGGCCGCGGGCGACCTGCTTGTCGACCAGGGCCCTGGAGTACCCCTTGCCGCGATCGGCCGCCTCCCGGGTGACGTCCTTGAGCACCACCTCGATGCCGCTCTTGGCGCACACGTAGGCGATCGCCGCGCCCATCATGCCCGCCCCGAGGACCACGACCTTCTCGACGGTGTGGGTCCCCGCGTCGGCCGCGCGGCCGCGCGCGCCGTTGACGGCCTGCAGGTCGAAGAAGAACGCCTGGATCATGTTCTTGGCGACCGGCCCCACGGCGAGGCTCGTGAAGTAGCGCCCCTCGATCTTCAGCGCCGTGTCCACGTCGACCTGCGCCCCCTCGACGGCGACCGCCATGATCGCCTTCGGTGCCGGGTAGTTCGCGCCCTTGAGCTGCTTGCGCAGGTTCGACGGGAACGCCGGGAGGTTCTGCGCGAGCGCCGGGCTCGACGGCGTGCCGCCCGGGATCCTGTAGCCCTTGACGTCCCACGGCTGCACGGCCTCGGCGTTCGCCGCGATCCACTCCTTCGCCGCCCCGAGCAGCTCGTCGGGCGACGACACGACCTGGGAGATAAGCCCCATCTCGAGCGCCTTGTCCGGCCGCACGCGCTGGCCCTGCAGCAGCAGCTTCATCAGCGCGTCGACGATGCCGAGCATCCGCACGGAGCGCACGACGCCGCCCGCGCCCGGCAGCAGGCCGAGCTGGACTTCCGGGAAGCCGAGCTGGACCCTGGGGTCGTCCACCGCGATACGGTGGTGGGAGGCCAGCGCGATCTCGAGCCCGCCGCCGAGCGCCGCGCCGTTGATGGCGGCGACGACCGGCTTGCCGAGCGTCTCCAGCCGGCGCAGCTGCGACTTGACGGTCTCGATGCCGGCCGCGAACTCCGCCGCGGTCTCGGGCCCGACGCGCTTGAGGTCGTTGAGGTCGCCGCCCGCGAAGAACGTCTTCTTCGCGGAGGTGACGACGACGCCCGTGATGTCGTCCTTCTCCGCCTCGAGGCGGTCGACGGTCTCCCCCATGGAGGCGACGTAATCGGCGTTCATGGTGTTCGCCGACTGGTTCGGGTCGTCGAGGGTGAGGACGACGACGCCGTCCTGGCCGCGCTCGTAGGTGATCGTCGAAGCCGCCATGGCTACAGCGCCTCCACGACGGTCGCGATGCCCATGCCGCCGCCGACGCAGAGGGTGCAGAGGCCGTAGCGGCCGCCCGTGCGGTGCAGCTCGTCGATCAGGGTGCCGAGGATCATCGCGCCGGTCGCGCCGAGCGGGTGGCCCATGGCGATCGCACCGCCGTTGACGTTGACCTTCTCCAGGTCGAGGTCGAGGTCCTTGACGAACCTGAGGGCCACGGCGGCGAACGCCTCGTTGATCTCGACGAGATCCATGTCCTCGGGAGTCAGGCCCGCCTTGGCCAGCGCCTTCTTCGACGCGGGCCCGGGGCCCGTGAGCATGATCGTCGGGTCGGCTCCGGAGAGCGCGGTGGCGACGATGCGGGCCCTGGGCTCCAGGCCCAGGCGCTCGCCGACTGCCGCGTTGCCGACCGTGACCAGCGCGGCGCCGTCGACGATGCCCGACGAGTTGCCCGCGTGGTGGACGTGGTCGATTCGCTCGACCCAGTGGTACTTCTGCAACGCCACGGCGTCGAAGCCGCCCATGTCGCCGATGCCGGCGAACGAGGGCTTGAGCGATGAGAGCGTCTCCACGGTCGTGCCCGGGCGGATGAACTCGTCCTGGGCGAGGACGACCTGGCCGTTGAGGTCCTTGACCGGGATGACCGAGCCGTCGAAGTGGCCGGCCTCGCGCGCCTGCGCGGCACGCTCCTGGGAGCGGGCGGCGAACGTGTCGACGTCTTCGCGCGAGTAGCCCTCGATGGTCGCGATGAGGTCCGCGCCGATGCCCTGCGGGACGAACCCCGTGTCGTAGTTCGTCTCGGGATCCATCGCCCAGGCGCCGCCGTCGGTCCCCATGGGGACGCGGGACATCGACTCCACGCCGCCGGCGAGGACGAGATCCTCGAAGCCCGAGGCCACCTTCTGGGCCGCCATGTTGACCGCCTCGAGACCCGAGGCGCAGAAGCGGTTGATCTGCACGCCGGCCACGGTGTCCGGCAGGCCGGCCTTGATCGCGGCCGTCTTGGCGATGTCCGCGCCCTGGTCGCCGACCGGGGTCACGCAACCCAGCACGACGTCGTCGACGACCGAGGGATCGAGCTTCGGGTTGCGGATCAGCGTCTCGTGCATCAGGCCGACCACGAGGTCGACCGGCTTGGTGGCGTGGAGGGAGCCGTTGAACTTGCCCTTGCCGCGGGGCGTGCGGATCGCGTCGAAGACGAGCGCTTCCGTGGTGGCCATGTGGAGTCCTCGTTCGGGGAGGGAGGGAGGTGAACGGGATTCATGTTAGGGCTTTCGCCGAGCCCTGCCGGATCCCCCCGCCGGCGCGAGGGGATCCGCGAGGCTGCTTCTAGCGCGCCTTGTACTCGAAGTCCTTCACCGCGTCGGACTCGTAGTCCTTCTCCAGCGTCCCCAGCGCGTACGGCTTGGCCGCGTCGACCTTGAAGATCGTCGACTGCGTCGGCGGCTTGCGCTCCTCCGGCGCGCCGTAGGTGTAGTCACCGAACAGCCCGTCGAACGCGACCTCGCCGAGCTCCTCGGACGCCTTGAGCACCCCCTCGTGTGAGAGGTCGCCGAGCTCGACGGCCTTCTCCAGCACGGCGGCCATCGCCTTGCCCTGCACGTAGCCGAAGGAGAAGTAGTAGTCCGGGTCCTGCTTGGGGTCGAACCGCTCGACGTCGGCGACCATCTGCTTCATGCCGGCTACGGAGTCGTCGCCCCACTCGGTGCCCTCGGCCACGATCCAGACCGTCTTGGCGAGGTACTCCTTCAGCGGGGAGGCCCCGAGCTCGTCGATCCACGAAGGCGACTGACCGATCCACCGCGGCGCGAAGCCCAGCTTGGCCGCCGTGCCCCAGATCGTCCCGGAGTCCGACGGCAGCGAGGTCAGGAAGACCGCGTCGCACTTCGCCTTGGCCAGCGCCTGGATCTGGCCCGTGACGTCCTTGTCTGCCTGCTTGAACTTCTGCGCGCTCGCGAGCTTGAACGCGAGCTTCTCGGCCGCGAAGTCCACGCCCTCCTTGCCGGCTTCGCCGTAGGCGTCGTCCTGCGACAGAGAGCAGATCCTCTTGCCCTCGCCGCCGTTCTTGACGTAGTAGTCCAGGCCGTTGATCGCTTGTCCCTGGTAGGGGCCGCCCACGGGTAGAAGGTTCGGCTCGCGCACCCAGAACGCGTCGAGCGACGCGGGCGCACCGATGATCTTGTCGCGCTTGAGCTGCGGGAGAACCGCGAGCACCGACGGGGTTCCGAGGATCTGCGTGAAGGCCACCACGTCGTTCTTCAGGCGGTTGTAGCGCTGCACCGCGACGTCGGGCTTGTACTGGGTGTCCTCCTGGACGAGCTTGACCTTGTACTTGCCCGCGATCCCGCCCCTCTTGTTCAGGGCGTCGAAGAAGATCTGGTTGCCGTTCGTGAGCGGCTTGCCGATCACCGCGACCGGCCCGGAGAGCGGCGAAAGCGCGCCGACCCTGATCTTGTTTCCGTCGAAGCCGGGAACGGTCTTGGGCGCCTCGCCCTTCTTCGCGGCCGAGCCGCCCGAGCCGCCCTCCTCGCTGTCCGCCCCGCCACAGCCCGCGACGCCGAGCATCGCCGCAGCCGCCGCCGCGGCCCACATCCGTGAACTTCTCATGTGCATCTCCTCATCTTGTTTGACCCACGGCCACCACGTCAGTACGAGAACGGCCACGCCTTGAAGTACGCCTTTACCCGCAGCCACACCGCGGCCAGGCCGCGGGGCTCGAAGACGAGGAAGAGAACGATCAACAGGCCGAAGATGGCCTGGTTGAGCGAGAAGACCGAGATGAACCCGCTGTCGCCGGAGCCCGTCGAGACCCCGGGAATCGACGCGGAGTACTTGTCGATCAGCCCGGGCAGCCCGCCGAGCACGAGCGCGCCGACGATCGAGCCGAAGACCGTCCCGACGCCGCCGACGATGATGATCGCGATGTACTGGATCGACAGGAACAGGCTGAACTCGTCGGGCGAGACGAACTGCTGGTAGGAGCCCAGCAGCGCGCCGGCCAGCGCGGCGAGCCCCGAGCTGACCGCGAACGCCCCGACCTTATAGCGCCCGAGCTGCACTCCGACGACTTCCGCGGCGACGTCGCGGTCGCGCACGGCCTGCAGCGCGCGGCCTGGGCGGGTCCGGACGAGGTTCTTGACCAGCAGCGCGACGAGGCCGACGAGGCCCCAGATGAGCCAGAAGTAGCCCTGGTTGAAGGAGAAGTTCTCCCCCAGGAGCGCGAGATCCTTGAAGTCCAGGCCGCCGAGGGTCGCGGTGGTGTCCACGTTCGTCCCCGAGTTGCCACCCGTGACTTCCTTGAGGTTGCGGAAGAGATGCTCTCCCAGGAAGATCAGCCCGAGGGTCACGATCGCGAGGTAGTTGCCCCGCAGGCGCAGGGCGAAGGGGCCGATGAGCGCCCCGACGAGCACCCCGAAGACGGCCGCGCCGAGCAGCCAGAGCGGCAGGGGAAGGTTCAGCGCGTCCGGGCCGCCGAGCTGCGCCGCCGCGTAGGCGCCGAGGCCGATGAAGAACGCGTGGCCCAGCGAGACCTGACCCGTGTAGCCCGTCAGCAGGTTCAGTCCGAGCGCCCCGATAGCCGCGATGCCGGCGTAGTCGAGCACGGAGAGCCAGAAGTCGCTGGTCAGGAAGAACGGCAGCCCGAGGTAGGCGAGCACGAGGGCGAGCAGCCCGAGCTTCGCCTTCCCCGAGCCGAACAGCCGCAGGTCGTCGGCGTAGCTCCGGGTCATCAGGCCGTGCACCCGGGGCGTGCGGCGAAAGCTCAAATCCGTCGCACCTCCCGGGTGCCGAACAACCCGTAGGGCCGCACGAGCAGGATGAGCACCATCACGACGTAGGGCATCACCGCGGCGAAGTTCGCGCCCGCCCACCCGAACAGGTCCTCCTGGTAGCCCGTGGTGAGCGCCTGGGTGATGCCGATGATCAGGCCGCCGAGCACCGCTCCGACCGGGGAATCCAGTCCGCCGACGATCATCGCCGGGAACGCGATCAGCGCGACCGCGCCGATTCCGGGCGAGAGCGCCGCGGGCCCCGCCGCGAGGGTCACCCCGGCCAGGCAGGCCAGGGCGCCCGAGATCCCCCAGGAGACCGCGAAGACCCGCCGGGCCGAGATGCCCTGCGCCAGGGCGGCCTCTTGGTCGAACGCGGTCGCGCGCATGGCGACTCCGAGCTTCGAGAAGCGGAAGAACGCGAAGAACGCCGCGAGCACGGCCCCGGCGATCCCGATGGTCCAGAGGTCGCGCTGGGCGAGCACGACGTCGCCGGCCCGGACGATCTGCACCCCCCACGGGTCGCCGAGGTTCAGCGCCTCGAAGCCCCAGATCGAGGTGATCGTCTGCTCGAGGATGAAGAGCATCCCGATCGTGACCATGACCACGGCGAACACGGGCTGGCCGACCATCTTGCGCAGCACCACCCGCTCCGTGGCGGCACCGATCAGCCCCGAGGCGATCACCGCGCCGATCACCGCGAGGGCGAACGGCAGCGCCGCGGTGTCGTTCAGCGCGTAGGCGAGGTAGGCCCCGAGGGCCAGCAGCCCGCCCTGGGCGAAGTTGATCACGCCCGTCGCGCGATAGATGATCACGAAGCCGAGCGCCACGAGCGCGTAGCGCGCGCCGAGCGCGGTGCCGTTGAAGCACAGCTGCAGGAACTCGCTCACGCGTACAGCGCCTCGACCTCGTCGGAGAACTGCGCGGCGATCGCGGAGCGCTTGACCTTCTGGGTGGCGGTCAGCTCGCCGTCCTGGTGGTCGAGCTCCTTGGGCAGGACGGTGAAGTTCTTGACCTGCTCGGGTGGCGCGAGGTCTGCGTTGACCTCGTCGACCCACGCCTGCACGAGCCCGCGGACTTCGGCCTTGCCCGCAAGGTCGGCGTAAGTCGTGAAGCCGAGGTTCTGGCGGGCCGCCCAGTCGCTGACGGTGTCCCCCTCGATCCCGATCAGCGCCGCGAGGTGCTTGCGGCCGTCGCCGAGCACGATCGCCTCGCGGACGTACGGCGAGACCTTCAGCCGGTTCTCGATCTCGCTCGGGGCGATGTTCTTGCCGCCCGCCGTGATCAGAATGTCCTTCTTGCGGTCGGTGATCTTGAGGAACCCGTCCGGGGAGAGAACCCCGACGTCGCCCGTGTGCAGCCATCCCTCCTCATCCACGGCCGCGGCGGTCGCCTCCGGGTTCTTCCAGTAGCCCGCGAAGACGCCGGGAGAGCGGGTGAGGATCTCCCCGTCGTCGAGCTTGAGCTCCACGCCCTCCAGGGCCGGGCCGACCCACCCGATGCGCACGTCGCCCGCGGGCGTGTAGGTGCACGTCGCGGTGTTCTCCGTCATCGCGTAGCCCTCCCGGATCGGGACCCCGAGCGCCCAGAAGAACTCGAGCACCTGCGGCGCGATCGGCGCGGCGCCCGAGATCGCGGCGCGGACCCGCAGGAGCCCCAGCTTCTCGCGCAGCGGGCGGTACAGGACGGCGCCCCACACGCGGTCGGCCAGATCGGGCGCCGCGCCCCTCATCCGCCCCGCGGCCTGGGCGCGGCCGTGCTTGAGCGCCGCGCGGTACACCGTCCGCTTGAGCCGCGTCGCGTCGGCCATGCGCACCTCGACGCCCGCGAGCATCTTCTCCCACACGCGCGGGACCCCGAGGAAGAGCGTCGGCTGCACCTCGCGGAGATCCTGCGGGAACGTCTCCGGGCCCTCGCCGAAGTGCACGGCGTAGCCCGCGTGAACGGCGCCGACGACGCTGAACAAGCGCTCGGCGATGTGGGAGAGCGGCAGGTAGCTCAGGCTCGAGTCCTGAGGCCCGGTCGCAAACGCCTTGCCCGACGCCGCTCCCGCGTAGACGAGGTTCGCGTGGGTGATCATCGCTCCCTTCGGCGGGCCCGTCGTCCCGCTCGTGTAGACGATGATCGCGGGAGCGCCCGGCTCCAGCGCGGCCACGGCGGCCTCCAGGTCGATCGGATCGCCGGCCTCCACGTCGGCCCACAGGACGACCCCTTCCTCGCGCACGCCGCGAGGATCCATGACGACTAGCCGCTCGACCTCGGGCACGCCGCCGCGGACGGCGAGGGCCTTGTCGAGCTGCTCCTCGTCCTCGGCCACGAGCACCTTCGCGCCCGACTGCGCGAGCACGTGCTCCACCTCGGCCGCGGGGCTCGTGGGGTAGATCCCGACCGTGATGGCGCCGATGGCCTGCACGGCGAGGTCCGCGATCACCCACTCCACCCGGTTCTCGGCGTGGACGGCCACGCGGTCGCCCGGCGCGACGCCCAGCGCGCGCAGCCCGCCCGCGGCGCGGGCCACCCGCTCGGCGTAGGCCTTCCACGTCGTCTCGCGCCAGCGGCCCAGGTGCTTGTCGCGCAGCGCGACGGCGCCCGGGCGCTCGGCGGCGTGGCGCAGGAGGTGCCCGGGAAGCGAAGCGGCGCTGCTCACGCGGCGGCCCCGAGGTAGGCGTCGATGACGCGCTGGTCGCCCTGGACCTGCTCCGGCGTTCCGACGGTGATCGGCACGCCGAAGTCCATGGCCATCACGCGGTCGGCGAGGTCCATGACGAGCGCCATCTGGTGCTCGACGAGGATCATCGCGAGGTTGAGCCGGTCGCGCACGTCGAGGATGTGGCGCGCCATGTCCTCGGATTCCTCGAGGTTCATACCCGCGACGGGCTCGTCGAGCAGCAGCAGGTTGGGCTCCATCGCGATCGCCCGGCCGAGCTCGAGGCGCTTCTGCACGCCGTAAGGCAGCTTGCCGGCGGGCTGGCGCCGGAACGGCTCGAGCTCGAGCAGCTCGATGACGCGCTCGACGGCCTCCCGGTGCTCGATCTCCTCGCGTTTGGCGCGGCCCCACCAGGCCATCCCCGCCAGGAACCCCGTCCGCATGAGGTGGTGGCGCCCGAGCATGAGGTTGTCGACCACGGAGAGGTTCTCGAACAGCCCGAGGTTCTGGAAGGTGCGCGAGACCCCGAGCCCGGCGATCTCCGCGGGGCCCTTCTTGGTCAGGTCGGTGCCTTCGAGGGTCATCGTGCCGCGCTGGGGGCGGTAGACCCCGTTGATGCAGTTGAAGATCGACGTCTTGCCCGCCCCGTTGGGTCCGATCACCGCGAACAGCTCGCCCCGGCGCACGTCGAACGTCACGCCGTCGAGCGCCTTGACCCCGCCGAAGCGCAGGCCGAGGTCGGTGACCTCCAGCAGCGCGGGCTCGCTCGGCCCGGGCCGCTCGTGGCCGGCCACGGGAAGCGGGGCGACCTCCCCGGTCAGGCCGCCCACCGCTTCTTGCGCCGGTAGCTCTTGACCTCGCGAAAGGACTTGCGGCCCGTGTCGCCGGTGATGCCGAGGTAGAACTCCTTGATGTCCTCGTCGGCGAGCAGCGCCGCGGCCGGGCCGTCCTTGACGATCCTGCCCGTCTCCATGACATAGCCCCGGGTGGAGATCCCGAGCGCCATCTGCGCGTTCTGCTCGACGAGCAGCACGCTGGTCTTCTGCCGGTTGACCTCGACGATGATGTCCCGGATCTGCTCCACGATCTTCGGGGCCAGGCCCAGCGACGGCTCGTCGAGCAGCAACAGCTTCGGCGCCGCCATCAGCGCGCGGCCCATCGCGACCATCTGCTGCTCGCCCCCCGAGAGGTAGCCGGCCGTGGAGGAGCGCCGGTCCTTGAGCACCGGGAAGAGGTCGAGCACCCGCGCGTAGCCCTCCGCGATCTCGCCGCGGCCCTTGCGCGTGTAGGCGCCCGTGCGCAGGTTCTCCTCCACGGTGAGCTCGGAGAAGATCCGCCGGCCCTCCATGACCTGGGCGATGCCGCGGCGCACGATCGCGGGAGCGTCGAGCTTCTCGATCGGGGTGCCTTGCAGGGCCACGCCGCCCTTCGTCACCTTGCCCCGGTGAATGTCCAGGAGGCCCGTGATGGCACGCAGGAGCGTCGTCTTGCCCGCCCCGTTGGCTCCGAGCAGCGCGACGATCTCACCGTCGGCGACCGTGAGCGAGACCCCGCGCAGCACGAGCACGAGATCGTCGTAGACCACCTCCAGGTTGCGTACCGCGAGCATCTCTACGCCGGGGTCCGGCGCCGAGCGGGTGGATGCCATCCGAGTCCTCCTATCCCCGACGACCCTCGCACACTTGCCCGACAGCGTGTCAAGAGAGGGGCGGGATGGCGCGGCGCCGTCAGGTCCGGTCACCATGGTGGCGTGGACCACCTCTTCGATCCGGCCCCCGCCCGCCCGGCGCCGCTGGCGGCGCGCCTGCGACCCGCGACGCTCCAGGACGTCGTCGGGCAGGAGCATCTGCTCGGCGAGCGATCGGCGCTGCGGGCCGCCATCGAGTCGGGTCGCCCGCACTCGATGATCCTCCACGGCCCGCCCGGCACGGGCAAGACGACGCTGGCGCGGCTGGTGGCCACGGGCGCCGAGGCGGCGTTCGAGGAGCTCTCGGCGGTCGACGCGGGGCGCGCGGAGGTGCGAGCCGTGATCGAGCGCGCGCGCCACCGCCCGGGCGCCACGGTCTTCTTCCTCGACGAGATCCACCGCTTCAACAAGGCCCAGCAGGACGCGCTGCTTCCCGCGGTCGAGGCCGGCCTGGTGACGCTGATCGGCGCCACCACGGAGAACCCGAGCTTCGAGGTCAACGCCGCGCTGCTGTCGCGGTGTGCGCTCTACGAGCTGCGAGCGCTCGAGCCGGCCCACGTGCGCGTGCTGCTCGAGCGGGCTCTGGCCGAGCTCGGCGGCGCGAGGGCCGAGGCCGACGCCCTCGACTTCCTCAGCCTCCGCACGGGAGGTGACGCGCGCGCGGCGCTCGGAGCGCTGGAGCTGGCCCTCGCGACCGATCCGGAGCGGCCCGTGACCCTCGCGCTGGCCGAGGACGCGCTGCAGCGGCGCGCGGTCCGCTACGACAAGAAGGGCGACGCGCACTACGACCTCATCTCGGCCTGGATCAAGGCGACACGAGGCTCGGACCCCGACGCCTCGCTCTACTACCTCGCGGTGATGCTCGAGGCCGGCGAGGATCCGCGCTTCATCGCGCGGCGCATGGTCATCCTGGCCAGCGAGGACATCGGCAACGCCGCCCCCCAGGCCCTGCAGGTCGCCGTGGCGGCGTCGCACGCGGTGCAGCTCGTCGGGATGCCCGAGGGTGCCCACACGCTGGCGCAGTGCGCGACCTACCTCGCCTGCGCCCCGAAGTCCAACGCCTCCTACGCCGCGCTGAACTCCGCGCGGGCGCACGTGCGCGAGCACGGCGTCCAGGCCCCGCCCGAGGCCTTGCTCCCCGGAGCCCGCGGCGTGGGCTACGACTACCCGCACGACCGGCCCGGGTCCGTGTCAGGGCAGGATCTGCTCCCCGCGGCGCTGGCCGGCACGCGGTTCTACGCGCCGGAGGGCAAGGAGCCCCAGCAGGCCGAGCGGCTCGCGAGCATCCGGCGCGCACGCCGGCGGGAGTAGGGCGGCGGGCCCCGCTTCGCGGTCGGCGAGAAGTGCGCGAGCGCAGCCCCCGCCGCACCACAGCGGTGGGCGCGGAGCGGAAGCGACCCGGGAACCAGGAGGCGAGCCGGGCTGGCTGATCAGACTCGAAGACCTTCGCTCGTCAAGAAGCCGGGGAGTGCGCGGCGTAGGCTGCCGCTTCGTGGCCGTCGACCCGCCTGCGCTCATCCCGCGCGAGATCATCTTCGGAAACCCCGAGAAGACCCAGCCGCGCATCTCACCCGACGGCACCTGTCTCGCCTACATCGCGCCGCGCGACGGTGTGCTCAACGTCTGGGTGGGGGAGATCGGCGCCCCACCCGACCGCTTCCGATCGGTGACCGACGACACCGACCGGGGGATCCGGCACTTCTTCTGGTCGCACGACAACCGCCGGATCCTCTACGTGCAGGACGAGGGTGGCGACGAGAACTGGCGCCTCCACGACGTGGACCTCGACAGCGGCGCCGGCCGGGACCTGACGCCTTTCGATGGGGTACAGGTCCAGTTCGTCGCCTACGAGAAGCGGTTCCCGACCCGGATGGTCGTGGCGCTGAACCCGGACCACCCCGCCCTCCACGACGTCTTCGAGCTCGATCTCCAGACGGGCGCACTGGAGAAGGTCGCGGTGAACTTCGGGGTCGCACAGTGGGTGGCCGACGCCGAGCTGCGGGTCCGGGGAGCGCTGCGGCACAGGCCCGACGGCGGGGTCGACGTCTTGGCCCGGCCGCCCGGCACCGAAGAGGGTGGGTGGCCGACGGTGCTGTCGGTCGGCCCGCAGGACGGTCTGGGCACCCCACGTGGTGGGCTTCACGGGCGATGGACGCGGCCTGCACCTGCTGTCCTCCGTCGGCGCCGACACGGTCCGGCTGCTGCGCCTCGACCTCGACCGCGGCGGCATGGAGATCCTCGCGGAGGAACCTCGCTACGTCGCCGCCGGGGTGACGCTGCACCCCGACAGCCGGGAGGTGCAGCTCGTGAGCGTCGTCAAGGCGCGCGTCGAGCACTGGGTCCGAGACCCGGCGATCCAGGCCGACATCGACGGGATCCGCGCCCTCGAGAACGGCGACTTCGCCATCACGGGGCGCGATCACGCCGACCGTAGGTGGTTGGTTTCCTTCTCCGTCGACGACGGCCCCGGGTCCTACTACGTCTGGGACCGTCAGGCGGGGGCGGCAACCTTTCTCTTTCACGATCGGCCGGCGCTCTCGGACTACCGGCTGGCGCGCATGGAGCCCTTCGCGTTCTCGGCCCGCGATGGCCTTGAGATCGAGGGCTACCTCACATTCCCCGTCGGCACCGCCCGAGAGCGCCTGCCGACGGTGCTGTGCGTTCACGGCGGCCCCTGGCACCGCGACGTCTGGGGCTACTCGGTAGAAGCGCAATTCCTCGCCAACCGGGGCTATCTCTGCGCGCAGGTGAACTTCCGAGGCTCGACCGGGTATGGCAAGGATTTCCTCAACGCCGCCAACAAGGAGTGGGCCGGCAAGATGCACGAGGACCTGATCGACGCCGTCCAGTTCCTGGTGGCCAAAGGCTGGGCCGACGGGGAGCGGGTGGCGATCGTGGGCGGTTCCTACGGCGGCTACGCCGCGCTGGTCGGCGCCACCTTCACTCCAGAGGTGTTCAGCTGCGCGATTGCCCGCGCCGCCCCCTCGAACCTGAAGACCCTGATCGAGGCAGTGCCGCCCTACTGGGAGCCGATGGTCGCGCAGTTTCACCAGCGGGTGGGAGACCCCGAGACCGAGGCGGAGTTTCTCTGGTCACGCTCGCCGCTGTCGCGCGTCGACGCCATTCGCATCCCGATCCTCATGGAACACGGCGTCAACGACCCGCGCGTCAAGCACACCGAGAGCGAGCAGATCGTGGCCGCAATGCGAGACAAGGGGATCGACCACGAATACCTCCTGTATCCCGACGAAGGGCACGGGCTCGTCAAGCCCGAAAACCGAGTGAGCTCTGCGGCCGCGGCCGAGAGATTCCTCGCCAAGCACCTCGGTGGGCGCTTCGAACCATAGGGTCGGCCC
>CADCVR010000016.1 GCA_902806205.1 uncultured Solirubrobacteraceae bacterium | reverse complement strand
GACAGTTCGGTCCCTATCTGCCGTGGGCGTTGGAGAATTGAGAGGATTTGCCCCTAGTACGAGAGGACCGGGGTGAACGGACCTCTGGTGTATCAGTTGTCCTGCCAAGGGCATCGCTGGTTAGCTACGTCTGGATCGGATAACCGCTGAAGGCATCTAAGCGGGAAGCCGGCCTCGAGATAAGTTCTCCCATCCCCATGAGGGAGTAAGACCCCTGGTAGACCACCAGGTTGATAGGCCGGATCTGGAAGCGCGGTGACGTGCGAAGGAGACCGGTACTAATGGGTCGAGGGCTTGACGGTTTTATCTTACGTGGTACCCGTTCTAGTGTGGCTGTCTGTGCAGTTTTGAAGGGCCTCCAAGCGGGCTCTCACGAGTTTCCGGTGGCTATGGCGAGGGGGAAACACCTCTTCCCTTTCCGAACAGAGCAGTTAAGCCCCTCAGCGCCGATGGTACTTGGTCCGCAAGGGCCCGGGAGAGTAGGACGCCGCCGGTTTAATGTGGACGAGAGGCCCTCCGCTTGCGGGGGGCCTTTAAGTCGTCCTGGTGGCCGGAGGGCGACGCGCGCCACGCGCGGCGCGTTCGCACTCGAGCCCGACTGCTCCGATTTCCAGGTTCGTCTCAGGATCCGGGTGGATCGGCGCGTCGCTCAAAGGCTGTACGCCTTTGCCACGCAGCACTGGGGGCGAGGCGAGCCGGCGGCCCGTCGCCGGAGCATGCGGTCGCCCGGCTTGCTCGACGGCGGTGCGGGCGCAGGGTCGTCGTGAAGCCGGGTCGTCGTGAAGCCGCTGCCGCTCGGACCCCGACATGCGGCTAGTCCGGGGCGTCGTGTGCTGCCGCGCGCCGCGGCGAGGAGGGCGAGAGGCCCGCCGTCGCGAGGCCTGCGACGGGCGTGAGGCAGAACTGCTCGTGCGGGACGCTGGCGCCCGGACGCGTACGCACGCGCGGTCGCAGGCCCTGGCGTTGCGGGTGCTGCGGGCCGCGTTGGTGCCACGGCGCGGCTGCTGCGCGGGCGTCCTGGGGCAGACGCTCGCGTGCGGCTGCGACGTCGGTCAGAGCATCCGGGTGCCCGCGGGAGCCTGGCCGGCGGAAGTCGTCCAGTCGGTAGCTCTCGAGTGTGGCGAAGGCGATGAGCAGGTCGGCGGCACGCCGGGCCATCGCCCGCACCGAACGAGCGGGGGGTCGGGGCACTGGGGCGGGGACGGGTGGGAACATGTGTTCGCAAGGCTACGGATCCGCCCGGACGGCTCGGGGGTGTTCGTGCGGCGGGCGACGCGGACTTCAGTGCTGGTGGCGGTCTTCGTGACCGCTTGCTGCAAGCGGTCTTGCACCGACGGACGGGGGGAGAGCCTGGGTGTGAGCGGCTACACGGTGGCTCCCAGGGAGGACCAGACCTCGATCTTGGTCTGCACGCGGCGCACGACCTCGGAGGTGAACTCGGTCGTGCCGGCGTGGCCGCCGAGATCAGGGGTGCGGACGCCGTCGGCGGTTGCTTCCAGCACTGACTCATAGATGGCGCGGGAGGCGCGCTCGCACCCCTGGTGGCCGGCGTCGGCGGCGTAGCGCAGGACGGCCGCGGCGCTCAGCAGCATCGCCATCGGGTTGGCCACGTCCTTGCCCGTGAGCGTCGGCGCCGTGCCGTGCGGCGCCTCGGCCATCGCGACGGTCGTCTGGTAGTCGTCGTCGAAGGCCAGCAGCACGGATTCGGCGCCGGCGATCGAGCCGAACATCGGCATGACGAGATCCGAGAGGCAGTCCCCGTCGCGGTTGAGCGCCGGCACCACCAGCGGCGTCTCCGACGAACCCGAGACCAGCCCCGCGTAGGTGGCGTCGATGAGCATGGGGCGGTAGGCGACATCGGGGTGGCGCTCGGCCGCCGCGTCCATCTCGGCCTTCAGCAGCCCCTCGTACACCGGGCTGACCGTCCACTTCGGTCCGCCGTAGACCTTGCCGCCCATCCTGCGCGCCTGGCGGAACGCGTACTCGCAGACCGCCCGGCAGGTCGAGCGCGTGATCCGCTCGGTGCGGAAGGCCTGCTCCTCGGGAGCACCCCGGGTCCCTGTGCGCCACTCCTCGGCGCCGTAGGCGTCCTCGACGGCCATGCGCACGATCGAGATGGGGTGGTAGGTGCCGCCGATCGGCGTGACGCCGGGGATCCGCCGGCCGGTGCGGACGATGACCTTGCCGTCGATGAGCTCGCGCAGCAGCCGGTTCGGTGAGCCGACGTCATCCTTGCCCTCGGGTGTGACCGTCGCCGCCTTGATGGCAAATCCGGACTCGCGCATCGCCCGTGCCGCGTCGGCGACGATCTGGTTGCCCGTCGCGCGGCGGTGCTCCAGCGAGAGGTCGAAGCGCTCGAGCTCGAGCTCGACGCCGACGACCTCCGGCGCCAGCAGGCGGAGGCTCTGCTCCAGCAGTTCCTGCCCGGTCTCGTCGCCCTCGAGCAGCGTGATGCGCAACGGCCGGGACATGGCGCGCCACGATAGCGACGGGCATCCCCGGAGGACCACTACTCTCACCGCGCATGAGCGAGGTGGCCTGCAGCGCGTGCCAGGTGGCGATCACGGACGACAGGGGCTCGCGGCTGACCGAGCCGGAGGCCGAGCGCCACGCTGCGTTCTGTCGCCTCGAGCACCTGGTGGCGTGGGCGCAGAGCGACGGCGCCTGGCGTTCCGGCGCACTGCTCGAGGACGACGAGCCGGGTGACGGCCTCGGGTGCTGCGCGCAGTGCGGCGACGGCCTGGGCTACGGGCGCGTCCTCCTCGTCCGCCACCGCGGACCGCTGCGGATCGGCGACGCGTTCTGCGGCATACAGCACGCAGCGGCGTGGGCACAGGCCGGCGGCCGCTGGCGCGTCGGCTGACGCGTCAGCCGGCCGGCGCGGCGGAGCCGTGCAGCTCGAGCTCGTCGGCCGCGCCCTCCAGCGCACCGACGACCGTCCGGATGAGGTCGTCGAGCTCCGTCCCGAGCAGCGCGGGCCCGCGCGCGACGTCCTCACGAGAGACCGCGGCGGCGAACGCGGGGGTCTTGAGCTTCTTCTTCACGCTCTTCGGTGTCATCCCGTGGATGCCCTCGGGACGCACGTAGGCCACGGCGAGCACGAAGCCGGAGAGCTCGTCGACGGCCAGCAGCGCGCGGGCCATGTCGCTCGCCGGCTCGACCCCGAGGTACGGCGCGTGTGCGGCGACGGCATGGACGATCGCCGGGTCGGCGTCGCGGGCGTCGAGCTCGGCGAGGGCGTGGCGCGGGTGGCCCGTCTCGAGGTCCGGGAACCGCTCGTAGTCCATGTCGTGCAGGAGGCCGGTGACGCCCCAGAGCTCCTCGTCCTCACCCCGCTGGCGGGCGACGGCACGCATCGACGCCTCGACCGCGAGGCAGTGACGTCGAAGGCTCTCCGATGTCACCCATTCCGTGAGAAGGGTCCAGGCGTCGGCGCGCGAAAGAGGCGTCGTCATGACCGCCACCCTAGCCCAGCCCCTGCAGGCGATCACCGCCCGCCCGACCCCACAGGGCCCTCGCCTGCGACCCTCCCCGCCCATGGAGAAGTTCGTCATCGACGGCGGCGTCGCGCTGTCCGGCACCGTCGTCCCGGCCGGCAACAAGAACGGCGCACTGCCGATCCTCGCGGCCTCCCTCCTCAGCGCGGAGGAGGTCGTCGTCCGCAACGTGCCGCGGATCCGCGACGTCGAGGCGATGCTCGAGCTCCTCGAGCTCCTGGGCGTCACCGTCGATCGCCGCTCGGAGCACTCCGTCGCGCTGTGCGCCGCCGGCGTCACCGCGGACGCCGTCATCGAGAAGCATGTCGCCGACCGCATCCGGGCCTCCTTCCTGCTGGCCGGGCCGTTGCTCGCGCGCTTCGGCCGCGTCAACATGCCGCCGCCGGGGGGCGACGTCATCGGCCGGCGCCGGCTGGACCCGCATCTCGACGCGTTCCGCGCGCTCGGCGGCGAGGAGCGCTTCGAGGACTCCGTGATCATCATCGAGGCTGCCGGCGGCCGCCTGCGCGCCGGCGAGGTCTTCATGGACGAGCCGTCGGTCATGGCCACGGAGAACGCGCTGATGGCCTCCGCGCTCACGCCGGGCACGACGGTCATCGGCAACGCCGCCTGCGAGCCGCACGTCCAGGACCTCGCCCGGATGCTCGTCAGCATGGGCGCCGGGATCGAGGGCATCGGCTCCAACCGCCTCATCGTCCACGGGCAGAGCGAGCTCGGCGGGTGCGATCACCGGATCGCCCCCGACCACATCGAGATCGGCTCCTTCGTGGCCATGGCCGGGATGACGGGGGGCGAGATGCGCATCAAGGACACCGAGCCCGCCGACCTGCGGATGATCCGCCTGGTCTTCGAGAAGCTCGGCCTGCACACGACCTTCGACGGCAACGACCTCCTGGTGCCGGGCGACCAGACGCTGCTCGTCGCCCGCGACCTCGGCGGTCACGTCTACAAGGTGCAGGACGGCCCGTGGCCCCAGTTCCCGGCTGACTTGACCTCGATCGCCGTCGCCCTGGCCACGCAGTCGGAGGGGCAGGTCCTCGTGCACGAGTGGATGTTCGAGTCACGCCTGTTCTTCTGCGACAAACTCGTGTCGATGGGGGCCAAGATCCATATCTCCGACCCGCATCGCGCGCTCGTGATGGGTCCCGCGCCCCTGCGCGGCGCGCGCGTGGAGTCGCCGGACATCCGGGCGGGCATGGCCGTGCTGCTGGCCGCTCTGAGCGCCCAGGGACGCACCGAGATCTACAACATCCGGCAGATCGACCGGGGCTATGAGCGCATCGACGAGCGCCTGCGCTCGCTCGGCGCGCGCATCGAGCGTGTCGTGGTGGAGTAGCGGCCGGGTGGCCGTTTCCGCCTTACTCGAAGCCATAGCCTGTCGCGTCGTGAAGCCGATGCACCCCATCCCGAGCGGGACGCGCGACGTCCTACCCGACGAGATGCGCGAGCTGCGCGCGGTCTCCGACGCGCTGCGGGGCGTCTTTGAGCACTTCGGCTACGGGGAGATCTACACCCCGGCCATCGAGTACGACCTGGGCGCGATCCGCATCAGCGGTGACACGGGGGTCTACCGGCTCTTCGACGACCACGGCGCCGTCCTGCAACTGCGCTCGGACATGACGGTTCCGATCGCCCGCGTCGCCGCCACGCGTTATGCCGCGGTCGCGCCGCCGCTCCGGTTCTCCTCCTTCGCGCACGTGTACCGCGGGGTGCGCCCGCACCGCGGGCAGATGCGCGAGTTCCTCCAGGCGGGCTGTGAGCTGATCGGCTCTTCGGCGCCCGGGGGGACGGTCGAGGCGCTCACCGTACTGTGCCGCGCGCTCGACGCCACGGGCCTGCGGTACTACCGCATCGGCCTCGGCGACGCCTCGATCTACCCCGCGCTCATGGAGGCCGTCGGGGTGGAGGACGGCGTGCGCTCCGAGCTGCTCGATCACCTCGTCGGGCGCAACTTCGTCGGCCTCGCCCACGCCGCGGACGGCCTCGACCCCATGCTGGTGGAGGTGCCACAGCGGCGCGGCGGCCCGGAGGTGCTCGACGGGCTGCCGGGCGCCGAGGGCCTGCGCCAGGTGCACGCCGGCCTCGAGGACGACGTCGCCGAGCGGGTCATCCTCGACCTCGGCCTCGCGCGTGACCTCGCGTACTACACGGGAGCGGTGTTCGAGGTCTACGACGCCTCGATCGGCAGGCCGATCGGGGGCGGCGGGCGCTACGACGAGCTCATGGGTCAGCTCGGACGTCCCCTGCCCGCCGTGGGCTTCGCGGTCGGTGTCGACGTCCTCCACGAAGCGCTGGCGGCCGAGGAGCTAAAGCGGTGAGCCCGGCGAGCGGTCTGGTCATCGCGGTGCCCCGCGGTGCGCTCATGCGCGACTCGCTGGACCTCATCGACGCGCTCGGGATCGACACGAGCGAGGTCCGCGGAAACGACCGCAAGTTGCTCTTCGAGGACGTCGGCATCGTGACGATGCGGCCTTCCGACGTGGCCACCTACGTCGAGGCGGGCGCCGCGGACATCGGCATCACGGGCAAGGACGTGCTGACCGAGCAGGCCGACCGCGAGGTCTACGAACTGCTCGATCTCCAGTACGGACGCTGTGTCATGGTGCTCGCGACCCGGGCGGGCGAGGATCCGGCCGCCGAGGCGCTGCGCCGGCTCGGCGTGGTGCGCGTCGCGACGAAGTACTACAAGACCGCGCAGGCCTACTTCGAGGCGACGGGACGCCAGGCGGAGATCGTGGAGGTGAAGGGCTCCGTCGAGCTCGCGCCGCTCACGGGCCTGGTGGAGGCGATCGTCGACCTGACCGCCACGGGGACGACCCTGCGCGAGAACGACCTCGTGATCCGGGAGGAGCTCTTCGTCTCCACCGCGCGGCTGATCGCCAACCCCGTGGCGCACAAGCTCAAGGCCTCGGCGATCGACGACGTGCTGGAGCGCCTGCGTGCGGGTTGAGGCGCGGGTGGCCGCCGACGCCGCGCCGGTGCGTGCGCTGATCGCCGACGGCAGGTCGGTCACCACGGACGTGGCGACGATCGTCGAGGCCGTGCGCGCGGGTGGCGATGCGGCGCTTCACGGGTACGTCGAGCGCTTCGACCGCACGGGCGGCATGCCCGTGCTCGTGGCGCCCGACGAGCTCGACGCCGCGCTCACGTCGCTCGACTCCGCTGTGCGCACAGGGCTCGAGCTGGCGATCGAGAACGTCGCGACCGTCGCCCGCGCCGGCCTCGCCGGGCCCGTCCTGGTGACCCTCCCGCAGGGCCACACCGTGACGCTGCGCGAGGTCCCCGTCCGGCGCGCTGCGATCTACGCGCCCGGCGGCAGCCCGTACCCCAGCACCGTCGTCATGGGCGCGATCACCGCGCGGGTCGCGGGCGTCGAGGAGGTCGTCGTCTGCGCGGGTGGCTCGCACCCCGTGATGCTCGCCGCCTGCGCGCTGTGCGAGGTCGACACGGTCTACCGGATGGGGGGCGCGCACGCCGTCGCGGCGCTCGCCTACGGGACGGAGACGATCCGGCGGGTCGACGTCGTCGCGGGGCCCGGTGCGCTCTACGGGCAGGAGGCCAAGCGCCTGGTCAGCGGCACGGTCGGCATCGACTCCTTCCTCGGTCCCTCCGACGTGCTCGTGGTCGCGGGCGGTGACGCCGACCCGTCACTCGTCACCGCCGACCTGCTGGCCCAAGCCGAGCACGGCTCGGGGACGCTCGTGGTGCTCTGCTCCGACGATCCGGCGCTGCTCGGCGCGGTCGAGCCAGCGCTGCGCGACGCGCCGGACAGCGGGGCCGTCGCGGTCACCGTCCTGGTCGACGGGCCACGGGCGGCGCTGGCCTTCGCCGAGGCCTTCGCGCCCGAGCACCTCGAGCTCATGGGCGAGGCGATGGAGGCGCTGGCCGCCGACGTGCGCAGCGCGGCGTGCGTGTTCGTCGGCTCGGCGAGTGCGACCGCGTTCGGCGACTACGTCGCGGGCTCGAACCACTGCCTGCCGACGGGAGGCGCCGCGCGCTACGCCTCGGGGCTGAACGTCCGTCACTTCCGCCGGCGGATGAGCGAGGTGCGCATCGGCGACGCGGCCGCTGCGCTCGCGGCGGCGGGCGCGCCGGTGGCGCGCGCGGAGGGCCTGCTCCGGCACGCGAGCTCGATGGAGATGCGCCAGGATGGAAGCCGATGACCCGGGTCGCACGGATCGAGCGCACCACCCAGGAGACGCGGGTCGTGCTCTCCCTCGGCCTGGACGGCACGGGCGCGGGCACGCGCGCGACGGGCGTCGGGTTCTTCGACCACATGCTCGACCTCCTCGCGCGCCACGGCCGCCTCGACCTCGACCTGGCCGTCACGGGCGACCTGGGAACGGGCGCCCACCACACCGTCGAGGACACGGGCATCGTGCTCGGGCAGGCGCTCGACGCGGCGCTCGCCGACCGCCGCGGCATCTTCCGCTACGGACACGCGGTCGTCCCGATGGACGACGCGCGCGCGTCGTGCACCCTGGACATCTCAGGCCGCCCCTTCGTCACGTTCAGCGCGGCGCTGCCGCCCGGGGCCACGGGAACGTTCGACCACGAGCTGACCGAGGAGTTCTTCCGCGCGCTGGCCAACAGCGCAAAGCTGACGCTGCACGTCGACGTGGAGCGCGGCACGAACGCCCATCACATGATCGAGGCGGCCTTCAAGGCGTTCGCCCGCGCGCTCCGCCAGGCGGTCGCGATCGACCCGACCGAGCCCGGAGTGCCCTCGACGAAGGGCACGCTCACCGCATGAGCTCGACCCCGCCCGCTCCGCGAATCGCGATCGTCGACTACGGCATGGGCAACCGCCGCTCCGTGGAGAAGTCGCTTCAGCGCGTCGGCGCCCGGACTCACACCACACGCGATCACGACGAGCTGCGCGCCGCCGACGGAATCCTGCTGCCGGGCGTCGGCGCGTTCCCCGCCGCGATGCGGATCATCCGCGAGCTCGGGCTCGACGAGGTGCTGCGCGAGCGCGCCGCCGCGCGGACGCCGTTGTTCGGCTCGTGCATGGGCATGCAGCTGCTCTTCGAGGAGTCCGAGGAGCACGGGGGGGCGGAGGGCCTGGCGATCCTGCGCGGCAGCGTCCGCCGGCTGGAGGCCCCCGGGCTGAACCTCCCGCACATCGGCTGGAACGCGGTCCACTGGACCCAGCCGTCGCCGCTGACCGACGGGCTGCCGAACCCGTCTTTCCTCTACCACGTCCACAGCTTCGCCCCGCATCCCAGCGACCCGTCGGAGGTCCTCGGCACCACCGACTACGGTGAGACGTTCGCCACCGTGGTCGGTTCGAGCACCGTGTTCGGCGCGCAGTCCCACCCGGAGAAGTCCTCCGCTCACGGGCTCGCGCTGCTCGCGAACTTCTCCAGGCTCTGCGCGAGAGTCACGGCTTGATCCTCTACCCGGCCATCGACATCTACGAGGGCCGCGCGGTCCGCCTCGTGCAGGGCGACTTCGCGCAGAACACGGTCTATGAGGACTCCCCGCTGGAGGCCGCGCGGGCCTGGGTGGAGGCCGGGGCGCGCTTCCTGCACATCGTCGACCTCGACGGGGCCAAGGGCGGAACGCCGAAGAACCTGCATCACGTCGAGGAGATCGCGGCCGAGCTCCAGGTGCCCGTCCAGTGCGGCGGCGGTCTGCGGACGCTCGCGGCGGTGCGCGACGCCCTGCGCGCCGGGGCCGAGCGCGTGATCCTCGGGACGGCGGCGTTCACCGACATCGACTTCCTCGACGACGTGCTCGGGGCCTACCGTGAGCGGATCATCGTCTCCGTCGACACCCGCGGCGGGATGATCTCGACCTCGGGCTGGCAGGAGACGACGCAGATGCCGGCCGAGTCGGTCATCGAGCGGCTGCAGAACCGCGGGGTCCGCTCCTTGATCTACACGAACGTCGACAAGGACGGGCTGCAGGCGGGTCCCGACCTCGAGGAGGTCACGCGGATCGCCGCCGTCGTGCGGGGGCGCTTCATCTACTCGGGCGGCATCGGCTCGCTGGACCACCTCCGAGGGCTGGCGGGCTTGCGGCAGGTCAACCTCGGCGGCGTCATCGTGGGCAAGGCGCTCTACGAGCGCCACTTCACGATCGCCGAAGGGCAGGCGGCGCTCGACCCGCCCCGCGGCTGAGCGCCGCGTGCGGCCGACCTGAGAAGCTCTCTTGCGAAAGAGCAGCTGATGTGCGGCGCCTCGGTGCCGCGTGGCCGGCAGGAGCGCCGACGCGCGCGGGAAGGACGGCCTGGGCGGCCGGGCCGTCCTCGTGGGCCTTCGAGTGAGCGTGCCCTACCCTGAGCCGGGTGCCGCACCTCAAGCGCGTGATTCCCTGCCTGGACGTCAACGACGGCCGCGTGGTCAAGGGGACGAATTTCGTCGACCTGCGTGATGCGGGCGACCCGGTGGAGCTCGCGGAGCGCTACGACGCGATGGGCGCCGACGAGCTGGTCTTCCTCGACATCACCGCCACCCACGAGGAGCGCGACACGATCGTCGAGCTCGCGCGGCGCACCGCCGACAACGTCTTCATCCCCTTCACGATCGGCGGCGGGATCCGGCGCGTGTCAGACGCGCAGGACGTGCTCGACGCCGGGGCCGACAAGGTCGCGGTGAACTCCGCGGCGGTCGCGCGACCCGAGCTCGTCTCCGAGCTCGGCGACCGCTTCGGCGCGCAATGTGTCGTGCTCGCCGTCGACGCGAAGCGCGTGGGTGACCACTGGAAGGTCTTCGTCGCGGGCGGCCGCACGCCGACCGGGCTGGACGTCATCGCCTGGGTGCGCGAGGCCGTCGAGCGCGGCGCGGGCGAGATCCTGCTCACCTCGATGGACTGCGACGGCACCGAGGACGGCTACGACCTCCCGCTCACGACCGCCGTGAGCGAGGCCGTCGCGGTCCCCGTGATCGCCTCGGGCGGCGCCGGAACCCTCGAGCACCTCGCCGACGCGCTCAACGCGGGAGCCGACGCGGCGCTCGCGGCGTCGATCTTCCACTACGGGCAGTACACGGTCGGCGAGGCGAAGGTGCACCTGGCGTCCGCGGGGATCCCGGTCCGCGCCTGAGCGGTCGTCCGCGAACGTCGGCCGCGCCCCGGCGGACGAGTCGCGGCACCCGCGAACCACCAGTCGCCACGGAGACGCGGATCCGCGACGCTCAGCGGCGGCGGGCGCGGCAGACCGTCCGGGCGTCAGCGCGCTTGACGCAGACGAACGGCGCCGGGCGGCGGCAGACGCGGCGGCCGTCGGCACGGAAGCAGAAGCGGACGCCGCGGGCCCGCAGCGCGTTGCGGCGGCGGATCGCGGCGCGG